>NZ_BAYD01000057.1 GCF_000685075.1 Paraburkholderia oxyphila NBRC 105797
AAACATGGCGCCAGGCGCGCGAGGTGCCGGTGTCGGCCACGCTCTCGGCGGTGACGTTCGCCGATGCGCAGCACGGCTGGGCAGTGGGTCAGTGGGGCGTGATCCTCGCAACCCGCGACGGCGGCGAGAGGTGGCAGAAGCAGCGTATGGACCTCGCAGTGGACCAGCCGCTGTTCTCGGTGCTGTTCACGAGCGCGCAGGACGGCATTGCCGTGGGGCTGTGGTCGCTGATGCTCGCCACGCACGACGGTGGCAAGACGTGGACCAAAGTGACGGTGCCGAAGCCGCCAGGCGCCGGCAGGGCGGACCGCAACCTGTACCACGTCTTCGCGGACAAGCAGGGCGCGCTCTACATCGACTCGGAGCAGGGCATGGTGCTCAAGTCGACTGATAGCGGCGCGACCTGGAGCTATCTGCCGACCGGCGGCAAGGGCACGCTGTGGGCAGGCGTGGCGCTGCCCGACGGGCGCATTGTCGTGGGCGGGCTGCTCGGCAGCCTGTACCAGAGCAGCGATGGCGGGGCGACGTGGACCTCGCTGAACGCCAACACGAAGAGTTCGATCACCGACCTCGTGGTGACCGGAAACGGGCTGCTGGGCGTCGGGCTCGACGGACTGCTGTTGAAGCAGGGGGCGGGCGCCAGGTGGTTCGAAGTCGCGCAGCGCCCGGATCGCGCGACACTCACTGCGGTCGTGATTGCGGGCGATGGAAAACCGGTTTGGTTTTCACAGGACGGCGTGCTCGCCGGGCGTTGAAGCAACTCCGGCCTGAAGCGGACTCGCACCGGCCGCCCACGCGCTGCCGGCGCGCCGTCCCGAAGCCCGACGCCCTACCCATCGCCCCCGAATATCCTCTAAAGTTCCGGGCTCATGCGGCCGATATCCCGGTTATCGAGTGGAAGGATTCGTCTCAGCTCCGCCTGTGGCGCTTTCATCGAGCAGTGGCATCGACTCAATCCAGAAGTCGCAGCCCGAACCGAGGTGGCCCATGAGCCAAGCGCCGAACTCCTTGCCTCATTCGCAATTCGATACCCACGGCTTGCCGCGGTCTCAGCAGTTTGCCGCGTGGCGCGAGGCGGTCAACGTCGTGTTCGATACCCAAACCATGGAGGCGCGAGACACCGGCTTCCAGACCAGCGTAAGCGCGTATCTGGTCGCGGACGTGGTGCTGGGAACGATACGCACGGGTGCGCAACGCTACGACCGCTCGAACGCGAAGATCGGGCGCGACGGCCACGACCAATATGTCTTGCAGTTCTATCTGGGCGGCAGTTGCCGCGTGCGTGACGGCGCTCAGCAGGCGTGTACCCGGCCTGGCGACCTGTTCATCGTCGATGCGGCCCAGCCGCTCGCGACCGAGACCACGCGCAGCGAATTCCTGAATCTGGCGGTGCCGCGACGCCTGCTGTCTCCCTTGCTGAACGCACCGGACCAGCACAGCATGCGGGTGCTGCGCGGCACCGAGCCCACGGTTGCACTGCTGCGCGAGCATTTGAGCGCGCTCTACCGTCACGCGCCCCAGATGACGCAGGCGAGCGCCCTGGCCGTTCTGCCCGCGACCTTGCAGCTTGCCGCTTCGGCCATCAACGCCAGCGTGAATCCGGAGCACCTGCCGGCCGTGCAGCAGTGTGTCTTCGTTTCGATTTGCCGCTATCTGGAGGAGCACCTGAGCGCGCCGCAACTGAGCGCCGAGCAGGTGGGGTTCGCGTTCGGCATCTCGCGGGCCACGCTGTACCGGCTGTTCGAGAAGGAAGGCGGTTTCGCGACCTACGTGCGGGAGCGCCGCTTGCGCCGCTGCCGCGAGATGCTCGCCGACCCGGCGCGCAGCGCAATGTCCATTGCCGATATTGCCGCCGCGCACGGCTTCACGGATGCCGCGAACTTTGCCCGTGCCTTCCACCGCTCGATTGGCCTGTCTCCTCGCGCCGTGCGCATGCTGGCGCTGAATGGCAGTGCCGGGCCCGCGCAAAACGCCTCTGTGGACGACTGGCGCTACTGGATGTCCCTGATGCGTTGAGCCAGGTCGGCGCAGTTCGCCCTGGCATTCGCGCCACGGTTCATGCGTGAGACATCGCGACAAGTATTTGAGACGTACGGACAGGTTTGGCTGTCACCCCCCTTACAATCGTTGCTCCCACGTGCCGGCTCCTGCAAAGATGCCGGCATCTGCGAGATCGGCGCAGAACGGGGGCAAAATGAAAAAGAACCAGAGAAAGCCGCGGCAAGGCGGCTTGTATAACTACGAGTCCGCCTGGTCGCTCGAACTCGCGCGCGGCGCATCGCATATCGCCAGCACGCTTTCGGCTGCGACGCTGCAAGCGGCCGTGCACGAAGTCGTGCAAGAGTTCGTCGCGGCGCAAGGCAGCGCGGAACTGGACGCCTTTTGCTGGCTACTGGCTGAGCGGCTCGACAAGCGAGGCTGCGCCGCGGGCGCGATGCAGGCGAGAGACCTTGATACGTCCCGCCTGATGCGAGAGCGGGTTGGCCAGACGTGAGACAGAAAGAATCATAAGAGCCGCACATAGCATTGACACCCTGACCGGCCGCATTAAAGTCGAACCCGGATTCGGCAAAACGAAAATGCATGGCGTCGACCCTATTGGCCAATATTCGTCACGTCTGCGCCATAAATCGAGCGAATTTGGGTTTCAACCAGGTGCCTTGATGCTCCGGTACAAATAAGCTGCAAGCTGTGCCGCATATCGACGCCTCCGGCGGCGGTCTGCTGCGTCTCGCGTGTCCCGCGCCGCCAGAATGATGACGACGCAAGGATCTGCGCCGGGGAGGCAGCATGCGCTTCGCATCGCGCGCGAAACATCGGCCATTTGCTTCCAATATGCTTACAAAAAGGGTGTGAGGTATTTCGATGTCAATAGAAAAATCCGCGGAAATCGCCGCCCGATTCGACCGGCTGCCGCCGTCGTTCACGGTCTGGTCGATGGTGATCCTGCTTTCGCTCGGCGGGGTATTCGAGTTTTATGACCTGTTCTTCACCGGCTATGTCGCGCCGGGCATGGTGCATTCGGGCCTCTTCACGCCCGAATCGCTCGGCTTCTTTTCCGCGCTCGGGCCGCTCAAGGTCGCCGGCTTCGGCACCTTCGTGTTCTCCACGTTCGCGGGGCTGTGGGTCGGCGCACTCGTATTCGGCCAGGTGGCCGACCGGTTCGGGCGCCGCATCATCTTCACGTGGTCGCTGATCTGGTACATCGCCTGCACGGGCATCATGGCGTTCCAGACGACCGGCATGGGGCTCAACATCTGGCGCTTCATCGCCGGCATCGGCATCGGCATCGAACTGGTCACGATCGACACGTACATCTCGGAGCTGATTCCGAGCGCCGAGCGCGGCCGCGCCTATGCGGTCAACCAGTTCATCACGTTCAGCGTGGTGCCGGTGGTGGCCTTCCTCGCGTACATCCTGAAGGACACGCAGCCGCTCGGGCTCGACTACTGGCGCGTCGTGATCCTGATCGGCTCGGTGGGCGCGGTGGTGGTGTGGTTCCTGCGGCGCAACATTCCGGAAAGCCCGCGCTGGCTCGCGCGCCACGGGCGCGTGGATGAAGCGGAGCAGATCGTCGCCGGGATCGAGCGCCGCGTGTCCGCCGAAAAGCGCATTACGCTGCCGCCGCCCGGGGCCATTCAGCTCGAAAAGGGTGGCCGCGGCTCGCTTGGCGAAGTGCTGCGCCCGCCGTATTTGCGCCGCACGGTGATTCTCTCGATCTTCAACATGGCGCAGGTGATCGGCTTTTACGGCTTCGCGGCGTGGGTGCCGACGCTCTTGATCGCGCGCGGCATTCACGTGACGCAGAGTCTCGCCTACGCCTTCGTGATCGCGATCGCGAATCCGTTCGGCCCGCTCATTGGCGTCTGGTTCGCCGACAAGCTCGAGCGCAAGACCCAGATCGTCGGTGGCCTGCTGGTCATGGCGATCGTCATCGCGCTCTTCGCGCAGGCCTCGCAGCCGGGCGTGCTGATCGTGCTGGGCGTGCTCTTCACGCTGGCGTCGAACGTGATGTCCTATGCCTACCACGGCTACCAGGCCGAGCTCTATCCCACGCGCGTGCGCGCTCGCGCAGTGGGCTTCGTGTACTCGTGGAGCCGGATCGCCGCGGCGTTCGCGGGGCTCGCGATCGGCATTCTGCTGCATCACTACGGCGTGCCGGGCGTGGCGATCTTCATCGGCGTGGCCATGTTCGTGGGCATCGTGATGATTCTGCTCGGGCCGAATACGCGCGGCCTCTCGCTCGAAGATATCAGCCACTGAACGCATCAATGCCGCCGCGTGCCGCAGTGTGATGCGGCGCGGCGGCGCGGCGGCGCGGCGCTACCCTCAGCGCCGCGCTTCTCGCGCAGACGCCGCAATTCGCCTCGGCGCCAACGTGAAAAAGCTCGCCTCCAGACGGACTATTACAGGACGCTGCCCGTCGTCTCGCCGGCTCTTGATTGTGCCGATTTCGTCATTTACGGCGTAGAACGGCATCAAGACGCTGATTTTATTCTTGTCGAGAATGTCGGCTGAAGGATGCCGGAGATAAGGCATGGATTAAATCGGTGTCGTTCTTCTCTGGGCGATCCATGGACGATCCGGCAAAGCCAATAACGAATAATAAAGGAGGCAGCGTCGATGAAGCAGAACCCTGGCCGCCGGCCATCATTCAGGTATGCAAATGGGGTGGTCGCCGCAATCGTGACCTTCTCGGCAATGGCCGCCCATCACGTACGGGCTGCCGAGAGCACCCTGGTGTACTGTTCGGAGGGCAGCCCAGGAGGATTTGATCCGGCGCAGTACACGACTGGGACCGACTTTACCGCGAACACGTTCACCGTCTACAACCGCCTTGTCGAGTTCGAGCGCGGCGGCACCAGGGTCGAGCCCGGCCTTGCGCAATCGTGGGACGTTTCCCCCGACGGCAAGACCTATACGTTTCATCTGCGCCACGGCGTGAAGTTTCAGACCACCGCGTTCTTCAAGCCCACGCGAGAGTTCAACGCCGACGATGTCGTGTTCACGTTCCAGCGCATGCTCGACCCGAACCAGCCGTTTCGCAAGGCGTATCCGGTGTCGTTCCCGTACTTCACCGACATGGGCCTCGACAAGCTGATCGCGAAAGTCGAGAAGGTCGATCCGTATACCGTGAAGTTCACGCTGAATGAGCCCAACGCGCCGTTCATCCAGAACGTGGCAATGGAGTTTGCCTCGATTTTGTCGGCGCAATACGCGGACCAGTTGTTGAAGGCCGGCAAGGCCGCCGACATCAACCAGTATCCAGTGGGCACAGGCCCCTTTATCTTCAAGAGCTATACGAAGGACGCGACCATTCGTTTCGATGGCAATCCTGATTACTGGAAACCGGGCGCGGTGAAGCTCTCGAAGCTGATCTTTTCGATCACGCCCGATGCCAGCGTGCGCGTACAGAAGCTCAAGCGCGACGAATGCCAGGTCATGAGCTATCCGCGCCCGGCCGATATCGGGCCGCTGAAGAGCAGCGCGGATATCGACGTTCCGTCGCAGCCGGGCTTCAACCTTGGCTATCTCGCGTACAACTTCGAGCGCAAGCCGTTCGACAAGGTCGAAGTGCGCAAGGCGCTCGACATGGCGATCAACAAGAAGGCGATTCTGGAATCGGTGTATCAAGGCGCAGGGCAGGCCGCCACCGCGCCCATGCCGCCGACGCAGTGGTCATACGATCCGGGTCTTGAGACGTCGTCCTATGATCCTGCCAACGCGAAGGCGTTGCTCGCCAGGGCGGGCTTTCCGAACGGCTTGGAGATGACGCTCTGGGCGATGCCTGTCCAGCGTCCCTACAATCCGAACGCGCGTCTCATGGCCGAGATGATCCAGGCCGACTGGGCGAAGATCGGCGTGAAAGCGAAGATCGTCACCTATGAGTGGGGCGAGTACATCAAACGCGCTCACGCAGGGGAGCAGGACAGCATGCTGATCGGCTTCACGGGCGATAACGGTGATCCGGACAACTGGCTGGGAACGCTGCTCGGTTGCGATTCTGTGCACGGCAACAACTTTGCGCACTGGTGCTACAAGCCGTTCGACGACCTGGTCCAGAGGGGCAGGGCGGCAACGGATCTCAATGCGCGGACAAAAATCTATACCCAAGCGCAACAGATTTTCGCGCAGCAATTGCCATTCTCACCGATCGCCAACTCGACGGTCTATCAACCGGCTCGCAAGAGCGTGGTCGACATGCGCATCGAGCCGCTCGGGTATGTGCGTTTCGATGGCGTTAGCGTGAAGTAGAGCGTATTGTCGCGCAGTATTCATCGAAATTGTTTGAAACCTATGTCTTGGAGCGAAGCATGACTATTGGTGTTGGTGGGTCGAGCGCGGAAATCGAACTGGACAAGCTGCACGATATGACGCAGGGTGTGGCGCCGATCGGCAACGGCGAATATTTCGACCGAATCGCGCTCGCGCAAAAGCTGATGCGGGACGCGGGTATCGATGCCATGCTGGTCGATGCCAACAGCAACATGCTCTATTTCACCGGCATTTCATGGCACCGCAGCGAGCGGTTGGTGGCGGCGATCATTCCTGCCCGGGGAGAAGTCAGGTACCTCGTGCCCGCTTTCGAAAAAGGCACTTTCGACAGCATGCTGAAGATCCCGGGAAAGATCGACCTATGGGACGAACACGAAGCCCCCTGGCTGCACGCCATACGGATCATTCGGGATATGGGCATCCACGCGGGTACGCTCGCGCTCGACGAGACTTCTCCCTTCCTGACCTACGAGCGACTGCGCGAGCACGCGGACGGTCTTGCGATTGTGGGCGCGGCCAGGATCACCACGGTTTGCCGCAGGAAGAAGTCGCGCACGGAAATCGCTTTGCTTCAGCGTGCGAACGACATGACGTTGCGTGTCCATCAGGCCGTTGCGCGCATTTTGCGTGAAGGCATCAGTACTGGCGAAGTCGCCGAATTCATCGATAAAGCCCACCGCAAGGTGGGTGCGCGACGCGGCTCCACTTTCTGCATCGTCCTGTTCGGTGGCGACACGGCGTTCCCGCACGGTGTCAATGCGGCCAAGGTGCTCGAAGGCAACGACATGGTGTTGATCGATACCGGCTGCCAGTTGCACGGTTATTGCTCGGACATTACCCGGACCTACGTGTTCGGAACTCCCAGTGACCGGCAGCGTGAAGTCTGGGAGCACGAACAGCAGGCGCAGCGCCGTGCGTTCGAAGCGGCGCAAATCGGCAGGCCAGCCGAATCGGTCGATGCCGCCGTGCGCGAGTATCTCAAGAGCGTTGGCTACCGCGACAACTACGGGTTGCCGGGCTTGCCACACCGCACCGGGCATGGAATTGGCCTCGAACTGCACGAACATCCCTATCTGGTGAGAGGGAACAGCGTGGCACTGGAGGAGGGCATGTGCTTCAGCATTGAACCGATGCTGTGCGTGCCCGGCGAATTTGGCATCCGGCATGAGGACCATGCCTACATGACGCAAAGCGGTCCGCAATGGTTCACGCAGCCGGCAGTGTCAATCGACAATCCGTTCGACGAGTGATGCCGCGCCGGACTTTCCGGTACAGAGATTGATTTGACGAGCAGTCCTTTCAGAGAGCGGCCCGGCGTAAGCCGGACCGCTCTTTCAACATGGTGTTGCTGAAAACCCGCGGGCGGTAAGCGTTCGCAGGTCTTCTTGACTGTCGGGTTACGGCATCGCGTCCAGAATTTCTCAACGGTTCAAATCGGGTTCTTCAAAATAAAGGTGTGCCGCTATAGATAGCCGGGCGCACGCATGCGTGATATGCGTATTGCGTAGTTAATGGCTGGTATTAACGGCTCTAAAACTCTGTCTTGACAAAGCGCTGCAACACCCTCTATTTTTCCTCTGCCACGATTCATTACTAAATATTTCATATGGGTATTCGGGGGAAACGGTATAAGTTTCCGGAATTATCTGATTCATATAGTTAGTTATCCTGAATAATTGCCGATTCGGTAAATTGAATTAAAACGGTCAGAAAATAGAAAGCTTATTGTCAGCCGCGGTTGTGTCGGCGATTCCTGCATGTGCAGTCTGTTTTCCCTAATGCGTTTCCCCGGCGAAAGCGGCCTTTGTGTAGCGGTATTTCACCATTCACAGGGACAGAAATGAATCCAGACAGTAGCTCCAACAAGAGCCGTGTGCGCAGCATGGGCCGGCTAGCGATGCCCGGCGCGGTCATCGCCGGCGTGCTGATGCTCGCGGGATGCGGCGGCGGCGATGGCAGCACCGGGACCGGTGCGAGCGCAATGAGCCAGGTGGCCGCGAGCCAGCAGGAGCAAAACGGCAACCAGCAAGGGCAAAACGGCAACCAGCAAGGGCAAAACGGCAACCAGCCTTATGTCGACCCGGTCGCTTATTCATCCAATGCCACCGACGCGCTACCGCTGAACGAGGTCGCGGAGAAGGCGGCCGTCATGCATTATCAATGGACCTCGGGAAAGACGACGATCAACTACACGACCACAACAGGCCATTTGACGGCCTCGAATCCGAACGGCACGCCTGAAGCGACGATGTCGTATGTCGCCTACACCGCACCGGGCACGAACGGCGCGCCGCGGCCTGTCACCTTCATCTACAACGGCGGGCCGGGCTCGTCGTCGATCTGGCTGCGGCTCGGTTCGTTCGCACCCACGCGTGTCGCCACGCCCGACCCGCTGATGACGAACTGGCCGAATTTCCCGCTCGTCAACAATGCGGAGAGCCTGATCGATACCACCGACATGGTGTTCATCGATCCCCCGGGCACGGGCCTCTCGGAGGCGATTGCGCCTTACACGAACCAGAGCTTCTGGGGCTGCGACCCGGACGTCAACGTGATGCGCGACTTCATCATGCGCTATCTGGCGGCCAACAACCGCAGCGCCTCGCCCATCTATCTCTACGGTGAATCGTACGGCACGCCGCGCACGGACATGCTCGCGCTCGCGCTCGAGACCGCCGGCGTGAAGCTCACGGGCATCGTGCTGCAGTCGTCGATTCTGAATTACTTCGCCGATGCGATCGAGGCCACGGCCATCACGGCTTCGACCGAGGGCCTCGCGCTCGATACCGATACGCTCGCGGGCTACTACCCGGGCTATGCCGAGGTGGCCGCGTACTTCAACCTGGTGTCGCCGCCGCTGATCGATCAGGGGCTCTTTGCCTGGCAATCGGAGGTCTTCGCGACGGGCCAGTACAACCATTTCGGAAAGTACGCGCAATCGTGGGTGCTGAGCCAGCTCGGCATTCCGGATGCGCTCGGCACGCCTGTGTTCCCGGCCCAGCGCACGCTCGACTCGTGGCGTTGGCCATCGAGCCTGACCTTGCAGGCGCTACAGGGCTACTTCAATGCGAATCCGTTCAATATCGAGCTGATCCCGGGCACCACCATCGGCCGTTACGACGGACGCGTGTCCTTGCCCAATTCGGATCCGCGCTTGCAGAGCGATGGCGACCCGTCGGACATTCTGATTTCGCAGCCGTTCACGACCGCGCTGGCAACGCAGATGCCGGACTATCTGGGCTATCGCGCGCCCAATGCGACGTATATGCCGCTCAACGACAACATCATCAACGTATGGGACTTCTCGCACGACGGCCAGCCGCTGCCCGACACGCTGCCTGATCTGCTGGGGGCGATCCAGTTGAACCCGCAGTTGCAGGTGCTTTCCGAAAACGGCTATCACGATCTCGCCACGCCGTTCTTCAATACGGAGAAGCAGCTCGCGCGCCTGCAAACGGTTCAGGGTCTGGCGCCGAACCTGCAGGTCAACTTCTTCCAGGGCGGACACATGATTTATCTCGACGATGTGGCGCGCCCGAAGATGAAGGCCGATCTCGCGAAGTACTACGCCGGACAGCCCATTCCGCTGGCGCTTTCGCTCTGGACGCTGCCCGCTCCGTGGTCCGATGAGAGCCCGGCAGGTACGCCTACGACGGCCACTGCGCAGGCCACGGCAACGCAGTAAGCTTGAGAAACGGGTCCCGGCGGAGCCGGGGACCTGATGCTCACCTTCATGCACACCCTTTGAATGCGAGTGATCATGTCCGAATTCGATAAACTGTGGCGCCTCGTGCCGCTCATCGTGCTCGCGGCCATGTTTGGCAACGCGCAGGCGGCAACCCAGGCCGTGGCACCCGTCACGCTCCCGCAAGGCGGGCACGGCGTGGACGGTCCGTTTTTCCCCGCCAACCGTCCGCTGCCCGTGACGCCATCCACGGGCACGCAACTGCAGCAAGAGGCGCAAAAGCGCATTGAAGCGCGACTAGGCGCGAATACGGTGCTGAGCAACGGTGCCTCGATTACGAAGGCACAGGCGCAAAGTAGCGGCCTTGGCTATATCGCGCAGCATTTCGACCAGATCGACACGGCGCATACGGGCCGCGTCTCGATGAGCGACGTGCGGCAGTATCTGCAGCAGCAAAAGCAGCAGTAAAGTCCAGTGCGGATCGGCGCTGTATGGCATAGCCGATCCGACATCTCTTATTTCGGCGACACGTCGATATCGCCGAAGTACTTGCGCGCGAGCGACGCAACCGTGCCGTCGGCTTCGAGCTTCGCGATGGCCGCATTCAGGCGCTGGCGCAGCGCATCGTCGCCTTTGCGCAGCCCGAACGCCACACCGCTGCCAAGGATCGCGTCGTCGCGCACCGGCGCACCAACGAAAGCGAAGCCCTTGCCATCGGGGCGGGAGAGAAAACCCGTCTGGCCGGCGGGCGCGAGCAGCAGCGTCGCGTCGAGGCGGCCCGCCGTGAGATCGGCGTAGATCTGGTTCTGGTCCTGGTACGCCACGACGCTCACGCCTTCCGGCTCCCAGTGCGCCTTTGCATAGGTTTCCTGAATAGACGATTGCAGCACGCCCACGCGCTTGCCCTTGAGCGACGCCGGGGTAGGCGTGAGGCCGCTGTCGCTGCGGGCGATCAGGCGGGTGGGGACGCGATAGATCACCGTGGTGAAGTCGATGGCCTCGCGGCGCTTTGCCGTAGCGTTCATCGCCGAGTTGATCGCGTCGAACTTGCGGCCGTTCAGCGCCGGAATCAGCCCGTCGAACGAGGTCTCGACCCACTTGCAGGTGAGATGCGTGGCCGCGCACACGGCATTGCCGATGTCGATGTCGAAGCCCTGCAGGCTGCCGTTGGCGGCCTTGGATTCGAAGGGCGGATATTGCGCCTCCAGGCCGAAGCGCAGTGCCGTCGTGTCCGCGAACGCGGGAACGGCGGCGCAGGCGCAGGCGAGTGCGAGCAACATCTTGGATAGCTTCATGGTGATCTCCTTGTGATGGTTGTCGTTTGATGTGCGCGTAACCGGCTCAGAACGGCCCGGGTCCGCTCAGATTGCGCACAGCCGGCGCGCGCCTTCGAGCAGGGTGGCGTCGTCTTTCGAAAAGCTCAGGCGGATGAGGCCGTCGTCGGTGCCGTCTGTGTAGAACGCGGAAAGCGGAATGGTCGCCACGCGCGCGTCGCGTATCAGGCGCAGCACGAAATCGCTGTCGCGCTCGCTGGAAAAGGCGCGAAAGCGCGCGAGCAGGAAGAAGCTGCCGGCGCTCGGCAGCAGCTCGAAACGCGAGCCGGCCAGCGCGTCCACCAGCAAGTCGCGCTTGTGCTGGTAGAACTCGCCCAGGCCGAGATAAGTCGCCGGCTCGGCGAGCGCTTCGGCAAACGCGTATTGCATCGGCGTGTCGGCGGAGAACATCATGAACTGATGGACTTTGCGGATCTCCTCCATCAGCTCGGCGGGCGCGAGGCAATAGCCGACGCGCCAGCCCGTCACGTGATACGACTTGCCGAACGACGAGACGATCACGCTGCGCTCGGCCAGCTCCCGATGGCGCGCCATGCTCTGGTGCTGCGCGCCGTCGAACACGACATGCTCGTAGACTTCGTCGGAGAGGATCACGATATCGGTGTTGCGCGTGAGCGCTTTCAGGCGTGCGATGTCGTGCTCGTCGAAGATCGTGGCCGTGGGATTGTGCGGCGTGTTCACGATGATCATGCGCGTTTTCGGATTGATCGCGGCGGCGACCTCGTCCCAGTTCACGCGGAAATCCGGCTGCGCGAGCTTGATCGCCACGGGAGTCGCGCCCTGCAGGCGGACGATGGGCGCATAGCTGTCGAACGACGGCTCGAAATAGATGACCTCGTCGCCCGCATGCACGAGCGCGCTGATTGCGGAGTAGAGGCCCTCGCTCGCGCTCGCCGTCACCGTGACTTCGTCGGCGGGGTCGTAGTGCGCGCCGTGCAGCGATGCGAACTTGGCGGCCAGGGCTTCGCGCAGCGCGTGAATGCCCGCCATCGGCGCATACTGGTTGTGGCCGGCGCGCATCGCGGCGGCAACGTTCTCGACGAGCCGCGCATCGGGCTCGAAATTGGGTGCGCCTTGTGAGAGATTCAGCGCGTCATGCTCGGCGGCGAGTTGACCGATGACGGTGAAGATCGTCGTGCCGACGTCGGGCAGTTTCGAGCGTATGCGAGCGGCGCTCTGCATGGGTGGGTTCTCCCTTGGGGGCGGCGTCATGGCAGACGACGTAATCGAAAGCGTCCATTTAGCCCAAAGCGCACCGCCGCGGCAATCGAATAATTCTCATGGCGGCCATGCATTTGCCTCATGGCGCGCTTTTCACGCGCCCAGCCCGCGCCCGCGAGCATCCCTGGGATGCCCGTCAGCCGGCGCCGGAGCGCTCGCGATCCTGCTCGATCCACTCGCTGAAGCGCTGGACCTTCTGTTGCTGCGCGACGCACTCGGGGTAGACGAAATAGTAGCGCCAGCCCGTTGCCACGGCCAGATCGAAGGGCATCACGAGCCGGTTCGCGGCAAGATCCTCGCCTGCGAGCGTGCGGTCGCCAATGGCCACGCCGAAGCCTTGCATCGCGGCGCTGGTGGCGAGGTCGAGCGACTCGAACGTGGGGCCCGCGTGGGCGTTGACCTGCTGCGCGCCCGCTTGCGCGAGCCACAGCTTCCAGTCGCGGTGATCGCGCGTCGGGTGCAACAGGGTTTGATGCGCGAGGTCGTCGGCCTGCGCGATGGGGCGCTTTTCCAGCAACTCCGGCGCGCACACGGGTGTGAGGTATTCGTCGAACAGCAGCACCGCGTGAACACCCGCGCCCGGTGCGGGCGCATAGACGATGGCGGCGTCGAACGGCTCGGCCTGGAAATCTGCTTCGTGCTGCCAGGTAGTCGTGATCTGCACCTGAAGATCGGGATGCTCGGCCTGGAAGCGCATGATGCGCGGCAGCATCCAGCGCATCACGCAGGTGGGCACCTTGAGCGCCAGCTCGGTGCGCTGGCGCGTGAGGCGCATCGAGGCCTCTTCGATGCGCGCGAAGCCGTCGCGCACGGCGGGCAGCAACTGCTCGCCCTCGGGCGTGAGCGTGAGCCCCTTGGGCGTGCGCCGGAACAGCGGCAGCCGGTAGTACTCTTCGAGCGCGAGTATCTGGCGGCTCACCGCGCCTTGCGTGAGGCACAGATGCTCGGCCGCGCGCGTGAAGCTGCCGTAGCGGGCGACGGTCTCGAAGATCTGCAGGGCGTTCAGGGGCGGGAGGTGTCTCATGGTGCGTGGCCGGCCTGAAGATTGTCCTTCGTGATGAGCACGACCGGCGTTTCGATAAAGTCCGAGAGATCGTCCTGGGTCTGCTGCTCGACATGGGCCTGCATGGCCACGTCGAGGCCGTAGACGGCCTGTTTGGCCGCGAACTGATCGAGCGTGGCGAGCACCTGGCCTTTTTTGATCAGCGGTTTGATGGCGTCGTCGTCGTTGAAGCCTGTGATAAGGACGTGGCCGCTCAATTGCGCCGCGCGTACGGCATCCACGGCGCCGCGCGCCATATTGTCGTTCGCGCAGAGCAAGGCGCGCATGCCGGGGTGCGCCGCGAGCATCGCGGCGGCCGCGAGGCGGCCTTTGCCGTATTCCCAGTCGCCGGGCGCGATGGCCACGATCTCGACATGCGCGGCCTGCATCGCGTCGCGATAGCCGGCGTTGCGCTGCTGCGCGTTGCGCGCGCTGTGCACGCCTTCGATGATGCCAACCCGGTCGCCCGGCCGCAAACGATGCGCGAGATAGTCGCCCACGAGCCGCGCGGCGCGCCGGTCGTCGGGGCCCACATAGGGCACGCGGATGCCCGCCGCGGAGAGCGCGTCGGCATCGAGCGGGTTGTCGATCGCCAGCGTGAGGATGCGTTGCTGCACGCTGCGGCGCGCGGCCGGCACGAGCGCGCGCGAATCGGCGGGCGCGATCACGATGGCGTTCACGCGCTGGGCGATCAGCGCGTCGATGAGGCGGATCTGGCCGTCCGAGTCGGTCTCCGCCGTGACGCCCTGCACCAGCAGCGTGAACGGGTAGGGGGCATGCGCCTGAAAGACCTTCGCGGCGGCGATCATGGTCTGCGTGTAGGCATCCGGGAGACCCTTGAGGACCAGCGCGATGGTGAAGTTGCGCGTCGCGCCGCTGCTGGAGCGCGTGAGCGCGGCACCGATCGCGCCAAGCAGGCTCGCAATGACGACGCGGCGGCGTTTTTCATCAGGCATGGCAAAGGCGGCGGCTTGGGGCGCGAGAGTCGAAGAGTCGATCGGGGAATGCTGGAAGTGTAAACGACGCACGGGGCTTCGGCGTGCCATTCATGAGGCGGCGCTTCATTCTCGCGTCTCGTTTGCGTCGCGAGCCTCCGGTGCCGCTTGCGCCCGTGCGACGAGATGCTCGACCATGCGCTGGGCGGCGGGCTGCAACGCGTCGAACTCGCGAAAGCAGACGATGAAGCGCCGCCGCGCCCACGCATCGGCGAGCGCGATCATGCGCACGTTCATGATGCGCGTGTAGGTCTGGCCGACCTCCTGCGGCACGACGCTGATGCCCAGATTCGCCGCGACCACGCGGAACGCGGCATCGAAGTTCGACACGGTCGCGCGATAGTCGATGCTGCGCCCGCTGCGCGCCGCCGCGCGCTGCAGCAGCGTATGAACGGCCGTGGACGGCGGCAGGCCCACGTGCTCGTAGTCGAGCGTATCGGTGAACGCGATGCGCTTGCGGCGCGCGAGCGGGTGGTCGGGGTGCACCGCGAGCGCGAGCCGGTCCTCGCGCCAGGGGCGCGACTCCAGGCCGGCGAGCTCCACGTTGTCCCAGCACACGCCCACCGACGCCACGCCATCGCGCACGCGCTGCACGAGCTCGCTGGAGGTGCGCTCGTCCACGTTCACGCGGATGTTCTGGTGCGCGGGCATGCGCATGAACGAGGCGAGATCGTCGAGCAGCGCCTCGGCGATGGCCGATGCGGAGGCGCACACGCTCACGCTGCCGCGCAATCCGCTGCCGAAAGCGGCGATGTCGCCGAGCGCGCGCTCGAGCGTGAAGATCACGCTGCGCGCGTGCTCGAGGAGCGCGACGCCTGCCGGCGTGGGCTGCACGCCGCGCCGCGAGCGCGTGAGGAGTGGCACGCCGAGGCTGGCCTCCAGTTGCGCGATGCGCTTGCTGATTGCCGAAGGCTCGATGTGCTCGTCGCGCGCGGCGCGGCCCATGTTGCCGTGCTCGCACACGGCGACCAGCAATCGCAGGGTCTTGATGTCGATGTCGTGCATGCGTGCTGCTCCGTCTCGCTCCACGAGGCTTCCGGTCAGCCTGGCGGCCGAACTGGCATGTTTCCGGTTCGGAATGTCACTGGTTCCGAAATACCGCTTTATGTATCTCAGGGAATGGCTAAAGTTAGCACATCGCCGGCCCGCCATGAACCGGCGTATCGACCTGCAGCTTATGGAGACCCTTCATGCCCTCATTCCCCGAGCGCGCCGTCATCCGTGAAGTCGGCCTGCGCGACGGCCTGCAAAGCATCCAGACCGTGCTGCCCACCGCGCGCAAATGCGAGTGGCTGCGCGCGGCGCACGCCGCCGGCCTGCGCGAGATCGAGGTGGGCTCGTTCGTGCCCGCCCGCCTGTTGCCGCAACTGGCCGATACGGCCGAGCTCGTCGATTTCGCGCGGCGCTTGCCGGGGCTGTTCGTCTCGGTGCTGGTGCCCAATCTCAAGGGCGCCGAGCGCGCGCTCGAAGCCGGCGCCGACCTCATGCTCGTGCCGCTTTCGGCGAGCGAGGCGCACAGCCTCGCGAACCTGCGCAAGACGCCCAACGAAGTGGTCGCCGAAGTCGCGCGCATGCGCGCCGCGCGCGACGCGTCGGGCGCGAAGACGCTGATCGAAGCCGGCATCGGCACGGCGTTCGGCTGCACCTTGCAGGGGCGCGTGCACGCGCAGGACGTGCTGCGCTACATGCGGGCGCTGCTCGACGCGGGTGCGGACCGCGTGAGCCTCGCCGATACGGTCGGCTATGCGAACCCCGCCGCCGTGCGCGAGCTGTTCGGCGAGGCGCGCGCGATCGCGGGCGAGCGGCTCTGGTGCGGCCACTTTCACGACACGCGCGGCCTTGCGCTCGCCAACGTTTATGCCGCGCTGGAAACGGGCGTCACGCGCTTCGATGCCTCGCTCGCGGGCATCGGCGGCTGCCCGCATGCGCCAGGCGCGAGCGGCAACGCCGCGAGCGAGGATCTCGCGTTCATGCTGGCCGACATGGGCATCGAGACCGGCATCGACATCGAAGCGCTGCTCGCATTGCGCGCGCAGGTGGCGCAATGGCTCGACCACGAAACGCTGCACGGCACGCTCTGGCGCGCGGGGCTGCCGAAGACGTTTCGTGCCGCCCACTCCAGCTGATCATACTGATTCGTAATCCTGAGGTTCATATGGACACAGCAAAGCGGCTTCCGCTAGACGGCGTGCGCGTCGTCGAATTCACGCACATGGTCATGGGCCCGACGTGCGGCATGATCCTCGCCGATCTCGGCGCGGAGGTCATCAAGATCGAGCCGCCTGGCGGCGACAAGACGCGCAATCTGCCCGGCCTCGGCATCGGCTTTTTCCGCTCGTTCAATCGCAACAAGAAGAGCGTCGTGCTCGACATCAACACGGAAGCGGGGCGCGCGGCGGCTATCGAGCTGATCGGGCAGAGCGACGTGATGCTGGAGAACTTCCGCCCCGGCCTGATGAACAAGCTCGGGCTCGACTACGCTACGCTTGCGCAGCGCTATCCGCGCCTCATCTATGTTTCGCACAAGGGGTTTCTTCCGGGCCCCTATGAGAACCGTCTTGCGCTCGATGAAGTCGTGCAGATGATGGGCGGCCTCGCGTACATGACAGGGCCGGCGGGCAGGCCGCTGCGCGCGGGCACCTCGGTCAACGACATCATGGGCGGGATGTTCGGTGCGATTGGCGTGCTGGCGGCGCTGCGCGAGCGCGATGCGACCGGGCGTGGCCAGGAGGTGCAGAGTGCGCTCTTCGAGAACTGCGTGTTTCTGAGCGCCCAGCACATGCAGCAATACGCGATGACGAAAGAAGCGCCGCCGCCCATGCCGTCGCGCGTGTCGGCGTGGAGTGTGTATGACGTGTTCACGCTAGCCGAAGGCGAGCAACTCTTTATCGGCGCCGTGAGCGACAAGCAGTTCGTGACGCTCTGCGATGTGATTGGCTGTCCGAAACTTGCAGAGGAGCCGCAGTACGCCACCAATGCTTCGCGCGTGGCCGTGCGGCCCGAATTGCTCGCGCGCCTCGGTGAAGTCCTGAAGGCGGTGCACGTGAGCGAATTGACGCCGCGGCTCGAAGCGGCCGGCATTCCCTATGCGCCAATCGTGCGCCCGGACCAGCTGTTCGACGACCCGCACCTGCGGGAAAGCGGCGGACTCGCGCCGATGCGGACCGATGACGGCGAGACCACCGAGGTCGTGCTGCTTCCGCTCCTGATGGATGGCCGCCGCCCCGGCGTGCGCCAGCCGCTCGCGAAGGTCGGCGAGCACACGGAGGAAGTGCTCGCGCGGCTCGGCGGTGCGCAAGCGCGGCAGCCGTAACGGCGCCCGGCCGCCGTCACCCAACGCGGGCCGCAGACGCCCGCGCAAGCACGCATAACGAAGCCCTTGCGGCGGCGATCGCGGCAGCGATGCCGCACGCAGGGCAGACACGGAGACAGACATGCAACGAACCCTCACCACGGACGAGGTGGCTGGCGCTCGGCCGCAAACGGCCGCCGCCGGGCACGCGGTGGCGCAGGCCTTGTCCGCGCGCCTCGACCGGTTGCCCGTCACGCGGCAGCTATGGAAGCTCATCCTGCTGATCTCGCTGGGCGGCTTCTTCGAGGTCTACGATCTCATCTTCACGGGCTACATCGCGCCGGGGTTGGCGAAGAGCGGCCTGCTGCACACCACCACGTCGAGCTTCTTCGGCTTCAACGGCATCGGCGCGTTCGTGGCCGCGACCTTCGGCGGCCTCTTTGTAGGGACGTTGTGCTTCGGCTGGCTGCCCGATAAATTCGGACGCCGAAGCGTTTTCACGTTCTCGTTGCTCTGGTATTCGTTCGGCTCGGTGCTGATGGCGATGCAGCATGCGCCCGAAGGCCTGATCCTGTGGCGCTTCATGACGGGGATCGGCGTGGGCATCGAGATAGTCACGATCGACAGCTACGTGACGGAGATGGTGCCGCAGCAGATGCGCGGCCGCGCCATGGCGTTCAATCAGGCCGTCATGTTTGCCGCCGCGCCGGCTTCGGCGCTGCTCTCGTGGTGGCTCGTGCCCATCGCGCCGTTCGGCTTCGACGGCTGGCGCTGGGTTGTGCTTGCCGGCGCGCTTGGCGCCGTGCTGGTGTGGTTCGTGCGCCGCGCCGTGCCGGAGAGCCCGCGCTGGCTCGCCACCCACGCCCGCGTTGAAGCGGCCGAGCGCATCATCGCGAGGCTGGAGCAGGCCGCGCGGCGCGAGAGCGGCCGCGACTTGCCGCCGCCTGCGCTCGCGCCCACGCCGCCCACGCACCGGCGCGCGTCGCTCGCCGAGCTGTGGCGGCCGCCTTATCGTGCGCGGCTCATCATGCTGATCGCGTTCAATCTGTGCCAGGCCGTTGGCTACTACGGCTTCGCGAACTGGGTGCCGACGCTCCTGATCGGGCAGGGCGTGACCGTCACGAAGAGCCTGCTGTACGCCTTCGTGATCGCCATCGCCTTGCCGTGCGGCCCGCTGCTCGCCATGCCGGTGGCCGACCGGATCGAGCGCAAATGGCTCATCGTCGGCTCGGCGTTTGCCGTCGTGGTCTTCGGACTGTTGTTCGCGCAGGCGCGCAGCACCGCGGCGCTAATCGTGCTCGGCATCCTGATCAGCCTCGCCGGGCAGACGATCTCGGTCTGCTATCACGCCTACCAGGCGGAACTCTTTCCCACCTGGGTGCGCTGCCGCGCGAACGGCGTCGTCTATTCGGCGAGCCGCGTCGGCGCGACAATGTCGGGCTTCATCATCGCCGCGCTCCTGCGCGACTTTGGCGTACACGGCGTGTTTGCCGGCATAACGCTTTGCATGCTCGTGGTGATGGTTTCGATCGGCGCTTTCGGTCCGCGAACCAATGGCGTTTCGCTCGACGAATTGTCGAGCTGATGGCGATGAATGCGCTGTGCGCGGCTAGAAGTGCAACTAACTGCCAGCCCCGCGCTACGCCGACCAACCCGCGCGCATAGCGGCAAGCAACCAGGCACGTCGATACACCATGTCAGGCAGGGCAGGTTCAGACCAGGAAGGAATACGGCAATGCGCCTCTGGATCGCTCAGTTGCGGAAACGGCTCGTCGCGCACGCAACATCCGATCGAATTGCTCGGCGAAGACTGGCTCGAATACGGCGACTGGGGTTTCGAGACGTCCGAAGACGACGTGTCAGCCAGCACTAGCGGCCAACACTGAAGTCACGCACAGCGAGAACGCGAGCGCCTTTGCGCTCGCGATTGCGTTTACAGCCGCCCTCATCGCGCCAAATTGCGCTGGGCAGCCGCGCAGCCGGCGTCCATCAGCGGTTCGACCATGGCGCGCCGTTCATCCGGCAAAAAATCGCTGATCCACACCATGCGGCTGCGTCCACCGGCTTCCGCCACGATTTGCATCGAAGCGGCGTGTTGTTCGAAGTTCGGCCCGCAGACGGTGTAGGCCACGCGCATATGCGCGTCGTCCACGGCGACGATCCGCTCCTGCACCACGCTGCCGTTAGCAAACGTCACGGTGCGCAGGTCGCCGTCCACCTGTGCGTCGGTCAGCACGCCCGCGAACACGCGCGCGATGTTGCGCGAATCGCGCAGCGTCTCCCACGCCCGGGCCGCATCGGTTTCAAGGGGGATCTCACGGTAGAGGGAAGCCATTGCGTTGTCTCCATCGTCCATGCCTGCATGCAGGCGTCGTGAGGATTGTGCGCGCCGGCCCGCTGGCGCGCCTGGGGAAAATTGCTGTCCGTGGGCTACGCGGCGGCAACCGGCGCTTCGTGCGCCGCAATCGACATCTCGGCTTTCGTCGACCCCCTCAATGCGAATGCCGATGATGCACGTCCGGGTAATGCGCGTGCGTATGCGTGAGCGGCACGTGGCGATGCGCATGGGTGTGCGGCTCGGTGCCGTCCCAGTCGAAGTCGTGCTCGTGCAGATGGTGCGCATCATGCCGATGCCGATGGGTATGGTCGAGCGCCTCGTGCGTGTGTGCGTGCTCGTGACGCTCGCGCACGTGCAGCCAGACGCCCAGAGCCATGAGCGCGAGGGCGGTCCAGAACGTAGTCTCCGGACGCTGCGGCCAGAGCAGCAGCGAAAGCGCGACGCCGAACAGCGGCGCCACCGAGAAATACGCGCCCGTGCGCGCCGTGCCCAGGTTGCGCAACGCGACCACGAACAGCACGAGGCTCACGCCGTAACCGGCGAAGCCTACGGCCAGCGCGCCCGCAAGGCGCGCGCCGTCGGGCCAGTGCGCGCCCAGCCAGAACGCGACGGCCAGATTCACGGGGCCCGCGACCACGCCTTTGAGGCAGGCGATCGTCATGGCGTCGTTGGCGGAGACCTTGCGCGTCAGGTTGTTGTCGATGGCCCAGCACAGGCAGGCGAGCGCCACGAACAGCGCGCCCGGCGCGATGCCCGCGTGCGGCCCGCTCCACGAGAGCAGCACGCCGCCCGCGACGATGGCCACCATGCCCAGCGCGATCTGCGCGTCGAAGTTCTCGCGGAAGCAGACCCACGCGATGAGCGCCGTGAGCACGCCTTCGAGATTGAGCAGCAGCGAGCTGGTGGCGGCGGGCGTCGTGACGAGCCCGAGCATGAGCAGCGCCGGGCCGGCCACGCCGCCCGCGAGGATCGCGCCCGCGAGCCACGGCACTTCGGCCAGACGCAGCGGCGCGTGTGCGGGCGGCTCGTCCGCGCGGCGGCGCAAGCGGCGCACGAGGATGACGAGCGCGAGCCCGGCGCCGCTGCCGAGATAGAAGAGGCCCGCCACCATGAACGGCGGCAGCGTGCCGAGCAGCGCCTTGGCGAGCGGCGTGGCCACGCCGAATAGCGCGGCGGCCAGCAGCGCCGTGGCAATGGCGTGAAGATGCGATTTCATGGCGGTCCTGCTTTTCGTCCGAGCGATGTTTGAGGCCCCTGCGTCCTGCGTCCCCGGTTACGGTCGCGGCGGACCTTCGATGCGTCGACGCGGGCATTGTCTTGCCGCTGCGGGAACAGGGAGCGGGGCCGGGCTATCGCGGTGCGCTTCGTTGAAGGGGAACGTTCAATTATCGCCGATGCGTGCGGCACGATGCACGCGCGATCGTGTGTTTGTGCCATGGGTTTCTCGCACGCGAGTGCGATGTATGGATTTCGTATGAAATTCGAAGTGCATATGCAATGTCAGACGTTCCAGTTTTCGCCAACCGGAGGAAACGGTGTTGCATTAAACACATTCTCAGGATCAAAGCGACGTTTAATGCCAAGCAAACGAGTCGTGTTTTCGCCGTAGGCGAGATCGATCTGTGCACGTTCGTCGGGCCCCAAGAGGTTGGGATATCCGCCGGGCAGCACCGAGGAAGACAACTTCTCCGATGCATTGTGTGCCCAAGTGCGGTGTACGGCTCCCCGCCGGTCATCACTCTCGTCCCAGGCTGCAATGATGCTGGCGAGAAAGTGTTTTCTACGGAGACCGAACGAAGTGGCATGCAACGGTAGGCGCGACGGAAAGCCGTGAAAAGACTGAATGGCGAAGACCGAAAGTGGAGACTCGCGGCTGTCGCCACACTCCAGCAGCCCTGGTGATCGTGTCGGCGGATAGCGCACCGAGCCAGCGCGTGTGCTGGGCATAGTGGCGCCCTTTAGGGGCGCTGCCTTCGAATAGACCGAAAAGGGCGTCACACGGCATGGATGCCATATTGACCATTGCGGGCGAACCGAAGTGCGTTAGTCCGTCAACAATTGCCTTTCCTCGCTGGATGTCTCCGCTCCAGCACGGCGCCAGCACGACAGCCGGATCGCCGCTCGGACTCGACACGAGCGCAACTGTCGCCGCAAGTTCGTCGGGCGCCGACGCCATTGTGGTGGCGAACCCCCTCAGAACAGACCGCGCATCGGACCCACGGGCGTAATGCCCAAAACAGGTCCGCATTCTCAGTGGCGCTAACGCTCAAATAGCTTCCGTCGGGCAGGACCAATTCTGCGGCGACGAGGTTATCCAGACCCAAGCCGAAGTGCGGAGTCAAGGGGCCATAGCCGCCGGCGAGAGTAAAACCCGCCATGCCAATCTTCGCCATGGTTCCCACGACCGCCGTGAGCCCAAACTCGGTCGCAGCAGCAACGACATCACCAGCCGTTGCGCCGCCTTCCACGATTGCTGTTTGGGATTGCGGATCGACAACAACTTGATTCATCGCGGACAGGTCTATCACCACCCCTCCATCCCGGAGCGATTGTCCAGCCCAGCCGTAGCCGCCAACAAGGACTGAAACAGGCAAGCCATGCTTGCGTGCGGTGTTCACGGCCCCCTGCACGTCGGAGACGGTTGCGCATGCTGCCACAATGGAAGGGCGCAGGTCGATCGCGCCGTTCCAGATTTTCCTTCTTCGCTCATAGTCATCGTCGGAGGGCGTTATGACCGGCCCCTGCATAGTCGACCGAAGTTCGCTTACTGCAACCGCATGAGCGCTATTTGGCGAAATCATCACTTCCCCCAATTTGGCAGGACGAGTCAACATCTCTTGATTGGGCGCGATCCGGTTCAAAGTACAAGCTCGTCAGCGAAGCGCCGGGTATCCTGCTCGCGCTGCCCGTCAAGATTACCTGTTTCCGGTCGAGGCCATGAATTCGTCCCGCAGCACGAATTTCTGGATTTTTCCGGAAGCCGTCTGCGGGAAGCGATCGACAAAGCGCCAGATCCGTGGTGTCTTATAGGAAGCGAGGCGTGCGCGACAGAACTCGAAGAGTTCGTCGCTGCTCAAATTGCAGCCCGGTCGTGGCTGGACGAAAGCGACGACGACTTCGCCCCATTGCGCATCGGGAACCCCCACGATCGACGCAAGGGTGACGCCCGGGTGTGTACACAGCACGTCTTCGACCTCTCGCGGATAGATGTTCTCTCCACCGCGAATGATCATGTCCTTGATGCGGCCATGGATGCGCAAATAACCCTGTGCGTCGAGGCTGCCGAGGTCGCCGGTATGCAGCCATCCTTGCGCGTCGATGGTCTCCGCTGTTGCTTTGCGGTCGCCCAAATACCCCTTCATGACGCAGATGCTTTTCGCGCAAACTTCTCCGATCACCCCAAGGGGAACGGTCTCGCCGGTATCGGGGTCGCTGATCTTGACTTCGGTCTGTGGCAGCGGCCGCCCCACCGTCTCGATCCATTGCGGATTGGGGTCGCGCGGCAGCGTGTGAGTGATATAGGGCGACGACTCCGTCTGGCCGAAACCAATTGCGACATCAAGATTGAATTCGGTGAACGCGCGGCGCACGAGTTCCGGCGGCACGGGCGCGCCGCCCAATGTGGCAAGCCGCCATGAAGCAAGGTCACGATCTTTGGCGTCAGGCTGATCGAGCATCCGGATCAACATCGTGGGCACACATAGCACCACCGTGCCGCGATGAGCCTCAATCAGATCGAGCATGAGTCTGGGGTCGAATCCAGCGGGCAGTACGTGCATTCCGCCCGTCTGCAATGCGCCCAGGGTAGCGAGCCCACAGCCCGCCGTGTGGAACAGGGGCATCGGATTGACCCAGACGTCCTGGGCATTTGCGCCAATGACGTTGGCATAGAACCGGCCATTGTTGACGAGCCCGCGGTGCGTCAGCTCCGCACCCTTGGGAAATCCCGTCGTGCCCGACGTGTATTGGATCTGCGCGACATCGTCTGGAGACACGTGGGGCAGTGAGCGAGTGCTCTTGCCCGAATCAAGAAAGGCGGACCAGTTCGCGAGCGAGATCACTTCGCGCACGTCAGGAATCTCCGCCCTTATTTCATTCAGTATTGCCATGCAATCACGCCCGCGGTACTCGGGACACAGGACGATGCCGGTGGCGTTGGACCGCCTGAGGACGTCGACGAGTTCTTTGGGCAGGTACGCGGGATTGACGGTGACGAGCGTGAGCCCGGCCAATGCTGCGCCAAACTCGAGCAGAACCCATTCGGGGCAGTTGGCGCTCCAGACGGCAACGTGCTCGCCAGGAGAAAAGCGCGCCAGCAGAGCATGGGCGACGACGCACGCGTTCTCATACAGTTGTGCGAAGGACCACTGACGGTGAGCATTCGCAATTTCCGTGCCCTCTACAAGCGCAATTCGATTGCCCCATTTATCTGCGGCAAGACGCAGGGCGTCTCCAATCGAAAGCTCCGTGACAGGTTCAAAGGCGTCGCCTTGACAATGCGATAACTCAGCCTGCGAACAGCTTGCAATCTTTGTTGTCATGGTCGACTCCATCCCATACAATGGTTTTAAATGTATCGTCCGAAACAGATCATGTCAACGATCCAAAATACCACCCACGTAGAAGCACCCGTCCGGTTAAGCCCGATTTCGTATGTCGTTCTAGGGGTCATCGGTTTGCGGGGGCCGTCGACGCCGTATCAACTGAAGCAGGCGGTCGAGCACTCTGTCCGGTACTTCTGGCCGTTTCCACACTCACAGCTTTATGGTGAGCCGGAGCGGCTGGCCGGTGCGGGCTTGCTGGATCAGGAAGTGGAGGAAGGCGGGCGACGTCGCCGCGTTTATTCATTGACGTCGAGCGGCCAGCAGGTCCTGGAGAACTGGTTGAAAACGCCGCCGGGCGAAGTGTTCGAGATGCGGGATATGGCGGTGTTGCAGCTCTTTTTCAGTGAGTTCGCCAGTACCGTCGAGCTCGTAAAGCTGGCGGAAGACCAGGTGCGCCTTTACCAGGAGCGTCTGGCTGTGTACCAGGCCATTATCGAGTACAACGAAGGACGAGAATGGGCCGATCGCCGGATGGCGCCATTGGACCTGGGTGTGCGTATGGCAACTGCGTGTCTGGAATTCTGGTCCGACATCGCCGCGAATCCGCCGCCCGGGCGAGAGCCGTCACTTTCCAGGTGAAGCACGAGTAGACCGATCGAGCTGCCCGTTCACTCCCGGTGTGGACTACGATGCGGAACAGGGACCGAGGCGCGCCAGGGGGTGGCCTGTAGCCTTTGGTTCCTGAACTAGCGTTGTGGAATTGGTGTTGCCGCTGGAGACGAGTATGTCGCGCTGAAATCACCCGATGCCCGGCAATGGCGCCCACGAGCGGCCATCGCCGGCTACGCATGCTCAATGCGGCCAAAGATCAATCGCAAAGTACTTCTTCGATATTTGCGCGTACTGGCCCGAGGCATGCAACTGATCAAGCGCCTGGTCAATGCGCGCCTTGAGCGCCGTGTCCCCCTTGCGCAGACCTGCCGCTACACCGAGACCATATTTCAGCGGATCCATCTTGACGCTGCCCGCGCCTTTCTCTTCGAGCGTCGCGCCCTCCCTGGACTTCAGCAAGTCGATGTCGCCGACTTTATCCAGGAACGCCACATCAATATGTCCCGCTAGCAGATCGGCATCGCATTCGTCCTGCGTGTTGTAAATGCGGATCGTCGCGGTCTTGCCATACGCCGTCTGGACGAACTCGGCATCGGTGGTGG
The DNA here is from genome assembly GCF_000685075.1 of Paraburkholderia oxyphila NBRC 105797. Taxonomy (GTDB): domain Bacteria; phylum Pseudomonadota; class Gammaproteobacteria; order Burkholderiales; family Burkholderiaceae; genus Paraburkholderia; species Paraburkholderia oxyphila. The sequence continues at coordinate 25,942 of NZ_BAYD01000057.1, forward strand.
AACCCTCCACGCCGATCGACTTGCCCTTGAGCCCCTCCGGTGTCAGCGTCAACTTGACGTTCTTCGGCGCGACGAACACGCCGGTCGTCTCATAGTACGGACGCGAAAATGCAATCACCTTCTGGCGCTCCGGGCTGATGCCCATCGAGTTGAAGATGACGTCGAACTTGTTGTCGATGAGCGCGGGAATGATGCCGTCCCATGCCACTTCCTTGATTTCGCACTTCGTGTTCATCTCCGCGCAGATCGCCCGGATCAGATCCGGCTCGAAGCCGGTGAACTGACCCGTGGGCGTCTTCACGAGAAACGGCGGATACGGCTCGGCGGCGACGCCGAAGCGCACTGTGTCTTGCCCCGCGCTTGCGCTCGCCGCAAACGAGCACAAGGTCACGCCGATGGATGCCAGCAAGGCCAGATTGCGAAACGTTCGTTTCATGACAGATCCTCTTTGATCGAAACAGCGTGGCACAACGGGAAGGTCCTTTCCACTCAAGCGGGCAGCGGCAGCCAGCCCTGAATGCGCTGCCAGTCCGGTTCGAGCTTCGCGAAGCGGGAGAGGGCGAATGTCGAAAGATCGGCGAAACTGCACGCGCCATCGAGAACAAGATCGCGAATCGCATGACCGCTCGCCGGCGACAGCCCGAAGCCGACGCCCGACATGGTCGCGACGGTGACATTGTCGAGTGAAGCGGGGCTATCGATCACCGGTCGTCCGTCCGGCGTATTTTCGACGAACCCGGCCCAGCTACGGATCACGCGCTTGTGCGCGACCTTCGGGAAGAGCTCTGCGAGTCGCTTCGCGATATTGCATTGAAGCGGTGTCGAGAGCGGACGCGTGCTGCGCAAGTCGGCGAGCTCGACCCATTCGTGCGGGCCGCCGCCGTAGGCGAGGTTGCCGCGTAGCGTTTGCCGGCCATAGAGCCCGTTGCCATCGACGCCGCCCACTTCGATCAGCGGCAGCGGCTCGGTCACGATCATCTCGGCGCGCGCGGTCACGAGCGGAATCTCGACGCCGAGCTGCGCGGCAAGCTCGCCGGTGTACGGCCCTGCGGCAATCACCAGATGATCACAGTCGATGCGCGCTTGCGCGGTGCGTACGCCCGTCACGCGGCCGCCTTGCCGTTCGATCTGCAGGACGGGCGTGTGTTCGAGAATGCGTCCGCCGTGGCTTTGCAGCGCCCACGCATACGCCTGCAGTGTGCGATGCGGATTCGCGTGGCCGCCGAAATGGTAGTAGTAGCCGGCCAGCACGTTCTCACCCGCGAACGGCACGAGATCGCGGACTTGCTGAGGATCCAGCAAGTCTGCTCGCAGTCCGAAGTATTGGGCTTCGTCCACGATTTTCCGGTCGAGCGCGAGCTGCTGTTCGTCGAGATCGATGCTGATGCGGTCGCGCCGGAACTCGGTCGGATAGCCGAGCAGTTCGTCCATCATCGGCCAGAGACGCTGCTCTTCGAGGAAGAGCGGGCTGTGATGATGCGTGCATCCCCCGCCATTGCGTCCCGACGCGCCCCAGCCGATCAGTCCGGCTTCGAGGACGAGCACGTCGACGCCATCGCGGGCAAGCCACCAGGCCGCGCTCAATCCGGTCACGCCGCCGCCCACGATGACGACGGACGCCCGGTTAGACGATTTCGTTCCTGCTGCCTGCATGGTGTCAGCCCTCATGGTGGAGCGGTTGGACGGGATGGACGGCATCGTGCGGACGCCGCGCGACGGTCGGCTCGCCGGTGCACAGCCAGAACGGGGTCCACTGGGACGGCATGCCGAACCAGGCGTCCCATCGATTGCGCATTTCCGCGATCTCTTGGAGCTGTCCGATCTGCTGCAGCGGCAGCGGCCGAACCGGCGGACGGAACGACGCGAGCGGGATCTCACCGACGCTCGCGCCCGCGCCAATGCCGAGCAAGGTCGCCACCTGCTCGCGGCATCGGCGTCCCTGGCAGGGGCCCATGCACGCGCGCGTGAGCCGCTTCGTCACGTCGGGGTTGGGACCGGCGCTGCCGTGCGGCTGCGCCGTCATCACGCTCTGCAGCGACGCGTCTGCCGGGGTCCAGCCGAGATAACGCGGCGGCTGCTTGGAGAGGATCTCGGTCGCGGTCACTTCTTCGCACAGGCACACATAGGGATCGTTCTGTGCATGGACGACCGACGCACGCACCCACGCTGCGAGATGGCGCGCGAGGTCGGTTGCGGGCTCGTCGGGAACCGGCGCGGCGTCGGACGCGTCGATCTGGACACCGAGTGCCGCGAGCGCCGTGCGCGCCGCGATACGGCCTTCGCAACGCGCGATGTTTTCGTCGAGGCTTTTGGACGGCCAGACCCCGGCGCAATCGCCGGCCGCGAGCACACACGGGAGCGACGTGCGCTGTGCCGCGTCGATGACGGGCACGTGGCCACCGCGGCTCGCCTGAAACGACGTGCGGGACCCGGCGGACTCGACGAGTTCGATCGCGGGCACGGCGGCCACGCCGAGCAGCACCGTGTCGCATTCGATCTCGTGCATCGCGCCATCGACGGGGCGGCCCGCGCCATCGACGGGCGCGATCTTCACACGCTTGACGCCGAGCGCATCGCCGGCCGCCTCGCGCACGACATGGCCGGTCAGCACTTGCACGCCTTGCGCAACGAGACGTTCGAGCAGCGTGCGATCGCCGCGCACCTGGCCGGCTTGCTCGACGATCGCTTCGATCCGCACGCCGTGATCGATCAGCGCGAGCACAGCTGCAAGCGCATGCGTATCGCTGCCGACCAGCACGGCTTGCCTCGCGTCGAGTGCTTCGTAGGCGGTGGCGAGCCGATGCGCGGCGCTCACGCCCATGACGCCCGGCCGGTCCCAGCCATCGAACGCGAGGCCCATGTCGCGATGGCCGGCAGCGACGATCACCTGCTTGAAGCGCACCAGGTACGCGTTTTCTTCGTCGGCGAGGCCCGCGACGGCGCCATCGATCCAGGCTGTCGTGCGCTGTTGCGCAAAGAGTCCCCAGACGGCGGTGCCAAGCCGGACGTCGACGCCCGCTTCAAGCGCCTCGGCAATTTGGGGGCGCGCCTCGAGCAGTTTCTGCAGCACGCTGTTGCGGTTCGCGACGGCGGCGCCCATGCGTGAGCCGAAATGGAGCGGCACTTCTTCGCCCATCGTTTCGAGCGGCACCGGATTTTCGTCGACGAGCATCACGCGCACGCCGTGTCCTGCGGCGCACAGCGCGGCCGCAAGTCCGGCGGGTCCCGCGCCGACGATCAGCAGGTCAGTCTCGTCGCTGATCGGCGGCGCCTTGCCGGCCACCGACGCGGGGTCGTAGTAGAAGGTTTGCTGGGTCACCGTGTCTCCTCACTGGATGTATGCGCGTGATGGTTATGGCAAAAGGTGCGGGCAGGGCCATGCTGCACGGCTGGTCAGGCCGTGACGCAATGCACCGGCATGGAACCGAAGATCAGAACAGCGAAGAGGGCGGCTTGACGTCGCCTTCGGCGAAGCGCGACAGACGCAGCTGGCGCACGTGGAGGCCCGGATTGCCGGTGGTGATCCACTGCGCGAGCGTCTTGCCGACGATCGGGCCCATCGCGAAGCCGTGGCCGCAAAAGCCGGTCGCGACGGCGAGGCCGCTGATCGACGTTTGCGCATCGATGACGGGAATGCCATCGGGCAATACATCGATGCCGCCGGCCCACTTCTCGGCGATCTCCGTCTCGGCCTGCCCGGGAAACGCGGTCTTGAGTCCGCGCAGCGCCGTGCGCAGGCTCCGTTCGTTGGGGCGCAGTAGCGGATCGCGCGCATGAATGGCGGGCCCCAGGCGCGACGCTTCGGACCACGGCATGCGCCGGCCCAGATCGGTGAGGCACGCACCGTTCAGATTGAAGCGGAACGACTTGCGATGCGCCCACAGCGACGGCGCATACCAGTGGAGCGCGCGCAAATGGCCGAGCGTCATGTCGACGTCGACATGCGCATCGTCGGCGATGTTGAAGCTGCCGTCGATCCGCTGCCGGAAGCCGACACCGTTCGCGATCGTCGAGATGCCGCAGAGCGCGGGGCCGCGCGTGGTGCGCGCGACGGTGCCGCGCACAAGCTGCTGTGGCAGCGAGATGCCGAGCAGTCGCAGCAGCCGGAATGTCGTGGCGCCGGCCGCGCAGACGACCGCTTTCGCCTTCACATAGCCGCGTTCGGTATTGACGCCTTCAATCCGGCCCGCGGCGACGTCGATGGCCCGCGCGCCGCACTGCTCGACGATGTGCGCGCCGAGCTCGAGCGCGCGCATCGCGAATGCGCGGGCGACGAGCGTGGGCTCCGCCTGTCCGTCGCTCGCGGTGAAGAGGCCGCCGAGCTGCGGGACGGCATAGCCGGGCAGCTTCGCGGCGACTTCGCGCGGCGACAGCATCGTCGTATCGATGGAGAACTGGCGTGCAACGGGAAGCCACGACTCATAGCCATCGCGCTCGGCCTCGTTGCCCGCGACGAACAGACAACCGTCGTTGCGCCACCCGAGCCCGCTTTGAAGCTCTGCTTCGAGCCCGCGCCAGATCTCGATGCTCGCCTGCATCAACGGCACTTCGGCCTCGTCGCGCGACTGCTGGCGCACGAAACCCCACGCGCGCGACGATTGCTGGCCCGCGATGCGGCTCTTGTCGATCAGCAACACCCGCGCGCCCGCCTTGCTGAGGTAATACGCGGTGGTGCAGCCCATCAGGCCGCCGCCGATGATCGCTACGTCGACTTCACGCGGCAGCGGGTCGGGTCGCGTCGGCAGCGCCGTGGCGAATGGGGATTCTGGAGCGTTCAAGGGATCGACTCGCATTGTTGAAGAGGACGCGCCGCGCAACGTCGGCATGCCGTTCAGAATGAGCCTCGATCAATCGAAAGAAAAGTGATATATCTACATTTATCCGATGCAAGGAGCGCATAGAAAGATGAGCCGTCAACTGCCATCGATCGAACTGTTGCAGGCCTTCCTCACCGTTGCGAAGACCGAAAACTTCGGCAAGGCAGGTGAATCGCTGAACCTGAGCCAGAGCGCAGTGAGCCGCCAGGTCGCGCAACTGGAGTCGCGCATGGCATGCCGCCTGTTCGAGCGGCATACGCGCAAGATCGTGGTCACGCCTGAAGGCGCCGCGCTCGTGCCTGTCGCGGAGCAGGTCATCGGCCTCCTGTCCGACGCCTCGTCGATGCTAGGGCGTGTCGGGCGCAGCGTGAGTCTGCGCGCGCATCCGACCATGGCGGCGCGCTGGCTGATTCCGCGGCTCACGGCGTTCTATCAGCGTTATCCCGATGTGTCGGTGAGCGTCGATACGGTCTATCATCGCTTCCCCGACTTTGCGTTTGAATCGATCGATGCCATGTTCGCGTACGGCACGGCGACGTGGCCCGACTACGAGGCGATGCCGTTGTGGGAAGAAGAGCTGATTCCCGTGTGCGCGCCGCAACTGCTCGCGGGCACGGACAGTCAAGCCATGCTGAAGACCGCGCGGCTTGTCGATTCGAGCATGGACCGGCTCGACTGGCGCCGCTGGGACGATCTCTATCCGGACACGACGGGCGGCGACAACGGCCATCTGACGTTCGACACGCTGGAGTCCGCGATTGTCGCGACGAAATGTGGCCAAGGCGTCGCGCTCGTGGATGCCGTGCTCACGCGCGACGAGCTGCTCGAGCAGCAGTTGATCCGGGTGCACCCTGGCAGCATCAAAACGGGGGGACGTTATACGCTCGTCTACCCGAAGCGCGTGAAGCGTTCGAGCGGCTTCGCGGAGTTTCTCGAGTGGCTCGAGCTGGAAGTGGCCGAGGCCGGCTTTGCGCTCACGCGCGACGGCTGATGCGTCGAGGTCAATGGATAGTCTCTCAGCACTTTGCATAACCGGCCGGCTCGCACATGAACGTCGAGTATCAAGGTGCTTCCCTGTATCAAGCCGATGCCCGCCAGTCCGCATGCCACATAGGCATCCTGATCGTTCACCAGGACCGTGCTCTTCAGCGAAACTGAACGGACCTCGCCGGTAGAATTCGCGAACCGACTTGACTACGGACGCGATCTCCTGGATGACGAAGACGCCAGGCACGACACCGCCCTCACTGGGTGGTGAGCCAGGCTCTGGTGGAGCCGGGATTGGCCTTGGCTTTGGCCAGCTCGGCGCGCGCCACCGTACGCAGATGCACCTCGTCCGGACCGTCGAGGAAGCGCATGGCCCGGCCCCATGTCCAGAGAAATGACAATGGGGTATCGGGCGTGAGCCCCATTGCGCCGAACACCTGAATCGCGCGGTCCACGACACGGGTTTGCAACTGCGCAGCCACGAGCTTGATGCCGGACACGTCGACGTAGCCAGCCTGGTTGCCGCCTTGATCGAGAACCCATGCGGCTTTCAGAACCAGCAGCCGGGCCTGGTCGATCTCCAGCCGCGAATGAGCGATCCAGTCCTGAACATTGGCGAAGTCGCTGAGATGTTTGCTGAATGCACGCCGCTCGATAGCGCGGTCGCACATCAATTCCAATGCGAGTTCGCATTGACCGAGCGTGCGCATGCAATGATGCACGCGTCCGGGGCCAAGACGCGCTTGAGCCATTGCAAACCCATCACCTTCTTTCCCGAGCAGGTTGCTCACCGGGACGCGCACATTGCTGAATACGACCTCGCAATGGCCTTCGGGTGCAACGTGATGCATGATCGGAACGTTGCGTACCACTTCAACGCCGCTCGCGTTCAGCGGGACGATGACCATGGAATGGCGCTGATGCCTGGCGACTTGTGGGTCGTCGCTAGAGCTGCCAAGGACAATGGCGAACCTGCAATTCGGGTGAGACGCACCCGTGACGAACCACTTTCGGCCATTGATGACATAGTCATCGCCGTCGCGCCGGATCGTCGTTCTGATATTCGTTGCATCGGACGATGCCACGTCGGGCTCCGTCATCGCGAAGCTGGATCGGATTCGTCCATCGAGTAGCGGGGTGAGCCATTGCTCTGCTTGCTCGGGCGTCGCGAACAGGTGCAGGAGCTCCATGTTCCCCGTGTCCGGCGCATTGCAATTGAATACCTCCGGCGACCAGGGAATCCGTCCCATTATTTCGGCCAGCGGCGCATATTCGAGGTTGGTCAAACGTGTCCCTGGCTCGTCGTCGTGCAGCGCGGGTAGAAAAAGGTTCCACAAGCCGAGTTTTTTCGCTTCCGCCTTTAAGGGCTCAACGATGTCGAGCGGATATGTGCCACTGTCGGCGATGCGATTCCAGCTTGCGTTGGCGCGCAACACGTGATGCTCCATGAAGTCCTTGAGCTTCTCCTGGAGTGCCTGAACCTTCGGGGAATAGTGGAAATCCATGAACCTTTCCTGATTAGAGGACGCCGGGGATGCCGGCGTCGAGCGCTTCCAGACCCCGACGGGCCATCGCGAGGCCAAGCAGACCCACTTCGGATGCGTTATCCGCGATTGCGATACCGCTCCTGGCGCGCGCAGCGATACCTTCGAATATGACCGCCCAGCGCAGGAAGGCCAGCGCGAAGTGAAATGGCTCAAGGCGGGTCTGACGGCCCGCGGCGCTGTAGTACTGGTCGAGATATTCCGCTTCGCCTGGTATCCCGAGGGCGGAGAGGTCGAGCCCACGAATTCCGCCATACTCGCTCGGGAGTGTGCGCCACGTACAGGCGTTGAAAGCGGCGTCTGCGAGGGGGTGCCCAAGCGTCGACAGTTCCCAGTCCAGCACGGCGATGACTTTGGGCTCCACAGGGTGGAACATGAGATTGCCAAGCCGGAAGTCGCCGTGACAGATCGTGACCTCGTCGCCTTCTGGAATATTGTCCTGCAACCAGGACAGCAATCGGTCGATGTCCGGGTTCTCACGGGTTTTCGACATGGCCCACTGCTTCGACCATCGATTGATCTGCCGCTGGAAATAGTTCCCTGGCCGGCCATAGTCCGATAGACCGATGGAGGCCCAGTCAACCTTATGCAACTGTGCCATGGTATGCGCCATGGACAGGTAAATTGCCCGCCGCTCATCGGGCGGCATGCCGGGCAGTTGGCACTCCGGGAAGATTCGCCCCTCAAGCCGTTCCATCAGATAGAAGGGCGTACCGACGATGTCATTTTCAGCATGAAACAGCACCGTCCTGGGCACCGGGACATCGGTGGCAGCAAGCGCGTTGAGAATGCGGTACTCTCGATCCACAGCGTGTGCTGACGGGAGGACCTCTCCACCAGGCTTTTTTCTGAGCACCATCCGCCGATTCTCGAACGAGACGAAGAATGTGGGATTGGATTGCCCCCCTCCGACACGTTCTAGGGTCATCGTGCCTTTCAGTCCCGCGATTGCTTTACGAAGAAAGGCCTCGAGACGCGATATATCAAACTCAATAAAAGGTTCGGCGGATTGCATGCTCGTTTAGTTTAAAGCGTGAAGCGGTTACCCAATTTGAAAGCCGGCAGCGCGCCAAACGCGCACGCCGGATACTGTCGCCGAGTGGCGATATCGCGTGCTACGCGGCATTACCACACCCGGCTCGTGCCCCAGAGAAAGCGATCTGAGTCGTGCCCTGCGTAGTCCGGGTCGAGATAGATGTGCATTCGCTTGATCCGCCCGTCGCTCGCGAATTCATAGACACTGCAGAACCGGCCTCCGGGGGTTTCGCCACCCTGCCATCGTGTCCCATCGGCATATTCGCCTTGGGTTGTGCCTTCAACCACGACGTAGTCGGTACCTTCGAAAAATTTCAACGCGCCGATGTCGTGCGAGATCGACTTCAGTGAGCCAAGAAGCCCGGTCGCGAATTCCGCAAATTCGGCCTTTCCTCGGCCAACACCAAACTTCGGAAAATAGAACTGAAAATCATCTGTGAACAGATCGAAGAGCTCTGGTCGGCCAGCATCACCAAGAATAAAGTATTCCTTAATAGTGGTGATGTGTTTGGAATCTTGACGGGAATTCGACATGTTGACTACCTCAGAATTTGACGTTGTCAGAGCCTTTCAGGGCCAGAATTTCACGTGCTTCGTCCGGCGTGGCAATCTCGAGCGAGAGTGGCTCAAGAATCGAGCGGATCAGTCGAACTTGCTCCGCGTTCGAGGTCGCGAGCTTGCCTTTACCTGCGTAGAGTGAGTCCTCCAACCCCACGCGCACGCTCGAGCCGTTGATCGCGCCCATCGTGATGAACGGCATCTGATGCTTGCCACTGGCCATGACGGACCAGCGGTAATCATCGCCGAAGAGCTTGTCAGCAAGGCGCCTGGCGTGGAGCAGGTTCTCGGTATCGGCACCTTGACCGCCGAGGATGCCAAAGATCGACTGAACGAACAGGGGAGGGGTCACCAGCTTGCGATCGAGGAAGTGCGCGAGTGTGTACAGGTGACTGATGTCATAGCATTCAAACTCGAACTTGGTTCCATGACCCTTCCCGAGCCGCTCAACGATGTTCTCGATGTCGCTGAACGTGTTACGGAAGATCCAGTCGCGGGATGCTTCGAGGTAAGGGCGTTCCCAGTCGTACTTGAACTCTTGATAGCGAGCCAGCATCGGGTACATGCCGAAATTCATCGATCCCATATTGAGGGAGCAAAGTTCCGGTGACGCGAGTTCTGCCGGTGCGATTCGATCTTCCAGGGACATTCCCTGGCCGCCGCCGGTCGTGATGTTCACGACTGCGTTGGTGCCTTCCTTGATGCGCGGAAGAAAGCGCATGAAGACGTCCGGATCCGGCGTGGGTTTTCCATTCAGCGGATCGCGGGCATGCAGGTGCAATATGGAAGCTCCGGCTTCGGCTGCCTCGATGGCCTGCGCTGCGATTTCCTCGGGCGTAACAGGCAGATGCGGGCTCATGGTTGGCGTGTGAACGGCCCCCGTTATTGCGCAACTAATGATGACTTTCGACATGGTCTTATCCTCTTGATGCAGGAAGGCGAATCAGCAACTTCCCTTGGTTCTCGCCCGTATAGAGGCGGGAGATCGCACTGGGCGCCTGCTCGATCCCCTCCAGGATTTCCTCGCGATAGCGCAGTCGGCCCTCCTTGATCCAGCGTCCTAGCCGGGCAACGGCCTCTGGATACCGATCGACGTAGTCGAGCGCAATGAAGCCCCGAACCGTCGCACGCTTGACGAGTAGATGCCTTTCGTAGCGAGGCCCCGTGGGCCACGGATCCCAGCTTGAGATGGACGCGGTGCCGCATATCGCGATGCGCGCGCCTGCCGAAATATGGCGGATCACGGCATCACTGATGGGGCCGGCGGTATTGTCGAAATACACGTCCACACCGTCCGGGCATGCGCGAGCAATGGCGGATGCGAGATCCGGTTCATGCTTGTAATCCAGCACGTCGTCGTAGCCGAACTCATCGATACACAGCTTGCACTTTTCGGGCCCCCCGGCGATACCGATGACGCGGCAGCCGAGATTTCTGGCCATCTGTCCAACGCATGAACCGACCGCGCCTGCGGCGGTCGATACCACCACGGTTTCCCCAGCTTTGGGGGCGCATGCGTCCATCAAGCCGAAATAGGCCGCTATTCCGTTGAGTCCGAGCACACCGAGAGAAAGCGAGATCGGGAAGTCATGTTCGTCTATCCTCAGGAGAACGGATTGCGGGTCGACGCACGCGTATTCTTGCCAGCCGAACAGGCCCATTACCCTTTCACCAGGCACGAAGGACTCGTTGCGGGACTCGACGATCTCGCCAACGGCAAATGCGCGCATGACATCGCCGACCTCGATTCGAGCGCCGTAGCTCTGGGCATCGGACAGCCAGCCGCGCATCGCCGGATCGACGGACAGGTAGTGATTACGTACCAGGATCTGTCCATCGTCGAGTGCGCGCAGCGGCGCTGAATCCAGCTCGAAGTGCTCGGCCAGAGGGATACCTTGCGGTCGTCCCTTCAGGATCACACGGCGGTTCATCATACTGATCACGCTTTGTGTGGGGAGTCTTCGGCGATCGTGCTGTGCTGCCCTCCCAATTCGAGGCCACGATTCAGGTCGCGCATCGTCAAAGTGAGGGTGTCCCCGGGCTGCAGAAAATCGGCGAGCGTCTTCATTTCGACGATCATCTCTTCTCGACGGCGTTGGTCATCAAGCAGATACGTCTTCAGTGATTCGACCAGTTTCGGGGTGCCCTGGGCGATGACGCCGCCAGGTGTACCGGTCAAAATCAGGTCGCCCGGCTCGAGGTCCATGATGCCCGCGAGTTGAGTCAGCGTCTCGGCGGGCTTGTAGATCAGTTGTGAGCTGACCGCACGCTGCCGCTCAACGTCGCGATAAACCAGCGAGATCTCCAGGTTCAGGAGGGCAGTGGCGACTTCGTCTCGCTCGAGGAGATACAGCACCGGACCTGCGGGACAGAAGGTGCGATAACTCTTTCCCTGGTACCACTGCAAGAACGAGGCGCCAAACATGGTGTCGCGTGCCGACACGTCGTTGCAGAGCACCACGCCGGCGACATATTCACCGAGGTTCGTTTCGTCCACGACGGTCCCTGCAGTCAATCGCGAGCGTAAAACAACGCCGATCTCCACTTCGTAGTCGAGAAGCTCGACGCCCTTAGGGCGGACGATTGCGTCATACGGCCCGGATAGCGTAGTGCTTGCCTTCGCGAACAGCAGGTTCTGTTGACGGTTGTGGTGGCCGGCTTCTGCGGCGTGCGATCCGTAATTCAGACCTTGGCAAATGATTGTTGCGTCGCTTGTCACAGGGCTTTGCAGTTGGCGAGCCGTGACTTTTACTACGTCGCCGCTGTCGAAGCGCTCCGGATTTTGATCGTATGCCGCAATGACCATATCGGTCGTGGAATTCTCCGCCACGGGGAGGTCGATGACGTCGATGACATCATCGGCGGCTTTCGGCGCAGCAGACACGAGTTTGGCCCAGCGTGATGCGCCGCTGTCATCGCGATATCGAAGGATCAGAATAGCCATTTCAAGCTTCCTTTTCGCTCACCTTGTTTTGTTGAGCGAGTCAATGATGGATGGGAGTTATCGCAGCCACGGGCGGGGTGGCTCTTGCAGCGCTTCTATGAACGCCTTGACCTTGGGGTGGACACCCTCGGGAATGTCGTCGTCCGGCCGCATCGAGTCAGGTATGTCATCGCCCCACGACCACAAGCCACCTCTGTTGAGCGGGTGATAGCCGGTGGGAAATTGATCCGTCATCACGTCGCCATCGGCGTAGTGCTCCCACTCGTCCCCCACCGAGTCCTGCCAGTAGTCAAAGACCTGGCTGCCGAGCTTATGCCTGCCGATACCCCAATGCGGCGTCCACCCTTGAGCGCGCAGGTACTGATGTCCTTGACCAACCGCTTCGATATCCAGAGTTTCCGTGGAAATATGCAGCAGCGCGGGCTCCGGTCCCTCGAGAATCGCCAGACTGTGGTGGTCGCTGGGTTCTGCGCCGCGATCGAATCGAAAAAATCCGAGCATGGGGCTTCCGTCGGGAAGGGAATTGATATCCGACGGGATGAAACCGAAGCGCCGCATGTACCATTGAGCGGTCACGTCGAAGCTCGTTGTCTGGAGGACGACATGGCCGATGCGGAAAACCGGGGCAGGCTGCACAGGAGTGCGGACAGGGGCATTGACGCGCTGCTTTTCCATGGGGGTATTGACTGCCAGCAGGGCGGCGCGCGTCTCCATTGGCGCCACGGTGGAGAATCCGTGAATGAAGTCGACGCGCCGTCCGTCCGGGTCGGTCAAGCGAACGCGCATACCACCGCCGGGACCGACACACGCCTCGATCGGGACACCTTCGGCGTCGGCGAGCGTCCTGAGATCTTCAGCGCTGTCGGCCGCAAGCGCGAAGCCAACGAACGCATCGCGTTCAGAGGGGACCAGCTCGACGCAATACGGAAACGTTCCGTGACCGCGGAAATGGCGTGGTTGCCCGAGCGTGGCTTCGCAGGGGTGAAAACCAAAGTCGATGAGGAACTGCGCCATCTTTTCCACGTCGCTGCGTTCCAGGACGACATGAGCGACGGATCTGGCACGGACGATCGGCTCTGGACGTTCGATCGGACGAATGGGCATTTGTTCGTGTGAATGGTCACCGGTTTGCATGGTCACGCTCCTCGAACTCGATCGATGACCGCGTACGCGTCCGATGGCATGGCGTCGCCACGCCACGCGACGTGCTGGTCAGGACGCACCAGGACAAAGTCGCGTTCATAGATGGCCCGCGCGTGCTCGTCGCGAATCTCCACTACAGTGAGCGGCACGCCACGTTCGCGCGCGGCTTCGATCATGGGTTCAGCACTTGCATCACTGAAGCGAAGCAGCGTGAACCACTGGCCGAAGAGGTCGAACATTGCGCGACCGTCATTCAGGAAAACGTGCGGAGCGCGCACGCCCGGCCACGTGCTCGGGATATATCGCAGGCTGTCCCATTCCGGCTCGTTGCCCTCGGCGCAGATAATGGGCGACTCGCGATACCGGAAACCGAGCTCGATGCCAAGCGATTCGTTTTCCGCGTTACCGAGCTCCTTGATGAGCTGGCCATAGGCCTCACGCGCCGCGGCGCCTTCGGCGTTATCCTCATGCATCTTCGGGTCATAGGCTTTTGCAAGGCGGAAGCGGACACCCATGTGTGAGCGGGACCCTTCGAGATTGCGGGCGCCGACGGCACGGCGTTCCGCCTCGATGCTCTCCAGCAGCTTCGGGCCACCCCAGCCCTGGAGCACTGCCGCAAACTTCCAGCCGACATCAACAGCATCGCAAATGCCGGTGTTCATCCCGTAGCCGCCAGTCGGAATGTATTGATGGACGGCATCGCCGGCCAGCCAAACCCGATCTCGTCCGTAACCCGTCGCAAGCACCAGGTGTGGAGACCACGGGTTAGCCTGCAGCACTTCCAGCGGGAACGCCGTGCCAATCGACTGATGCACGAGCTGGACGGGATCGATGGTCTTCGGATCTACGCCTTCCGGGAGGAGGCAATGTATCGTGAAGATGTCTTTGTCATCCTGGGCGATGAGCGTGCTGCCCAGAGGAGACTGGTAGTGCCACGCGATGCCGAAGCGTTGCAGAAGGTCTTTTGCCGGCGACCGGAAATGGACCATATAGAATTGCGCGATGTTGAAGTTTCCTTCCCAGGAAAAGCCCAGCGATTCGCGCACAACGCTGCTGCCACCATCGCATCCTGCGAGCAGGGTGCAGCGTACTTCTTCCGTCTTCCCAGTTGCGGTCTCACGCACCGTTGCCGTCACGCCGTCCGCATCTTGAACGAAGCTCTGCAATGCCCAGCCAAAGCGAAGCTCGACCAGCGGGGATTCCTTCAGCACTTCACAAAGGGTAGGTTCGAGAACGACCTGGCTGAGCCGCATGTTCGGCTCCAGCGGTTGTGAGCCGTCATTGTTGTTCCGGATGCGCTCACGCCAGGCATGAACGTCCGGGTAATGGAAACGAGCCAATTCCCACTCGTTAAGTCGGGTCACCCACGAAACGTCCATGCAATTCTCGGGCGGTACGGCTACACCGCGAATCCGGTCGGCGACGCCAAGGCGGCGGAAGTGCTCCATGCTGCGACCGTTCGTGACATCCATCTTCGGGTGTCGCGTCGTTCCTGGGTTTCGTTCCACCACTAGCGTTTTGATGCCACGGGACTGAAGCTCCAGAGCCGTAGCGAGCCCAACCGGGCCTCCACCCACCACAAGTACAGGTACGTCGACCACGATCTATCTCCTTCCATGTTCTGCCCCTAGCGGGCGCCTTGTTGGGTACCGCATCCGATGGCTTCACATTAGCATGTCTTTTTTAAAAATTCTACGATCGTGGAGATTTTGTGATTGAACTGAGGGTATGCCTGCCTTCGCCAAATGTGGTTGTCGGGAGCGATCGAGTCAGGGATCGAAGTGCCGTTTGCGTCTGCGGCCCCTTGCTGCCAAACGGGGAAGGCGATCTTGTGCAGAGCGGCATCGGGAGTTCGCAGCGCCCGTGGCGACCGGACAACCCCCCGGATTTGATAGCCAGGGATATTCCCTGGTGCCGGCGTCTACGGCTGCATGGGAGGCAACAGGAGCACTGACCGCATGGGCGTGGTGGCAGGCCGTCGGGTGGTGGTGACAGTCTCGGAGACCTTGGCGTCGGCCGTGTCAGCACTCGACCATCAGTTCGACTGTGGCCCGCAGGTTCGAGAACTTTAGGTTTCCTGCAAATTCCGGCTTAGGGACGTCCCCAATAAACTCCACGATCGATCAAATTTATATTGATTCCCACGGAGGAGCTGTGCCAAGATTGTTTCAAAGCAGTTGCGACCAGAACGACAGAAAAGACGAACCTGGAAGACTCGATCGATCCGGCCAGAGCGTACCGATGCGCGAGCCGTCCTTATGCCCCTAACTGATGAAGTCAATTTCTCACAATGACAAACACCAATCAGATCGCAGTTCCCGAACAGTCCGCGCAGAGCAGTGGCGGGAACGACGTGGGTGGCCATGATCGCCCGACATCACTGGCCGCGATGATTTCGATGACCAATCTCGGCGCTATGACGATGCTGTTGACGCCCGCATTGGTAGCCGGTTACATCAGTAGCGGGTCGATTGACCAGGCGCAGGCGTCGAGTTTGACCGCTACCGAGCTGACCGGCATGAGTGCCGCAGTGATCCTGACGTCGATTTTGATTTCGCGCATCGACCGCAGGCGCTTTTTGGCGTTTGGCCTGATGATCGCTGCACTGGGTCACCTTTCAAGCGCGCTAGTGCCTACCTATCATCTTCTGATCGCGAGCCGTGCTGTCGCCGGTTTCGGGATCGGTATCACCTATGCAATCGCGGTCGCAGCCGTGTCCAGAACACGCACGCCGGATCGAAACTTTGGTCTGGCAATTACCACAAACCAGCTCACAGTGACGCTGATCCTGTGGATCTTGTCCTGGCTCTCCGTGAGTAAAGGATATAGCGGCACCATGTATGTGCTGCTCGCGGTCACACTGCTTACCGCATGCACAATAGGCTGGTTTCCGCGAGAGGCTTCGCAGTCGAATTCGCCCGGCATCACTTCACGCGCAAAGCGCTCGACTTCCGGGGTCGCCGGGATGCTTGGCTTGATCGGCATGTTTCTGTTTCTGATCGGCATTGGCGGGGTTTGGCCGTTCGTCGCGGAGATCGCGCTCGCTCATGGGATCCCCTCGGACGCAGTTGCGTACGCCCTCACGATGGCCGGATTCGGCGGCATTGTTGGTGGGCTACTGGTATCGCTGATCGGACTTCGGTTCGGGCGCACTTTGCCGATCATTCTGGGAACACTGGCAATGGCTACGACGATGCTCGCGCTGCGTGTCGTTTCTGACCGGGTGGATCTGGCTATCTGCGCTTCCCTGATCATGATGTTCTGGATCTTTAGCATTCCATATTATTTGGGCGTCCTTTCGAGCGCGGATTCCGAGGGGAGATTTGCGATGCTGAGCAGCGCGGCGATGCCATTCGGACTGGCTGCCGGGCAAGCGATCGCGAGTGGGCTGGACGCGGACAAAAACTTTTCGATGCAGGTTCTGGTGTCGTCGCTGGTCCTGTTGGTGGCGCTTGGCATGGCGCTAGCGAGCGCTCGAATGACCGGGAAAATTGCGGCTCAGTGAGGCGGAGCACTTTGGGGCGGCAACTCGAGATCGTCCGATGTTCCGCATTCTTCGCGTGACATCACGAATCTCGAGGCGGCTGCTGCGTTGTTGAAGACCGATTTTTATTCGTCACTTATCTGGCTGGATTGCTGAGTTTTACATTCAATTGGCCAGAGACATAAGTGAGTCAACTGAATCAGGTTGTCATGAACTTCTTCAGAAGATATTTTCGCGTCGCAATTTGCGTATTACTCGGAGGATTTGAGCCAACAGCCCATGCTCAAAGCAGTGTGACGTTGTACGGTGTCGTGGACGCCGGCATCCTGTATACGAGCAAGACGCTGGATCTGACCACCGGTCAAAATGCAGGCCACCAGTTCTCGCTGATTAGTGGCGGTATGACGCCATCGTTGTTCGGCTTCAAAGGATCCGAAGATCTCGGTGGCGGTACGAGAGCGATCTTTACCCTCGAAAGCGGTATCAATTTGGCCAACGGGGGTTTTAGTGATTCCAATGGCAATTTCTTTGGTCGTCAGGCTTTCGTTGGTATTCAGAGCGACTACGGAACAGTCAGGGCTGGGCTGCAGTTTTCACCGTTCTTGCTCTCGCTGGTCTCCTCGGAAGTGCGAGGCTCATCTTACTTCGGAAGCGTCGTCCCAATTTATGTCGACAACGTGTTCGTCACGGGGGGTTACAACTCGAATGCGATTTCATACGAGAGCCCAACCGTCGCAGGCTTCCAGGGCAACGCGATGCTCGCGTTGGGCGGGATCGCTGGAGATTTTCAGGCAGGACGTCAATATTCGTTTAGCCTGAATTATACGGATGGGCCGGTCATGGTCACCGCCGCAATGTATAGCGGTAACGGGGGAGGCACGGCTGCGACGACCCCTGTGCCCAGCACCGTGCCCTTCTTCGGCCGTACGATCGGCGCCAGCTACAGCTTCGAGAAATTGACCTTGAGAGCCGTGTTCGTTAACTATAGGGTTTCGGGGTCGTTCGACAGTCGCGTCTATGGGGGTGGATTCAACTATCGGATCACACCTGCAACGTACGTCGACGCCGGTGTCTGGTACACGAGCGATGGCAACGACACACGCAATCATTCGATCCTGGCGGCAACTGGCCTGACGTATAACCTCTCGCTCGCGACGTCGCTCTACGCCCAGTTTGCATTCGTCAACAACCACGGAAAGATGGACACCGGCGTGTCGGGAAACGGTGCGACTTTTGGGGCGCCCGGAGCAACTTTTGGCGCCACAGTCGGAATGCGGCACTTGTTCTGAGCGCTCCGTCGCCAGCGTAGTGTGGAGGCCGTATGCAATGCGATGGGGGCCGCGCACGCCGCGAAGTCTCCGATCCGCCGAGAGCCGGATTGCGCCCCGGGGCTCGTAGGCGGGACTAGCGCCGCATCCTGAAATGGCGCCTGGCTCAAACCACAAAGTTGACATCAAGGCGACGCGCGCACAGTTTTTAGACTCGTCAGGCGCCTTTGATTCCATGTGGCAAAAATATAGCAGTGCTAATGCATTGAATTGAATATTCAAAAACATAACACATAGTGGAATAAACATAAGAGAAATAGGGATTGAAACGATGGTTAAGGAGATAGTCTATGAGAAAGCGCAGAGGTTCTGGTTTGAGAGTGATGGCCTGCGCAGCGAGCCTGCTGGCCACGGGTGTTGCACAAGCTCAAAGCAGTGTAACGCTGTACGGGGTCGTCGATAGCGGACTGCTTTATACGAGCAAGGCAGTTGGCACAACTCCGGGTCAAAACGCGGGAAAGCAGATATCGCTGATCGAAGGAGGCGTCAGCCCATCGGTGTTTGGCCTGACTGGAGCGGAAGACCTGGGGGGTGGACTCAAAGTTTCATTCAAGCTCGAGAGCGGGATCAGCGTTGCCAACGGCGGCCTGGCTGACTGCAACGGCAACCTGTTTGGCTGCCAGGCATGGATGGCGCTCGACAGTGCGTACGGCACGATCAAGGCGGGTCTGCAATATTCCCCGCTCTTTATTGCACTGTACGAGTCGGACCCGCGCGACTTTTCCCTGTTCGGAAGCGGTTTGGTGAACATGGGTGATAACGTGCTCGGGACAGGTATTGAGAACTCAAACGCGCTGTCGTACACCAGCCCGACGATCGCGGGCCTGCAGGCTAGCGTGATGTACGCGCTTGGCGGTACGCCAGGAGATTTCCAGGCCGGACGGCAGTATTCGGCGAGCGTCAAATACGAGTTGGGCGGTTTCATGATCAACGCCGCCATCTACGATGGCAACTCGGGTGGCAATGCGCAAACCCCGGTGCCGACTACGGTGGAGTACGAAGGGCGCACGATTGGCACCGCGTACAAGATTGGCGCCTTGACTGCGAAACTGTCTTTCGTCAACTACAAGGTGGCTGGGTCGTTCAATAACAACGTGTATGGTGGCGGTCTCGACTATCACGTGACACCTGCGCTCGATTTGAATGGGGGTGTTTGGGTCACAAGCGATCGAAACCACACCGCCAATCATTCGGTGATGGGGGCGCTGGGCGCCGATTATTCCCTGTCCAAGCGCACCATGCTCTACGCACAGGCCGGCGCGGTCAACAACCATGGGGCCATGAACACGGGCATCTCGATCAATGGGGCACTGTACGGGACGACAGGCACGACGGTAGGTGCGGTGCTCGGCATGCGTCACACCTTCTAGTGACCGGCCCGGCAGTTCTGATTCCAGTGCGAAGGCATCGTGACCGGCGAAACCGGGATGTGCCGGCCGCCGATCGACAAGGAGAATTTGAATGAGAGGAAGTCAATTCCTGCGGTACGCGGCCGTAGGGCTGGTTGCGCTCATTGGGGCGAGTGCCTGCGCACAGAGCGCCCAGGACGGCAGTCAAGCGCCGGCATCCGTGACTTCGGAGCCCACGGCAAAGGCGATTCGGGCAGCGGACCGCAAGCTCAGGAAAGCGGTATTGCGCAGTCTCACGAGGACGAAAGGTCTGAACGCAGATCGTATCGTAGTGGTGGCCAAAGGGGGGCTGATATGGCTCGAGGGATATGTCAACGACACCGGGCAGATCCAGCTGGCGACCTCGGCGGCAAGCGGTGTGACCGGCGTTAGCACGGTAAACAACAGATTGATCGTCCGGGCGGAAGGCCTGTAGCGCTGCGCAATCTGCCATGCACTGGCCGGGTCCCTCGGCCTGCGGCCAGTGCGTCACTGGAACGTCGTATCCACCGAAATGCGAAAGCAATGGTCGATATGCGGGCGTGTGTGAGGGGTTTGTGTGCGCCTGCGCGAGTCTCAACACCGGCACTCATGCGCGCGGAGTCAGTTCCAGTTGAGCGCCAATCTTTCTGATCCCTGCCTCTCCTCGCGCCAATGCCTCCGCGCTGGTGTGCACCGAGTAATAGCCGAGCCACAGGTCGTGCGGGTGCTTGACAGCCGAACCCAGTATGAATTCGGTGTCCCCTTGCGCTTCGAATTCCAGAGCACCATCCGACTCCTGGAAAATAGCCAGCTCCTGGTGCAGGCTGGTGCCGGAGACATTCAGCGTGCCGCTATGAGCGAACACCCAGCCAACGGTGTGCCCGGACGGCGTGTCATACGTCCAGCGCTCTCCCGAGCGCAAGGTGACGCGCAGATAATTCATGCCGTCTGGAGACAGTAGGGTGCTCCTCACCCCAGCGTACTCTCCCAAAACGATATACGCGGGTCCGCAGGTTGAAACATGCTCGCCAGAGAGGTACTGGCTTGTCGCCGGAGCGTTTTCGATTTCAGGCGGCAGAGCGACCCAGAGCTGGTATCCCACAACATTTTCAGAGCCAACTGGATGGGCGTCGTGCCATACTCCGCCGCCGGCGTTCATCCACTCTACGCTTCCGGAATCCAGAAGCCCGGACTTGCCGGTTGTATCGGAGTACTCGACGCTGCCGCCCAACATGATGGTGACAGTGGCGATACCGGAGTGAGGATGAATCTTGAATCCATTTCCGAGGGATGCCGGGATATCGAAGCGATCGAGAAAGACAAATGGCTTCAAAATTTGCCCAAGATCCGATGGGCTGACAATTCGCGTCACTGGGCCATGCAACTTGCCCCCGTGCCGGAATACAACAGGGCGCGATTCGCTGCTATCGCGATGCTTGCTGAACTGCTGCGGACTGGAGGTGCTCATATTTTCTTCCTGCGGGGAACCCCGCTGGACCGACCCCGATGAAGCTGCATCTCCATGCATCTATCACAAAGGCCGCCCAGAAGCGGGTGGTCGGAATGGTGCGACACGCCTGCCAGTATTTAGCCATCTCAACGACGCAATGAGTAGTTGAGAAAACTTAACGGATCGTTCCTGGCATGAAACAATGAGCCAACGTTCTCGAGCAGCGAGTACGGTGCCCAAAATGTTGCGGCGCTCGCGCAATGGAGCGCTGCCGAATGGCGAGCTTCGAGCCGTGCGGGGTTCGCTTGAACGGATCTCGCGTCGTTGTCCGACGCATGCAGCGCCGGATTCCGGGGCGGGGCCCCAATTGGGAAGACCTGCGATTTTCTCCGGGCGCCGTTATAAAAACACAGCTTTCTCGATCAACTTCCAATACTGATTCACTGCCTTCGAATCATCGAGTGAAAAACCAATTGAGGCACTCATTTCGCCCTTCAGTGACGAAAGCACAGTTGTCATCCCGATGAGCATGTAATACAGGAGATCGGGATCCGCTTTCAGGATGGCGCCCTTGGCCTGCGCGGCGCGGATCTGCGGCAAAAGCCGTTCTCGTGTCCTTAAGAGCACGTTCTCGACCAACCATGCGAGCCTGGGACTATCTCCCTGGTTTTCCCGCAACATGAAGTGGTGGAACGCAGTGTGCTCGATCGTGAACCTGAGGAAGGTCCGGAATTCCTCGCGGACACGCTCGGCGGCCGGCATCTCGGAGTCAGGCGGAATAGCCTCGTTCCATTTGGCTTCGATTTGTGCGAACGCATCCTCGGCCACCGCGTGCCAAAGGGTATCCTTGTTACGAAAATGGTACGTGATGAGCGTATATTCGAGCCCCGCCCGCTCGCCGATACGTCGCATGCTGGCGCCGTCGAAACCGCGTTCCGCAAATTCGTTCAGCGCGGCGTCCATGATCGCACGGCGGGTTTCGATGGCGCGCGCTTGCTCCCGCCGGCCATCATCATGGCGACGTCCAAGCGTCAGTGACGACGGGGCTGCCTTCGTTGTTGTTCCTGCTGTCTTTCGCTTGCCACTCATACGATTCCACAAGGGTCATACCTTAAAGGGGCAGGATACACGTCGCCCGTCCGGGTATGCAAGCATCTCGTCTGCCGGCTGCAAGCTGCGGGGATCAGCCGCCGGACGACCCGATTGCTGAGGTCTGTGCAACGGTCAGTCGATCTCTCGGTGCTTACCCTGATTCGCACGCTCTCAGGGAGTCTATTAAACCGCTGTGGAAAAGCCCTGGCGCGGCGCCATTAAGCGAGTCGATCTTTAGCGTCGCCGGCTCGGTCATGCCGCGCATCGCCAGGTTGACAGCGACCTCGGGCGGCTTGTCACCTTCAAACGGGATCGCGCCATCGAGTTCGGTTGCCTGCGCGGATAACTACGGATAACTAATGAATATTCCTTGATATTGCAGCTTCGCGGTGACGACGGGCATGGACAAGGGCAGGCGCGACACGAACAAAAAAACATCCGGATCATGACCCATAAAAATTCTACGATCGAGGAGATTTATGTTGCTTCGGCCGTGCAGGCTGTGTCAAGATAAGTCCATAGAAATAGATCAATGTCAGGACGACAACCAGGAGGAGCACAAGATGGACTTGGAAGCCAAAGTAGCCGTCATCACCGGTGCCGCCAGCGGGCAAGGCGCTGCAGAAGCGGCGCTATTCGCTCGGCAGGGGGCGAAAGTCGTGGTCACGGACATCCATGACAGTGGCGCAGACGTTGCAGCACAACTGGGCAGTAACGGCCATTTTGTCCGGCATGACGTGGCAGAACAGGCGGACTGGGACGAAGTGATGCGCCAGACGCTCGACCGTTTCGGCCGGATCGATGTCCTCGTCAACAATGCCGGCGTCTATAAGCCCGCCAGCCTGCGGGAAACCGACAGGGCGCTATGGGACCTTCACTATCGAATCAACCAGCTCGGCGTCTTTCTGGGGATGCGCGCGGCAGCCGATGCAATGGCGAAGAGCGGTGGGGGATCGATAGTCAACGTTTCTTCCAACGCCGGCCTGAACAATGTTGCCGGCATCTTCGCCTATGCAAGCAGCAAGTGGGCTGTACGTGGGATGACAAAGCTCGCGGCGTCGGAATTGGCTTCGCTTGGCATCCGCGTGAATTCGATTCACCCGGGCATTATCGACACACCCATGCTTGGGCAAAACAGTCCCGAGCGGCTGAAGTTTTATGAAGAGATGATTCCGATGCGGCGGCTTGGGACACCGGACGAGGTTGCCCGGCTGGTCCTTTTCCTCGCATCAGATGCGGCCTCGTACATTACCGGTGCAGAAATCACGGTCGACGGCGGCATCGGCTGAATGGCAACGCAAGAAGGAGACATCATGGCTGGACAACTAGCAGGCAAGGCCGTTCTCATCACGGGGGCCGCACGTGGCATTGGTCGAGCAGCCGCAGAACTGTTCGCGAGTGAAGGCGCCATCGTTTTTGCGACGGACGTCAATCAACCAGCAGAGCCATTCCTCGACCCCAATATCCGTTTTTCCGTCATGGATGTCGCGAGTGAGGCCGATTGGCGCGATATCGTCCAGACGATCAAGGACAGACATGGCGGCGTGGACGTACTGGTCAACAACGCAGGGATTGGTGGGTCCCAGTTGGCGCTTGCCGACGAGAACCTCGGAGACTGGAACCGGGTGCTCGACACGAACCTGACCGGTGTCTTTCTCGGCATGCGCGAAGTGTTGCCGGGAATGCGCACGAACAAGTAGGGTTCGATTATCAACGTCTCGTCGATTTGGGGCATCTCCGCTATACCGGGGGCTGCTGCATACCACGCAACCAAGGCGGCAGTTCGACATTTGACCAAGCACGCCGCGGTCACTTACGCACCTGACAATGTGCGCGTGAACTCGATCCATCCAGGCATCATCGCGACGCCGATGGTGCTCGAAGATCAGGCAGAGGAAACCAGCGCGAAAGTGGTCGCAGCGACTCCGCTCGGCCGGATGGGGCAACCGATCGAATTGGCCAGGGGAATGCTGTTTCTCGCCAGCAACCAGTCGAGCTTCGTGACAGGTGCTGAACTCGTGGTTGACGGCGGATATCTTGCGCAATGAAAGAGCCGAACCCGCAATAGACGCAGCACGTAGAGAACATTGAGTCAGGAGCGGCAACCGTCTAACGGTTGCTCTCTCCGATCACCCTGGCGCCTCCATGGACGCAGGCGGCAGGGAGCGCAAACCAGATTTGACCAGAACCGGTCGGGCAATGCTCGTCACCGTCATTTATGGTGATCATCGTACGCTCGAACAAAAGCGCAAGCTGGCAGAGCTTGTGACCCAATATGCAGGCCGGCGATAGCCGAACCGGGGGGGCGTTCGTGCCCCAGTTCCAACAGACGGGCCGCTGGCACCTCGCCTTGACACGAATGGACGTCTCGTCCATTCGGCAGCGCTTTCCAACTGACCATTGCGGCTGCGAAATTCCGCACAGCCACAACGCCTTCACCGACCGATCCCGCGAAGCATTATGCCGAAATATGCAACGGTGTATGTAAATGTCGTCGGTCCATTTATTTGAGAACTCAAATATACTCGGCCCGGTAGATGTTGGAAGTTCCCAGCCGGTACCACCTCATCGCCAGGCGAGCAGGACATACCGCGCACTAGCGGAGCAGATGGATGAGAAGCACGATTGCACTTGAAGAGTGCTTTGCGATTGATCTAACTATTGAGGAATCCAAATGGTCTGCCTCCTCATCCGGGTAACAGGAGAAAGCAAATGTCCATGAGCGAGCTGATGTCAGCAGCAGTGTGGCGTAACAGAATCTATAGCGGCGGATGGAAAGCCGGCGGCGCCGGTACGATCCAGGTGACCGAGAAGGCGACCGGCGAGGCAATGGGATCGATTGGGTGCGCATCGGCCACCGACGTGTCGGCCGCCGCTGCGATCGCGGCCGATGCGCAGCGCGTCTGGGCCGCGATGCCTGGACCTCAGCGCGGCGATATCTTGCGTGAGGTCGCGCGTTTGCTGCAGGTCTACGCCAAAGATATCACCCTCCAGATCGTCCGGGAGACCGGGGCGATACGTCCGAAGGGGCAACTGGAGGTGAAGCTGACGATACGCGAGATTCTGGAGGCTGCCGCGTTGGCCAGCCAGCCGACCGGCGTCATTGCAACGAGCGACGTGAAGGGCCGGCAGAGCATGGCACGCAGAATCCCCATTGGGGTGGTCGGGGTCATTACCCCGTGGAACTCCCCGTTGCTGCTCGCGGCGCGCGCCATCGCGCCGGCGCTGGCCACCGGAAACGCCGTGCTGCTCAAGCCCGATCCGCAGACGCCGGTCTGCGGGGGCGCCCTCTATGCGCGCTTGTTCGAAATGGCGGGGCTTCCGCAGGGACTGTTCCATGTTCTTCCCGGTGGCGCGCAGACGGGTGATGCGCTGGTGCGGGATCAGCGCGTGAACATGATCAGCTTTACGGGATCCACCCGGGTGGGGCAGCAGATTGGCGCCGTAGCGGGCGGCTTGCTCAAGCGTGCGAGCCTCGAGCTCGGCGGCAAGAATCCCTACATCGTGCTTGACGATGTCGATGTCGAAGCTGCGGCGAGCGCCGGGGCGTGGGGTTCGTTCATGCATCAAGGACAAATCTGCATGTCCACGGGCCGGCATCTCGTGCAGGCGTCCATTGCCGATGCGTACGTCGAGAGCCTCGTGCGGCGAGCCGGCGCGCTCAAGGTCGGCGATCCGTTCAAGGGCGATTTCCACCTTGGCCCGATCATCAACGAGCGGCAGGCCGCCAACGTCGACCGGATCGTGGCGGAGTCGACAAGCAAGGGCGCGAAGATTCTTGCCGGCGGGTCGCGCGACGGCCTGTTCTTCCAGCCGACCGTCATGGTCGACGTCGCGCCGGGCATGCCTGCGTTCGACGAAGAGATCTTCGGTCCCGTTGCCGCGGTAACCGTGTTCAAGGACGACGACGAAGCGGTTGCGCTGGCCAACCAGAACCGCTTTGGCCTGGTTGCGGCGGTCGCTTCTTCCGATTCATGCCGGGCCCAGCGGATTGCCGACCGGCTGCATGCGGGCATCGTTCACATCAACGACCAGACGATCATGCACGAGGTGTTCGGGCCGATGGGCGGGTTCGGTATGTCCGGCAACGGGCACAACTACAGCACGTTCACGAATGCAGATCAGTTCACCGAATGGCAATGGGTGACGCGCCGCGAAGAACTGGCGGCGTATCCCTTCTAGAAATGCATGACCGCGAACGCGGATCAACTCGCCCTTCGGGCGACCCTTTAGTGACAGGTTAAAGATGAACATTCCTTGCAACTTGCGCGGCGACGCACCGCGGCATCGTTGGCGCGCTTTTCGGCATGTCGTGCTTTGTGGTTGCACGATTGCCGTGGCGCTGGTGAGCGCAGGTTGTGCGGTGGGGCCGGACTACCGCAAGCCGACGATCGATATTCCCACCAGTTTCAAGGAAGGTGTCGAGTGGCAACGGGCGCAGGCGGACCCACAGGCGACACTCTCGAGCACGTGGTGGCGCGACTATCACGACGATACGCTGACGCAGCTGGTGGAACAGGCGCTCCAGGCCAATCAATCGATCGCGCAAGCCGAGGCGGCTTACCGGTTAGCGCAAGCCACCGTGGCCGCCAATACCGCGAGTCTCTTTCCGACGATCTCGGCCGGTATATCAGGTTCGCGCGCGGGAACAGGGGAAGGCGCAGTCGCGGCAAGTGGCGGCGCCCTGAGTCCCGGTGTGCACAACACCGTCACGGCGGACGCCGCCGCTACCTGGGAGCTCGATCTATGGGGGCAAGTCCGCCGCGAGATCGAGTCGAGCAAGGCGAGTGCGCAGGCGAGCGACGCGCAACTGGCAGGGCAGCGTTTGTCAATTGCCGCGAGCGTGGTGAGCGACTACTTCGAACTTCGCCAGGCGGACGTCGATATCGACCTGCTCGAGCAACAACGGCGGATCGATGCAGGCGTTCTCGACATGACGCGGGCGAGTTACGCACAAGGCGAGTCCTCGAACGACAGCGTGCTAACCGCGCAGGACACGCTGGAGGTCGTCATTGCCGACCTTCAGTCCACGCAAACGGCACGCGAACAGTATGAGCACGCCATCGCGGTCCTGACGGGCGTGCCGCCCGGCAAGTTCTCCATAGCGTCCGAGCCGCACTATGCGTTCGTTGCACCGTCCGTTCCGCTTTCATTGCCTTCGCAGCTGCTCGAACGGCGCTATGACGTTGTGAGCGCCGAGCGCGCGGCCGCCTCGGCGAACGCGAAGATCGGCGCCGCCGAGGCGGCGTTTTTCCCGAACCTGACGCTGTCGGCGCAAGGCGGCTTCCAGCATAGCGCGCTGGCGAATCTGTTCTCCTTGCCGAGCCGCTACTGGACGCTAGGCCCCCAGCTGGCGGGGACGATTTTCGACGGCGGCGCGCGCACGGCCGCAGTGCATGGAGCTCGCGCGACATATGACGAAGCGGTGGCCGGGTATCGCCAGACAGTGCTGTCCGCGTTCGAGAGCGTCGAGGACAGCCTCTCCTCCTGGAACCATCTGGCACAGCAGGAACACGCGTACGCGGATATCTACCAGCGGAACAAGCAGCTTTTCGATAGCGAGCATGCGCAGTACCAGATCGGCACCACAAGCAGACAAAGTCTCTTTAGCGAGCAGCTCACGTTGCTGCTGGCGCAGCAGAACCTCGTGGACACGCAGGCGTCGCTGACCTTGAGCAGCGTAACGCTGATCAAAAACCTGGGCGGCGGATGGCAATGGGACGAAGCCAATGAGGTGCCTGCCAATGCCGCCGCGCCGTCCACGAGTAGCCATTGACAGCATGCGCACCGGGGCTGCGCGCGCTATTTTTTTCCGATTTTGTTCGAGCGGTTTCAATCATGTCACTCCTTCTACGTTCATCGATTATCTCAATCGGCCTCGTAGCGCTTTTTGGCTGCAGCAGAAATAATCCGCCTCCGGCTCCCCCTGTGCCACAGGTCGGCGTCATGGAAGCAGAACCCGGCAACGTGCCGCTGACCCGCAGTTTCGTCGGACGCCTGTCTGCCTATTACAGCGCGAACGTCACGGCGCGCGTGTCCGGTGTGCTGACGAAGCGCCTCTACACGGAAGGCGCGGAGGTCAAGGCAGGAGAGACCCTGTTCGAGATCGACCCCACCTACTACCAGACCGTGCTCAATACCGATCTCGCCACGCTCGCTCAGGACGAGGCGACCTACGCGAACGATCGTGTCACTGCAGACCGTTATCACAAGCTGCTGCCGATCGGCTCCGTATCGCAACAGACCACAGACGACGCCGACGCGGCTGAACGCAGTGCCGCTGCCAAGGTCAAGGCAGACGAAGCCGCGGTCGTTGGCGCACGCGTGAATCTCGGCTATACGAAGGTGACCTCGCCCATTAGCGGCATTGCGGGTCAGCAACAGGTGACCGCGGGCGCGGTCGTCGGCAACGGCACGGCCGATGCGGGTTCTGGCGGGACATTGCTCGCCACGGTCGAACAGATCGATCCGCTCTATGTGAACTTCACGATCAGCGCCGCCGATCTGATCACGCTGAAGCAGGCACAGGGCAAAGGCGACGTGGCGCTTGCCGCGCAAAACAAGACCACCGTTCAGGTCATCCTGCCCAACGGCACACCCTACGATCAGCTCGGCACGCTGGATTTCACGGATGCTTCCGTGAACGCAGCCACAGGCGCGGTCAGCCTGCGCGCGCAGATACCCAATCCGCAGCATCAATTGCTGCCGGGCATGTACGTATCGCTCAATGCCGACCTTGGCCAGCGCAACGATGTGTACCTGGTTCCCCAGCAAGCCATCCAGCGCGACACAGTCGGCTCCTACGCGATGGTCCTGGGTGCCAACGGCAAGGTGGTCCGCAAGGACGTCGATACCAGCGACGCCTGGCGTAGCGACTGGATTGTCACAGGGGGGCTTTCGGCTGGCGATCGTGTGATCGTCACAGGTGTGCAGAACGTACACGAGGGGATCCTCGCCAAAGCCACCCCGTGGTCGGAGCCTGATCAAGGCACGAGGTTGACGCAGAGCGGCGCGGCGCCGTCATCGGGCGGCCGTCGCGCCGGCAGCAGTTCGTAGGGAGTCCGTATCATGTCACGTTTCTTTATCGATCGCCCGGTCTTTGCCTGGGTCATCCCCATCCTCATCTGCCTGTTCGGTGCGATTTCGCTGCAGCACCTCGGGGTCGATTCCTATCCGCAGATTGCTCCGCCCCAGGTGACCGTGACGGCAACGTATCCGGGCGCCAATGCCTCGACGATGGAATCGACGGTCACGCAGGTGATCGAGCAGC
This sequence comes from Paraburkholderia oxyphila NBRC 105797, assembly GCF_000685075.1. Taxonomy (GTDB): domain Bacteria; phylum Pseudomonadota; class Gammaproteobacteria; order Burkholderiales; family Burkholderiaceae; genus Paraburkholderia; species Paraburkholderia oxyphila. The sequence goes on from NZ_BAYD01000057.1 coordinate 54,964, forward strand.
AACTGACCGGCATTGACAACCTGCTGTACTTCAGCTCGACCTCCAATGGCAACGGGACAGCCACCATCACGCTGACCTTTGCGCCCGGAACGAACCCGGACATCGCACAGGTGCAGGTGCAGAACAAGGTCTCGCTCGCCCAGCCGCTGCTGCCGGCCGAGGTGACGCAGGAGGGGATCGTCGTGGCGAAGGCGAGCACCGACATTCTGCTTTTCGTCGGCTTGCAATCGACCAACCCGGCCATCGATGCGGCGCGCCTGAGCGACATCATCGCGTCGCGGCTGCAACCCGTCATCGGCCGTATCAACGGCGTGGGCAATACCTTCATGCTGGGCTCGGAATACGCGTTGCGGATCTGGCTCAACCCCGACAAGCTGCAAGGCTACGGTCTTTCGACTTCGCAGGTGCTGAGTGCCGTCCAGGCCCAAAATGCCGAGTTCGCAACCGGTTCGCTGGGCGCGGATCCAGCCGTCAATGGCCAGGTCTTCACGGCGACGGTATCGGGCGATACGTTGTTTTCCTCGCAGCAGCAGTTTCGCGACATCATCCTGCGCACGAACAGCGATGGCAGCGTGGTTCGACTGAGCGACGTCGCCCGCGTGAGTTTTGGCGCGCAAAGCTACGGCACCTCCGCCGCCTATAACGGCAAGGCTGCTGGCGGCCTGGGCGTCTACCTGCTGCCAGGTGCGAATGCGCTCGACACGGCCAAGGCCGTCAAGGTTGAAATGGCGACACTGGCTCGCGACTTCCCTGCGGGCGTGACATGGACGGTGCCGTACGATACGACGCCGTTCATCACCGCCTCGATTTCCGACGTCGTGCACACGCTCGTCGAGGCGATCGCCGTCGTCTTCGTCGTGATGCTGCTCTTTTTGCAGAACGTGAGGGCCACCATCATTCCGACGCTCGTCATCCCGGTTGCGTTGCTCGGCACATTTATCGGCCTGTCGCTGTTGCACTTCTCGCTGAACCAGCTCAACCTGTTCGGGATGGTGCTCGCCATCGGCATCGTGGTGGACGACGCAATCGTCGTGATTGAAAACGTCGAGCGCCTCATGCGTGACGAAGGCCTCAGTCCCGGGGCGGCGACCCGCAAGGCCATGGGCCAGATCTCGGGGGCGATTATCGCGATCACGGTGGTGCTTGCCGCCGTGTTCGTTCCGTCCGCGATGCAGCCGGGCGCGACCGGCATGATCTATTCGCAGTTCGCGCTGACGATCGCCGTGTCCATGGTGTTCTCGGCATTCCTCGCGTTGTCATTCACGCCGTCGCTGTGTGCTGCCATCCTCAAGCCTTCGCATCACGCAAGCTCCAACGTCGTCTTTCAATGGTTCAATCGTGGGTTCGACCGGTTCGGCAACTGGTATGTCGGCAGCGTCGGCCGGATTGTCCGACGTGCCCCGCGCTGGATGGTGCTCTTCATCACGCTTGCCGCACTGGCCGGCGTGCTTTACACGCGCCTGCCGACGGCGTTCGTCCCTGATGAGGACCAGGGCTTCATGCTGGCGATCGTCAATCTGCCTTCTGGCGCGACGCTCTCACGTACCCAGCAGGTCATGGACGAAGTCGACGGCAAGCTCAAAAACAGTCCGATCGGCAAGGACATCGACAGCGTGTTTGCCGTGGAGGGCTTCAGCTTCGTCGGTCAAAGCGAAAACGTCGGCATGGCGTTCATCAAGCTCACCGATTGGGGCAAGCGTTCGCAAAGCGCGATGCAGTTGATTCCGCAGGCCAACAAGATACTGAGCGGCGTCGACGGCGCGAGGATCTTCGTCACGAACCTGCCGACCATACGCGGATTGAGCCAATTCGCCGGCGTCGATATGTATCTGCAGGCGCGCAATGGTCAATCGCGGGCCGACCTCGCGAAGGCGGAAGGCCAGTTGCTGTCGGAGGCGGGCCGGGACCCGAGGCTCTTCGGTATTCGGCCCAACTCGTTGCCGGAGGCACCCCAGCTTCAGCTGGCCGTGGATCGCGTTCAGGCGCAATCGATGGGGCTTTCGTTGCCGGACGTCTATAACAGCATTCAAATGGATCTCGCCCCGGTCTATGTGAACGAATTCGCATACGATGGACGGCTGAAGCGCGTTTTCCTTCAGGCTGACGCGCCGTTCCGGATGGGACTCGACGCGCTGGGGCACATCTACACGCCGAGCGGCGTGACGGGCGCCTCGTCTGGTTCGAGCGCCGCCGCCGGCGCGAGCGGCGCGGGGACCTCGCCGAGCGGTGCACTGAGCCCCGTGAATCCATCGGTGAGCAACGGCGCCATCAGTCCGTACAACATGGTGCCGCTCTCGAGTGTGGTGAAGGCCAAGTGGGGTGTCGGCCCGCAGGCACTCTCGCGCTACAACGGCTACTCGGCGGTCGAGATCGTGGGCATGCCCGCGCCGGGGTACTCCACTGGCCAGGCGATGCAGATCATCGACAACCTTGTCGACAAGTCGCTGCCGGGTGGCTTTGCCTCGGATTGGACTGGGCAGTCTTACCAGGAAATCCTCGCGGGAAATTCGGCAATGGCGTTGATGGCGTTGTCGATCGTGGTGGTGTTCCTTTGTCTGGCGGCGCTTTATGAGAGCTGGTCCATTCCGGTCGCGGTGTTGTTGAGCGTGCCGCTGGGTCTGCTGGGCATGTCGGTGTTCGGCCATCTGTTCAAGGTGCCCAACGACATCTACTTCAAGATCGGCATGGTCACGGTGATCGGGCTCGCAGCGAAGAACGCGATTCTGATCGTCGAGTTTGCCGTCGACGGGCAGGCGCAGGGCATGACGCTTTTCGAGGCGGTCTCGAGTGCGGCGAAGCAGCGTTTCAGGCCCATTCTGATGACATCGATGGCTTTCATCGTCGGGGTGGTGCCGCTTGTGCTGTCGAGCGGGGCGGGTGCCGCGTCGCGTCATGAGATCGGCACGGGCGTGATCGGTGGCATGCTGTTCGCCACGTTCTTTGGCCTCTTGCTGATTCCGGTGTTCTACGTGACGGTGCGACGCCTGCTCGGCGACAAGCTTGACGATGTCACGCGCAAGCTGCGCCACGCCGCCACCGCCGATGCGCAGGCCGAGGCTTGACGATCGTCGGCAATGAAGCGCACAAGGGAAGAGGCGCGCGAAACGCGGGCGCGGATCTTAAAGGCTGCAGAGCAAGTCTTTGCCGAGCGTGGCGTGTCGCGTGCCTCTCTGGCTGAAATAGCCGAGCGGGCGGGCGTGACACGTGGCGCCGTCTACTGGCACTTCAAGGACAAGATGGCCATACTTGACGCCTTGTTCGAGCATGCTTCGCTGGCGGATGGCCCATTCGTCATGTCAGGGTCCGAGGGGGAGCGCGATCCTCTCGGGCAACTTGAAAGCAGGCTGGTCGCCCTCGTGACGACGGTGCTATCGGCAGGTCCCTCGCGGCGCTTTTACTCGATCATGCTGACACGGTGCGAGATGTGCGCTGAAACCGAGTGGATCTGGAGTCGCATACATGCGAGCTGGCGCTGCGACGAGAATCAGATGGCGCACGCCCTGAGGGCAGCTATCGCCCACAACCAGCTGAGTGCCGGGCTGGACCCCTGGCTGGCCGCAACGTTCATTCACTCGACCGTGACAGGGTTGATCTTGAGAAGTTTGCGAGAACCGCAGCTGGCGATCACGAACGCCACGGCGCGCCAGGTCGTTTCGCAGATGCTGTCGGGGCTACTGACGCACGAGCGCCATCATCGCCCCGAACCCAACGAACACACCACCGGTCACCCGGTTGAACGCCTTCGCTACGCGGCGGCTCTTGAGCGTTGCGCCGATGCGCGTGCCGAAGCCCGCATAGACCAGGTACCAGCTCACCTCGCAAACGGCGAAGGTGGCCACCAGCACGCCGAACTGGGGCAGCGTGGGACGGCTCGCGTCGATGAACTGCGGCAGCAGTGCCGCCGCGAACAGGATGGCCTTGGGGTTGCTGCTCGCCACGAGGAAGCCGTTGCGAAAGAGCGCACCGGGCGATCGTCCGGCGCGGGTGACGAGCGCCTCGGCCATGGCTTCGCTGGCCTCGGCGCCGCTTTCGCGCACGGGCGAGCGCCACGCCTTGACGCCCAGATACACGAGATACGCCGCGCCAATGAAGCGCAGCACATTGAACATGGTCGGCCACGCTTGCAGGAACACGCCCAGGCCGGCGGCGGAGACGGCCAGCATCAGGACGAGTGCGGACAGGCAGCCCCCCATGGTCGCGCTGCTGCGGCGCATGCCGTACTGCGCGCCGTGCGACATGATCAGCAGCATATTGGGGCCGGGAATGGCGCAGACGACGAAGACAGTGGCGAGGAACAACCACCAGGTGTGGAGACTCATGGCGACAGCGTATTGAAAGACCAAACGTGAATTATGCCAGCCCGCGTGGGTGGGGAGGGGAGCGGATTTGGCGTGCTGGGCGCGCACTTTTCCGGGCGTTCACCGCGCGTTGGCCACGCGCTTGCCCGACGCGGCGCGAAAGAAAAGAAAAAGCCCGCCGAAAGGTTCGCTTAATTGAACGCCGGGGCGGGCTTGAACCACGTCAAAGGAGACATGGAGGAGACGGATTCAGTATAAGCACGCTCTTGACGCGCCACAAGAATCGTAAGTCGATTGAACCGTTAACCATTGTCAATTTTTGAGGGATATGATTGCCCTGCGTATCGCGCGCGCCCAAAATGCATCAACGCCCGCCGCAATGGGCAAGCATCATGGGCGGCGGAGAGCCTGGGCGCGGCGACTGCGCCGCGACAGGCGCAACGCAGGAATCTGGCTGCAATCGAGCGGCAATCAACCGGAGGGATCAAATGGGCATTCTGGATGAAGTAGGCAAGGTCGCTGGCGCGATCGCCGCCGTGGAAGCAACGGAAAAAGTCGACACGGACGCTGGTTTCCTGACGAAGGCGGCTGCCGCGGTCGCGGGCTTCGAGGGCGCGGGGGCGCTCGAGAAGATGGCCGAGAAGAAGGAAGACGAGAAGCAAGCCGACGACGGCACCCAGCAAGCCGACGCAGGCGATGCGGCGCCGGATTCGCAGACCTGATCTGCGAGATCCATTGCGCACCATGTAGTTGCGCACGAGCCGCTTGAGGGAGCGGCGCGTGCGGTCGATGAGAGTGGCAGAACTCTGTCAACCGCGGTCTGATGGCCGCGGTTTTTTTTTGCCTCGATTTTTGACTGGCGGTTCTGCCGGACGTGCTCACAGGTTCATGCGCCCGGCTTGCCGATTGCGTCGAGCTGCGCGAGCACTTCGTCGCTCAATTCAAGCGTTTGCGCCTGCATATTCTCATGCAGGTGCGCAAGCGACGACGTCCCCGGAATCAGCAGGATATTGGGCGCGCGGTGCAGGAGCCACGCGAGCGCGACAGTCATCGGCGCGGCGCCGAGCGACTGCGCGATCTCCGAAAGCGCCGTCGACTGGATCGGCGTGAAGCCGCCGAGCGGGAAGAACGGCACATAGGCGATGCCGCGTGCGGCGAGCGCGTCGATCAGCGCATCGTCGGCGCGATTGACGAGGTTGTAGTGGTTCTGTACGCAGACGATGGGGGCGAACTGTCCGGCATCGTCGATCTGCTTCGCCGTTGCATTGGAGATGCCGATGTGGCGCACGAGCCCACGCTCGCGCAACGCGGCGAGCGCTTCCATTTGCCTTTCGACGGGCCCTTCGGCGGGCTGGTGGACGTCGCCCATGATGCGCAGATTGACCACATCGAGCGCATCGAGACCCAGATTACGCAGATTGTCGTGCACGGCGCGCTCGATATCGGCGGGCTCCTGCGCGGGCAGCCAGGCGCCCGTGCCGTCGCGCACCGCGCCCACCTTGGTGACGATCGTGAGATCGGCGGGATAGGGATGGAGCGCCTCGCGGATGATCTGGTTCGTCACGTGCGGGCCGTAAAAGTCGCTCGTGTCGAGATGGTTCACGCCGAGCGCGAGCGCTTCGCGCAGCACGGCGACGGCCGTCGCGCGGTCCTTCGGCGGCCCGAATACGCCGGGGCCGGCGAGCTGCATGGCGCCGTAGCCCATGCGGTTGACGGTGCGGCCCGCGAACGCGAACGTGCGGCTGGGTTGGGCGGCCGAATGAGTGGACGGTTGGCTGGACGTTTGCGGCATGTCGTGCTCCTCGTGAGTGGATGGCGCCAGTATGGGCGCTGCCGCGTTGTTAGATAATCCCACCTGATCCGCACGGGTTGTTCGAAATTCCGCACAATGCAGTGCATACGCACGCATGCATCGCCCGACCGCCATGAGTCACGAAAACCCAACGCCTGCCAATCCCTCGCTTGCCGCGTTCGAAATGAACGATCTGGCCGCCTTTGCCGCCGTCGCGCGCGCGGGCGGCTTTCGCGACGCGGCCCGTGCGAGCAGTGTTTCCGCTTCGAGCCTGAGCACGGCCGTGCGTCGGCTCGAGGCGAAGCTCGGCCTGCGCCTGCTCAACCGCACGACGCGCAGCGTCGCGCCCACGGAGGCGGGCCAGCGCCTGCTCGAAACCATCACGCCGCTGTTCGCCGAAATGAAGGCCGCGCTCGACGTGCTGAACGGCTATCGCGACCGGCCCGCCGGCGTGCTGCGCCTGAACGTGCCGGCCAACGTGGCGCGCAGCATCCTGCCGCCGATCCTCGCGCGGTTCGTGGCCGCGTATCCCGAGATCCGCGTGGAAGTGGTGGTGGAGGACGGTTTCGTCGACGTGCTTCAGGTGGGCTGCGACGCGGGCATCCGCTACGACGAGCGGCTCGAGCAGGACATGATCGCGATTCCAATCGGCCCGCGCGTGCAGCGTTTCGCAACGGCCGCGTCGCCCGCGTATCTCGCCGCGCGCGGCTGGCCCGCGCACCCGCGCGATTTGCTTGGCCACGTTTGCCTGCGCGTGCGTTTTTCGGGCGGCGCGATGGCCATCTGGGAATACGAGCGCGACGGCGAGACTCTGCGCGTCGATCCGCCAGGGTCGCTCGTGGTTAAGCCGGCGGCGGCGCTGGATCTCGCGCTCGAGATGGCGCTGGGCGGCGCGGGCGTGATCGCGCTGTTCGAGGACATGCTGAAGCCGCATTTCGCAAGCGGCGCGCTCGAGCCGCTGCTGCAGGACTGGTGGCCGCAGTTTTCCGGGCCGTTTCTCTACTATCCGGGCCGGCGGCACTTGCCGGCGCCGCTCAGGGCGTTCGTTGATTTCCTGAAGGCAGGTGGTTCAGCGGGTGGTCCTGACGAGCGCGCGTAGCGGCGCGGCCCCGCAGGCGTTGCCCTCGTTAGCGTCCGCGGGCGTTCATCGGCGAGGGCAACGAGGGTCAGTGCGAGGCCGCTTTTTTCCAGCCGAATTCCACGAACACACGGCACAGCTCGGCCATGCCTTGCGCGTCTGCTGCGTCGAAGCGCGCGAGGTGCGGGCTATCCACGTCCCACACGCCGATGAGCGAGCCGTCCGGCGCGACGAGCGGCACGACGATTTCCGATTGCGAAGCCGAATCGCAGGCGATATGGCCCGGGAACGCGTGCACATCGGCGACGACCTGGGTCTCGCGTGTTTGCGCAGCGGTGCCGCACACGCCCTTGCCAAGCGGAATGCGCACGCAGGCGGGCTTGCCCTGGAATGGGCCGACCACGAGCTCGGTGCCGTCGAAGAAGTAGAAGCCGGCCCAGTTCAGCCCTTCGAGCGAGTTGAACACGAGCGACGAGAAGTTTGCCGCGTTGGCGATGGCATCGGCTTCGCCTTCGATCAGCGCGCGCGCCTGGGCGGCGAGCGTGGCATAGAGGGCGGGTTTGTCGGCGGGCAGGGTGTCGGAAAGCGAAAACATGGGGAAGTACCGGGTTGGGCGAAAAGCGCGAGCGCCATCGCGTCGAACGAGGGCGCCAGTTTAGGCCACTTCGCGCTTTCTTGCCGGGCCGGGATCACCCCGAGACCGGCGTGTTTCAGAACGTGTGATTGATCGCGACACGCGCGACGATCTGATGCGAGTTCGACGAGGCGCCTGCCGTGCCCGGAATCAGCGCATCGTCGAGGGGCGTGCCGGTGTTGCCGCCCGAGACCGACTGCCAGACCACCTGGCCATATACGGACGTACGCTTGGACAACAGGTACTGCGCCATCGCGCCCACCTGGTTCCAGTGCAGCGACGAGCGTCCGCTGTCCTCGTCGAGCGAGGCGCGCGTGTAGGTGTACATGCCGCCCAGGATCACGGCGGGCGTCAGGTTGTAGCGCGCGTTGATTTCGAAGTTGTCGAATTTCAGGCTCGCGTGATCGCCCAGGCCCAGGTCACCCACGTAGATCGAAGCGCTCGGCTGCATGACGTTCGCGCGCGTGTACACGGCCCCGAGCGTGACGGGGCCGATGCCGTAGTTCGCGCCGAAGCCCCACGTTTTCTGGTTTTGCGCGGCGAAGCCGATGTCGTCATTGGCGACGGAGCCGCTCGCGTTCGAGCCCGGCGCGTCCAGATCCTCGTAGACGGCCGCGAGTGTGAGGGTCTGCCACGTGTAGTTCACGCCTGCGCTGAAGACGCGGTCGTTCGCGAAGCCGCCCGCCTGATTGCTGAAGCCGTAGAGCGCGGTGGCGGTGAGGCCGGCCCATGCGGGGCTCGTGTACTTGACCGAGTTGCTGGCGTGGTATGTGGCGTCGGTGTTGTCGTTGTCGAGCGGATGTGAGAACAGGAAGCCGGCCCAATTGCCGTTGGCGGTCAAGAGGCCCACGGTGTCAGCGATCGAATCGAACTGACGACCGAACGTGAGCGAGCCGTAACGGTCCGCCTGCAGGCCGACGTACGACTGATAGCCGAACAGGCGTCCGCCATAGGCCGCCTGGCCGTTGTCGAGCGCGAAGCCGCTTTCGAGGTCGAAGACGGCGTTCAGGCCGCCGCCGAGATCTTCGGTGCCGCGCAGGCCCCAGCGGCTGACGGCGAGCTCGCCGCTCGCGGTTTGCCAGGATGTGTGGCCGCCCACGTTGCTCGTGTAGTTGATGCCTTCGTCGAGCACGCCGAAGAGCGTCACGCTGCTTTGTGCGGCGGCGTGCGAGCAATAAATCAGGAATCCTGCTGATGCGGCGACGAGTGTTTTATTCATGAGATGGCCGTGATTCAGGTTGAGATGTGGGTTGGGATTTGGGTTGGGTGCGAGCCGTCGAAGCAGGACTCATGCCATATGGGTGCGGGGCGCCTGGCGGGAGAGGGCGGTGGCGGACCGTGGGGGCTGTGTCGCACTATTCGACAAGTGTTTCTAGTTGCGTCTCAAGTTGAGACAGTGCATGTGCTACTCGGGATGGTTTGCGCAGGTCATGCGCGTTTTCTTGTTTTGCATACGGGATGCAAGCGTTGCCCCTGTGCGGGGC
>NZ_BAYD01000056.1 GCF_000685075.1 Paraburkholderia oxyphila NBRC 105797
GTCACCGCCGCAGCCGGCGTCGCCGCACGCGCGGCCGGCCGCACGCGGGCGCGCGCAGCCGCGCGCACCTTGTCGGCGAGTTTTTCGGCGTATTCGAGCATGCCGTCGCGAATCCCCACTTTCGGCTTCGTCACGAAGTCGACGGCGCCCAGCTCCAGCGCGCGCAGCGTGATTTCATTGCCGCGCTCGGTGAGCGAGGAGACCATCACGACCGGCATCGGCCGCAGGCGCATGAGCTTCTCGAGAAAGTCGAGGCCGTCCATGCGCGGCATTTCGACGTCGAGCGTGAGCACGTCGGGGTTGTGCTGCTTGATGAGCTCGCGCGCCACGAGCGGGTCGGGCGCGGTGGCGACGACGGTCATGTCCGGCTGGCCGTTGATGATCTCCGTCATCAGGCTGCGGATCAGCGCCGAATCGTCGACGCATAGAACCTTGATTTTCTGCACAGCGTTCACGCCTCCTCTACTGTCCTGGCGTTGTCTTGACCGGATGGCCGCAGAGCCGCGGACGAACCCGCACCGAACAACTCGATGCGCGAGCGCGCCGGCTGCGGCGCGGATGATGCAAATGCGTGGCTCGTGGCGTTGGCTGCGGTGCTGCCCGCACCCGTGGCGCCCGTGCCGACGCCAGGCGCCGCGCTGCCGAGGCCGAACAGCTCCACGCGCGCGCGGGCTCGCGCGAGCCGCTCGGCGCGCGCTTCAGGCGTTTGCCGCGCGAGTTGCTGCTCGCGCTCGGCCACGCTCGCCTCCTGCAAGCGCAGCTTCTTGACCATGACCTGGCCCGTGCGCGGCAGGAACGCCACCTTGCGCGGATGCGAGCCCTGCAAGTCCTCGGCGACGATGCGGATGCTCTCGGTCGCCAGATAGCGGCGCACGAACGCGGCGTTGCGATCGCCGATGTTCATGGTCGTCATGCCCGCGAGCACGGCCGCGCCGCCGAAGACCTTCGCCTCGAAGCGCTCGCGCCGCCCGCCCGCCTTGATCAGCTCGTTGATCAGCACTTCCATCGCGTAGGCGCCGTAGCGCATCGCGTCGGAGGCGGCGGGCAGCGTGTTGTTCGCATCGGCGCCGTCGTCGGGCAGCATGAAGTGATTCATGCCGCCGATGCCCGCCGTGCGGTCCTGGATGCAGGCGGCCACGCACGAGCCGAGCACGGTGACGAGCACCATGTCGTCGTTCGTGGTGAAAAACTCGTTGGGCAGCAGCTTCACGCCGGGGCGCTGGAAGTGCGAGTCGAAATAGCGGTTGGTCGCAATGGGAAGGCGGGCGCTCATGCGGGCGCTCCCATCGGCTCGGCCTTCGCGCCTTGCTTCGACGCTGCGGTACCACCCTGCGCGCGCTCGTACACGGTCTGGCCGCGCAGGCGGAATGCCTGCGTCACATACGTGAAGTTCTCCGAATGACCCGCGAACAGCAAGCCGTCCGGCTTCATCAGCGGCTCGAAGCGCGTGAGCACCTGGGCCTGGGTCGGCTTGTCGAAGTAGATCATCACGTTGCGGCAGAAGATGGCGTCGAAGGTCGTGCGCAAGCCGTAGTCCGCGTCGGTGAGATTCAGTTGCTCGAAGCGGATCATCTGGCGCAACTCCGGGCGCACCTTCACGAGGCCCGCGTGCCCACCCGTGCCCTTCAGGAAGAAGCGCTTCAGGCGCTCCTGCGAGAGATGCTTGACCTGGTCGAAGGCGTACACGCCCGCGTCCGCTTTCGCGAGCACCTGGGTGTCGAGATCGGTCGCGAGCACGCGCGCCTCGCGCGCGGCGCGCTCGCCGAGCGCCTCGATCAGCGTCATCGCGATCGAGTACGGCTCCTCGCCCGTCGACGCCGCCGAGCACCACACCGAGACCTGCGAGCGGCGCTTCACGAACTCGGCGAGGATCGGGAAGTGATGCGCCTCGCGAAAGAACGCTGTGAGGTTGGTGGTCAGCGCGTTGGTGAACGCCTCCCACTCGCTCGCGTCGTTGCGCTGCTCGAGTTCGTCGAGATAGGCGCGGAAACTGTCGTGCCCGAGCGCGCGCAGGCGCCGTGCCAGACGGCTGTATGCCATGTCGCGCTTGTGGTCCGAGAGCGAGATGCCCGCGCGGCGATGGATCAGCGCGCGGATGCGCTCGAAGTCCGCCGGCGTGAAATCGAAATCGCGCGCGCCGCCGTCGCCCAGCGAGGCCGCCGTGGCTGGCGCGGGCGAGCGCGAAGCGTCGCCGCGTTCGGCCCGTTCCGTGCGGGCGGTGCGGGAAAAGCGCAGCGCCTTCATGACGCCGCCCCTGCGCGCCGCGCACACCCTGCCGGCGCGTGCGCCGTTGCACTTGCCACCACCGCCAGCGCCGCCCTGGAACACGCCGCGTGGCCGCCCGCCTGCAATGCGTGCGGCGCGTGCGCGGCGTGCAGCGCCTGCGCCGCCTCGTGGGCTGCGTTGCGGTGCGGTTCCTGCCGTCCTTGTGCGCTCATGTGCATTGCCGTGCTCGTTACTGTGCTTGTTGTCGCGTCAGTTTTTGCATGTGCCGGCCCGCTCGGGCCGGGTCGGGTTACTCAGAACGTTTCCCAGTCGCCATCGTCCTTCACGGGCGCCGCCGTGCTAGCCACTTGCGGCTCCACGCGTGCCGCGGCGGCCGGCCGTTGCTTTGGCCTCGCTGCAACCGCGCTCGTCCCCGCGCCGGCATCGGCGGTAGCCGCGGGCTTTGCGCTCACGGCCGCCGAAGGCGACGTGCGCCTTGCAGCCGTAGCGACGGCCGCCGGCGCCGCCTTGATCTCGGGCTTCACGGCATGCGCGCTCGCCGCCGCAGCGGTGGACAAGGGCGCCGAACCCACTGTGCCCGCCGCACGCACCGCACGCGTTTCCCCACTGTGCCCGCTGTGGTCGCCGCCATTCGTGCGCCACGTCGCCAGCACGGTTTGCAGATTGCGCGTCTGCTCTTCGAGCGAAGCCGCAGCCGCAGCCGCTTCTTCAACGAGCGCCGCATTCTGCTGCGTGACGGTGTCCATCTGCGTGACGGCGCGGTTCACCTGCTCGATGCCGCCCGACTGCTCCACCGAAGCCGCGCTGATCTCACCCATGATGTCGGTCACGCGGCGCACGGCCTGAAGGATTTCCTCCATCGTCGTCCCTGCGCGGCCCACCAGCTCCGATCCGCTTTGCACCTTCTGTGCCGAATCGTTGATGAGCTCCTTGATTTCCTTGGCCGCGCTCGCGCTGCGCTGCGCGAGGCTGCGCACCTCGCCCGCGACCACGGCAAAGCCGCGGCCCTGCTCGCCCGCGCGCGCCGCTTCCACGGCCGCGTTGAGCGCGAGAATGTTGGTCTGGAATGCGATGCCTTCGATCACGCTGATGATGTCCACGACCTTCGCCGAACTCGCGGCGATGTCCTGCATCGTGTCGACGACTTCGCCCACCACCACGCCGCCGCGCGTCGCGATATCCGACGCGTTGACGGCGAGCTGGCTCGCCTGGCGCGCGTTCTCGGCGTTCTGGCGCACGGTGCCGGTGAGCTGCTCCATGCTCGACGCCGTCTCCTGCAGCGACGCGGCCTGCTGCTCGGTGCGCTGCGAGAGGTCGGTGTTGCCCATGGCGATCTCGCGCGCGCCCACGTCGATGGAGCCCGCCCCCGTATGCACGGCGGTGACCAGCGTCACGAGGCTTTCCTGCATGCGCTTGACGCCCGCGAAGAGGCGCCCCATTTCGTTCCTGCTGTACACCTCGATGCGCTCGGTGAGGTCGCCCTGCGCGATGCGCTCGAACGACTGCACGGCGTCTGCGAGCGGCTGCACGACGAGGCCGCGCAGCGCGAAGCGAATCGCCACCACGATCACGAGCGCCGCCGCGATCGCCGCGCCAATCAGCGTGCGAAACACCGCGATTTCCGAGCGCGCGCTTTCCTCGCGCGCCTGCGCGCCGTCCTGCAACTGCTGGGCGACCGGCGCGGCCGAGTTGTCGTAGTCGACGAACATCGGGCTGATCTTCGTGTCGGCGATCGCGTGGTACGCCGCTTGATCGTTTGCGCGCAGCGCCGCGAATTCGGGCTGCACGCCGTCTTGCAGCAAGCTCGCGCGCTTCGTGTTGAGCGTGTCGAGCGCGCCGGCATCGATGCCCTGTTTGGGCGCGGCCTGGAAGGCTTTCCACGCCTCGTTGGACTTGTCGAGCATAACGTCGGCGCGGTCGATGACCTGCTTGGCCTCATCGTTCTGGCCCGCCGCGTACAGCGAGTTCACGCGGTCTAGCGAGACGCGCGCGCGCAGCAGATACGACGACGAATCGCTGAGCGCACGCGTGGCGACCATGTCGCCACGCGCGATCGTGTAGAGCGAGTCACTCGCATTGCCGAGCGCGACGAGCCCGAGTGCGCCGACGAGCACCGTCAGCGCCAACAGAATGACTCCGACGCCCGTGAGCGTCGTGCGGATCGACCACCTGTGCAACATCTCGTTTGCTCCTGTCTTGTGCGGCGGTTGCGTGACACGCGAATAGCATGGCGGTGCGCCGCTCTCACCCGCGCTGATGACTGCCCGCGCCGGCGGCTTTCCGCTCTTCCTTTATCGCGGGCCTCGCGGCCCGCCCCCCGTGGCAACCTTGCTTCTTGCCTTTGCCTGCTGTATTTCAGCCGACGAAACCGGCGCTCACGCGCCCAGCGCTTCGATCAGCGCCATCTCGCGGCTCGTCATGAGCTTTTCGATGTCCATCAGGATCAGCATGCGGCCGTCCACGGTGCCGAGCCCGGTGAGGTACTCGGTCGTGAGCGTCGCGCCGAACTCGGGCGCCGGCATGATCTGGTCCTGCTGCAGCGTGAGCACGTCGGACACGCCGTCCACCACCATGCCCACCACGCGATGCGCGACGTTCAGGATGATCACGACGGTCTGGTGGTCGTACTCGACGCGGCCCAGATGGAACTTGATGCGCATGTCCACGATCGGCACGATGATGCCGCGCAGGTTGATCACGCCCTTGATGAACTCGGGCGCGTTCGCGATGCGCGTCACGCTCTCGTAGCCGCGGATCTCCTGGACCTTGAGAATGTCGATGCCGTACTCTTCCGCGCCGAGCGTAAAGACGAGGAACTCCTGGCCGCCTGCATCGGCTTGTTGCGCGTCGCGGCGGTGCGCGCCAGCTGCGGCGCCCTGCGCGCCGTAACCCTGAATGGATTGGACTTCTGCCACGTTAGCCCCTGAACGGTTGGGAAATGCCTGGTTGATCCGTGCTGCTGCTCTTGCTGCTGTTCGTACTTCTGCTCAATCTGCCGTGCGCCTTCACGCACGGCCTTGTTGCCGGCACACGCGCTCAGGCGAATTCGGCAAACGCCCCCGCGTTTCTGGCCGCGCTCGCGCCGGCATGAGCGCCCATGCTCACGCCGTGCGAAGCGCGCGTCTCGCGGTTGAGCGCGGCCACGTCGACGATCAGCGCGACACTGCCGTCGCCGAGAATGGTCGCCGCCGAGATGCCGTGCACCTTGCGATAGTTCGTCTCGAGGTTCTTCACCACCACCTGCTGCTGGCCCACGAGCTCGTCGATGAGCATCGCGAAGCGGCGGCCCTCGGTCTCCATGATGGTGACGATGCCCTGCGTGGGGTCCGTGCGCGCGTCCGCCACGCTGAACACCTGGTGCAGCGCCACGAGCGGCAGATATTCGCCGCGCACGCGCACCACGCGGTCGCCGTTGGTGACGGTGTAGATGTCTTCGTGGCGCGGCTGCAGCGACTCCATGACGAAGTTCAGCGGCAGGATGAAGATCTCGTTGCCGACTTTCACCGACATGCCGTCGAGGATCGCCAGCGTGAGCGGCAGCACGATGCGCGTCGTGGTGCCCTTGCCCGCGTGCGAGGTGATCTCCACGTGGCCGCCCATCGACTGGATGTTGCGCTTCACGACGTCCATGCCCACGCCGCGGCCCGAGACGTCGGTCACCTGCTCGGCCGTCGAGAAGCCCGGCATGAAGATGAGGTTCCAGACCTCTTCGTCGGTCATCGTTTCGCTGACCTGCATGCCTTGCTTGATCGCCTTGGCGAGAATCTTGTCGCGGCGCAGGCCCGCGCCGTCGTCGCTCACCTCGATCACGATGTTGCCGCCGTGGTGCGCGGCGGAGAGCACGAGCTGGCCCGTGCCGTCCTTGCCGGCGGCGCGACGCGCTTCCACGGTTTCGATACCGTGATCGAGCGAGTTGCGCACGAGGTGCGTGAGCGGGTCGATGATGCGCTCGATGAGACTCTTGTCGAGCTCGGTCGCCTGGCCGAAGGTGACCAGCTCCACTTCCTTGCCGAGCTTCGCGGCGAGGTCGCGCACGAGACGCGGGAAGCGGCTGAACACGTAGTCCATCGGCATCATGCGGATCGACATGACCGCTTCCTGCAGATCGCGCGCGTTGCGCTCGAGCTGCGCCATGCCGTTGAAGAGCCGGTCGTGCAGGGCCGGGTCGAAGCTGCTGGTGGTTTCCGCCAGCATCGCCTGGGTGATGACGAGCTCGCCCACAAGATTGATGAGCTGATCGACCTTCTCCACGCCCACACGAATCGAGCTGCCTTCGGACGATGCGGCCGCCGCCGCGCGCGGCTTGCGGTCGTGGTCCGCGGCTGACGGCGCGGCGGGCGCAACGGGAGCGATTGCCTCGGGCTGCGCTTGGGGTGCCGGCGCGGGAGCAACGGCAGGCGCTGACGCGACAGCCGGCGCGGTCTGCATCATGGACTCGACCACGGGTGCAGCAACGGCGCTCGCCTGCGCGACAGGCGCGGCGCTGGCCTCGCCTTGCGGCGCGGCGCCGCGGCCGATCACGATCTGGCTTTCGTCGATCACGAAGCAGCACACCGCGGTGATGTCGTCGGCGGGCACGTCGGTTTCGAGCCAGAGCGTGAGGTCGTCGCCGTTCTTCATCTGGCCGAGAATGCGGCCCAGATTACCGAGCTCTTCGGCGAGCAGTTCCTGATCCTTCGCGCCCACGCTGCGCAACGTGATGCGCAGGTGCGGGCCCTCGGCCCCGCCGCTCGCCGCTCCGCCAGCCGGGCCGGCGGCGATCGCCTCATCCACCACGTGCTCGGGGACGCCGGCCGTTGCCACGCCGGGCGTCGCCACGCCGGCGCGCGCGGCCATCGCGGCGGGCAGGTTGGCTTCGAATGCGGCTTCGAGATCTTCTTCGGAGTCGACTTCGGACGCGGAGGCAAACACGGGCGCAGCGACGCCCGGCGTAGCGACGCCCGGCGCAGCCACAACCGGTGCGGCAGCAGGCGCAGGAATGGGCGCAGCGGCAACCGGCGCGGGCGCGGCAAGGCCACGGCTTTCCGCGTAGAGCCGCTCGAGCTTGGCGCGCACGGCGGCAGCGGCCGACGCGTCGGGTTCGGCGCTCGCGCGATAGGCCCCGAGCTGGTCGGAGAGCACGTCCTTCGTTTCGAGGAACGTATCGATCATGTCCTTGCGCAGCACGAGCTCGTTGTTGCGCGCGCGGTCGAGCAGCGACTCCAGGATATGGGTCGTCTCGGTGAGCGCCGTGAAGCCGAACGTCGCCGCGCCGCCCTTGATCGAGTGCGCCGCGCGGAAGATCGCCGCCAGATCCTCGGGATCCGGCTGACCGACGTTCAGGTTCAGGAGGAGCTGCTCCATCTGCGCGAGCAGCTCGTCCGCCTCGTCGAAAAACGTCTGGTAAAACTGAGTGATATCGAGAGTCATTGCTCTTTCACCGCGATAATTGCGTGGCCGGCGTATGACGCTGGCCTGCGCGCCTCATGTATTCGTTTCGCCCAGCGCGCTCGCCAGATCGACGAGCAGCTCCGGGTCCACCGGTTTTTCGATCCAGCCCGTCGCGCCTGCATCGCGCACCGCCGCCTTGAAGCCTTCGTCCGATTCCGTGGTCAGCACGAGGATCGGCGTTTCCAGGTAGGACGGATTCGCGCGCAAGCGCTTGATCAGGTCGAGCCCGCCCATGCGCGGCATGTACAGGTCGGTGAGCACGAGATCGAAGCGCTGCGCGAGCGCGTGCTCGAGCCCGTCTTCGCCGTCGTTGGCCACCGTCACTTCGTATCCCGCCGATCCGAACGCCGCACGCAGGATCTCCCGCATGGACGCCGAATCGTCGATCGCCAGAATATTTCTGATCATTCCTTCCTCGTTCGCGCGCCTTGACTTCGCGCCCATTCGCTCTTTCGCTCTTTCACCTTTTCGCTGCGCCGTTGCCGTTCGTCGCGCGCCTCACGGCTCGAGTGGCTTGCCCGGCACATCGGGCGCCGCGGGAGCCAGCGCCGGCACCACGGACTGAGCCACGGGCGTGAGCTTCATGCCCGCCGGCGCAGTGCCTGGCAACTGCGCCGGCGGCACCCTTTGCGCACCGCCCGCGCCAGGCGCGAGACCCGGCATCTGGCCCGGCAGCAGCGTCTTGCCCGAGCCCGCCGCGTCGTCGGAGAGCGTGGTGGTCGTGGTGTCGTCGTGCATCAGCGCGTCTTCGGACTTCTTGTTGAGCACGATGATGCTGATGCGGCGGTTCTCCGGATCGAGCGGATCGGCCTTGTTCAGGTTCTGCGTCGAGGCGAGTCCGAGCACGCGCAGCACCTTCGATTCGTCCATGCCGCCCGCGATCAGCTCGCGGCGCGACGCGTTCGCGCGGTCCGCCGAAAGCTCCCAGTTGCTGTAGCCCTTCTCGCCGCCCGCATAGGGCACGGCGTCGGTGTGGCCCTGCACGACGATGCGGTTGGGCACGTCGTTCAGCGTCTTGCCGATCGCCTGCAGGATGTCGCGCATGTACGGCTCGACCACGTCGCGCGCCGTCGCGAACATCGGCCGCTTCTGCGAGTCGACGATCTCGATGCGCAGGCCCTGCAGCGTGGAGTCGATGCGGATCTGCTGCCGGAACTGGCGCAGCACCGGATTGGCCTCGATGGCGGCCATCAGCTTGACCTGCAGATCGTGCAGGCGGACCTGCTCCATGCGCTCGAGCGAGCCTTCCTGCTTGCTCTGCGACTGGTCGTCGGCATGCGCGACGGTTTGGTCCGCATGCGCCTTCATGCCGTCGCTGCGGCGCGTGATGCCATCCTCCTGCGAGGTGATGTCACGCCCGCCGCCCTTCACGACGCTCGATTCCGTGGCGCTGCGATCGCCGCCCCAGAGCGTGATCTTGAGCGGCTGGTTGAAGTAGTCGGCAATGCCGCGCAATTGCACCGTCGACGCCGACGAAAGCAGCCACATCAGCAGGAAGAACGCCATCATCGCGGTCATGAAGTCCGCGTACGCGAGCTTCCATGCGCCGCCGTGATGGCCGCCCTTCTTCGGCGCGGCGCGCTTCACCACGATGGCGCGGTCTTTGTTGCCGCTCATCGGCCGCTCCCCGTCTTCACTGCCTGCATCTCGAGCATCTCGTGCTTCATGATCGTCGCCGTCCTCGCCTCAATACGCGTTATTGCGCTTACTTCGCCTTCACGCGGCGCACGTGCTCTTCGAGCTCCGTGAACGACGGACGCTCGGTCGAGAACAGCACCTTGCGGCCGAACTCGACGGCAATGGCGGGCGCATAGCCGTTCAGGCTTGCGAGGATCGTCACCTTGATGCACTGGAACATCTTGGTCGACTCGGTCACGCGCTGCTCCGCGAGGCTCGCGAGCGGGCCGATCAGACCATACGAAAGCAGAATGCCGAGGAAGGTGCCCACCAGCGCCTGGGCGATCATCTCGCCGAGGACCGCGGGCGGCTTGTCGGCGGACGCCATGGTGTGCACGACGCCCATCACCGCCGCGACGATGCCGAACGCCGGCATCGCGTCGCCCACCTTCGAGAGCGCATGCGCGGGCGCCTCGCCCTCGGCGTGGTGCGTCTCGATCTCCTCGTCCATGAGGCTTTCGATCTCGAAGGCGTTCATGTTGCCGCCCACCATGAGCCGCAGGTAGTCGGTGAGGAATTCGACGATGTGATGGTCGGACAGGATCTTCGGGTACTGCGTGAAGATCGGGCTTTTCTGCGGATCGTCGATATCGGCTTCGAGCGTGAGCGTGCCCTCCTTGCGCGCCTTCGCGAGCAGGACATAGAGCAGCGCGAGCAGCTCCATGTACACGTCCTTGTTGTATTTGGCGCCCTTGAAGAGCGACGGAATGATGCGCAGCGTGGCCTTGATCGTCTTGATGCCGTTGCCGAGGATGAACGCGCCGAGGCCCGCGCCGCCGATCATCAACAGCTCCATCGGCTGCATGAGAGCGGCCAGATGGCCGCCCTCCAGCGCGTAGCCGCCGAAGACGCAGACGATCGTCAAGAGTGTTCCCACGATAATCAGCACTGCCGGGTCCTCACTGGAAGATTGCGACGCGTGCCCCCATCGGCCCGCGCCCTTGATTGGGTTTACGGCACCGGCGCGGAAAACTTTGAGATCGGGCGGGCGCGTGTTTACCGCAGGGGCAAACGTTTGAGGGCCGGGTCGGAAAGGCGCGCCGCGTGGAGAGGGTGACGGGCGCCCGGTGAGGACACCCAAGGAAGGGTCACCGCAAGCAATCTGTCACTATTTTGTTGGCCGCCGATGCCCGGCCAGGACGGCCGCGAGTGCGCAATGGGTTGAAGCGGCGGGGTTGGATCGTTGGGAGTTGGATCGGCGGGTGTGGAGAGGCGAGGACTGACCTGCGCGCATGAAGCGCCGCTGCGTGGATGGCACAGGCCACCGGCTCAGCCAACCTGCTCGACGTTCTGGCCGGCCATGAGCATGGCGGCGTGGAGCTGCGCGGCTTTGCCCTTCTCGGCAAGCGCGCTCAGGATCGCGTGCTCGTCGAAACGGAAACGGCACAGGAGCTGGCTGGACGCGGCGAGGCGCGCGGTCTGTGCGGCGGTGAGCCGGGTCAGCGCGTCGGCCAGTTGCTCGGAGAGGCCCATGCGGAACATCCCGGCTGGCCGGTCTTCGCGCAGCAGCCGTTGCGCGAGCAACAGGTACGACAAATTGACTTCATTGATCTCGCTGAGCATGTCGCTTGGCGTCGTCGCGCTCATGGATTCCCCCGAATTCGAAACGTAGCGGCTGGTCAGGCCTGTAACGGAAACGTTTGCTCGTTCGTCCTGGCGCTCACAGGCGCGCATTCGGCGCGCGGCAAGGCGAACGGCCCGTTTAGTGGTCGTCCACGCATTGTGGCGAGGGTGCTCGCAATTGGAAATTGGACGGATGCCGCGACGCGTTGTGAGAAAAATTTCCCTTTTTATGTAGGAATTTTTCTGACAAGCCGGGAAAAAGAGAGATGGAAAGCTGCCCAGATGATGCTCATGGCATATTTTCCTAATCGTCTGTCGATTATAAAAGCCTTTTCATTGATGCGTCTCAAATGTGTACGCAGGGTCTGAACATATTGCCGCGTTCAGGCATGTGATTTGCGCATTGGCGCGCTCCCGCGCGCCGCGCTTTGCAATGCCTGCTTACAGGGGGTGTTTCCCGCTGTAACAACATTAAGTGATTGCAAAACAACTCGTCTCGCGCATTCAAATGTCCATAATCGAGCTCAGGGATAACCCGATACCGCAGTGCCCGTCTCAGCCAATTGCGACTGACCGTGCACTTTTTTGCTGTCAGTCGCACGACACGTGGCAACTGCCCAAGGAGATCTAGCCAATGCGAATCGCACAAATTGCGCCACTTTATGAAGCCGTTCCGCCGAAACTCTATGGCGGCACCGAGCGTGTCGTGTCCTACCTGACCGAAGCGCTGGTGGACCTCGGCCACGACGTGACGCTGTTCGCCAGCGGCGATTCGGTCACATCGGCCAAACTCGAAGCCGCCTGGCCGCGCGCGCTGCGCCTCGACCCGACGGTCCGCGACGCGCTCGCTCCGCACATCGTCCTGCTCGAGCGCGTACGCCAAATGGCGCACGAGTTCGACGTGCTGCACTTTCACCTCGACTATCTGCCGTTCCCGCTGTTCTCGACGCTCGACACGCCGTTCGTGACGACGCTGCACGGCCGCCTCGATCTGCCCGAGCTGCAGCCGGTGTTCGACTCGTTCTCCGAGGCGCCCGTCATTTCGATTTCGGATTCGCAGCGCCAGCCGCTCGACCAGGCCAACTGGCTGAACACGATCTATCACGGCCTGCCGAAGAACCTGCTCACGCCGCAAACCAGCCGCAAGCCCGAATATCTCGCCTTCCTCGGCCGCATCTGCCCGGAAAAGCGCGTGGACACCGCCATCAAGATCGCCGCGCTCTCCGGCCTGCCGCTGAAGATCGCGGCCAAGGTGGACAAGGTCGACCAGGACTACTTCAAGACCGAGATCGAGCCACTGCTTTCGCAGGCGCACGTGGAGTTCGTCGGCGAGATCAACGAAGCGCAGAAACCCGAATTCCTCTCGGGCGCCAAGGCGCTGCTGTTCCCGATCGACTGGTCCGAGCCGTTCGGCCTCGTCATGATCGAGGCGATGGCGTGCGGCACACCCGTGATCGCCTTCAACCGCGGCTCGGTGCCCGAAGTGATCGATCCGGGCCTGACCGGCTACATCTGCGAGGACGTGCAGGGCGCCGTGGCGGCGCTGCAAAACATCGACACGCTTTCGCGCGAAGCCATTCGCGCGCAGTTCGAGCGCCGCTTCACCTCGCACACGATGGCCAGTAACTACGTCGAAAGCTATTCGGCGCTGATCGAAGCCACGCGGCGTCCTGTGCTTCGCCGTGTCGCAGCCGCGGGCTGAATGCGCGGCATACCTCACTTTGAGATAAAAAGACAAAAAAAGGGCAGCGTGAATCGTTTGCGCACAGTGTAATAGCCCGAATGCCCACAGCTAAAAAAGAGCCGCATGTTTCATGCGGCTCTTTTTATTTCGATAAGCGAATGCGCCAGGGCGGTTCCGCGCGGTGCACCCGGCACCGCGCGACCTGACATTTCGATAACGGCAATCAGGCGATCAAATAACGCTCGCGATTCTTGCCCGCAATCCATTTGGGCGGCTTGCCGCGCCCGCTCCAGGTTGCGCCCGTCTTCGGATCCTGATAGCGCGCGGGCAGCGGCGCCTTCTTGGGCGGGCGTCCGCGCCTGGCGGCCGCCGCAAAGCCGAGGTCCTGGGCCGACAGGCCGTACTCGACGATCTTCTCGCGGATCATGGCGATGACGTCGGCGATTTCCGTGCGCCGCGCTTCGTCGGCCTGCGCCTGGAGTTTGGCGATCTGGGCCTTGAGTTCTGAATATTGCGACATTTCCCCCTCCCCTTCATTGTCGATCTAACTGACTCGAACGCAGATTAGACGTAAATAAGAGAATTAGCAATCGAGGCTAATACTGCTTTATCGGGATATTGCCGCATTTAACGATTGCGTGCGGGAAGCCACACTCGGTACGCATCTACCGCAATAATGAGAGCAATTACTGCGGAATTGACAATCCTTCACACCCGCGCTTTTCGTGAATCCCTAGAATCTGGCATTTCCTGGCGCCGGCGCTTTACCGGGCGCCCGTCAAATATCTTTTCGAGGCATCACGAAATGCACTTATCCAAACGACTTCTCGCCGAGCTTTTCGGCACTTTCTGGCTCGTGCTCGGCGGTTGCGGCAGCGCCGTGCTCGCCGCTCATTTCGACGGCCCGGTGCAGGGGCTCGGCATCGGCTTCGTGGGCGTCGCATTCGCATTCGGCCTGACGGTGCTCACCATGGCATTCGCCATCGGCCATATTTCCGGCTGCCATCTGAATCCCGCGGTGAGCGTCGGTCTCATGGTCGCCGGCCGCTTTCCGGCGCGTGACCTCGTGCCGTACGTCGTCGCCCAGGTGGTCGGCGCGGTGCTCGGCGCGGCCACGCTCGCCTGCATCGCCACCGGCAAGCCGGGCTTCGACCTCGTCGCGAGCGGCTTCGCCACCAACGGCTACGGCGATCACTCGCCGGGCCACTACACGCTGGCCGCGGCATTCGTCTGCGAAGTCGTGATGACCGCGTTCTTCCTCTTCGTGATCCTCGGCGCGACCGACAAGCGCGCGCCCGCGGGCTTCGCGCCGATCGCCATCGGCCTGTGCCTCACGCTCATTCACCTGATCTCCATCCCGGTCACCAATACGTCCGTGAACCCGGCGCGCTCGACCGGCCCGGCGCTCTTCGTGGGCGGCGAGGCGATCTCGCAGCTGTGGCTCTTCTGGATTGCGCCGATCATCGGCGCAGCGATCGCGGGCGTGATCTATCCGATGATCGCGGGCCGCCGTGAAGCCGTGGCGGAACTTCCGGCTCGCGTGCACGCATAACGAGCATCACCCGGTTCGATACGCGGGCGCTTCGGCGCCCGTTTTTGTTTTTGCTTGCGCTTTTTGCGGACCTTTTCGCGCCCCAGCGAGATGCCTGATCACGCAAGGTGGCGGCGCGGCGCTGCTAGAATCGGGCGACCCATTCATCTCGAATTCAAGGCGCACAGCATGATGCGTTCACGACATCCACTGGGCCGCTTCGCCGTCGCGATGAGACTCAATGCTCAGGCGCTTCGCCCCGTAGCGCGCAACGCTGCGATTCTGGCGACGCTGCTCGCGGCTGCCGCCGGCGGTGCACTCGCGAGTGCGGGCACCGCGCGCGCGGCAGGCACACAGGACATCGAAACACTGGTCTTCGTGCGTCACGGCGAAAAGCCCGCCAAGGGGCTCGGCCAGCTCGACTGCAAGGGATTGAACCGGTCGCTCGCGCTGCCCGCCGTGATTGCGGCGAAGTACGGCAAGCCCGATGCGATCTACGCGCCGGACCCGAGCGGGCGCAAGAACGACGGCGGACAGACTTATTACTATGTGCGCCCGCTAGCGACCGTCGAGCCCACGGCCATCCAGTTTGGTCTGCCGATTCAGACGCCCTATGGATACGCCCAAACCGACGCCCTCGAAAAAACGCTGCTCGATCCGGCGTGGCGCAATCGCACTGTGCTGGTTGGATGGGAGCACCGTGAAATCGAGACGCTGGTGCGCAAGATCGTGGCCGAGCATGGCGGACAGGCGTCCGACGTGCCCAAATGGAAGAGCGCCGACTTCGACAGCATCTACGTCGTGCGCATCGACTGGAGCGGCGCCACGCCGATCGCACGCTTCAGCCACGACCACGAGGGCCTCGACGGACGGTCAGACGAATGCCCGTGTGCGGCGCTTCCTGCCGCGCAATAGGCGAGGCCCCGGGGTAGACGAAACGGCCGGCGCCCACGCCGAAGCGCCATGCTCACGCCAGCGCCACGCGATACGCGATACGCGATACGCGATTCGCAGCGCGGGCAGGTTAGCGCCGCTTAGCGCGCCAGCTCATCATCCAGCGCAAAGAGCTTGCGCAGGTGATGGGCGACGCCCGCCTCGAAGTTGTTGCCGATGCGCGGCACCTGAGGCAGACGCGCGATCAGGTCGGGATTCGCGTTGTTCATCATGAACGGATGACCCGCCGTTTCGAGCAGGTCGATGTCGTTCATGTTGTCGCCGAACGCCACACAACGCGCGGCATCCACATTCAGACGCTCGAGCACGACACTCAACGCACGCCCTTTGGAGACGCCCGCGACCATGACTTCCAGGCAATCGGGCAGGGAGTAGGTGATATAGAGCGCGTCGCCGAACTCGCGCTCCAGGCTACGCTGAACATGCGCGAGATCGGCCGGATCGCCGATATAGAGCGCCTTGGCGACGCCCGCGCCGCCGAGCGCGCCGAGATCCTCAGCGACGCGATAGGTGAAGCCCGAATCCTGGTGGTAGGCGAGCAACTCGGGCGCATCGCGGTCGATGAACCATTCCTTGTCGGTAAAGAGGCTCACGATCACGCGGCCATGCGCGCCCACGGTGTCCGGGGCGACGAGGCGGCGCACGACCGCCTCGGGCACGTTGCGCGCGTGGATCAGCGCGTCGTCCGGGCCGTGCACGCGCGCGCCGTTCGACGTGATCAGGTACGCGGGAATGCCGAGCAAGCCGCGGATGCTCGCGACGTCGCAATAATGGCGGCCGGTCGCGATGATGAACTGCAGCCCTTGCGCGTGGAGCTTGTTGAACGTGGCAACCGTGAACGGATCCAGCTGATGGTCGGCGTTGAGCAGCGTTCCGTCGAGATCGGTTGCGATGACCTTGTACATGGCTATCCGGGGGCTGGGGGAAACCCTCAATCCTAGCACCTGAAGGGGAGCGCAGGCGCTAAGCGCCGCCAAGCCGCTCGGCCTCGCGACGTGCGAGGCGCAAAGCGCCAGAGGTGGAGTCGGCGAGCGGCGCGCGCAGCCGCTCGCGCACGGCTTGCGGCACCCAGTCGGTGAGCGGCACGCCGAGGCCGCCGGCGAGCGCCGCCGGCAACGCGGCTTCGGGATCGAGCGCCTCGATCAGGCGCGCCACGGCCTCGCCAGCCTCGGCCAGCAGCTTAGCCACGAACGGGTGATCGCGGTGCGCGAGCACCACGGGCGCGAGGCTCGCATAAGCGGTCTGGTTGGCCGCGCATTGCCAGACGATCAGGCTCTCGCGGTCGGCCGCGCCGATATGGGCGAGCAGCGCGCGCGAAAACGCATCAGGCACGACGCGGCCATCGAGCGACTGCTGCGCCCACACAATCGCGCGCAAGCCAAACCATGCGCCGCTCGCTTCATCGCCAGACGGAAAGCCGAAGCCGCCCGCAATACGGCAGACGCCGTGCGCATCGAGCGCGGCGGCGATGCTGCCCGTGCCGAGCGCCACGACCACGCCTGGCTCGCCGCCGTGCGCGCCCAGCAGCGTCGTATAGGCGTCGCTCTCGACCGCGAGGCCTGCAACCGCTGGCGCCGCGGCGCGAAACGCGGCGAGCCAGTCGGGGTTGTTCACGCCCGCGAGGCCGCAGCCGAGCACGCAGCGCGACCAGTCGAACGCCAGCCCGGCTTGCGCAAAAGTGGCGCGCGCGCCTTCTTCGATCGACTGCCAGGCGCGCGCGATACCGAGCCCAAGCCCCGACGGGCCCGCGGACGCACGCGCGAGCTCGGCGCCCTGGGCATCGCCCAGCGCGACGCGCGTGCCGGTGCCGCCGCCATCCACGCCGATCAACCAGGAATATTTCTGCATGATGTTTACCGCGCCGTGCGCGAGCCGGTGAGTTGAGGATTATCGAGCATTGAATCGTGTCGCAGAGACTAACGGCTCGGCGCCATTCGCACAATTGGCCGGACGGCCAGGTGGCGGAGCACAGCCAATCGGCTATCCTTGCCGGGCTACTCGCAAGGAGAACTCACCGTGACACACCGCTGCAACTGGGTAATGGCCGGCGCGTCGCCGCAGTATGTGCAATATCACGACGAGGAGTGGGGCGTGCCCTCGCGCGACGACCAGCACCTCTACGAAATGCTCGTGCTCGAAGGCGCGCAGGCGGGGCTGTCATGGTCCACGATCCTCAACAAGCGCGAGGGCTATCGCCGCGCGTTCGCCAACTTCGAGGTCGAAAAGGTCGCGCGCTTCACACCGAAGCATGTCGAAACGCTCATGCAGGACGCCTCGATCGTGCGCAACCGCGCCAAGATCGAGGCCGCCATTCTCAATGCGCGCGCCGTGCAGCAAATCCAGGCGGAGCACGGCTCGCTTGCAGCATTTGTCTGGTCGTTCGTTGACGACACGCCCATCCAGAACGACCTTGCTTCGTATCGCGACGCGCCCACGTCCACCGAAGTCTCCGACGCGCTCAGCAAGGCGCTCAAGAAGTATGGCTGCAAGTTCGTCGGCACCACGATCTGCTACGCGTTCATGCAGGCGGTGGGCATGGTCAACGACCATGAACGCGACTGCTTCTGCCGCAAAACCTGCGCAGCGCTCGGCGGCGTCAAGTCGAAGGCCAAGTCCAAAGGCAAGGCCGCAGCCGCGAAGACGCGCTCGGCAGCCGGAGCCTGACTCGGCAATTAGCCGGCCCTGAAACAGCCCCGAATCGGTTATGAACTAGCTGGGCCGGCCAGGCTACGGTGCACAAACAACAGCGGATCTGCGCGATTTCCACCTGTCTTGGTGCGCGGCCTAACGGTTTTCTCGTGGCACGCCGTTATAACTGAAAACGGCACGTCCGGGTTTGCTGCACCGGTAGCAGGCGCAACAAGGGACCGCCCACCGCGGGGAGCGCGCCGCAAGGCACGCAGCGGCGCATTTGCAGGGCCTTACCGCTGTGCGTCGCGCAGGGGGCTGAAATGAAAAACGTGCACTTCCTGACTCATCAGGAGATTTTCGACCGCGCCGTGGCGCACCTCCATGGACAAGGGCGCGCGGCGCTCTTGCCTTGCGGCGGCGGAGCGTATCGGAACGGCTACAGCGGCGGCTCGCGCAACTACGGTGGCTGTCCGGTCGGCAGTTTCATCCGTGCGCGCGACTACATCAGCGCAATGGAGGGCATCCCCGTGGGCTATCTCGCGCGTGAGGCGAACGAGGTGCCCGCATGGATGGACGTTGGCGTCGCCGCGCTGAAAAAGGCACTTCTGCGCGCCCACATCAACATTTACGACCCCAACACCGTGAATCTCCTGAGCTGCCTGCAGAACGTCCACGATGTCTTCGGCGTCTGGGAGTGGCACGATCGGCTACTGTCGATCGCTGCGCAGTTCGGGCTTTCGCCGCAACGGCTTCAGGACGCCGCTTGAGCCAAAGCGGCGCGTACTCGCGCAATCGAAATCGAAAACCAGCGCCAGAAATGCAAACGGCGGCGCAGCTTCTTGCGAAGCATGCGCCGCCGTCTGGCGGAAGCTGAAGCGGCTCTTAGTGGAGCTTCTTCGGCAGCATCTGGCTGCGCAGACGCTTGTGCAGGCGCTTCACAGCAGCAGCCTTCTTGCGCTTGCGCACGGCCGTCGGCTTTTCGTAAGACTGACGCTCACGCAGCTCGGCGATCAGGCCATTCTTTTCGATTGCACGGCGGAAGCGGCGGATGGCCACTTCGAACGGCTCGTTTTCCTTCAGAAGAATCGTCGTCATGTATTTCCTAACTCAATCGCTTGATACGGTTCAAAGGCGCGAACGGCAACCACCATTCACGCACCGGCCCTCCGGTCGTTCGCCACGATGGGGGCGTAACGAAAGGCAAGGCGGCCACGGAGGCCGGAAAAGAGAAGTAGGGGGTTCACAGCGGAACGCGATCAGGTAGACCTTGCTGCAACACACCTGACCGCCGGTTTGCGGCCGCCAACAGTAACGAACACGGCAACAAAACAGGCAAAGATCTCAATTCACTCCCAATGATATCAGGAAAAGATCTTGCCAGCCACACTTTCTTGATTCTACTCAGACACTTGCGTGGCGAACACCGCCCGGCGGGCCCGCCACGCACCTAGGACTCCTGGATGAACGCGTTGCGCCCCTCGCGAGTCGCGTTGCGGGTTCAGGCGCTCGCGTCGTTGAGCGCCTGGATGTCCGCCGGATCGAGCTTCAGGCGCACCGCGGCCACGAGGCTCCCGAGTTGCTCGAGCGATGTCGCGCTCGCGATCGGCGCGGTGATGCTCGGCCGCGCGATCAGCCACGCGAGCGCCACGGCCGCCAGCGAGCTGTTGTGGCGCCCGGCCACGTAGTCGAGCGCCGCGAGAATGCGCACCCCGCGATGGTCGAGATAGCGCTCGACGCGCGAGCCGCGCGTGCTCTTCGCGAGATCTTCGCGCGAACGGTATTTGCCTGACAAAAATCCGCTCGCGAGGCTGTAATAGGGCACGACCGCGAGCTTCTGCGCGAGCGCCACGGGCTCGATGTCGGCCTCGTAGGCGGCGCGATCATACAGGTTGTATTCGGGTTGGAGGATCTGGTATGCGGGCAGACCGGTCTTGTGCGCAACTGCGAGGGCTTCCTCGATGCGCGCCCCCGTGTAGTTCGACGCGCCCACCACGCGCACCTTGCCCGCCTCGATCAGGCGCTGGTAGGCACCGAGCGTCTCCTCGAGCGGGACCTTCTGGTCGTCCTCGTGCGAGAAGTAGACGTCGATGTGGTCGGTCTGCAGGCGGCGCAGCGAGTCTTCCACGGCCGCCTGGATGTTCGCGGCTGAGAGGCCGGGGCGGCGGGGGTCCTTTGCCACTTTCGTTGCGATCACCACCTTTTCGCGCTTGCCACTCCGGGCGAGCCATTTGCCGATGATGGTCTCCGATTCGCCGCCCTGGTTGCCGGGCACCCAGGCGGAGTAGACGTCCGCGGTGTCGATGAAATTGAGGCCGGCGTCGGTGAAGGCGTCGAGGATCGAGAAGGAGGTTGCCTCGTCGGCGGTCCAGCCGAATACGTTGCCGCCGAACATCAGCGGCGCGACCTGCAAGGCCGAAGTGCCGATCCTGCGTAGTTCCATGGTGTCTCCCAAAAAAAGCGGGAATGAGGAACTGCTGAGGATACGCCGGCTCGACGAACCTTGCTGGCGCGCCACGCAATCGGCGCGACCAGCTACATGCGGGCGACGCTGTGATAGGACTTGACCGCGCTATAGCGCGACATCGCCCCCGAGAATTTCGCCATTTCTTCCGCGAAGGCAGTCTGCAACTCGGAGCGCGAGTTGGCTGCACGCGTCAAAATCTGCGCGTCGATGGCCTGAATGCGCTGCACGACGTCGAGCGACTCGCGCGGCTGCTCCGGCTGCAACGACATCAGGAGCGGATCGCGCACGAGAGAAAGGCGCACGACCTCTTCCCAGTTTTCGAGCAACGACGCAGCTTCCATCTGCAACGTATGCGACAGCACTGTCGCGAGGATTTGGGACTGGTTCACGCCGGGACTCCTTAGCCGCTCTTGGCGGTCGCAAGTGCGCCCGCGCTATTGGCGCCGCCGAACAACGCCGTCAGGTATTGCGTGTTGCTGTTCATCGTCGCCATTAACGTGTTCAGCGCGGTGAACTGCGCATTGTATTGCGAGGTGAGCTGCGCGATATACGCAGTCAGTTGTGTCTGCTGGTCAGTGATGCTCTGCAGGCTGCTGTTGAGCGCAGTGGTCGCGTTGGCAATGGTGCCGTTGGTCTGTGTATAGCCTTCGATGTCGTTGTTTAGTTGGGTCCC
The DNA here is from genome assembly GCF_000685075.1 of Paraburkholderia oxyphila NBRC 105797. Classification (GTDB taxonomy): domain Bacteria; phylum Pseudomonadota; class Gammaproteobacteria; order Burkholderiales; family Burkholderiaceae; genus Paraburkholderia; species Paraburkholderia oxyphila. The sequence goes on from NZ_BAYD01000056.1 coordinate 20,834, forward strand.
GATGCCGTTGGTCGTGTTAAACAACGCAGCCACGGTCGAAGGCGAGTTCTGCAACGCGTTATTGAGTGTCGTCGAATTCGTCGACAGCGTGCCGTCCGCGTTCAGCGTAATGCCAATGGCCGCGAGCGTGACCGTTCCCGTGCCAGTTTTGACCCCGCTGCCCACGATGCTGGCGAGCGCGTTCTGCATCGAATTCACCACCGAGCTCCCCATCAGAGGGCCCGCGCTTCCCGACGAGCCCGAGGACAACGTGCCGGTCGTCAAGGTGCCGAAGGTCGAGACGAGCGAGTTGTACAGACTGACGAAGTTCGTGATCGTGGTGGCCTGCGTGGATGTGTCGGTGGCGACCGTGAGCGTCTGGTCGCCCGTCGCGCTCATGCTGAGCGTGACGCCCGCAATCGCGCTCGTCGAGGAGTTCGTCGAGCTCGTGACCGTCGTTCCGTCGACCGTGAACACGGCATCCTGCGCCGCCGTCGTCTGCGACCAGCCGCCGGTGGAGCTGATCGTCGACGTGTTCGTCGCAGCCGTCGAAGTTACCCCGAGGCTACTCAGGCCGTTGTCCGCCGTGGCGTTGACGCCGACGCTGATGGTGTTCGCCGCACCGGCCGTATTGGACGTGAGCACGAGCGATTGCGTGCCGTCCGTATTCGTTTGCACCGATGCCGTGAGGCCGGGATTGCTGCTCGATCCGTTGATGGCATCGGCAATGCCTTGCAACGTGTTGTTCGAGCTATCGATACTCAGCGACATCGACGTCGAGCCGAGCGAAACGGTCAGGGAACCCGTGCCTAGCTGTGCGCCGCTCGTGAACTCGCCCGACGTGATCGATTGTGCGTCGGTGGCGTCCGCACCGGTCGTCTGCGTCCAGGCGAGCGAACCCGTAGACGCGATCGTCGAGGCCGAGGTCCCAGCCGTCGAGGTCACCGCGAGCTTCGAAAGGCCGTTGTCCGTGGTCGCGGAAACGCCGACGCTGATCGTGTTGGCGGCGCCAGTCGCCGACGAGCGCAACACGAGGTGAGCACCATCGGAACCCGTCACGATGGTCGCCGTGACGCCGGGGTTGTTGCTCGCCGAGTTGATCGCAGCCGCAATGCCACTGAGCGTGTTGTTGGTGCTGTTGATCGAGATCTGGGCCGAGTTGCCGCCAACCGAGACCGTGAGCGTGCCGGTGCCGAGCTGTGCCGTCGAGCTGAACGCAGTCGAGGACAAGGCCTGCGCCGTCGCGAGCTGCTGGACGTTGATGTCGTAGGAGCCCGCGACCGCACCGGTTCCCGCCGATGCCGTGAGCCCGGTGCCGCTGGACGTCGCGGTATAGGTCGACTGCAGCGAACCGTTGGACAGCGACGCCACGCCTACCTGGAGCGCCGAAAGCGCGGCGGAGAGCGTACCGTACGCCGTAATCTGGGTGGTGTCGTTCGTTTGCTCCGCCGAGAGAACGGCGGATTGCCCTGCTGTCTTGGCATTGACCAGCGCGGTCACCAGCGAGTTGACGTCCATCGACGAGTTGCCGGTGGAGCCGCTGATGAGCGACTGCGCCGCTTCCTGCACGGCCGTATTCGCGCTCGACTGCGCCGCCGTGATTGCCGCGTTGGTGGTGGCCGTGTTGATCGTCGACATGCTGGAACCTTTAACGCCGGAGTTGACAGGACTTTGCAAACGAAGAATGGGAGGCGAGCCTCCCATTGGGTCAAGCAGGGGCGGCGCGATCCGCGAATGTCATCGGAAAAGCGCTGCCCATGTCTGCGCTGCGCTTACTGGAGCAGCTTCAGCACTTGCTGCGGCTGCGAGTTCGCCTGGGCCAGCACCGAGATGCCGGCTTGCTGCAGCACCTGCGCCTTGCTCAGGTTCGCCGTTTCCTGCGCGAAGTCGGCGTCCGTGATCTGCGACTGCGCGCTCGACAGGTCGGTCGACTCGGCCTGCTGCGTGGTGGCGATGCCTTCGAAACGGTTCTGCGCCGCGCCCAGCGTTGCCTGCAGGTTGTTCACCGTCGACAGCGCCGAGTCGATCGACTCAATCGCAGCGCTCGCGCCGTTGGCCGTGCTGACGTTGATGTCGGCAACTTGCGGAACGCTGTTGTTTGCGTTGATCGACGAGACTTCGTTCGATGCGTTCACGTCCGTGACGTTGTATGCCGTCGCCGCGGTCGAAGTCAACGTCGCTCCGGCAGACGCGTACGTAGCCGTCGCGCCGCCCGTGGTCGCCAGCGACAGTTGGCCAGTGCCGCTCGTCACACTGATACCGAACGCGCTGCTCAGCACCGAGGTATCGGTGATCGCCGTATTGTTCTGGTCCGTGAACGTGTAGCCGCCGCTGCCGTTGGCAATCACGTTGATTTCCGTGAGCTGCGCCGTCGTGTCGCTCGAGCTCGTGGCGGCGCCACTCGTGTCCACACCCAGCGACGACACGTCGACCGTGCCCAGCACCGTGCCGCTTGCCGCGCTGCCGCCGCCGAGCTGCGAGGCCGACATGTTCGTCGACAGGTTCAGCGTCATCGTCTGGCCTACGTTCGCGCCCACCTGGAACGTCACCGCGCCGGCCGAACCGTTCAGCAGGTTCTTGCCGTTGTACGTGGTCTGCGAAGCGATGCGGTTCACTTCCGCGATCTGCTGCTGCACTTCCGACTGCAGCGACTGCATGTCGCTCGACGACAGCGTGCCGTTCGACGCTTCCACCGCGAGCTGACGGATCGTCTGCAGGCTGGAGGTGATCTGCGACAGGCCGCTGCTTGCCGTTTGCACGATCGAGGTGCCGTCGTTCGCGTTCGACACGCCCTGGTTCAGGCCGTTGATCTGCGTTTGCAGCGTCGTCGAGATCGCCAGGCCTGCTGCGTCGTCCGCTGCGCTGTTGATGCGCTTGCCCGAGGACAGGCGCGTGATCGCCTGCGACAGGGCGCTGCCCGAACCGTTCAGGTTCTCTTGCGCGACGAGCGAGCTGATATTGCTGTTGATGGTGAGCATTCGAATCTCCCAAACGGCATCAATGCCAAACTTCTGTTTGTCCAGTCGGGCAGGCCTGATGACGCTGCCCCTGACTGGTTTACGGTCGGGGCGGGGCAGACTTTAGCCCCCGCCTCCACCCGGTAACGGTTACTGGAGCAGCTTGAGCACTTGCTGCGGCTGCGAGTTCGCCTGCGCCAGCACCGAGATGCCGGCTTGCTGCAGCACCTGCGCCTTGCTCAGGTTCGCCGTTTCCTGTGCGAAGTCGGCGTCCGTGATCTGCGACTGGGCGCTCGACAGGTCGGTCGACTCGGCCTGCTGCGTGGTGGCGATACCTTCGAAACGGTTCTGGGCCGCGCCCAGCGTCGCTTGCAGGTTGTTCACCGTCGACAGCGCCGCGTCGATCGACTCGATCGCCGCGCTCGCGCCGTTGGCCGTGCTGACGTTGATGTCGGAAACTTGCGGAACGGTGTTGTTCGCATTGATCGACGCGACTTCGTTCGATGCGTTCACGTCGGTCACCGCCGTGCCAAGCGTCAGGACGCCGGAGCCGCTCGATGCCGCAATGCCCGAGAACGCGCTGCCCAGCACCGACGTATCGGTGATCGCCGTGTTGTTCTGGTCCGTGAACGTGTAGCCACCGCTGCCGTTGGCGATCACATTGATTTCCGTGAGCTGCGCCGTCGTGTCGGTCGAGCTCGTGGCGTTACCACTCGTGTCCACGCCCAGCGACGACACGTCAACCGTGCCCAGCACCGTGCCGCTCGCTGCGCTGCCGCCGCCGAGCTGCGAGGCCGACATGTTCGTCGACAGGTTCAGCGTCATCGTCTGGCCAACGTTCGCGCCCACCTGGAACGTCACCGCGCCAGCCGAACCATTGAGCAGGTTCTTGCCGTTGTACGTGGTCTGCGAAGCAATGCGGTTCACTTCCGCGATCTGCTGCTGCACTTCCGACTGCAGCGACTGCATGTCGCTCGACGACAGCGTGCCGTTCGACGCTTCCACTGCCAGCTGTCGGATCGTCTGAAGGCTGGAGGTGATCTGCGACAGGCCGCTGCTTGCCGTTTGCACGATCGAGGTGCCGTCGTTCGCGTTCGATACGCCCTGATTCAGGCCGTTGATCTGCGTTTGCAGCGTCGTCGAGATCGCCAGGCCTGCTGCGTCGTCCGCTGCGCTGTTGATGCGCTTGCCCGAGGACAGACGCGTAATCGCCTGCGACAGGGCGCTGCCCGAACCGTTCAGGTTCTCTTGCGCGACGAGCGAGCTGATATTGCTGTTGATGGTGAGCATTCGAATCTCCGAACGGCTTCGAGCCAGATTTCTTGAGGTTGGATGGGACGACGACGCTGTGATGATCGCCGCCTCTTGCTCGTTTACGGTTGGCTGCCGAAAGACTTTAGCGGGGCCCGGAAATATGCGGGCCGGATCGACGCAGCGCGCGAGCCTCGACGTCTTGTGCCGTGCAGCGCCTGCGCGCGCGGCGGCGCGGCCGCGAGCAACCGCGCCCCTCAACTTCCGCGCGGATCGGCCGTTATCCGCAGAGGAGAGGAAAAATGCGAGGCAGATGACATGGCGCAGGGCAATCACGCGGGGCAAACGCCGGGTCGTGCCCAGCAGGTGCCTGCGTGCTCGAGCGTCGAGCGTTATCACGCGGCGCTGCGCTGTTACACGCACGGCGCCTTCGACGACGTGCTGCGCACGCTTTCACCCTTGTTCGCCGCCTTCTCGGGCCTGGCGCTCGAGGTGCGCGTCGCGGCGCTCAATCTCGCCGCCGCCGCATCGCTCGCGCTCGACCGTCCGGAACACGCACTCGCGCACTGGCAGTCGGCCGTCACGCTCAAACCCGATTACGCCGAAGCGCACAGCAACCTGGGCGTGGTCCTGCGCCGGCTGGGCCGCTTCGAGGAGGCGGCTCAGGCGTGCCACATCGCGCTTGGCCACCGGCCCGATTATGCGAGCGCGTGGAACAACCTCGCGAACGCGCTCGGCGATCTCAGGCGCCATGCAGAGGCCGAATCCGCCTGGCGGCAGGCCATCGCGCTGCGCCCCGACTATCCCGATGCGCGCTACAACCTTGCTCAATGTCTGCTCGCCGCCGGCCGCTTCGAAGAGGCGTGGCCTTTGCACGAGGCGCGCTACGACGCGCGCCTGAGCGACCGGAATGCGTTCGCGCCGCCGCTCGCGCTGCCACAATGGCAAGGCGAGCCACTCGCAGGCAAGTCACTGCTCGTCTGGACCGAGCAGGGCTATGGCGACCTGATTCAGTTCGGGCGGTTTCTTGCGCCGCTCAAGGTAAGCGGCGCGCGCCGCGTGACGCTCGCGTGCGCGAGCGCACTGCACGCCCTCTTCGACGGCGCGCCCGGCATCGACGCTGTAACGCACGAGCAAGCCGTCACCGATCCCTCGGCATTCGACTACTGGACGTTTGCGCTGAGCGTGCCGCTGCACCTCGGCACCACGGCGCAAACCATTGCGCCCGCAGTGTGGCTAAAGGCGCCGGCCACGCGCGTGGCCACATGGCGCGAGCCCATCGCGCGGCTCGACGGCCTGCGCGTCGGTCTCGTCTGGAAGGGCAATCCGGCACACAAGAACGATGCGAACCGCTCGCTGCCCGCGCTGGAAACGCTCGCGCCACTCTGGGACGTCGCGGGCGTGCGCTTCGTGAGCCTGCAAAAAGGCCATGGTGAGGACGAGGCACGCCACGCGCCGACGCACCTGCCAATGCTGCACCTCGGCTCGGCACTCGGAGATTTTGCCGATACCGCGGCTGTGCTCGATCAGCTCGATCTGCTGATCTGCGTGGATACGGCGATCGCGCATCTGGCCGCCGCCCTCGGCAAACCTTGCTGGGTGCTGCTGCCCGGGATCGGCACGGACTGGCGCTGGCAGCGCGAAGGACACGAGTCGATCTGGTACCCTGGGACGCTGCGTCTTTTCAGGCAGCGCGCGGGAGGAGATTGGGCTGAAGCGATCGCCGAGGTTCGCGACGCCCTCGCGAAGCGCGTGGCCGCCTGAGGTAGCGCGCGCTCATCTGCCCTGAAAGGAATCGAACGACGAAAGGCGCCGCGAAGCCAATCGATTCGCGGCCTCTCGAACGCAGGTCTAATGTGCGAAATAGAGTTCGGCCATCTCGCGCATTTCCGGCTCGCCGCGCGGGCTTTTGCTCGCGAGCGCCCAAAGGTCGAAAGTGGCGGGGCGCGCAATCGTCGCCACCACGGCGAAGCCCGCCGATTGCAGCGAACCGCGCAGCACGCGTTCGGTGAAACCGCAGCGGTGCGCCATGTACAGATTGCCCTTCGCCATCGACGAACGCAGCCCGTAGAGGATATCGAGCGGCGCGATCGGTCCGCCTGACGAGATGTACGCGGGCTCCAGCAGCCGGTCCTGCGCGACGAGCGCGCATACCGACTTCAGGTCCGGACACGTGATCACCGCGAAGCCGTCGTCGCGCAGCACGCGATGGAACTCGCGCAGCGCGACTGAAACTTCGTGCGGGTAGAGATGCTCGATGTTGTGGCTCGAGTACAGGGCATCGACCGAAGCGCTCTCGACTGCGCTCATGTCCGTCATCGTCCCGACGATGTCCGGCTCGACCGAAGGGTCGATATCGAAACGCAGCTCGCGCCACTCGTGCGTGTTGAAGCCTTTGACCGTATTGGCCTTGCGCGCCGGACCACAGCCCACGTGCAGAAAGGATTTGCTCATCTTGATCGAGTCGAATAACAAGGTTAGTTTGCGCCGTCGACGCCGGGCATTTGCACGGCGCCAGCGGCGTCAGGCCATGACATCAAAGGCGTCGAACTCAGACGCGCCGCTCACCGTAATCAAGGGCCCCGTGTCGGGCTGCTCGCGTGAGAGCGCCTCGACCTCATGATCTCGCCAGCCGTACGCCTCGAGCTGTGCGCAGATGCGCTGGCTGGCGGCGTGGTTGCCCTTGCGCAGCAAATCCGCCGCGAGGTGGCGTGCCTGATGCAGCGCCGCGACCTCGCCGAGCACGCGCGGCACCTCGCGGTCTCCCGCGAGCAGGGTCGCCGCGCGAGCTAGCGGAGCGAACGCCTCGTGATAACGGCGCAACTTCGCGAGCGCAATACCGATCGCCTTCTGCGCGTGCGCATCGTCCGGGAACGTCTGCAGCATCTGCCGCGCGACCTGGAGCGCCTGCTCGTGGAGGCCGTTGCGGTTGAGCGCGTCGAGCGTCGAGATGAACTGCTCGAACAGCGCCGCGATCTCGGGCGCGAGCTGGCTCGCCTTTTCCGCGCGAGCACCGAGACGAATGCGTTCCAGTTCGAAGCCGCGGTCGCGCGCCTGGTTCAGAATGCGCTTCGCGCCTTCCGTTCGGTCACAAGCGAGCAGCGCCTCAATATAAATTTCCCAGCGCTCTTCGTTTTCTGGTTCGGTCTGCACCGCAGAGCGGAAATAATGCAAGCTCTCGGTGGGACGGCCGCGCTGGATCGCGAGCACGCCAAGGTTGTGATTGACCTCCGCATCATTCGGGCGCAGACGCAACACCTCGCGATACAGACACTCGGCCGCGTCGAAATCGCCGGCAATCTGGCACTCGGTCGCCGCCTCAATGTTTTGCGCAATGGCAGCGTCGGGATCGGCCGGTGCTTCATCGCAGTGGATCTGCCACATCTGCTCGAATGCGTCTTCGAGCCCGCGCGTGAAACGCGGTGCGTCGTAAAGCGGCGACGCGTGCATCTCGTCGCGCAACGCCGCGCGATGCGCTGCCAGCGTCGCCGGATCGGCCGCCATCGAGCAGGCCAGCTCGATGAAGGCGTCCTCGTCGGCGGCGATCCACTCGGGATGGCCGAGATTGTTCAGGATGCCCTCACCCATGTGCGCGACGAAGCGATCGCCCTTTTTGACCATCACGGGCACGCCCATCCACAGCGCTTCCACGGTCGTCGTGCCGCCGTTGTACGGAAACGGATCGAGCGCGATGTCGATTTTGTGGTACGACGCGAAATACTCCTTGCGCGGCGTGGATCCCTCGAGTATCAGTCGCTCAGCGGCAATGCCGTGCGCCGCAAAGCGCGCGGTGATGTCGTCGCGGTTATACGGCTCGTTGAGCTCCGTCGCCTTCAGCATGAGCTGCGCGTCGGGCAGGCGCTGAAGCAGGCGCGCCCAGAGCGCCACAACCGCATCATTGACCTTGCTGAGCTTGTTGAAGCAGCCGAACGTGACATGGCCGTTCTCCAGCATCGGCAGCGGACCGACCTCCACCACGTCGGCGGGCTCCGAGAAGCACAGGTAACCGTCGGGCAGGCGCCACGGTTTCTCGGTCATCTGCTCTTCCTCACCTTCGGGCAGCGTGTAGCGGTCGCCAATGAAGTAGTCCATCGTCGGCATGCCGGTCGTGGCGAAGTAGCCGATCCAGGTCGCCTGCACCGGCGCCGGCTTCCATGCGAAAAGCGGCAACCCCGACTTGGCGGTGTGGCCGGACAGGTCGATGAGGATGTCGACGCGGTCCTCGTGAATCTTTTCCGCGCTAGCCTTCGCCGTCATGTCGACCAGACTGTTCCATTCCGTCACACGCTGCCTGATGCGCTCGGTGACGCCGTCCTCGCCACGCACGGTCGAGTACACCACGGGCTGCACACGAGCATGGTCGAGATGTCCGAAGACGCTCTCCATGAAGTAGCCGACCGGGTGCGAACGCAAATCGCCCGAGACGAAGCCGACGCGCAGCGGACGGCGCGCGCGTTCGGCCGCAGATGGCGCGGCGTGGAGATACGGCGTGCAGCCCGCCATCACGGCATGACCGTAGGCTTTGGCCACGGCCTTGTTCTCGAGAATGGGTAGCGACTCGTCGTAGTGCTGCAGGAACAGCATGGTGTCGTAGAGGCTATAGTTGTCGGGCATGAGCGAGAGCATCTGCCGTAGCCATGTGACCGATTCGTCGGTGCGGCGCACGCGCCCGAGAAAATTAGTGAGATTGCCGTAGGGCTCGGACATGTGCGGCTTGAGCGCAATGGCGCGCTTGCAGGCATCGATGGCTTCGTCGAAGCGTTTCATCGCAGCGAGCGCATTGCCTGACGAAATCAGCGCGGCGTAGTTGTCGCGGTCGATCTCGAGCGCGCGGTGGCAATTCTCAAGCGCCTCCTCGTACTTCTCCTGCTTGATCAGCACGTTGGCCAGATTGCTATAGACGGCCGGGTTCGTGGGATCGAGTTCCACCGCGCGCTTGCCGCAGCTGACCGCCTTCTCAAACTCACCCACGCGGGCCCATAGCAGCCCGAGATTCTGCCAGGCGGCGAGATTTTCCGGATCTTGCTCGCGGAGTTCCTCGAACACGTCGATCGCCGCGCGATTGTCCTCGTCGATGAGCAGCAGCACGCCCAGCTTTTCACGGGCGCGAATCAGTTTGGGATTGAGCTCGATGGCCTTGCGATAGGACTCGATGGCCTTTTGCTTCTCCTCGTCCTGCTCCGCTTTCGCGCTCATCTGCGCCTTCGACGCGTACGCTTCGCCCAGATTCATGTGGCACAGCGCATAGTTCGGGTCGCTGGCGATCGCCTTGTTGATGAGCTCGATCGCTGTCTCGTGATCGCGCTGGCTGCTGGCGAGCACGCCGAGCGAGCGCATCGTGCTGATGTGGTCCGGCTCGGCCGCGAGAATCGCGCGATAGAGCGTGCCAGCCTCGGCGAGACGCCCCGCCTCATGATGACGCCAGGCGAGCTGGAGCGTTTCGGGTATCGATGCCGGCGTCTGGGCCTCGCCGCCCGCGACGCGGCAACACTGACTGGAAAGCTGGCCGCTGCCGCACGGGCAAGGGTCGGAGGGGATGCTCGTGTTCATGTCTGTAGACGGTTCCGGACGGGAATTAGCACGCGACCGCCGGGCGCCGATGTTCCGGTCGAACCGGCGGCGAGGCGCACACGAGTTGGGGCACGCACGCAAGCGCGGCCCAGCCCGGCACGCACGGCGGGACTTCTACTGCGTGCAAGTCTAGACGCGAGGGCGCGGCGTCGATTGCCCGAGCAGGGCCGACTTTCCCCCGTAATTCGCGCAGCGCACGAACAGAGGCAGGCGTCAAAAGAAGCTGCGGATAAAAAAGGGGGGGAATGGGAACCCGAACTGGGTACACCCGGCCGCGATCGACCCCGCAACCCGTGCCTGCGCAAGGCGTCGCGCAAGCCGCAGGTTGCTGGTTCGTCCGTTCAGTACTCAACCGAAGCGATCGATCCCGCTCACCCCTTCACCGGCCCCGGATCGCTCTGACTCGGCCGCCCCGTCTCCACGTGGCCCGCGAAGCGCCGCACGACCTTGTCCGACGCGCCGCCGACCGTCGACGCTGCGATGTTCAGGTCATACCACCCATGGCTCGAGCTGAGCTCCCAGTGGTCCTGCATCGTCTGCCCGGGCCGCAGCGTGTAGTGCCGCGAGTTCGCGCTGCTATACGCGTTATCGACAATGACGCTGCACGCAGCACCACCACTATTGCGCAACTCAAGATACACGTGTCGATTGCGCACGTCATAGCCAATACGCGCTTCCGGATTCGCGTGATGGCCATCAACCGCGACTTGCACATTGCCCTGGAATTCGCACACATAGCCGTTCGGCCCATAGACCGCCAGATGGTACGCACCCTGCGCGGCCGTCGTGCTCCAGTAATCGGCGAAGTTATCCCGCGCAGCGACCGTATAGCGACGCGGCGGATTGGTCGGATTCAGGCGGTCATACACGTAGAACGCCGCACCCGCTCTGCCTGAATTCGCGAAATCGAGCCACAGATTGCCGTCGTGGCCGCTCACCCGGCTGTGAACGAAGACTTCGTACGGCAGCGCGCGCGCCGGCCGCGTGCCGGGCTCCTGCGTCGGCATCGTCTGTGGCGAGGGCACCTGGTACGCCTGCCCGGCCGTCTGAATGTGCTGCGGGACCGTGAAGCTCACCGTCGACGTATCCGGCTTGCCTGAGAAGTCAAACGCGGAAGTCAGGTCGCCACAAACCGAGCGGCGCCACTCGCTGATGAGCGGCTCCTGCACGCCGAAGCGCGCCTCGAGGAAGCGCAGCACCGACGTGTGATCGAACGTCTCCGAGCAAACCCACCCGCCCTTGGACCACGGCGAAATCACGATCAGCGGCACGCGCGGCCCGAGGCCGATCGGCTGGATCCCTCCAGGGTCTGCACCCGGGATCAGCGGTCCCATCTCGCTCGGATACTTGCCGAGATCGAGGTATTCATCGCCGATATTCGAAAGCAGGCTCGACGAGATCATCCCCTCGCCGTTCAGCCCGCTCGAGAGCGGCGGCACCGGCGGCACGACGTGATCGAACAGGCCGTCGTTCTCATCGTAGTTGAGGATGAACACGGTCTTCGCCCACACGTCCGGGTTCGACGTCAGCGCCTCGAGAACCATGTTGATGTAAAACGCGCCATCAGTCGGCGACGCGGACGGGTGCTCGGAGTACAGGTCAGGCGCAACGATCCATGATACCTGCGGCAGCTGGTTGGCCTGCACGTCGGCCTGGAGCTCGAGAAGCGTGTGGTTCGAGGCGCCCTTTTCGACGAGCGGACCGCTCGCACCTTCCGCCACCTGAAAGTTCTTGAAGAACATCAGCGAGTTGTCGGTGAAGTTGTCGGTCGGGCTATTCGGAAGACCCGTGCCGCCCTGATACAACTTCCAGGAGATGTTCGCGTTCTCCAGACGCTCGGCATACGTGGTCCAGGTATAGCCGTTCGTATTATCACGCTCGCCAAGGCCGGGGCCGTTCGGCGGATTGCCAACGCCGTAGATGTTGCGCGAATCGATCGTGCCGGACCACAGGTAGATCCGGTTCGGCGCGGTATCGGCATGCACGGAGCAATGATAGGCGTCGCAGATCGTGAACGCGTCGGCGAGCGCGTAGTGGTACGACAGATCCGCGCGCTGCAGATAGCCCATCGTCAGCACGTCCTGCTTCTGGTTCACCCACTGGTCCCACAGGCCGTAGTCCCACGCAAGATGGCCGGTGCTCCAGCCATGGTTCGTGCCCGGCTGGTATTCGCTCGTCAGCTTCGGATTGAGATAGAACGGCAGCACGTAAGGCGCCGACGGGCTCAAGCCACGCGAATTATAGTGCGACGTCTGCACCGAAGCGGGCGGCTGCTGCCAGACCGGCGCGCCGTTGGGCAGCTGGTGCGGGCGCGGATCGTTGAAGCCGCGCACGCCACGCAAGCCGCCGAAGTAATGGTCGAACGAGCGGTTCTCCTGCATGAAGATCACGACGTGCTCGACGTCCTGAATCGTGCCGGTGCGTGTCGCGGCGGGCATGGCGAGCGCCTTGCGGATCGCGGGCGGAAAGGCTGCATAAGCAGCCATCGCGCCTGCCGACTGCGTAGCAAGGCGCAGGAAATCACGTCTGTTTTTCGACGTCATGGGAAATCCTGTTATTGGGGGAAAAAGTGGAGGTGTCCTGAGAATCAGTGCGCGCCGCTCGCGTTGGAGTCGGGCGCCCAATGCATGTCGGGTGCGCCCGGCGCGTTGTCTTCGCCACTCGCGTTCGCATTCGTGCCGGCGCCCGCCATCTGCTGGCTGTTTTGCAGGGCGTTCTGCTGACTGCTTTGCGGGTTGCTCGCTCCCGGCGAAGCCGAGGAGCCATCGCTGTCGCTGCCGCCGCACGCGGCGAGCACGAGAGAAAAGTGCAGCGCGGCGCAGAGGGCGCGCATATCGAATCGACGCATGAGAATCGGTCCGTGGATGACGAATGCGGCCATTAACGCATTGGCGAATGTCCTCGAAGTGACCGGTTCCACCAGCTTTCTTGCGGTGTACCTCAGCTTTTTTGTTTGAGGCTTTGCTGAAAAATCGTCTCTGTCGACCGATGAGTGCGCAACTGCACGCGAGCGCGGCATCCACCGGAGCGTGCGCGCGTCACGCGGCGGACACATCGGCACGCTACGCTGTCGCGCGGGTGCGGAGGAGAAGAGGACAGCATTTTGTTCGATCAGTTGAAGGCGTTCCACGCGACGGTCCGCCAGGGCAGCATCACGCGTGCCGCGCGGCACCTCGGCGTGAGTCAGCCAACCATCGCCGCGCAAATTCGGCAGATCGAGCAGCTATACGGCGTCGAGCTGTTCTATCGCAGCGGACGCCGCCTCGCCGTCACCGAAACCGGCATCGCGCTCTTGCCGCTCGTCGAGAAGATGATCGACTTCGAGGCTCAGGCCGACATCATGCTGCGTAACGTCGGCGGCCTGTTCGAAGGTCAATTGAGGATCGGCGCGACGGGGCCCTACTACATCATGGACGCGATCAGCCGCTTCTCGAAGGCGCATCCGGCCATCGCGCTCACTTGCCGGATCGGCAATTCGGAAGACATCCTCAACGCAGTGCAGGAGTTTCGGATCGACCTCGCGGTGTCGTCGCATCGCAATGATGCGGATGGGCTCGAGCGGCGCGTGATCTCGACCGATCCGCTCGTGCTCGTCGTGCATCACAGCCATCCGCTCGCGCGCTTCGAGGCAGTCGACGCGGCGCGCCTGGCCGACGTGCGTCTCCTGATCCGCGAAACAGGCTCGGTCACGCGCAGCTGCACCGAGGAGATTCTCGCGAAGGCCGGCGTCGCACCCGCCTCGATTGCGGAGATCGGCAGCCGCGAGGCGATTCGCGAAGCCATTCTGCACGGCGTGGGCGGCAGTATTTTTCCGCTCGGCGAAGCGGAGCGGCATCCGGCTCTGCGCGTGATCGCACTGCGCGACGTCGATACGACGATCGACGAATACATCTATTTCCTGAAGGCGCGCCGCCAGAGTCCGGCGATCGACGCGTTTCTCGCCTGCATCGCGCCGGGGGGCGACAGAAGGGACAACGCAAGGCGAATGCGCGAGGCGTCGGTGGGGTGTTGAGGGGGACGTTCGAGGAATACGAGCGGACCGTCACGGTCCGCTGCGGTGTGGGGCGGGTGGCATTCACAGGGGAGCCCCGTTCCCCCGAACGCCAACGATCAAAGAAAGGGACCCGTATAGAGGACGGTTTGCGGCCCTATCCCGCCGTTGTTGCCGTATTTGTTTACGATCGTCAGGGTGCCGCCTGCGTGCGTATAAACCAGCTTCCCGTACTTCTGGAGGTCCTGGTATGCGCTCTTTTGCGTCTCGAGCGCAATCTTGCGCGCGACAGCCTGATGATATGCCTTGCCCGCGAGAGCCTTTTTGCTAAAGGGGCTCGCGTAAGCCTTGGGGTTGTCTCTGTATTTATTGTCTATTTCGAGCCATTCTTGCGCCGCCTTGTCGCTATCGATGGCACGTCTATACGCTGCCCATTGCTTCATGACCCGGTCGATCTTCGGGCTGCGCAGAAATTCCTCTTTCTCGAGCGCGATATCGATGGCCGCCTCTTGCTCGACGCTCGATTTACCCGTCGTTTCGTCGAAGCCCACCGCCCCGGTTCTCGCGGTCATGGTCATCGTGCGCCCATGGTCGCTGCATAGATAGTGGAACATCTTGTACGCGAAACTGGTGTTGAGCAGTGTTAGCGGGATCATCCCCTGATGATCGAGGTCTCTCGCGTAATATTCGTCGGTTCGGGCGCCGTAACACATAACGAGGGCGACTTTATAGTGCTTGCTCCGCTTGGGCAGCACCTTGCGGATCAATCTGCCGAAGTCTTTCCACGTACCTAGCGCTTCCCCACCCGAAGCCTTCGCGAAGGCGTGCTCGGTATCGTTCGCCAAACCGTGCGTGCACAGGTAGATTTTTTCGGCGACGTCGCAGTCGTCGCGTGCCGCTTTCAGCTTGTTCCCCAGTGGCGTTCCATCCTGCAAATCCTTGAGCTCGTCGAATAGATCGTGGATCGGAACGACATCCTCGCCAACGAGCACGGTCCTGGGCCCGGCCTGGATTTTTGCCTCCAGCCCTCGTTTCACTCTCGTTACGGGCCCGATCTGCTCAGGGTCCGCCAAATTCAGGATCACTAGCCGCGGCATGTTGTGGTCTCCGGAATCGAATTGTTCCCCATGAGAATCCCGCGTCGATCACTGTCGCGTCTCCTGCTGCTGCAAGAGCGGAACGCCGTGGAGGGTGTATCGAATTTCGACGCGAGTCTGTTGGGGAAATTAGTTCAATTCCGGACGAAACTCAACGTGTAGGCAGATCGCGGCAACAGAATATGCGCTGGGCATTCGATCTGCCGGAGGGCTTTGCTTTGTGGGGATCTACGCGAGTCTTGTATTGGCGCGCCCGGCTGGGATCGAACCAGCAACCCCTGCCTTCGGAGCTTTGGCGACACGCAGCACACCCTTATAAATCAAGGCCTTACGCAAATCGCAAACTGTAAGATCAAGGCTAAGCAAGGCCAATCCTGCTCGCCCAGGCTGCAATTTAGCTGCGGATCTGGAGTACTTTTGCCCCTCGCCATCAAACGCGCCGACATTTCGCGTGGCTTGAGGGCTTTGCACCACGTCATCGTGCATCAAATTGCATCATTCCACTTGCCAATAGCATGCCCTGTATGCCGCCCCCAGGGACCGTTGGGACGGGTGACTCGGTGTACGAAGAACATTCTGTTAAGAGAAGCCCGCATGCGCGGTGGGGTCTGCGATCTTGGGGCAACTGGTAGGTGCCCCAAGATCGCGTATAAGCGCCCGGACGCACTCAGGTTTTCCCGGTGGCTGCCAACACTACGGCGTCAGATTGATGGGCGCTGGATAATGGCGACGCAGGCTCAGTGGGTTCAGCGCACGGAAACTGGAGCGAAATCAATAGCTGACGGCGCGTTTTCCGATATGTATGCCGGTTCCTCGTCGTGTCAAGGAACCGTTGCCCATGTGGAACACCCTTTCCGTGCCGCTCGAAAACGGGTGGCAATGCACGCTCATTCCGGGGCCGCAGTATTACGACCTGATGTGCTGGGGGCGCGGATACCGCAATATGTCGGCCCGTCAACTTTACCCAAACGCTGGTCGGGACAATGCCTCGCGGTCGTGGAATGCGCGGCCCCTGAGCGAAGTGGACAAGAGCGAGTTGTGGGAGAAAGACCGGCTGAGACAGCTTGCGGATGACCGGGCGGCATTTGCCCGTCACTTCCGTCCACGCTGGGACTTGCATACGATTACCGGTGACGACAACTTGCGCCATGTTCAGCGCTTTCGGAGCGCTACGCTGGATGTAGTTCACTGGGAGCAGCCGACCGACAATGAAAGCGTTGAGCGCATGCTCTGTGAGGCCGTCGCGAGCGGAAGGCTTGTTCCGGTGGTCAATCATGAATACCGGGGCTTGCCGCGCGTGTCGCAGCCCACTCCCGGGCCACAGCACTGGCCCGCGACGAGTGGCGGCGGTGGTTATGGATACGCGCCCAAGGTCCTGAACGCCAGTGAATTTGATGCGCTACGGCGGGCCAATGGCGAGCTTCCCCCGTTGGACTCAGGGAGCGGCGTCGTGAGTGCGACGCTCGATCCACGGCCCGCCTTGAGCACCCCGGTCACTGCAGATGATGGCTTTGGCATGCTTGGCGCTGTTGCATCGGCAGCGAGCGCGCTACTCGGGGACAATGATTCGGGCGATGACGATGACGTGTTTAGCACCGACTACGGCGGCGATTCGACACCGCTTGGCGATGCTCAGCCGTTCGAGTACATACCGGACACGTTGAGTGATGATGTAACGGAGCTTGTCGCGCGAGGTGTTAGCGAAGCCGAGGAAGCCGAGTGTGACGCGATCTACGATGCCGAAATGATGGCGTGTTCTGCGGCTGGTGCAATCTATCGCGATCCGCGCACCTATGCGTTGTGCAAGCAGCGCGCGTTTCAGAACTATCAAACCTGCCGAGGTTATTCATGAGTCAAAGACAAACTGCGTTCATTACCTACTTCGACGAGCACAGTGGTCAGGTGAAGTTCTGCGTTGTGCCACGACACTTCGTTCAATCGGCGATCGATCGCGTGATGTGTATTAGCGTGCCGCCAGACGCCCCCGAACACACCGACAGCCCATTTACCGACGAAGACGCTCGGAAGCTTGGCGGTATGGCAATCCTCGCCATCGCGGGCGCAAACCCCGAACTACAAGCACGCATCCAGATCACCACCGAAATGCCGATGGAGTGGAAGCCAACCAAGCCATCGAAGGGGTAAGCGAGTTCAAGCACGCAACGAAGACCGACGTGATCGCCGAAACCCTGACCGAGCAGTCCAGACTACAGCCGATTAACGGGACGCCGCCTAAGCAAGCGAAAGAGTAAGCGCCCAAACTAGAAGCCGCCCCTCTCCCGAGTCGGCCTTTTTGTGCTTGTCACTCGTCCTCTTAGCGATTGAGGGAGGCAGTGAAGCAAAGCGAATTCAAACGATGGCTGGCCACGCAAGGTGCGAACTTCAAGGAAGGCACGAGACATACGAGGATCTAACTGAATGGCAAGCAAAGCGTGATGCCCCAGCACCCAAGCTCCGAAGTCGGAAAAGGAAACCTAAGTGCTTTACTTCGTGTGGCGCGCCCGGCTGGGATCGAACCAGCAACCCCTGCCTTCGGAGGGCGGGATTTTACGTTTATCGAGGGTTAGCAAAGTTCATCGATACGCCTGAGAGCCCCGCCAAATAAGGCATCTAGGTAGTTTGTGGTTGAGTGAGGTTCAGCGTAGAATTTCCGTATCGTTTCCGTACGGATAAGACATGGCTGAAAACATCACTTCAAAGAGCGCGCGTGAAAAGCTTGCGGCGCGCAAAGAGCCGTATTGGTCGCGCCTCGAAGCCGGTCTGTATCTCGGGTATCGTCGCGCTGAACAGGGGCAAGGAACCTGGATTGCGCGCCGTCGCGACGAAGCCGGTAAGCAGAAGTACCACGCTCTCGGCACGTTCGCCGAATTTGACGACGCGGCGAGAGCGGCCAACCGCTGGGCGCAGGCGGTGGATGCTGGCGTATCCACACACGGAATGACGATTACCCAAGTGTGCGCCCACTATGTCACCGACCTGCGAACCAGGAAGGGGAGCAAGAGCGCCAACGATGCGAAGGGGCGATTCCGCCGCTTGGTGGACTCGGCCAGTATCGGCAAGCTCGACGTTGCCAAGCTGAAAACTTCCCATGTTCGCGCGTGGATCGCCGCGCAGGTCGAAATGGATGAGGCTGACGCGGAGGATGAAGACGATCTGCGCCGCGCAAAAGACTCGGCGAACCGCAATCTGGCAAGTCTCAAAGCGGCGCTGAATCTCGCGCTCAGGGATCGACTGGTTGCAACTGATGCCGGATGGAAAACGGTTGGGAAGTTCGCGAGCGTCGGTCGGCGGCGCGAAGATTTCCTGAATGCAGAGCATCGTAAGGCGCTGTTAGCGGCCTGCCCCAGCGATCTGGCTAACCTGGTCAAGGCAATGCTATTGACCGGCGCCCGTCCCGGCGAGCTGGCCCGCGTGCGGGCGCTGGACTTCGACAAGACGCTAGGGACTGTTGCGCTCGACGGCAAAACCGGGCGTCGCGTCGTCACGCTCTCGACGGCTGCGGCCACATTCTTTGCCGATCTCTCATCGAGCAGGATTGGCAACGCGCCATTACTCGCCACGGAATACGGCCAGCAGTGGAATAAGGATAGCTGGAAAAAGCTGTTCAAGCAGGCGGTTCAAGATGCTGAACTTCCGCCGACAACGGTTATGTACACGCTGCGGCACGTCGCAATCACCGAATTGATCAACGCGGGCATGGATAGCTTTCTTGTCGCCAAGTTAGCCGGAACCAGTACCGCAATGATCGACAAGCATTACGGGCGCGCAAAGCACGATGAAACACGCGCAAAGCTAGATGCGGTGGCGATCCTGTAGAAGGCGTTGTTTTTGGGCGATTATTCGCGAATATGGGCTAGATTGGTCGTCAATGCTATTGACGGCCCCAACCGGAAAAAGTACTATTCAGCTACCGTCAAGTAGTGTGCGCAACAAAAAGCCCGTCCAGCCTAACCGCGAACGGGCTTTGTTGTTTACGCACCACAATATGCATCGATATACCTCGTTTTGCCCCAATGCGCTTGACGGGGTGGGAGGGAATTGATAGCATTCGGCTACCGTCAAGTATTGCGCTTGTGAAGCCCGCTCAGCTTAACCGCCAGCGGGCTTTTTCCGTTTACCCGCCTAACCATTCATTTGTTGTCCGCGCCCGCGACGCCTAACGGCCAAGCGGGCTTTTTTATTGGAGATTCGCATGTCCGCATCGCCGCTTATCCGCTTGCCCGAGCTTGAGCAACTTACGCACCGCTGCAAGGGCTCAATTTACAACGACATGAAAGCGGGGCGCTTCCCGCAAAGCATCAAGATCGGCCCGCGCGCCATTGCCTGGCATCGCGCCGATGTTGAGCGCTGGCTGGCTAACCCGGCTGGGTACGCGCAGTGATCGGCGCACCGATGGCGACAGCCGCGCCTGAGCCCGCTGTACGCGTGTCGTTGCGGCAGGCTGCGCGTGAGGCGGGAATGACGCCGCGCACCTTCCTCAAAAACGTGCGCATCGCGGAGCGCAAGGGCTGGATAAAGGTTCAGCGTTTTTCGGCTGACGAATACGGATTCACGCCGATGATTCCGGAGGGGTTCGAGCGTGTCGCAGATTAAGTCCTACGAGTGGATGGCAGCGTTTAAGGCGTTGCCGCGCAAGGCGATGGACACGCACACGCGGGCCATTCTCTTTGTGATCGCAACCTTTCTCAATGACAAGGAAGGCAAGCCCGCCTTCCCGTCAACCGAAACGATCGCAGAGCAAGCCGGAATGTCAAAGCGCGCCGCACTGGAACACATCGGCAAGGCAGAGCAAGCCGGATGGCTTCGCATCACCCAGGCGCGTGGCAATGGGCAGGCATGGCGGCGCAACGAGTATCACCCGGTAATCCCAAAGGGCGCGGAGCTACCACCCGAAACGGATAGCGCGCAAGGTGGTGACGCAGGATCACCAGCTTTGCCGACCGTCGAATCTGACGCGGGAAAGGTGGTTACTTTGACGCAAGGTGGTGACTCTGGCGACACGGACGCGGTTACTTTGACGCAAAAGGTGGTTACGGAGCGTCACTCTATCTACGAAGGGAACTACGAATATAAAACCCGTTCGTTCGCTATCGCTCACGAACCGTCTGCGGCCGGAAAATCCGGCGCTCCGACGATAGATGAATACGCCCGCCCGGCGATCAGCGTTCATTGCCAATCCTACTGCGAAACGCACGGCATCAAAGACCCGGGCGAACGATGGGCAGAGTTTGGCGACATGGTTCTCTCGGAGCGACCGGACCTAGCCGCAGAGCCATACGGATTACCAACGAGCAACGCGTTTCGCTCCTGGGTGCAAGGGCGGCGGGAATGGAACATGAGGACCAAGCCGTGGGCGTACCGCAAAGAACGCGCTAGCGCCGCAGCGGCTTGAGCGCCTCCCTCTAAAAGCCGGTTTTAGTCGGTTTGCTGGCGCGGCAATCGGCAAAAGCGCATTACCCGGCAAACGCCGATGGCGATTCCAGCCGCTTTCGCACGCCTGGCGCGGGCTGATGGAGGTGTGCCGCTAGGGTAGTATAGGCGAGTGATCGCCAGCCTGTTATAGGACCGTTTAAAGGGTTTGCCAGAAAACGGAGGTGTGCCGGAAAGCAATCGAAGCACCTAGCAATGAGCATATCCGATACCAATTTGGTATGCACTCCTAAATTTTAATCGAGAATCAGTATGCAAGACACAATCAACAAGCAAGCCCCCGACGTGCAACTCAATGCGTTGGCGAGCCGCATCACGGAACGGCTCGCCGCCGCCGAGCAACTCAAAAACGAAGGGCAGCACCTCGCAAATCGGCTGGGCGGTCTGCGCCGACTTGCGTCCCCGAGTACCGCCGATATTCAAGCCCTGACCGATGAAATTGGCCGAAAGGCTGCGGAGCGCGAAGCAATCCTTCGCGAAGTCGAAGATCTTCGGCGTGCCGAGCCCGAATTGCGGGCACGCGTGCGCGGCTATCAGCAAAGCGTGCTGGATCGGCACGCGCGAGCCTACGCAGCAATTCAAGCCGAATGGGCTTCCGCTATCGGCGATCTGATGCCCCTCATTCAGCGCGTGCGCGCCGCTGGTCATAGCGCTGGCATTCGTCGCTTTCTCACAGACGATGAACTGCTCAACCTCCGGACCAAGCATATCTAACCCGATTCACTAACTTTCCAAGAAAGGAAACTCGTGTCTGTAACTCTTATCGCGCAAAGCGTCGTGCCGGTTTTCTGCCAAGTGAGCGGGAACACCTACGACCCGACCTACGTTGGTGAGCCGTTCGTCGTTCCGAACGGCGATGTTCCGACGCTCAAGGCGGCGGGGTGGCTCGACGCTGGCCTGATGTCTCAATTTGGCCAATCGGCGGCGCCTACGGCTCGCGCCATTCCGGTTGTCGACGTTGGCGGGTACATGACGCCAAACAACACATACGCCGGGGTGTTCCCGCCGAAGAACCTGGAAGACGCTCTAGCGAACATCTTTGCCCGCCTGGCTGCGGCGCACCTTTAACGAACTCGCCCGCCACCGTGCGGGCAACTGACAACAGGACTGGAACATGAGCATTCAAGAGACGCGCGAAGAAACCGAGGCCCGATTGAAAGCGGCTTACGAGCAACGAATCGAGGCAGAGCGGCGAGAAGCCATCCGCAACGGCTCGGACGCCGAGTATGCGGCCCATAAGGCGGCGATGCTGAAGACGGCGCGCGCAACGGAGATCGGCAAGACGGCGCAACGCGATACGGGCAATGTCGTCGGGTTGAGTGACGCCGACTACGAGAAGCGCAAACGCGGCATGCTGCGCGCCTCGCTCTACTCGCGCACCCGATAGGAAAACACATGAAAGCGAAGTTTGACCCGATCACCGAATCGAAAATGATTCAGAGCGGCGCGTTTATGAGTGAACGCGAGGCGCGCGATTTTACCGGCCTTACTGACATTGACCGATTCAGCGATGCAATTAACCCCCTCGAATGCGACCCGCCGTTGGCGTGCGAGCCTTTCCCGAAGCCGTGCGCCGCATTCAAGCGGGCCGCGCATTACGAAGATTGCGAGGGTTGCGGTAAATCGGTTTTCTACTGGCATACCGCCGATGTAAAAGCCTGGGAACGCAACCGACACGCCAGCTAATCCGCCGCTGACAGCCCCCTACAGGCAATCTCGCTGCGGGGGCGCTGAGTCGAAAGACAAACGAAAGGGGAAATATCATATTCGAAGCATTCCGCGTGGGCGTGCGACTCTCGCTTGTTAATGAGATGTCGCACGGCCTTATGGCCGTGATTGGCGACCTGAACAAGGGCGAGACGGCCACAAAAAAGCTAACCGAGTCATTCGGCAAGCTCAGTTTGGCGGGTAAAACCGCCTTTAGCGGCGCTTTGGCTTTTGGCGCTGGCGCTGCTATTACGGCAGCAATGAAGCCCGCCCTTGATGCTGCTCAGCGCTTGCAGGACGCCCAAATCTCGGCGAGCGAGGCGGGCATTCATGGATCAGACATGGCGCTACTGAAGGCGCAGGCTTTCAACGATGCACAAAAGAACCTCGGTACGACCATTGCCGGCAACACGAAGCTCCTGACTGAATTGTTTAGCGTTACCGGGAGCATGGCGGGCGCGGTATCGCTCGCCCCGCACCTTGAGCGCGTTCAGAAGGCGATGGAATGGCGCGGGCAAAACGGCGACGGTCAGGGTTATGCGGAGGCCAAGGCGCTAGAGCATCGCGGCGACCGGGTATTCCAGAACCCGGCCATTCGGGATGCGGAGGCGTCTGCTATCGAGCGCGTGAACTTCGCCACTGGCGGCAAGGTTTCGCCTAAAGATTTCCTTGCGGCATCGCAGACCGGCAAACAGGCGTATCAGGGCTACGACAGTAGCTTCTTGACTGGTGCATTAGCGGCCTATATTCAAGTCCATAGCGGCTCTACGGCGGGTTCGCGTGGCGCAATGGCGGCGCGCACGTTGCTCGGCGGCCACGGTGACAAGAAAGCCAAGGCGTTCTTTCAGGGCTTGGGCCTGATGGGCAAGAGCGGGAACCTGACAGGCGATCAGGCTGCGGCATTCGCTGCTGACCCAGAGAAGTGGATTAACGGCCCGCTGCGCTCCGCCTATATGGCTCGGCATAAGGGCGCTACCGACGATCAATTTTCGCGCGATGTAGCGGCGAACACGAACGGCAGTACGGGCGACTTCCTTTCATGGTTCATCACGAACCGCGAGAAGGTTGAAAAGGATCAAAAGGTATTCGCTGGCGCTGACAGTGGCGACCAAGCATACGCGAAAGGCAAAGCGGGCAAAACGGGCGCACACGACATTCTTTTGCAATCGTGGGAGAACCTGCTTGCTACGCTCGGCACGTCGCTATTGCCGCTGGCGACCAGTGCGACCACAAAACTGGCGGCGGCCATCAACAGCCTAACGGCATTCGCTGAGAAGCATCCGATGCTGACCAAGTTCGCCATGGTCGGAACCGCGCTTACCGGCGTGATTCTGATTGTCGCGGGCGCTGTGGCTGTGGTCGGTGCGGGCTTCGCGGTGCTTGCGTCGGTGTTGGCTGGCGTTACTGCGGCAGGCGCTGCCACCGTTGCAGGGTTCACGGTGGCTGTTGGCGGCCTCATCGCCCTAGGCTCATGGTTGCATGGCCTCGATTGGGGTGCGATTTGGCAGGGGATCAAAAACGGATTCCTCGGCTTTATCGGCTTCATTGGTGAGGCGTGGAAGCATCGGCCTACGTGGCTCGGCGGCGACGGCGCTACGGCGGTCCCGAAAGCGGGCGTGAACGGCGCGACGCAAGCTGACGTTGACTATTACGCCGCGCTCAATAGCAACAAGATTGCGCCAAAGTCTACGTCTGTGACGGTCCATACCACGAATACGCTCGACGGCAAGGTGGTTGGGCGGCACACCGCGACGTACATCGCGAAAGACCTTGCACGGTCTGCGCGGGGAGACAGCACGACCGGTCCAGATTACGGCGCTGGGTTGGTTAATCCGGGTAACTCTTAATTAGAACGCGACGCGTCCATAGCGGGCGCGTCCCTTGGCATACAACAATCTATAAAGCAGAGAATTTGATAGACAGTGACTAAGAAAGATGGCAATTCTGCGGTGATACCCCATGACGCGCCCGCGCGCGACAAAAACCGTTGCGGCGCAACGAAGCGCGACGGCGGCGCATGCGGGGCGCCCGCTGTAAAAGGTGGTGATCGGTGCAAGCTGCACGGCGGCAAATCGACCGGGGCGAAGACGGGCGCAGGCAAAGCGAGGCGCAATGCAGCGGCGACCAAGCACGGTATCTATGCTGATGGCTTCACGTCTGAAGAAGTGCGCATGCTGGGTGCCGTACATGACCGCGTAGGCTCGATAGACGGCGAGCTTACCGCGTTGCGTATTCAGTTCCGTCGAATCCTGCTGGCGCAGCAGCGGGCGTTTCAGGGCGATCCGCACGGCTTGGAGCTAATCAAGCGGCACGACCGGGAGGCGAGCGAGTACGGCCCAGGCGATGAGGAAGTAAAAGAGCGCGTCGATTACGACGCCAAGCTAGACCGCTGTGCGGGCCGCATTGGAATGTTGGAAAAGACGCGGGCAGAACTGTTGACGGCCCAACTGGATCGCGACTCGAAGCGGGGTGGCGATGATGGCCCGGTGACGGAATTCGAGGTGCATATCGTGACCGCCGAGAACGTCCACCTGTATTCGGGTGACGCTGACAGCGAGGACGAATGAACGTCTTTGCACTGTGCTAAACCGAGCGAATTTGCACAGGCCTGGTTGAGATGTGCGAAATATAGCTTGACGCTGTTTCGCACAGCGCCTAAGATTCGCACATCGGTTCCGCACATGTGGAGCCAAACCGGAGCCAAGAATGAGCCGCACCTTTGCCTACTGCCGAGTATCGACCGCAGACCAAACGACAGAAAACCAAGCTCGCGAGATTCGCGCGGCAGGATTCTCGATTGACGATAAGCGAATCGTAAGCGAAACGGTTTCAGGCAGTGTGAGCGCAAAGGACCGGGCGGGCTTCGCAAAGCTGCTTGACCGCCTGGAGTCGGGCGACGTGCTGATTGTCACGAAGTTAGATCGGCTTGGGCGTAACGCGATGGACGTGCGCGCAACGGTCGAGAACCTGGCCGCCATGGGCGTGCGCGTCCATTGCCTGGCGCTTGGGGGCGTCGATCTGACGAGTGCGGCGGGCAAGATGACGATGCAAGTGCTTTCCGCCGTCGCTGAGTTCGAGCGCGACCTGTTGATTGAGCGCACGCAGTCTGGCTTGCAGCGCGCGAGGGATGAAGGCGTAGAGATTGGCCGACCATCGGCGCTGTCGGATGCAAAGCAAGCCGAGGTGCTGGAAAAGCTGGCCCAGGGCATGAGCATTTCCGAGCTTGCCAGAATTTATGACGTGAGCCGCAGAACCATTCACCGCATACGCGACACGGCGGCGAAGTAACGAACAGGCTGGACCGATGCCGGGACGGAATTCCGGCAACTAACTAATAGAGGAATCGACAAAATGACCTACCAAAATCCGACCCAAGCGCCCGTCTACGGACAAATCCTGCGTGCCAAGAATCAATTTGATGCGATGCTATCCACCGTCAAGCCGGAGGATATGGCGGCGGTGCTAGAAGGCTTCACGCGTCAGCTTTCGGACCGCCTGTTTCTAGGTCAGGCGCCCACGGCTTGACCCACAGCAGAGCGCAACAGAAAACGCCTCGCCATCGTGCGGGGCTTTTCCCGTTGCGTGCTGTAAATGGTGGGGAATCGAACCGTTTCAGTAGGGCTTCTAGCCTTTTTTCGGCGGAACGAATATCAGCACGGTAGCGGTTCTCAAAAAGCGCAAGCGTAGCGCTTAGACTCGCACTTTTTGATCTTGCGAGGATTGATATGCAGACTCTTTTTTTGCTTCTTGCGCAGTTCGATGGGCGCGCAGTAATCCCGCTTAGCGAGGTGCAGAAGGCATTTTTCCCGCACCTCGAAGAAAACAAGCTGCTGTTGAAAATCAATCGCGGGGAAATCGCGTTGCCGGTGATGCGCGCCGAACGCTCCCAAAAAGCCGCGCGAGGGGTTCACGTCAATGATTTGGCAGAATACATAGACACACAGCGCGCCGCAGCGGTGAAGGAGCGCGATCAGCTTTGCGGCCTGGGCAACCATAGACGCCCATAGCGAGGGGGACTGAGATGATTAACGACAGTTGCAAATGCTCTGTGTGCGGGTCTACTGGCCGTCGCATGGCAATGGTCTACGCGGCTGGCACGCGTACCGGGGGCGGCGGATTCGCGTCTATCTCGATGCGTCACCCGTTTAGCGGCTTGCGCGTCGGCACGGGTGGCGGGACTAGCCGCAGCCATTTGACAGCAGCATGCGCGCCGCCGTCCGCATCTGCGCGGGGCGGTTTCCAGTGGGCGATGCTTACGATGATCGCCGCAGTGATTGCGGCCACAGCGGCGGGCGTCGGCGAGAGCTATCTCTGGTGTGCCGTTTTCATCCTGGCGGGCGGCGTATTGTCGGCTGCGCTGTTTGTGCGGGCGTGCGGAAGTTCGCGCAAACAGGATGCGGAGCATGCGCAACGCATGGCCGAGTATGGGCGCAAATGGCTTTGCTCGCGCTGCGGAAATGTGTGGATTGTTTGAGTGAATGCGGAAACGAATTTCCGTACAAATTCCGTACACACGGAAAAGCAGAGGCACCCTCTACTCGCAAGTGCTTGATATTTCGTGGAATTTTTGGCGCGCCCGGCTGGGATCGAACCAGCAACCCCTGCCTTCGGAGGGCAGTACTCTATCCATTGAGCTACGGGCGCGTTGAGAAGCAGATACTGCCGCCAACCCCAGGAAAACAGGGGGAAGCAGCATCGCAGTGAGACCGAGAGAATACCCGGTTTCGATGACGGCGTCCACCGCGCGGCCCTTGCCGGCGCGCCCGGCGCCAACTACCGCCAGCGCACGATCGACCCGCGCATCAGACGATCCGCCACCATTTACGACTACGCCCGCCGCTGCGCCGCACCACTTCGGGTAAACGCCCGCTGAAGAGCCCCCGCGCGCGGCAACCGGGCGCGAAACCTTGCGTCTATAATCGTCCGTGATCTATCGCAAGGCTGTTGCCGTCCTGCTGTACCGCTCACCACAATACCAACGGGAGACGAGACAAGCATGAGCGAAGCACCCCACGGAGCCCCGATCAAAACGCCCGGCCAGCTGATCGCCGCTGTCATCGCCGGGTTTGCCGTCCCCATCGTCTGCTGTATTCTGCTCGCCAACTACGTCAACAACACGACGCGCACGGGCGCGGGCACCGACGAGCTTTCCGCACAGCAGGTCGCCGAGCGCATCGCGCCGATCGCCCAGGTGTCGGTGCACGACGCCAACGCGCCGCGCGTCTACAAGACGGGCGAGCAAGTCTATCAGGCCGTCTGCTCCGCGTGTCACGCGAGCGGCGCCGCGGGCGCGCCCAAGTTCGGCAATTCCGGCGACTGGGCGCCGCGCATCTCCCAGGGCTTCGACACGCTCTGGAAAACGGCGCTGTCCGGCAAAGGAGCGATGCCCCCGCGCGGCGGCACGAGTCCCGACGACTACAGCGACTACGAAATCGGCCGCGCGGTCGTCTACATGGCCGACCATGGCGGCGCGAGCTTCCAGGATCCGCCCCAGCCCGCGCCGGGCGCCGCGCAAGCCGCGTCGGCAGCGGCGGGCGCTGCGCCTGCGTCGGGCGCCGACGCATCCGCCAGCGCACAGGCCGCGGCCGCAGCCGCTGCCATCGCCGCGATTCCGCAGGCGTCCTCCGCGCCGGCGGCGGGCGGCGCCACCCAGAGCGCCGACGCCTCGCAGGCGGGCAAGGAGCTCTACGAGCAGGTCTGCCAGGCCTGCCACGCGGCGGGCGTGCTCGGCGCGCCGAAGTTCGGCAACAAGGACGACTGGGCGCCGCGCCTGAAAGATCCGATGGACAAGATCTACAACTACGCGCTGCACGGCAAGGGCCAGATGCCGCCCAAGGGCGGTTCGAGCGCCCCCGACGACCAGGTCAAGGCCGCCGTCGACTACATGGTGAGCGCGGCGAAGTAAGCGCACGCGCACGTGGCGTCGGTGCACGGAAAGCACCACAAGGCACAAAAGGCAAAGGGCTGCATCGCGAGATGCAGCCCTTTTTATTTGCCACGTAGCGAGCGCCGCCGCGCGTGCGCTCAGCCCTTTTGCAGCAACGCCTTCAGGCTCGCGAGGCGGTCCTTCGGCGACATCGGCGCTTCTTCGGGCGTCGGCGGCGGCGCATCGTCCAGTCCCATCTCGGGGATGAAGCGCGACGCCTCGCACACCACCGTCTCGCGCGCCCGCTTGCGCTTCTTGCACCAGTTCAGATGCAGACTGCGCTGCGCGCGCGTGATCGCCACATACATGAGTCGGCGCTCTTCCTCGATGCGCGCGTCGTCGATCACGTCGTCTTCCGAGCCGCCGCGGTGGGGCATGATCCCCTCTTCCACGCCGACCAGGAACACGTGCGGATACTCCAGCCCCTTCGACGCGTGCACGGTCGAAAGCCGCACCGCGTCCGGGTCTTCGTCCTTGCCTTCGAGCATCGACATCAGCGCGACGGTCTGGATCAGGCCCATCAGGTTCTTGCCGGTGTCGGCGAGGCCGTCAGCGTTGTCGTAGCCGGTGGCTTCGCTGTCCTCGCCGATTTCCTGCTCCGGCTTCGTGCCCTTGCGCTTGAGCCATTCGAGGAACTCCAGCACGTTCTGCCATTTCGACTGCGCCTGGCGCTCGTCGAAAGCATCGTAGAGGTAGGCCTCGTAGTGGATCGCTTCCATGAGGTCATCGAGCACGACCGTTGCCGGGTCCTTGTGCGCACGCTCGGCAAGCCGCTGCATGAAGTCGCAGAACACGCGCATCGGCTCGACCTGGCGCGCCGAGAGCCGCGCCTCGATGCCACCCATGTAGACCGCTTCGAACAGCGACACCTTCGCCTGCCCCGCGAACGAGCCGAGTGCTTCGAGCGTGGTGTTGCCCACCCCGCGGCGCGGCGTGGTGATCGCGCGGATGAACGCGGGATCGTCGTCGTGGTTGGCGATCAGGCGCAGGTACGCGCAGATGTCCTTGATCTCGGCCTTGTCGAAGAACGACTGGCCGCCTGAGAGCACATAGGGAATGCGCTCGCGGCGCAGCACCTGCTCGAAGATGCGCGCCTGGAAGTTGCCGCGATAAAGAATCGCGTAGTCGCGGAACTGCGCGCGGCGCTCGAACTTGTGCGAGGAGAGGCGGAACACCACCGACTCGGCCTCGTGCTCTTCGTCGTTGCAGGGCGTGACGGTGATGGTGTCGCCCATGCCGTGCTCGGACCAGAGCTTCTTCTCGAAGAGTTTCGGATTGTTGGCGATGACGTTGTTCGCCGCCGTGAGGATGCGCACCGTCGAGCGGTAGTTCTGCTCGAGCTTGATCACATGCAGCTTTGGATAGTCCTTGCCGAGCTGCGCGAGATTCTCGATCGTGGCGCCGCGCCAGCCGTAGATGGCCTGGTCGTCGTCGCCCACGGCCGTGAACGCGGCGCGCGGGCCCGCCAGCAGCTTGAGCAGCTCGTACTGGCAGGTGTTGGTGTCCTGGTACTCGTCGATCAGCAGGTAGCGCAGCTTGTTCTGCCACCGCTCGCGCACTTGCTCGTTCTTCGCGAAGAGCTCGGTCGGCAGGCGGATCAGGTCGTCGAAATCCACGGCCTGGTAGGCGTGCAGCGTCGCCACGTAGTTGCGGTAGACGATCGCGGCCTGATGCTCGTCCTCGTTCGAAGCGGTTGCGAGCGCCTCTTCGGGCATCACGAGACCGTTCTTCCAGAGCGAGATGATCGACTGGATCTTGCGGATGAAGCCCTTGTCGGTCGAGCCCACCTGCTCCTGAATCATCGCGAAGCAGTCGTCGGAGTCCATGATCGAGAACTGGGGCTTGAGCCCCAGGTGCTCGGCCTCCTGGCGCAGGATCTGCACGCCCAGTGAGTGGAACGTGCAGACGGTGAGCTGGTTGGTCGGCACCTTGCGGCCTTCCTTGCCGGGCGTGGTGAGCGTCTTGCCTTCGAGCAGCTTGCCCACGCGCTCGCGCATTTCGGCGGCGGCCTTGTTGGTGAAGGTGACGGCCGCGATATGGCGCGGCTCGAAGCCTTTCGCTTCGATCAGGTGCGCGATCTTCTGCGTGATCACACGCGTCTTGCCGCTGCCCGCGCCGGCGAGCACGAGACAGGGACCGTCGAGATAGCGCACCGCTTCGCTTTGGGCGGGATTCAGGCCTGCGGACATCGTTGCTGGATTGGAAAATCGGGTGGTACGGCTGGGAAGCGTGCGGTTCTGATGACGCTGCGGCTTCGGGGGATGATCGACGAAGCGCGGCTGGCCGCACGGCGCGAGGCGCGCGTAACAACGCTGCGGCCTCTCACGCGAGAGCTGCGATGTTAACACGAGGCGGCTGCGCGCCGATGCGGCCCCGACGTCATCCACCGGCTCGCCCCACCAACACGGCACTCAATCAAGGCGGCCCCCCGCATCACGCCTGCGTCCACGCCATCTGTCCCCTGCCTCCGCCACGCCTGGCCCGTGCAACGCGCCAGCCACGCGTGCCACAATGGCGGGCTCCCGTCACCCGCGGCGACGGCTCGCGCCGCGCCGCCTCATTGCTGGAAAGAGGACGCGCTTCATGACTGCACCGCTGCAAATCGGCCTGATGGGCTATGGCTTCGCCGGCCAGACCTTCCACGCACCCGTGATCGCCCATAGCGGCGCGGCCACGCTCGCCGCCATCGCGACGAGCCAGGCCGAGCGCGCACAGGCCGACTATCCCGATGCCGCGATCGTCCCCGACCTCGACGCCCTGCTCTCGCTCGACGCGATCGAATGCGTGGTGATCGCCACGCCCAACGACACGCACTACGCGCTCGCGCGCCGCACGCTGGAGCGCGGCAAGCATGTGCTCGTCGACAAGCCGGTCACGCTCACGGCCGAGGAAGCAAGCACGCTCGCCGCTATCGCGAAGCAGCGCGGCCTCGTGTTCGCCCCGTTCCACAACCGCCGCTGGGACGGCGATTTCCTCACCGTGCGCGATTTGCTCGCGAACGGTGAGCTCGGCCGCGTCACGCACTACGAATCGCATTTCGACCGCTTCCGCCCGCAGGTGCGCCAGCGCTGGCGCGAGGACGCGACGCGCGGCGGCGGCCTGCTCTATGACCTCGGGCCGCATCTGATCGACCAGACGCTCGCCCTCTTCGGCACGCCCGAGTCGGTCACGGCGTTCGTCCACACGCGCCGCGACCACGCCACCGCGCCCGACTACGTGCACCTCGTGCTGCGCTACCCGGGCCACGATGCCGTGCTGCATGCGAGCGCACTGGCCGCGTTTGCGCCGCGCTTCGTCATCCATGGCACGCGCGGCAGCTATCTGAAGAACGGGCTCGATACGCAGGAAGATCAGCTCAAGGCGGGGTTGCGCCCGGGCCAGCCCGGTTTCGGCGACGGCAACGAGCCGGGCCGTCTGCACATGCTGGCTGACGACGGCACGGAAACCGGGCTCGAAGTACCCAACGCCGCCGGCAACTACGCGGATCTCTATCGCGCGCTCGCCGCCGCGATCTGCGATGGCGAGCCTTTCCCGGTGAGCCCGCAGGACGCCGTCGACGTGATGAGGATCATCGAGATCGCCACGCAGAGCGCCGCCGAAGGCCGCACGATCGCGTTCACGCGCGCGGCTTGATAACGGGCCCGCGCGAAACCTCGCGTTGGCGCGGTCGCGGGCGCTTCGCCCTGCGTTTAGCGCCCGCGTGCCGGCACCCCATGCACCTTGCATTTTCCCGACGCAATTGAAAGGTGTGAACAAATCGTTACAAGTGCATGCCGCGCCGCGGTCATCGGGTAGCGCGCGCGGCACGTTTGCCGACATACAACGCAAAAAAACCGAGCAACAACGACTAAAAGCTGCGACCAAAAGGAGAGTCTGAATGACCCGTTTGAACCGTGCCATCCGTTACGCCGCCGTCGGCGCGCTCGTCTCCACGCTCGCCGCATGCGTGGTCAACCCGCCCCCGCCGCCGCGTCCCGTGGTCGTGAACCCCGGCCCGAATCCGCATGAGGTGGCGGTGGACCGCCTGCATGAGATCGACGGCCGCATCGACAATCTGAGCCACCGCATCGACATGCGCGTGAATCAGGGCTACTACCCGCCGCCCCAGGGCGCCGCGCTGCATCACCGCCTCGACACGATCCGCGGCGAAGCGCACGACATGGCGGCCCAGCACGGCGGCGGCCTCTCCGGCGACGAGCAGCACGTGTTGAACCAGGAGCTCGACACGGCGGCGCACGCCATCGGCGAGTAAATCGGCAACTGCGTCGGCAACCCCGCCCCCGATTTTTTCCGCATTGACACACCCGCCAAGCGTCGCGCACAATCGCTGCGCGCGCCGGGAGAGCGCGCCGTTTGTCGCACCCCGCCACCAGGCAGGTGCAACGCGCGGCGCCGCCGAAGGGGCAACCCACAAACTCTCAGGCAAAAGGACCGTGCGCGCCGGACCTCCGATTCGCCCGCTCGCGCTTGTGCGCCGCGTGTGACTTTCGAGTCCGAAACTCTGGAGAGCGGCAGTAGAACGGCTGGGCAAATATGCCCCGGACGTTCAGGCTGCCCACCGAAGGGGCGCGCGCCATGCAGCAGCATCAAGCACGGCGCAATCTCTCAGGTATCGAGGACAGAGGGGCCATGCAAGAACCGACCCCAGGCATAGTGCCTGTGGCGTTTCCTGCATGGCCTTTTTCGTTTTCGCGCGATTTATCGTGACCGCCTGAGGCCCCATGACCGAACTCAAACGCACCCCGCTGAACGACTCGCACCGCGCGCTCAATGCCCGCATGGTCGACTTCGGCGGCTGGGACATGCCCGTCAACTACGGCTCGCAGATCGACGAGCATCGCGCCGTGCGGACCGACGCCGGCATGTTCGACGTCTCGCACATGTGCGTGGTCGACTTCTCGGGCGCGAAGGCGCGCGAGTTCTTCTCCCGCGCGCTGGCCAACAACGTCGCCAAGCTCACGACGCCGGGCAAGGCGCTCTACTCGTGCATGCTGAACCCCGAAGGCGGCGTGATCGACGACCTGATCGTCTATTACTTCGCCGACGACGCATTCCGCACCGTGGTCAACGCGGGCACCGCCGAAAAAGACATCGCCTGGTTCGAGAAGCTCAACGCCGAAGGCGGCTTTGGCCTCACCATCACGCCGCGCCGCGATCTCGCGATCGTCGCCGTGCAGGGTCCGAACGCGCGCGAAAAGGTCTGGCAAGTCGCGCCCTCCTCGCGCAGCGCCACCGAACTCCTCAAGCCCTTTAACGCCGCGAAGATCGAAGCGTCGCCGTTCGGCGAGCTGATGGTCGCGCGCACGGGCTACACGGGCGAAGACGGCTTCGAAATCGTGCTGCCCGCCGCCGCCGTCTGCGAATTCTGGGACGCCCTGCAGCGCCAGGGCGTGAAGCCCTGCGGGCTCGGCGCGCGCGACACGCTGCGCCTCGAAGCGGGCATGAACCTCTACGGCCAGGACATGGACGACAACGTCTCGCCGCTCGACGCGGGCCTCGCCTGGACCGTCGACATGAAGGAGCCGCGCGAGTTCGTCGGCCGCCCCGTGCTCGAGGCGAACGGCTCGCGCATGGCCTTCGTCGGCCTGATCCTGCAGAAGGAAAACGGCAAGGCCGGCGGCGTGCTGCGCGCGCACCAGAAAGTGCTCACGCCGCACGGTGAGGGCGAAATCACGAGCGGCACGTTCTCGCCGACGATGCAGGAATCGATCGCCTTTGCGCGCGTGCCCCAGGGCGTGCAGCCGGGCGACGTCGTGCAGGTGCAGATCCGTGACAAGGCCCTGCCTGCAAGCGTGGTAAAACTGCCCTTCGTGCGCAACGGCAAGGTGCTCGTCGCCTGATCCTCGAGGATCCGAGCCGCGCACGCCCCCCTCTTTCAAGCCATAACGAACCACGCACTGGAGCAACCCATGAGCATCCCGGCCGATCTGAAATATACCGAATCGCACGAATGGATCCGCACCGAAGCCGACGGCACGTTGACCATCGGCATCACGGACCACGCACAAGAAGCGCTCGGCGACATCGTCTTCCTCGAGCTGCCCGATGCGGGCCGCGCCGTCGCCGCCGGCGACGCCGTTGCCGTGATCGAGTCGGTCAAGGCCGCCTCGGACATCTACGCACCGGTCGCGGGCGAGATCGTCGAATCGAATTCGGCGCTCGTCGACACGCCGGACCAGGTGAACGGCGCACCGTATGAGTCGTGGCTCTTCAAGATCAAGCCGGCCGCCGACGCCAAGTTCGACGCGCTGATCGACGCCGCCGCCTACGAAAAGGCCATCGGCGTTTAATACGCAGGCGAAATCGCCTTAACCAGACGGCGCGGCGGCACGTGCATTGCCCACGCCGCCGCGCCCGCAGGAAACCCTATGAAGCTCGAACACCCGGATCGTCTGATGAACACGCCGCTCTCGGCCCTTTCGCTCGCCGCACTCGAAGCGCACGACGCCTTCGCCGCCCGCCACATCGGGCCCGACCCGGCCGACCAGCAGGCGATGCTCGACACGCTCGGCTTCGCCTCGCGCGCCGCGCTGATCGATGCGGTCATTCCCGCCGCGATCCGCCGCAAGGACGCGCTGCCGCTCGGCCCCTTCGGCGAGCCGCGCTCGGAAGCCGAAGCGATCGCCGCGCTGCGCGCGCTCGCAGACAAGAACCAGGTGTTCCGCTCCTACATCGGGCAGGGCTACTACGACACGCACACGCCGGCCGTGATCCTGCGCAACGTGCTCGAAAACCCGGCCTGGTACACGGCTTACACGCCGTACCAGCCGGAAATCTCGCAGGGCCGCCTCGAAGCCCTGCTGAACTTCCAGCAGATGATCGTCGACCTGACGGGTCTCGCGATCTCGAACGCGTCGCTGCTCGACGAGGCCACCGCCGCCGCCGAAGCGATGACGCTCGTGCAGCGCGTCGGCAAGTCGAAGTCGAACGTGTTCTTCGTCGCCGACGACGTGCTGCCGCAAACCCTCGAAGTCGTGAAGACGCGCGCGAAGCCGATCGGCATCGAGGTGAAGGTCGGCCCCGCCGCTGAAGCCGCCAACGCAGGCGCCTTCGGCGTGCTGCTGCAATACCCGGGCGTGAACGGCGACGTGCGCGACTATCGCGAACTGGCGCAAGCCATCCACGCCGCGGGCGGCGCGGTGATCGCCGCGGCCGACCTGCTCGCGCTCACGATGCTCACGCCGCCGGGCGAATGGGGCGCCGATGTTGCCGTAGGCAACTCGCAGCGCTTCGGCGTGCCGATGGGCTTCGGCGGCCCGCACGCCGCGTACCTCGCGGTGAAGGACGAATTCAAGCGCCAGATGCCGGGCCGTCTCGTCGGCGTGACCGTCGACGCCCAGGGCAACCCGGCGCTGCGCCTCGCGCTGCAAACGCGCGAGCAGCACATCCGCCGGGAGAAGGCCACCTCGAACGTCTGCACGGCGCAGGCGCTGCTGGCCATCATGGCGAGCATGTACGCCGTCTATCACGGCCCGCAGGGCCTGAAGCGCATCGCGCAGCGCGTGAACCGCGTGGCCGCGATCCTGGCCGCGGGTGCGAAGCAGCTCGGCTACACGCTCGTGAACGAGTCGTTCTTCGACACGCTCACGTTCGAAGCCGGCGCGCGCACCCAGGCGCTGCGTGACGCGGCGCTCGCGCGCGGCATGAACCTGCGCCGCGTGAGCGAGACGCGCGTGGGCGTGTCCGTCGACGAAACCACCACGCGTGGCGATCTGGCCGATCTGCTTGCGGTGTTCGCGCAAGCCGCGTTTGCAAGCGCAGCACCCTCGGTCGACGCGCTCGACGCCGACCTCGCTGCA
This sequence comes from Paraburkholderia oxyphila NBRC 105797, assembly GCF_000685075.1. Classification (GTDB taxonomy): domain Bacteria; phylum Pseudomonadota; class Gammaproteobacteria; order Burkholderiales; family Burkholderiaceae; genus Paraburkholderia; species Paraburkholderia oxyphila. The sequence goes on from NZ_BAYD01000056.1 coordinate 56,542, forward strand.
CAGCAAGCGGTGACGTTCCCGGCCGCGCTCGTGCGCGAAAGCGCGTACCTCACGCATCCGATCTTCAACCGCCACCATTCGGAAACGGAAATGCTGCGCTACCTGCGCAGCCTCGCCGACAAGGACCTCGCGCTCGACCGCTCGATGATCCCGCTCGGCTCGTGCACGATGAAGCTCAACGCCACGTCGGAGATGCTGCCCGTCACGTGGCCCGAGTTCGGCCGCATCCACCCGTTCGCGCCCGCCGAGCAGACCGTCGGCTATCGCGAGATGGTCGACCAGCTCGAGCAGATGCTGGTGGCGGCCACGGGCTACGCCGCCGTCTCGCTGCAGCCGAACGCGGGCTCGCAGGGCGAGTACGCGGGCCTGCTCATCATCCACGCGTACCATGAGTCGCGCGGCGAAGGCCACCGCAACGTCTGCCTGATTCCCGCTTCGGCGCACGGCACCAACCCGGCTTCGGCGCAGATGGCCGGCATGCAGGTCGTGGTGGTCGCTTGCGACGCACAGGGCAACATCGATCTCACCGACCTCAAGGCCAAGGCCGAGCAGCACGCTGCCAAGCTCGCGGCGATCATGATCACCTACCCCTCGACGCACGGCGTGTTCGAAAGCAACGTGCGCGAAGTCTGCGAGATCGTGCACGCGCACGGCGGCCAGGTCTACGTGGATGGCGCCAACATGAACGCGATGGTGGGTCTCGCGGCCCCCGGCCAGTTCGGCGGCGACGTCTCGCACCTGAACCTGCACAAGACCTTCTGCATTCCGCACGGCGGCGGCGGCCCGGGCGTCGGCCCGGTGGCGGTGGGCGCGCACCTCGCGCAGTTCCTGCCGAACCAGCTTTCGTCGGGCTACAAACGCTCGTCCGACCTGGGCAACGGCATTGGCGCCGTCAGCTCGGCGCCTTACGGCTCGGCCTCGATCCTGCCGATCTCGTGGATGTACATCGCGATGATGGGCGCGGCCAACCTCACCGCCGCCACGGAAACCGCGATCCTCAACGCGAACTATGTCGCGAAGAAGCTGGCGCCCCACTTCCCGGTGCTCTACAGCGGCCCGGGCGGCCTCGTCGCGCACGAGTGCATTCTCGACCTGCGTCCCATCAAGGATTCGAGCGGCATCACCGTGGACGACGTCGCCAAGCGCCTGATGGACTATGGCTTCCACGCGCCCACCATGAGCTTCCCGGTGCCGGGCACGCTGATGGTCGAGCCGACCGAGTCGGAGTCGAAGGAGGAGCTCGACCGCTTCATCGACGCGATGGTTGCAATCCGTGAAGAAATCCGCGCCGTGGAAGACGGCCGCGCGGACAAGGAAGACAACCCGCTGCGTCATGCGCCGCACACGGCGGCGGTCGTGGTCGCCAACGACTGGAAGCACGCGTACTCGCGCGAGCAGGCCGCGTATCCGGTGGCGTCGCTCGTAGCGCAGAAGTACTGGCCGCCGGTCGGCCGCGCCGACAACGTCTACGGCGACCGCAACCTGTTCTGCTCGTGCGTGCCGATCGGCGAATACGCTGAACAAGGCGAATAAAACGCGCCCGATCGACCGGCCCAACCGGCCCGCACAGCCGCCGCGCGCTCCGCGAGGAGCCGCGGCGGCTTTTGCGCGCAGCACATTTGCCGCCGCAAACCCTCGCCAAACCGTTAACATCACACACCTGTCAGCCTTGAATCAGGGAGTCGCGCATGGCGCGGAAGGTGGGAACGGCCTTGGCTGGGCATGCCCCGGCGGCAACGCAGGCCAGGAAGGCCTCAGGTGCATTGGGTGCCTCAGTTGCATCAGGTGCCTCGAGTGCCTCGGGCCAGCACACGCGCGGCGGCGCACGCGTATTCGAAGCGGCGGCTGGGCCGAGGTCCGTTTCCGCGCGACGGCGCGGCAGCGCTCGTGCGCTCGCGACGGCCTGGCTCATCGGCATGAGCCTTGCGGGTCTGGGCACGGCGAATCTGGCCCATGCGGCCATGAACTTCTGCGCCGCGCCCGCCCTGCAGTCGAGCGAGCGCACCAATGCCGACCCGGGCGTGAAAGCGCTCGTGGCCGACGTGCAGGCGCACGTGAACGACGTGCCGCATCCGCTTGCGAAGCTGCATACGGAAGGCACGCTCCCGCACGAGGGCATCTACGACCAGAGCGTGGAAGCCGAGAAAGAGCTCGACCTGATGCGCAACGCGGCGCTCGCCTGGCGCGCCACGAGCGACGACCGCTATCTGAAGCTCGTCGACCGCTTTCTGCTCGCCTGGGTCACGACATATCAGCCGAGCTTCAACCCGATCGACGAAACGCGCTTCGAAGGGCTGATCCTCGCCTACGACATGACCGCGAGCGCGCTGCCCGTGAAGACGCGCAACGCCACGATGGTGTTCCTGAACAAGTTCGCGAACGGCTACATCAACGAGGTCGACGCGCAACCGCGTCCGCTCAAGGGCACGTTCGCGAACAACTGGCAGAGCCATCGGGTCAAACTGATAGCGATGACGGCGTTCACGCTCGACAACCGCAAGATGATTGCGGCGGCGCAGCGATTGTTCATCGAGCATATCGGCGACAACGTCGCGCCCGACGGCTCGACGCTCGACTTCACCGAGCGCGATGCGCTGCACTACGTGACCTACGACCTGCAGCCGCTCGTGACGGCCGCGCTCGCCGCGCGCCGCCACAACCGCAACTGGCTGCCCGAGCGGGCCGCCAATGGCGCCACGCTCGCGAGCGCGCTGAACTGGCTCACGCCCTATGCGATGGGCGAAAAAACGCACGAGGAGTTCGTGCATTCGAGCGTGCCGTTCGACGCCAAGCGCCGCGAAGCCGGGTTGCCCGGCTACAGCGGCGACTGGGACCCGAAGAACGCCGCCGAGCTGTATCACCTGGCCGCCCGACTGGACGGCCGCTATACGCCGATCGCGCTGCGTCTCGCGCCCACGCCGCCCGCGTGGCTGGCCGTCTGTCTGCCGTTGGCGGCGCGCTGAAAAGCGCGTCGCGGGTGCGGCAGCGGAGCGGGAAGCACAGCGCGCGCGGCACCCACTGAAACCGACTAGACGAAGCAGGAGCAGTACCCATGGCAGTAAGCGTTTTCGATCTCTTCAAAATCGGCATCGGGCCGTCGAGCTCGCACACGGTAGGGCCGATGCGCGCGGCGCTGATGTTCGCCGAAGGACTCGAGCGCGACGGACTGCTCGCGTCCACCGCCGCCGTGAAGGTCGAGCTGTACGGCTCGCTCGGCGCGACCGGCAAGGGCCACGGCACCGACCGCGGCGTGATGCTCGGCCTGATGGGCGACGCACCCGACACCGTCAACCCCGACACGATCTCCGAGCGCCTCGAAGCCGTGCGCGACTCGCGCCAGCTCGCGCTGCTCGGCAAACACCCGATCCCGTTCGTGCAAAAGGAGCACATCGCCTTCTATCGCCAGGCGCTGCCCGAGCATCCGAACGGCATGAAGCTGCGCGCGCTCGACGCCGCCGGCGCGACGCTGCGCGAGAGCACCTATCTCTCCGTGGGCGGCGGCTTCGTGGTCACCGCGGGCGCGGCCAACTCCAAGGTGCTGGGCGCCGTGCAGCAGCTGCCGCACCCGTTCCGCACGGGCGCCGAGTTGCTCGCGCTGTGCGAATCGACGGGCAAGAGCATTGCGCAGCTGATGCTCGAAAACGAGCGTGTCTGGCACAGCGACGAGCAAATCCGCTCGGGCCTCCTGCGCATCTGGGATGTGATGCAGTCGTGCGTCTCGCGTGGCTGCGGCATCAACAACCCCGACGCCGAGGGCACGCTGCCCGGACCGTTCCAGGTGAAGCGCCGCGCCGCGCAGCTCTATCGCGCACTCACCGGCAACCCCGAGCGCGCGCTGCAGGACCCGCTCTCGATGATCGACTGGATCAACCTCTACGCGATCGCCGTAAACGAGGAGAACGCCGCGGGCGGCCGCGTCGTGACCGCGCCTACCAACGGCGCCGCAGGCATCATCCCGGCCGTGCTGCACTACTACGTGCGCTTCACGCCGGGCGCCAACGAACAGGGCGTGATCGACTTCCTGCTCACGGCCGCCGCCATCGGCATTCTCTACAAGCTCAACGCGTCGATCTCGGGCGCCGAAGTGGGCTGCCAGGGCGAAGTGGGCGTGGCCTGCTCGATGGCCGCGGGCGCGCTCGCCGCCGTGCTGGGCGGCACGCCGCATCAGGTGGAGAACGCCGCCGAAATCGGCATGGAGCACAACCTCGGCCTCACCTGCGACCCGGTGGGCGGCATGGTGCAGATCCCCTGCATCGAGCGCAACGCCATGGCCTCGGTGAAGGCCGTGAACGCCGCGCGCATGGCGCTGCGCGGCGACGGCGCGCACTACGTCTCGCTCGACTCCGTCATCAAGACGATGCGCGAGACCGGCGCCGACATGAAGACGAAGTACAAGGAGACCTCGCGCGGCGGCCTCGCGGTGAACATCGTCGAGTGCTGATGTTCGGGCGCTGAGCGCGCATTGCTGAATGCGCGTCTCGCGCCGCGCGGGCGGTTCCGTTTGTGCTGCTTGTGTCGCTTGTGTCGCTTGTGTCGCACTGATTTGACGTAAATCGGACGTATTCACGTAACGAACGAAGGAGACTTGACCGTCATGCATCAGCCGAACGATTCAGCCCGCGTTTCTGATTCCGCGACCGTCACCGGCGCGCGCCTCGTCGTGGACGCGCTCGTCGCCAACGGCGTCGAGCGCGTGTTCTGCGTGCCCGGCGAGAGCTATCTCGCCGTGCTCGATTCGCTCTCGGACGAGACCGCGCGCATCGACACCATCGTGTGCCGCCATGAGGCGGCGGCGGCCAATATGGCGGAAGCGGTCGGCAAACTCACGGGCAAGCCCGGCATCGCGCTCGTGACGCGCGGACCGGGCGCGACTCACGCGGCGATCGGCGTGCACACGGCTTTTCAGGACTCCTCGCCGATGATCCTGCTGATCGGCCAGGTCGCGCGCGATCAGATGGACCGCGAAGCGTTCCAGGAGATCGACTACCGGCGCATGTTCGGGCAGATGGCGAAGTGGGTCGCGCAGATCGACGACGCGCGCCGCGTGCCCGAGTATCTGAGCCACGCGTTCCATATCGCGACCTCGGGGCGCCCCGGCCCGGTCGTGCTCGCACTGCCCGAGGACATGCTGAGCGGCGCGATTCCCGCATCGGAGGCACAGCACACGGCGCCCGCGGCGCAGCGCGTGCAGGCCTCGCCTTCGGCCGCGCAGATCGAGCAACTGCGCACGCTGCTCGCGAATGCGAAAAAGCCGTTCGTGATCGCGGGCGGCCACGGCTGGACGCGCGAGGCGTGCGCGGACCTGCAGCGCTTCATCGAGAACTGGCAATTGCCGGTGGGCCTCGCGTTCCGCTTCCAGGACACGCTCAGCAACGACCATCCGAACTATGCGGGCGACGTGGGCCTCGGCATCAATCCGGCGCTGGCCGCGCGCATCCGCGAAGCCGACGTGCTACTTGCGCTCGGCCCGCGTCTCGGTGAAGCCACGACGGGCGGCTACGCGCTGCTCGACATCCCGAAGACGAAGCAGACGCTCATCCACGTGCATCAAGGCGCGGAGGAGCTGGGCCGCGTCTATGCCGCCGATCTGCCGATCGTCTCGGGCCTGCCCGAGATCGCGGCGCAACTCGCGGCGCTGCCTGCGCCCGCCGCGCCCGCGTGGGCGGGCTCCGCGCAGGCCGCGCACGATGCGTATCTTTCGTGGCGCGAGCCGCGCCCGATGCCCGGCGACGTGCAACTGGGCGAAGTCATGCAGCAGTTGCGCGCGCGCCTGCCCGACGACGCGATCGTCACGAACGGCGCGGGCAATTACGCGACGTGGCTGCATCGCCACTTTGCGTACCGCAATTTCCGCTCGCAGCTCGCGCCCACCAGCGGCGCGATGGGCTACGGCGTGCCTGCCGCGATTGCGGCGAAGTCGATGTACCCGGAACGCGCCGTGGTCGCGCTCGCCGGCGACGGCTGCTTCATGATGTCCGCGCCCGAACTGGCGACGGCGATGCAATACGGTCTCGCGGTCGTGTTCATCGTCGTGAACAACGGGCATTACGGCACGATCCGCATGCACCAGGAGCGCAACTATCCGGAGCGCGTGCACGGCACGCAACTGACGAACCCCGACTTCGCGGCGTTCGCGCAGTCGTTCGGCGCGCACGGCGAAGTCGTGACGGCAACGGCGCAATTCGCGCCGGCGCTCGAGCGCGCGCTCAATGCGGGCAAGCCGGCGCTGATCGAGATCCGCGTGACGAAGGAGGCGAGCACACCCGCCGCCACGCTCGAGCAGGTTCGCGAGCAGGGCCGCAAGGCGCGCGGCCAGTGAGTCACGAGTAGTCCTGATCAAGCTCACCTTCGAAGGTGAGCGTCCAAACAAAAGCCCCGCAGGTTTTTAAGGCCTGCGGGGTTTTTTCACATCAACTGCCTGTCAACTGCGAGTGAGCGGCTTACTTGCCACCCACGCTCTGCAGCGTCGTCCACTTGCCGTCGACCACCTTGTACAGCGTGATGCCGCCGTTCTTCAGGTCGCCCTTCGAGTCGTATGCGAGATCCTTCGTCGTCACGGCCGGCATGCTGGTCTTCGCGAGGAACGGCAGATACTTCGCCGGGTCCGTCGAGTTTGCCGCCTTCATGGCCGCGAACATCGCCATCGCGCCGTCGTAGGCGTACGGCGAGTAGGTCTGGACGTCTTCGCCAAAGCGCTTCTTGTACTTCGCGACATAGGCGCTGCCGCCCGGCATTTCGTCCATCGGCAGGCCGGCGAGCGATGCCACCGTGCCGTTCGCCGCGTCACCCGCGATCTTCAGGAAAGTCGGCGTGTGCACCATTTCGCCGCCCATCAGCGGGGCCGTGATACCCAACGACTTCATCTGCTTGACCATCGGGCCGGCTTGCGAATCGGCGCCGCCGTAGTAGATCAGGTCCGGCTTCTGCGCCTTCAGCTTGGTCAAGATCGACTTGAAGTCCACGGCCTTGTCGTTCGTGTACTCGCGGTCGATGATCGTGCCGCCCGCGTCCTTCGCGGCCTTCGCGAACTGGTCGGCGAGACCCTGGCCGTAGGCCGTGCGGTCGTCAACCACCGCGATCTTCTTCATGCCCAGGTTCTTCACCGCGAACGTGCCCGCGACCGAACCTTGCTGCGTGTCCGAGGTCATCATGCGGAACGTCGTCTTGAAGCCTTGCTGCGTGTATTCCGGCGCCGTCGCCATCGCGATTTCGGGGATGCCCGCATTCGCGTAAATGCGCGAGGCCGGAATCGTCGTGCCCGAGTTGAAGTGGCCGAGCATGCCCTTGATGCCGTCGTCCACGAGCTTTTGCGCGACCGTCGTGCCCGTGCGCGGGTCGGCCTGGTCGTCGGCTGCATCCAGCACGAAGTGCACCGGCTTGCCGCCGATCACCGGCTTGGTCGCGTTCATGTCTTCGACCGCGAGCGTGATGCCGTTCTGGAAGTCCTTGCCGTAGTGCGCCTGTGCGCCCGTCATCGGGCCGGCGAAACCAATCTTGACATCCTCTGCCTGCTGCGCATGTGCAGTCCCCGCCAGCGACAGTGCGGCAACCAGCGTCGCGCCTGCCAGCTGTTTCATCGTGTGTTGCATGTTTTCTCCTTGCTACCTGGTATCGAATGAGCGGCTTGAGCTCGTGACTTGCCGCTTCCTTGTCCTGAGACGGTCGACAGTATCGCTTTTGGTCAGCCGATCGTCATCAGGTTTGCATTGCCGCCTGCCGCGGCGGTGTTCACGCTGACCGAACGCTCCGTGAGCAGACGTTCGAGTGCGTAATCTTCGTCGCCGTTGGCAAGCGCATGCGCTGCCACGCCCTGCACCGAGACGATCGGGCCGCCTCGCTTGGCCACTTCCTTCACGAGGCCGAGCAGTTCGTCGCTGTCGCCTTCGAAGAGCACGGCGTCGAATTCGGCATCGGCGCTCTTCTTCACCGCGACGTGCGCCTTGAGCGCCGCCGGCAGCGCGTTCACGAGCGCCTCGCCGGCCGCGCCCTGGAACAATGCGCGGTTGCCCGTGGCCAGCACGACGGCGAGCTGCGCACGCGCGCCCGTCGGCGTGGAGGCCACGCACAGCACCGTGCCGCGCGCCGAAAGCGTGTAGGTATTGCGCTCACCCGTCGGCCCCGGCAGCACAGCCGTTGCGCCCGCAAGCACGTATTGCAGATAGCCGTCGCAGCGCGCGGCGAGCGCCGGCTCACGCTCGGCGATGAGCCAGTCGCGCAACGCGGTGAGCGTCGCGTGCGTCGAGAGCGGCGCGCGCTTGTCGGCGGCGTCTTCCTGCGGCGCATCCACCACGAGCGCCTTCGAGA
>NZ_BAYD01000055.1 GCF_000685075.1 Paraburkholderia oxyphila NBRC 105797
AACCGCCATGGGCGCGCACTGCATCGACCTTGACCTGGGGCGTGGTGATGGGCACACAGATCACGGCCTTCACGCCGAGCTTCGCTGCCGATAGCGCCACACCCTGCGCATGATTGCCGGCCGAAGCGGTGATCACGCCACGCTCGAGCTGCCCGGGCGTCAGGTGCGCCATCTTGTTGTAGGCGCCGCGCAGCTTGAAGGAGAACACGGGCTGGTTGTCCTCGCGCTTGAGCAGGACGGTGTTGCGCAGGCGTGCCGAGAGGTTCGGCGCGCGCTCCAGCTCGGTCTCGCGGGCCACGTCATAGACGCGGGCGGTGAGGATAAGGCGAAGGTAATCGGTCGGCTGCGTGTTGCCTGGCTGGCTTCTGACCGGAGCAGCATTGGCGGTGTTGGCTTCGACTACGGTATGGCTCGATTCGACCTGCATGACGGCTCCTGTGCTGTCTCTTTGCTCTTGTTTGCCAGGAGGCGGAAACAAAAAACCCGCCTCGTGGGGCGGGTTGTTGTCGCTTTTGCCAGACGTACGCTAACCCACCATTCGATGAATGGTGCGAATAATCAGCGTAATCGGGCAGTGGCGGTAATTCATTCGTACAAGGATGGCGTAGGTGGCTGCGATTGTCAATCCGTCTCGCGATCTGCCGAAATGTATCAATAACTACGAATTACATTTCATATGAGACGTTTTGAGTTGGAAAATGCTCACGGCGCTGCAATCGAAGTGACATTCACCCTATAACCCCCCACAAATTACGCCTAACCGTGAAACATTCTATGAATTATCGCACATCCCTTTGATTTGAAAGGTGATTTTTGCCATGACAATTCCTCTGGCGGTGTTTCACGGTTTCGACCCTAGCTGCGATTATGACCGACCAGGGTCACTTCCCGCACCCCAAAAGCAAAGGGCAGGCGCCCTTCTGGCCCTGCCCTTTCCGATTTTCAGATGTGCGATCTTAATTTGTCTCGGCAACCGTATCCATCTCGGCGGCCCATTCGTCGATCACGGCCTTCATTCGCTCGGCCAAACGCTGCTGATCTGCCGCCGCGATGCCCTTCAGGCTGAGCTCCGCGCGACCGTCGCCAAAAAGCTTCAGTTCGCCGAGCGCGATACCATCCGGACGGCTGAATTGCACGCGTGACTGATAGTGCGTGCGGCGCGGTCCGATACGGCGTGCACCCGCCTCCGCCGACGCAGCCGCCTCGAGCTTGCGCACGCTCGCCTTGCCTTCGATGACCTGCCCGAGCCAATGCTCGGCAACGCTCGCGCCAGCACGATCGAAAATCAGCTTGATGTTGTAGGCGTGACCAAGACCGATGTCCTTGCGATGCTGCGCCATGCGCTGCAGCAGATACGGCGGCAGAGACGTGAGCGAAATCACCTTGCTGATGTGCTTCGGATCCTCGCCGACCGCAACGCCCAATTCGACCTGATCGACATAAACGCCATCGTCGAGCAACTTCTTCCAGGCCAGCGCGTCGTCGAAGACCGTCTGCTCCTCTCGCTCCTTGTTGGCGTGGTAGGCACGCAAATAGAGATTCTGGTTATCGAGACCGTCGCGGACGTCGGCATCGATATGTTTGTCGCCACGCGAGCGTGCCGCCCTGATACGACGCTCACCGTCGACGATCACGTACTTGCCAGGAAACTCGGGCAAACGCGTGACGAGAATCGGCGTGATCTGGCCTTGCTTGGCAAAACTTTCCGCAAGTTCGTCGATTGTCTCCGCACTGTAAAACGCGCGCGGATTGTACGGATTCGAGACGACGTCCTCGACCGGGATCTTCGTCACCGCGTGGACGTCGAGCGCAACGGGTTCCACCGGTGCTACCGGTGCCACTTCTGCAAGCGTGACCACCGATGCGTCGCGCTGCGCAATGCCGACAACGTCGCCATCGGCAAGACGCTCGCCCGCGGACACGCGCTCAACCGCCATGCCCGCCCTGACCTTGCTGGTGAAATTGAGCTTAGTTGCCATCGACGACCTCCTCTTCTTCCTGAACGAGCGCAATGATTTCGCTGTAGACCGCGGAGATTTCGTCCTTCGCGACCTTCGCGCCACGCACGCCCTTAACGTCGAAGACCGTTCGGCCAAGCGCCGCCGCCTGGCGATACAGTTCGCGTTGCTTGACGGTGGACGCGAGCACGCGGACATTGCTCTCGGCAAGAATCGCGCTCATCTGTGTGTGGAGGAGCGTCTTGGAATTCGATTTATTCAGCAAAATTGCGAATTTTCCCGCAGGATTGGCCACTCGCGTGCGCTCGACCAACTCCATCATCCCTTCACTACTCCAGATGTCGATCGGCGATGCGTCGGTCGGGATGATAGTTGCGTCGGCAACGGCGAGGACGCGGGCGGTAGTCAAATCGTTGATATTCGGCGGGCAGTCGACGATGACGACGTCGTAGTCGTTCGCGAGCGCGGCAATCTCCGGCCCAATCATCTTCTCGAGCTTATTGATGCTACCGACGCGGAATGGAAGCGGTGTTTCCGGCCCGGCCGCCGCGCACCAGCTCATGCATGATTGCTGGCCGTCTGCGTCTGCGACGTAGACCTTATAGCCTTCGGACTGAAACGCACCCGCCAGATTCATGCTGGTCGTGGTTTTGCCCACCCCGCCCTTTTGGTTCGCTACCGCTATGACCAGTCCCATTCGGTTCTCCATGCAATGTTCAACGCCGGCGCCCGCTTCACGCGCGATCTCCACGTGGAGACTCTCCAGCGAGTCAGTTGGCAGTCTAGCGGCAAGTTAAAGTAAATTCTAGCTTCAGCGCCGAAATCGTTGTCGGCTCACAACCAAACTGGCCATTTGGATAAGAGATTCGATGCATAGCGCCGTCATACAGAGACAACTACAGGAAATCTGTGATCGGACGGTGGCAGTCACGGAGGTAGGATCTCCACGTGGAGACTTCATCGGCGCTGTGCAGGGTGATTCGAACCCGTCTCGTTTCAAATATTCTGTCGGCGGTTTTCGATTCCACACTGGACGTCGAGATAGATTCAATTCAGAAATCGGGTGTTAGGGGGATTCATCCGAAAGAAGGCGCGAGTGAACTGGAGAATCGTGTCTCGACGACCTCCGATATTCGATCTCCACGTGGAGATTGTGCCGTCGGCTCAGGTCAGAACGATCTCGACTGCCCCGATTTAGCCGCGTTCAAACGGCGAATCATTGCGGGCGAACGGTCTCATCTCCACGTGGAGAGCCAACCGTACAGGAGCGGATTGCATGGCCTTGTCTGTGATGTGCCCGGGCGCCACTCGCTACAAGTTCCCGCAAGACAGGCATGAGCCTGAATTTCTTCGCCTTTAGTAACTTCAGTCTACGTGGCGCCAAGTGCGTGGGCCCAATCTCCACGTGGAGATCCGACGGTCATAGAAGCAGGTATGCAGCGCACCGTAAGCGCTGGCACTCGAGGCTTCAGCACAATCGATTACTCATCGATTTTTGGCAAAATACCTGGCGGACAAGCATTACTCGCGGCGGCAGCGCCAGTTCCTCTATCGGCGCTACATCAAGTCCTGTTTGAGCGTGGCGAAACCAATGGTGTCCTTGAAAGAGACATCAGATCCAGCGCGAGTAGGTCCGACTCACTATGGCGATCGGCCATAACCAACTGACTTAACGACGTCGCGTCGCCGACGCACGCAGCTTTGCAGTTCTCCACGTGGAGACTGCATAGCAACAAAGAGGTAAATGAATCGAGCCAGTCCGGTACTCACTGGCAGTGAAAAAAACGACACACCTGAGCGCAGTGCCAAGCTTCAATAGTTCGGCACTGCATCGATGTATGAGGAAAACTGGGGAAGCGAAATTTATCTACTATAAAAAGATAGATAAATTTCGCAAAATTGTCAGACGGGCCGCGTAATCACTCAGCGCGCGTCTTCAACGCAAGCTCGACATCGCCCATGGCCTGGAGATCGCCAGCTGCCGGCGCCTGTTGTCCGCTCAGCAGGAATTCAAGCAGATCGGCGGCAGTCGGTTGGCCCCAAGTGTCGAGAACCACCCAGCGGAAGAAATTCGTCGACGCCATCTTGCTCGGCACCTTGGCCGTCGAGACCTTGAGCTTGTCCATGCCGACCGTTTCGTTGTACCGCTTGATCAGCGCCGTCTGATCGTCGTACTCGAGCTCGTTGAAGTAGGCCCGCGCCTCGGCAATCTTCGCCGCGATATACCGGTCCTTCACCTGATCCTGGCTCTCACGCGCCTTACCCGTATCGGCGCTCGGGCTGCCTGCCGCATTGGCACCCGGCAGTTGATAACCCTGCATCAGCGCCTTGCGGAAATAGGCCGCCACATTCGCAAGCGGCGCCGCATTTTTCTGGGCGACGCGCGCGGCCGTATAGGCCACGGCCGTGCGAATCTTTTCCTCGCCGTACTGCTTCAAAAGACGTCGCGCCTCCGAGACCGGCACGCTGAATTTCGACATCTCGCCGATGAGCACGGTCTCGTTCGCACGCAACTCCTGGGACGGATCCGTCTCCGGCTTGCGAGTCACACGAAACTGCAGGGCAACCACCGAGCGGCCCACCTTGTGCTCGATGAGCTCGAAGTTATGGTCCGAGATCTCGTTGACTTCCTTGATGCAGGGAATCAGCACGCGGCTCTTGAACTGCTTGTAGAGCTTGTACGACTGCGCCGAGGTGTCCTGGCCGAGAATCAGGTCGCGCAGCGTCGCGAGTGGAAAACGCGCCGTCACGCCAACCGCTTCGTAGCGCACGACGTTTTCCCACAGGGCGAGCGAATGTGCTTTCCTGAATTGACGCGTGATCCGCATGTCGATCATCGCGTAGATTTCGGGATTCAGGAGTTCGCCGCGAATCTGCTCGGAGAAGGTATACCGCAGCACCGAGCGTTCGAGTTCGGCGCCGGCGAGCAAGCCCGACGCCTTCCAGATGCTGCGTTTGTCCTGCGTGAGATAGTCCCAGTTGACGACCGTGCTGATCAGCGAATTGATCGTCTCCTTGACGTACTCTGTATTGTTGCTGTTCAGATCGACGTCCTGCGAGAGGGCGGAGATCGTGATCTCGAACGAAGAGCGGCCGGCTTCCAGAGAATCCTGGCGGATCGCGTTCTTGATCAGCGAACTGAACATCTTGCGCTGCTGGAGGCTGATCGATCCGGATTTCGGCGCGATGTGAATCGCGGGGACCGCCTTGCGGAAGAGATCAGGCGGCTGGCCTTGCTGGAATACAAGTGCACCTTGCTTGTCGGCATCGCCGGCATCGGCCTTTTTTCTTGCCATATGACCCACGTTAAAAGGGAACCTGGTCGGTTGGTAACTGTATACCAACCAATCAGGTGACTCAAGGCTGCACCGCGCGCGTATGCGGGAGCACGACACCGCACGCAGGAAAAGTTGACAGGCCGTGCTTTTAGCCGCCGTGCCGGGCATCCAGGCGGCCATCGAAGCACGTTCCAGCGGGCCAGGCACGATCCCATATCCGGTAACCATTGCGGTTCGACACCCGGAATTAGCTCCCATAACACGTTACCTGAAGCTCACAAGTGAGTACTCACTCTCGATCAGGTTACCCACAGGTAGCTGTTTATGGGGGATTTCAGTGAACCGCTGCTTCGTGGACTATGGCCGAGCTGCATGGGAAAAATGTCCCATTTCCGGTGACCTATTGGCTATCCCATATATGGGCACCTGAAATCGCCCGCAATAGGCACATTCTGGAGCCGTGGCCGCGAGAAAACTCCCATAACCGGGTACTCTCGATTGATCCCATAGCGCGTTACCTGAGCATCGTGATCAAAGTTCCGGGCAAGCATTCACGCGGGTCTCCTATCCAATCGCGAATGGTTACCTCCAGAACCCCTTGCAGCAACGCCCCATAACCGGTTACCTCCAAGATTTCCCATAAATGGCGACCTTTTGGCAGCGCAAATGGCCTTCCGATCAGGCAGATGCGGTCTTCGCATCCCATACCGCGCTACCTTTCCGTGATCCCATAGAGGGTGACCTCAGTGGGTTTCGGCAATTTCTCCCATACGGAGCGACCTTTTCCCCATATCCACAGACCCGAATCCCCATGCGAGGCTACCGAACCCCCATATCCACAACCCCGAGCTCCCATAGCCGGTTCCCCGGGTCCCATAAGTCGCCACCAAATCGCCCGCAAACCCTTGCCAGATAAGGCTTTGCGCCGCCTAAAGGTTTACTAAAGGTTCTAAAGCGTAAAAGGTAAACACTGAAACAGGCGTCCGATGAAAGAGACGTCTCCCAAAACCGGGACCCTATAGAGATGTGAGTGATCACCAACTTACGCTGTCCCAAACCCGGTGACCTATGGGACAAAGCGCATGAAAACGCCTCCCAAAACACGGGACCTATCCTTGAAATCTTGAGAATTGACATTGAGTGTGTACTTTAACTTTATGATTTTTATAATAAATACACTCAATGGTGTCTGACTATGGGACAAGCCAACGCTAAAAGGTAACCGTCTATGGGATCCGACTGCCGCCTGAGGAACTCATTGCTTTGCTAGACGCCTGGCGTCCGAAAAACTGCGATCCGTCTGCCCTGTTCCTTGCTGCTCCGTGACTGTCTAACCTCGAGGGCATCCACCGATAGGTCCCCACCTCCCATATCTGGTTACCTACAGCAGGTCACCAGATATGGGAAACAGCCGCGTAAGTCACCTTCACGTTCCAGGCCAGTGCTGCAAGGTGCATTGCAACATTGCACACAGGTGACCTTTACGCGCCCGTTTTGCCGCCCTCACTCTGCCTGCGCCTGTGTCTGCGTCACCTGCTGCGTCGGGGACGCCGTAGGTGACCCAAGGCAGTCGTGACGATAGAGGCTGCTGAGCCGTTCCTGAGCCGCCTGAAGGTCGGACGGGTAATCGTTGTCCACGGCATGCTCCTGGTAGCCAACCAGCGAGAGGTCCTTCAGTTCCTGCATGAGTTCGCCATGCGTCACCTCGTGCGCGGGCCGCACGAACGGATAGCTGTGACAGGCGTGCGGCGTGAGCTGGGGTGCCGCGAACGCGCTCGCGCTTGCGACGCCAAGGAAAGGGATCAATGCGAACTTGAGCCAACGCTTCATGGTGACCTCCGACTGTCTATGGACGAATGCGTCGGCACGGGTGCCGACGAACCAGCGACACGCCGGCGATGCAGAACGACATCGCACCCATGGCATGCCAACGAGCGTCGAGCATAAGCAGCGGGCAGATCTGGAAAGCGCTCAACAGGATGAAACAACTTTCATCGATGCAACGGGCCCGGTGAACGCGATGGGCCCAACCGTTCGCGCCGTCGTCAGACGCATGCGATGGCGGTGCCCTTCAAACCCACGCCTCGCAATTCCGCACCTCTTCGCGTTGGTCCGAATTGACAAACTGACAGCCAGCCGTCATCGGCCGGTAAGAACATGACCCGCTCTTCATCGTGCTGATGCCGTTGCAGCGCATCGCCCCCCCTATCATGGCAAGGCGCGCGTATTGGTCCATGGTGGGTCCTCAATGGGTCGTCGCCGCGCGCATCGTTCATCGTCGGCGGGGTTAGCCATCGGGAGAGTCATGTCAGTCAGCGAAATCACGGCGCACCTGCATCAAACTTCGCCGCGGCGCGGGTGCGGCATGGAGCCTTGCGCCCTACCGCAGCCGGTGCGAGGCGCACAATGAACCTGCCAGGCTGGGTGGCGGGCCGCACAGGCGCGTTCGTTCCCGAGGCACCGCCGGTGCGGGCGCAGGCGGGCGATATTGGACACGACCGCTGGCAGACCACGACCTTCCGCTGGTTCGCCGCCTACGCGGCGATCTTTTCGGTGTCGTTCATGGTGCTGCTGGGCTTCATCCAGTATTCGGTGACCCACGCGATGATCCGCGAGACCGACAGCGGCCTGCGCTGGCAACTGCGTTACTTCGACTCGCGCAGCGACGCGTCGCTCGGCGCCGCCATCGACGCGCGGCTGCGTCGCGAAAACCGACGCCAGAACTTCTACGGCCTGTTCTCCGCCGATGGCCACTGGATCGCCGGCGACATCCATGCCATGCCGGCCGAACTCGCGCTCGACCCCTGGGGCCGCTCGCACGAGCACGTGCGCGGGCAAACCATGATGCTCGACATCGGCGCTGCGCAGCCGCCGCTGCGCGCGATGGGCGAAGTGCGCGCGGACGGTTCGCGCCTCGTCGTGGCGCGCACGCTGTCCGATGTGCGCCACGTGCACGGCGAGCTGTTGAAGGCGCTATATGGAGGCGGCCTGTTGTGCCTGTGCGGCAGTCTCTGCGCCGGGCTGCTGCTGAGCATGAGGCAGATCCGTCGCGTGGCGGAGATTCGCCGCGCGACCGGCCGCATCGCCGGCGGCGATCTCGGCGAGCGGCTACCCGTTGCGGGCCGCGACGAGCTCGATATGCTGGCCCATCTCGTCAACCGCATGCTCGACGAAGTCGAGCGGCTGATGGGCGAGGTCAAGAGCGCGTGCGATGGCATCGCGCACGACCTGCGCACGCCGCTCACGCGGCTGCGTCTGCGCCTTTCACATGCGGCCGACGCACTAGAGCGGCGCGGCGAGCCCGCGATGGCCGCCGTGCTCGTGAGCGCGCGCGAGGAAGCCGACACCGTACTCGAGCGCTTCTCTGCACTCCTGCGCATCTCCGAGATTGGCGCAATCAAACGGCGCAGCGCGTTCGCGCCGGTGGCGCTTGCCGATCTCGTCACCGAGCTGTGCGAACTCTACGCCCCGCTCGCCGAAGAAAAGGCGATCGAGCTAAGCATCGCGCTGGCCGACGTTGCACCTGTTGACGCCGACCGTGCGTTGCTCTTCGAAGCCTTCAGCAATCTGCTCGATAACGCGATCAAGTTCGCTCCCCACGGCGGCACGGTGCGCGTCGCGCTGCACGCGACCTATGCGGGCGCGCAATTCAGCGTCACCGACAATGGCCCCGGCATCGCGCCCGAAGAGCGCGATGCGGTGCTCGGCCGCTACTACCGCAGCGACGCAGCCCGCCATGTGCCGGGTACGGGCCTCGGACTCGGGATCGTCGCCGCGGTCTTGAGGCTGCACGACTACCGGCTCGCCATCGGCGCGGCGGTGCCCGACTTTGCGCCCGCCTTCGCACCCGAGTCCGCTCATGGCGCCGCGCCAGGCGCAGCCGGGCACGCGAGCACGGGCACGACCGTGACCATCGACTGCTGGCCTGCTCATTCCTGGCACAACACGCGTTATCAATGAGAGTCCTGCTGTGCTCCTCCTCCGACGCGGAGCGGAGCTATCTATACAAGGCGCTGAGCGAGAGCCTCAATAGCGTCGAGGTTGCCGACAACCTTCAGTACGCCGCCTACCTCGCCTCCCAGGAGCCGTTCGACACGGTGATCCTGTGCACCAGCGGTGCGAACGCGCACGATGGTTTCACCGATGTGCTCGGCTCGTTCACGCGTCTGCCCGACGCGCCGGCGATCGTCGTCGCGCTCACGCGCGCGACACCCGCCGACTGCGCGCAACTGTTGCGCGCGGGCGCCGACGCCTGCTTCGTGCAGCCCTGGTCGATTCTCGAGATCCAGGAGCGCATGCTCGCGCTGCGGCGCACCGCGCTTGCCCAGGCGGGGCCGTGTGCGGCGCGGCTCGATCCGCTCACGCGTGACCTGGTCGTCGATGAGCGGCGCATCTCGCTTACCACGCGCGAATATCTGCTGGTGGAATGCTTGCTGCGCCACGCGAATGCGCCGGTCGCGCGCGAGCAGTTGATCCGCTATGCGTGGCCCGAGAAAGGCGACGTCGAGCCTTCGAGCGTCAATCTCGTGGTGTCGCGGCTGCGCCGCAAGCTCATTACGCACGGCGCGCGCGCGCAGATCGAGACCATCAACCGCTACGGCTACCAGCTCGATTTGCGCGCCGATCCCGCGCGTGGCGCCGAATGACGGTGCCAGGCGCCGCCGCGCCAGGCCGCGGCCCGCAAGATAACTGAAAGCATGCGGTGCATGGCCAAAGCGTTGGCAGGCGTTTGCAAACCTAAATTTAATTTCATGAAAGCAGGCGCGGCACGGCGGCCTTACGACGGTAAACTTGCACTTCGAAAGAGGCCGCGCATGTGACGCGCGGCGGAGTGCGAGGAAATGAGCCAGGTGCGCGTATTGACGGTGGAAGACGATGCCGTCACAGCCAATGAAATTGTCAGTGAACTGACGCAACGCGGCTTTGCCGTCGATTGGGTCGACAACGGCCGCGACGGCATGGCGCGCGCGATGAGCGACGAATACGACGCCATCACGCTCGACCGCATGCTGCCGGGCGTCGACGGCCTGTCGATCCTCACGGCCATGCGCACGGTCGGCATCCAGACGCCGGTGCTGATGCTGAGCGCGCTCGGCGACGTCGACGAGCGCGTGCGCGGCCTGCGCGCGGGCGGCGACGACTACCTCACAAAGCCTTTCGACCCCGAGGAGCTCACCGCGCGCCTCGAGGTGCTGCTGCGCCGCCGCCAGGGCGCGAGCGTCGCGCGCGAGACCGCGCTGCGCGTGGGGCCGCTCGAGCTCGACCTCATCTCCCGCAAGGTGCGCCGCGACGGCGAAGAAGTCGCGCTCCTGCCCACCGAATACCGCGTGCTCGAATTCATGATGCGCCACGCGGGCAAGACCATCACGCGCACCATGCTGTTCGAGGCGGTCTGGGGCTACCACTTCGATCCGGGCACCAACCTGATCGACGTGCACATGGGCCGCCTGCGCAAGAAAATCGATCCGCCGGGCGTGCCGCCGCTGATCCAGACGGTGCGTGGCTCCGGCTACATTCTCGGATAATCCCGCGTGACGAGCCGTCCCTCCTCCTCCGCGCCCGCGATCCCGCGCCGGCGCTGGCACACCACGACGTTTCGCTGGTTGTGCGCCTACACCGCGCTGTTCGGCGTGTTCCTCACGCTGCTGGTCGGCTCCATCGCGTGGGTCGCGACCACTTCGATCGAGCACGACGCCGACACCATCATGGGCTGGCAGCTCATCTACTTCGACTCGATTCCCGATGCGCAACTGCCCGCCGCGATCTATCAGCGGCTCGAGCACGAGCGCATGCACGTGAACTACTACGGCCTCTTCACGAACGACGGCCGCTACGTGGCCGGCGACATCCTCGAGGCGCCGCCGAACCTCGCCTATAACCGCGCGGGCTCGACGCTCAAGCATGTCCTGAAGCCCAACGATCAACAGCAGTCGCCGATCGTGCGCATCGTGGGCGAGGTGCGCCCCAATGGCATGCACCTGGTCGTCGCGCGCGACATGACGAGCGTGCTGCGCATCCGCGAGATCGTGGTGCGCGCGCTGTCGCTCGGGGCGGTGCTCGCGCTGTGCGCCGCGCTCGCGGGCGGTTTGGTGCTCGGCATGCGGCAGATCCGGCGCGTGCGCGAGATCCGCCGCGTCACGCAGTGCATCGCGCGCGGCGACCTCGACCGGCGCCTGCCCGTGGGCGGCGACGACGAACTCGACATGCTCGCGCATCTCGTGAACCACATGCTCGACGAGGTCGAGCGCTTGATGGGCGAGGTCAAGGGCGCGTGCGATGGCATTGCGCACGACCTGCGCACGCCGCTCGTGCATCTGCATACGCTGCTTGCGCGCGTGGCCGAACGCGAGAGCCTGCGTGGCGACGAAGCGGGCGCGGACCTCGTCGAGCGCGCGCGCGTCGAGACAGGCCAGTTGCTCGAGCGTTTTCGCGCGATGCTGCGCATCTCCGAGATCGGCACGCTGCATCGTCGCGGCGGCTTTGCGACCGTCGACCTGCAGGCGCTCGTGCAGGAGCTGGCCGAACTCTACGAACCCCTTGCCGAAAGCCGCGAGATCGAATGGCGCGTGAGCATCGCGCCTGTCAGCGAGATTCACGGCGACCGTGCGCTGCTCTTCGAAGCCTTCAGCAACCTCATCGACAACGCCATCAAGTTCGCGCCCGAGCATGACGGGATCGTCAGCGTGACCTTGCGCGGCACGGCGCTCGGGCCGCTGCTCGAAGTGGCCGACAACGGCCCGGGCATCGCGCCGGGCGAGCGCGCCGCCGTACTGCAGCGCTTCTATCGGGGCGACGCCGTGCGCCATATAGCAGGCTCGGGGCTGGGCTTGAGCGTCGTGGCGGCGGTCATGCGCGTGCACGACTTCACGCTGCGCATGGACGACGCGAGTGACCTCGCGAAGGCCGCGAACGAAGCGAATCAAGCGGGCGGCCCAGGCGCACGCATGAGCGTCGAATGCTGGCCGCGCGCGCTCACCTGAGCGGGACAAACTGGGGCAAACCGAGCCAACCCACACACGAGCCTATGCGCATACTCCTTATCTCGCCATGCCATGCCGAAGGCGCATGGCTGCAAAAGGCCCTGCAGGAAAGCGCCCACAGCCTGCAACGCGCGCACGAGCTGCGCGACGGCGTCTATCTCGCGGGCGAAGAGCCTTTCGATGCGGTAATCGCCGTCGCGCTCGACGGCGCCTTGCTGCCCGAGCTGCTGGCCTTGCTGCCCGGCCTCGCCAAGGCGACGAACGGTGCGACCATCATCGCGGTGCTCGGCATCGAAGCCGGCGCGCACGAGCGCTCGGAGCTGCTGCGCGCGGGCGCCGATGCGTGTTTTCGCTATCCGTTCTCGTTCATCGAAATGCACGAGCGCATGCTCGCGCTGCTGCGCACCGGCACGACTGTCGCGCCGCCATCCGGGGAAGGCGCCGCCGTGGCGCCGCTGCTCGACGCGAGCACGCGCGAGATCGTGGAAGGCGCGCGGCGCGCGGAACTCACGCGCCGCGAATACCTGCTCATCGAATGCCTGCTGCGCCAGGCCAACATGCCCGTGCCGCGCGACCAGATGATCCGCTACGCGTGGCCCGAGAAAGACGATATCGATCCGTCGACCGTGAACCTCGTCGTCTCGCGGTTGCGCCGCAAGCTCGAGCGCGAGGCCATTGAAGTGCGCATCGAGACCATCAGCCGTTACGGCTATCAAATCACGCTTCCCAAGCCGGCTTGAATGTCACGTGAGTGTCACCTGAGCGCGCGTCACGCGCAGCGCTCAGGTAACGCGTCATGCGCTGCACGCCGAAGGTAACCGTTTGTGGGATTTCAGGTCACATGCGCGGCAACGTGCGTGTACCTGTCGCGCAAAAAACAGCAACGGCACGCGCATGGCGTGCCGTTCTCCTGTGACCTGCTTGCGGGCTGCGCGCGAGGCGCAGCAAGGCTTCAGTGTGCGTAGAGGGTGGAATTCAGGTACGCGAGCTGACCGTCCTGCTCCGCCTGCACGAGTTCGTGATAGACCTGCGCGCGCGTCTTCGGGGCGACCTGCACACCATCGGGCGCTACCCAACCGCCTTGCTCGAAAGCCGTGGCCGTGTTGTTCATGGCGACCGTCGTGGTGTTGGCCGGGTAGGTGTTTTGCGCTGGGGCCGTGGTTTGAGCGAAAGCGGACGTGGTGACAACGGCGCCGGCGAGAGCTGCAACGATCATGAGCGACTTCATGGAACTATCCTCCAGAGAACATATTTGGTTGGCCGGTTAGCGAATGCGATAAATCGCATCCCGGTATTGAGAGAATAGTTAGGTCAGCCTATCGAACCCGATGCAGGAATATGAAGAAATGTTTATCGAGGCGCGAGAATTCGTTGAATGAAGACCGTCATCCCGCGCCGCCGCGCCTAGCGGCAGGGGAATGTGCCGATCAGCGCCTTGTAGATGACCGCGCCGGTGGGTTCGAGAACGTATTGAAGGTGACCTTTCATCCAGGCCACGATCGCGTTGAGCTGTTCCTTGCGCGGGAGATTGGACGGGACGCAGTAGCGCGGCGGCTGCTTGTCGATCAGGGTCTGAACCAGCGCGCCATTGGTGTAGCCCGCGAGATACATGACGCAGGCGTCGTGATTTTCCGGCTGTTGACAGACGCTCAGAAACACATCGGCCTGGTCTATCGAACGGGCCGGAGCGGCTGGGGCCGTCTGCGCTGCTTGTGCGGGGCGAGTGGCCTGGGCGGGCTGAGTGCTCTGAGCGGCCGCATGGCCGGCGCCAAGCGCGGCAATGAGTGCCAGCCCGGCAAGAAGAGGTTTGTTCATTTGAGCGTGGGTGGAGAGATTCTGTAGGAGGAGTTCGGACGCCGCATCTGCACAGCGCGGTCGCGCCGGCCGTAAGCTTAGCGGCCGGGCGATCTCATAATTTGCTTTGCATCAAATGGGGTAAGGGCCGCCCACGCCCTTAGTCCTGTAACTGATTTGAATCCGAAAACTCCATCGTTCTGATTTGCCTGGGCGCTTCGTAGAATCGGTTGAACTTTCCGCCACGACCTTCGATACGAACCTATGAGCACACGCCGCGCATTTCTCAAACTTTCGCTGGGTGCGGCTGCCGTCGCGCTGCCCGCCCTGAGCGCGCCTCGCGCCTTTGCGGCGGACGCCGCGCGCACCCTGCGCATTGGTAACCAGAAGGGCGCGCTGAGCCTCCTGAAGGGCCGTGGCACGCTCGAGCAGCGGCTCGCGCCGCTGGGCGTCAAGGTCACCTGGACGGAGTTCAACGCGGGCCCCGTGCAGCTGGAGGCGCTCAACGTGGGCTCGATCGATTTCGGTGACGTGGGCGAGGCGCCGCCCATCTTCGCGCAGGCTGCGGGCGCACCGCTCGCCTACGTGGCGGCCACGCTGCCGCGGCCGCAGTCGGAGGCGGTGCTCGTGCCGCGCAACTCGCCGCTGCGCGAGGTCGCCGATCTGAAGGGCAAGCGCGTCGCGTTCAACCGGGGCAGCAACGTCCACTATTTCCTCGTGCAACTGCTGCGCAAGCACGGGCTCGATTACCGCGACGTCCATCCGGTGTTCCTCGCGCCGGCGGATGCGCGCGCGGCGTTCGAGAACGGCTCCATCGACGCCTGGGTCATCTGGGACCCGTTCTTCGCGGCCGCGCAGGCAAGCTTCGGCGCGCGCGTGCTCGCCGATGCGAGCGGCGTGGTGGTCAATCGCGGCTTTTACTTTTCGTCGCGCGATTACGCGAGCCAGAACCCCGACGTGATTCGCGTGGTGATCGAGGAGGTCGCCAAAACGGACGAGTGGGGCAAGAACAATCGCGCGGCGTATGCCGCCGAGCTTGCGAAGCTCTGGGGGCTGCCCGCGCCCGTGGTCGCGCAGGCGGTCGACCGCACGGCGTTCGGCACGGTGCCGATCACGAAGACCATCCTCGGCGAACAGCAGAAGATCGCCGATACCTTCCTCGATCTCGGCCTCGTGCCCAAGCGCGTGGACGTTCTGCAAGCGGCCGCGCCAGGGCTCGCCTGAACGCCGCCGATCGTCACCAGGGTCACCAGAGCCACCAGGCCAAGGCGCTTATAGCTGCGCCTCGCCAGACGCTCATTTGCGCGACTTCGCGAGCGTGACCGTCTCGAAGAGCTCGTAGTTCGGCGTGGGCGTCTGGTCGGCGCCCGGCGCGTGGTAGTAGTTCATCGTGATGGTCGTTTTGCCGCCGTGCTCGCCCGGCTCCACGTCGAACACGGCGATCCCATAACCGGTACCCGTATCGCGTTGCGCGGACCAGATCGCGTCTTCGAGCGCGTCGGCGCCCGCGCGCACATAAGTCCCCGGCGTCGTGCCAGGCACGGGCCGGTTCGGCTTCGTGAACACCTTTGCCTGCGGATTGCCGTTGCCGACATCCACGCCGTAGACGTCGAGCGGCGCGCTCGTGCCGCCGCCGCCGAGTATCAGGTGGATCGTGCCGTGGCTCGTATCGAACGTACTGGCGCCTGCCTGCGCGTTCGCCGCGGGCTTCGGCTGCAGCGTATCGACGGGCGTGCCCGTGGCCGCATCCACGCCCGCGTGATGATTGCAGCCGCGCACCGGATAGCTGCGCTCATAGTCGTGGTCGTGGCCGCACACCACGAGGTCCACGCCGTAGCGGTCGAAGAGCGGCAGCCACGCCTCGCGGATGCCCTTGTCCGAGCCATTGCCCGTCTTCGAGGAGCTCAGCGCGTCCTGATGCATCTGCACGACGATCCAGTCGATGTCGTCGTCCTGCGAGGCGTGGCGCAGCGTCTTTTCGAGCCAGCGCGTCTGCTCGCCGTTGCTGTAGCCGCGCACGTAGAACGACGAGCCCGCCGCGATGGGCGCGTTGCCCGTGCTGGCCGCGGGCACGAGCGGCGCGGGGCCGGCCACGAACGCGGCGGCGTCCTGGTACACGACGTCGTCGGCGTCGAGCGAGACGAACAGCACGTTGCTCACGCGGAAGCTGTACCAGCGGCCCGCGAAGCGCGTGCCGTTCTCGGGCAGCGTATAGCGCGTGAGATACGATTCGAGCCCTTGCGGGCCGTTGTAGAACTCGATTTCATGGTTGCCGGGGCAGGGCATCCATGGACGGTTCGACGACGAGCTCTGGTTGTTGTTCGCGAAGTCGCGCCACACGTCGGTCTGATGCGCGGGGTTCAGGTTCGCGTAGCAGAGGTCGCCGTTGAGCAAATGGAACAGCGGCTGGAAGCGCTCGACGGCCTCCACGGCGAAGCGGCTTTGCGGCGACGAAAGCACCCATCCGGTATTGGGCGTGGCGAGGTCGCCGTAGCTCGTGAAGCGAAACGGCTTGCGTCCGTGCGGCGCGGTGGTGAAGCTCGCGCTGAACGGGCTGCCCGCGTGGCTGTCGTTGTCGGCGGTGACTTCGTAGCGATAGGTCGTGTCGGCGTGCAGGCCGGAGAGGCGTGCGTGATACGTGAACACGACGACGCCCGTGAGGCCGTCCGTATAGGTGCGCTGAACCGCGTTCACGACTTCGCGGCGGCCACGGTCTGCACTGTAGGTCACGCGCGGATGCGTGGCGGCCGCAAGCGATGCCCACGAGACCACGACTTCGCTGCGCGGGTCTGCGCCCCAGGTGAGGTGGATCTGCTCGGGCGTGCCGTCGGGCGTGGCCGTGCCGGCCTTCGCCACGCCGGTGAGCGCAGCGGCTGCGCCTGCCGCGCCCGCGAAGCCGGAGGCGCCGGCGAGCTTGAGGAAGCCGCGGCGCGAGACGCCCGCGGTGGTGTCGTTGGTGGCGGGAGTGTTCTTCTTCGTCATGTCGAATCGCCTCGTGACTGCCAGGCATGCGCAAGCACGCACGGCGCGCCGCAAGCGTTGCAGGATGGGTGTAGGCGAAACGATGGCTTCCTTACATGACCCTGCGATGACATGGATGCCGCAAGCCTGGCCCCTGAAAATACACGCGAAGAAAAAACGGCGCCCGGCACGCGCGTAATGCGTGTGCCGGGCGCCGTGCGGGGCGATTCAGGCGATTCAGGCACGCCATCGTGGCGCGCAGGTTAC
The DNA here is from genome assembly GCF_000685075.1 of Paraburkholderia oxyphila NBRC 105797. Classification (GTDB taxonomy): domain Bacteria; phylum Pseudomonadota; class Gammaproteobacteria; order Burkholderiales; family Burkholderiaceae; genus Paraburkholderia; species Paraburkholderia oxyphila. The sequence goes on from NZ_BAYD01000055.1 coordinate 17,239, forward strand.
CTTATGACGTTGCCGCTGCCTTTGTGTTTGTCGCTGCGGTGTCCGTTTGCGGTGCTGCCGTGGTTCCTGCGGCCTTTGCAGCCGCTGCCGTGTCGTCGCCGAGCTGCCGGGTGCTCCAGCCGCCACCGATCGCCTGGATGAGGCCCACGGTGGCGTCGAGGCGCCGCGTGTCCAACTCCAGCGAGGCGATCTGCGTGGAAAGCTCGGTGGTCTGCGCGGTCACCACGTCGAGATAGCTGACCACGCCGTCGCGATACTGCGACATCGAGAGCGTGAGCGTGCGCTGTGCCGCCGTGAGCGCCTCGTCTTCGCGCTGTGCCTCGTCGCCCAGATGATGCAGCAGCGCGAGGTTGTCCTCGACCTGCTGGAACGCGTTGAGCACGGTGGCCTTGTAGTCGGCGCCATTCTCGGCGAGCTTCGCGCGCGCGCCGCGCACGATCGCTTCGCGGCGGCCACCGTCGAAGATCGTCATCATCAGTTCGGGGCCGATCGACCACATCTCATTGGGCGCGGCAATCCACGGCGAGAACGTGTCGCTCTGGTAGCCGCCGTCCAGACCCAATGAGAGGTCCGGGAAGAACGCGGCCTTCGCCACGCCGATTTCCGAGTTGGCGGCGGCCACGCGGCGCTCGGCGGCGGCGATGTCGGGACGCCGCTGCAGCAGTGCGGAGGGCAGCCCCGCAGGCAGGTTCGGCAGATGCGGGCGGATCGTGTCGGGCGCGACATTGAATTCCGACGCGGGCACGCCGATGAGCGTGGCGATCGCGTGCTCGTAGAGCGCGCGGCGCGCGCTCACATCGTCATAGGAGGCCTGTGCGGCGGCGAGCTGGTTCTGCGCACGCGAAACGTCGAGCGACGAGGCGATGCCGCCGCGATGGCGGCTCTCGGTCAGTTCGAGCGCGCGCTTGTAGGTGGCGATCGTGTCGGTCAACAGTTTGGATTGCTGATCGAGCCCGAGCAGGTTGAACCAGGTCGTGGCGAGCTTTGCCTGCAGGCTCAGTTGCAGCGAGGCGAGATCGGCTTCGCTCGCTACGCTCGACGCCTCGTTCGCCTTCACCTCGTTGCGTACCTTGCCCCACAGGTCGAGGTCGTAGCCGATCCCCACGTCGAGCGTGTTCGAGTCGTAGACGTTGGGCTGGCCGCTGCCACGCAGCGGACGCAGCGCCGATTGCCGCTCGCGGTCGACCTGGGCGTCGAGGCCCACGGTGGGCAACAGCGCGGAGCGGGCTCGCGCGGTGAGCGCATCGGCTTCGTCGTGACGCGCGAGCGCGGCGGCGACGTTCGGATTGGCCTTGGCCACCTGGGGCTCGAGCTGGTCGAGCATAGGATCCTTGAACACCTTCCACCAGCCGTCGCGCGGCAACTGATCGGCCGGGCGCGCGAGCTGCCAGTCGCCGGCCTCCTTGAAGTGCGTGGGGATGGCCGCAGCCGGTGCGTGATACGTGGGTGCGAACGAGCAGGCGTTGAGCAGCATGGCGGCGGCGATTGCCGTGAGGCCTACGCGCACACGCCACCGCCCGCCCGCGCGCGAACGTTGAGCAAACCGCTTAGCCATGCGCACGCTCCGGATTCTGCGCGGGACTGGCCGAGGCCGTTTTCGTTGCCGCGTGCGTGGGCGTGCTTGCTGACGCGTTGGCCACTGCTGCGTGGGGCGCGTTCGTCGCGGCGGTGGCCGCGAGCCGGATCACGTCGCCGTTCGTGAGCGAATCGGGCGGATTGTCGATCACGGGCTCGCCCGCTTTCAGGCCTTCGGTGATTTCCACGCGCGTGCCGAGATCGGTGCCGATCGTCACGTCGTGCAACTGCACACGATGGTCGGGACCGGCCACCGCGACCTGCATGCCGTGCGAGCGGAAGATCAGCGCGCTCGCGGGCACGAAGAGCGCGTGTGCGTCGCCGGGCAGGTTGAGATGCACCTCCGTGTACTCGCCCGGGAACAGCAGCCCCGCTTTGTTGTCGACGGCGAGCTGCACGAGCATCGTGCCCGAGGCCTGCGAAATCGACTGGTCGGTGTCCACGAGCTTCGCGTCGAACGTCATGCCGGGCCGCTCGGGCACCGTGAGCGTGGCGTGCATGCCGGGCTTGATCGAGGCGGCGTCGCTTTGCGGCACGCTCACGTAGACGCGCAGCTGGCTCGCGTCGGAGACCGTGAAGAGCTCGGGGCCGCTGCCGCTGCCCGCATCGATGAGCGCGCCCACGTCGGTCTTGCGCGCCGTGACCACGCCGTCGAACGGCGCCGTGAGGCGCTTGAACGATTCGAGCGCTTCGAGGCGGCGCACGTTCGCCTCGTTGGCCTCCATGGTCGCCTGCTTGGCGATCAGGTCCGAGGTCTTTTCGTCGGCGTCCTGCTGCGAGACCGAGTCCTGCTTGAGCATCTCGGTCCAGCGCTTCGCGGTGGTGGCCGCGAGCTTCTCGTTGGCAATCGAGTTCTGCAGATCGGCGCGCGCCTGCTGCAATTGCTGGTCGAGATCGGGCGTGTCGATCACGGCGAGCAGCTGGCCCGCTTTCACATGCGTGCCGATATCGGCATACCACGCATGCAGATAGCCGGAGACGCGCGCGTAAATGGGCGCGTTGATATAGGCGGCGAGGTGCCCCGGCAGCACGAGCGGCTGCGAAGCGGGCGTGGGCTCGGGCATGACCGTGGCGACGGTGGGCACGGCCTGGGCGTCGGTCCAGGACGTCAGTTCCTGATGCGCATGCACGCGGCTGAAGAGACCGCCGGAGACGATGCCGGTGGCGACCAGCAGCGCCACGGCGGCGACGGCCTTCAGGTGGCGAAGCGCTTGCGGCGGGGCGATGTCGACTTCAGTAGACATGGGATTCTTCCTCAAGGGCAAGTTGATCCGGATGATGGGAATCGCTGGGCGTGGCCTGGCCGTCGGCGTCGTCTTGACCGCCACGGCCGTCGCGGCGATGCACGAGGCTGAACACCACGGGCACGAACAGGAGCGTGGCGCAGGTCGCGCAGATCAGGCCGCCGATCACGGCGCGGCCAAGCGGTGCGTTCTGCTCGCCGCCGTCGCCGAGACCGAGCGCCATCGGCGCCATGCCGATGATCATGGCGAGCGCGGTCATGAGCACCGGGCGAAAGCGCGTGAAGCCCGCTTCGAGCGCGGCGCGCATGGCGTCGCCGGTGACCGCGAGGCGCTCTCTCGCGAACGAGACCACCAGAATGGCGTTCGCGGTGGCCACACCCATGCAGAGAATCGCGCCGGTGAGCGCCGGCACCGAGAGCGGTGTGTGCGTGGTGAACAGCATCCATACGATGCCCGCGAGCGCGGCGGGTAGCGCGCACACGATCACGAACGCGTCGGCCCACGAGTGGAAGTTCACGACGATCAGCAGATAGATGAGCAGCACCGCACCCGCGAGACCGAGCAGCAGGCCCGTGAACGCGGTGTTCATGGTCTGCACCTGGCCGCGCATCGTGACCGTGGAGCCCTTGGGCACGTCCTTCGCGGTGGCGTGGATGGCCTTCTGGATCTGCGAGGACACCGAACCCAGGTCGGCGCCTTGCGTGGTCGCGTAGATGTCGAAGAGCGGCTCGATGTTGTAGTGCGAGATCACGGCGTCGCTCACGCCGCGCGTGATGGTGGCGATGCCGCCGAGAATCTGCGAGGCGCCGCTCTTGTCCGTGACCGGCAGGTTCTGCAGGTCGGAGAGCGTGGACATGCGGTACTGCGGTGTCTGCGCGACGATCGGATACGACACGCCGTTCTTCGGATTGAGCCAGAACGTGGGCGACACCTGGCTCGTGCCCGAGAGGGTGGCCACCACGGAATTGGTGACGTCCTGCTCGGTGATGCCGAGCTCGTCGGCGCGCGAGCGGTCCACGGCCACGGAAAACTGCGGATACGTCGAGGCTTGCTGGATGCGCGGATCGGCAATGCCCGGGATCTTGCTCACGCGGTGCAGCAGTTCGTTGGCGTACTGCTGGTTCGCGCGCATGTTCGGGCCGCTCACCTGCACGTCGATGGGCGCGGGCGCGCCGAAGTTCAGGATCTGGCTCACGATGTCCGCCGGCAGGAACGAGAACGTCGTGCCCGGGAACAGACGCGGCAGTTGCGTGCGCAGCGCCTTCACGTACTGCGCCGTGGGCGCGTGGTCCTTGGCGAGCGAAATCATGATGTCGCCGTCTTGAGGCCCGATCGTGCCGCTGTTGTTGTACGTGAGGTTGATGCCGCTATTGGGCAGGCCGATGTTGTCGATGATGCTCGTGAGCTGATCGGCGGGAATCGCCTCGCGCACGGTGTCTTCGATATGGTCGAACAGGTCGGCGGTATCCTCCACGCGCGTGCCGATGGGCGCGCGCACGTGAATCTCGATCTCGCCCGAATCGATATTCGGGAAGAAGTTGCGGCCAAGGAAGGGCACGAGCGCGAACGACGCCATCACGATGACGAGGAAGCCCACGATAAAGCGCTTGCGATGCATGAGCGCGAGGCCGAGCACGGCGCGATAGCCGGCACGCACGCGCTCGAAGCGCGCCTCGAAGCCGCGTTGAAAGCGCACGAGCGGGTTGCGCGAACGCACGACGTGATCGTGTGCGCCGTGCGGCGCCATCAGCGCGGCGAGTTCGCCCGACGCATGCCCCTGCGAGGCGTGCGGCTTGAGCAGATAGCCCGCCATCATCGGCACGAAGGTGCGCGAGAGAATGAACGAGGCGATCATCGCGAAGATCACGGCCTCGGCCATCGGCACGAACAGGAAGCGCGCAATGCCGTCGAGCAGCAGCATCGGCACGAACACGATGCAGATACAGAGCAGCGAAACCAGCGCCGGCATGACGATCTGCGCGGCGCCGTCGAGAATCGCGCTTCTCACGTCCTTGCCCTGCTCGAGGTGCCAGTTGATGTTCTCGATGGTGACGGTCGCGTCGTCGACGAGGATACCCACCGCGAGCGCAAGGCCGCCCAGCGTCATCACGTTCAAGGTTTCGCCGCACGCGGCCAGCCCCGCGATGGCGGCAAGCACGGCGAGCGGAATCGAAGCCGCGATGATGAGCGTCGAGCGCCAGCTGCCGAGGAACAGCAGGATCATGGCCGAGGTGAGCGCGGCGGCGATGATGCCTTCGCGCGCGACGCCGCTCACGGCCGCTTTCACGAACACGGATTGATCGGAGAGCGGCACGAGCTTCAGGCTAGGCGGCAGCGACTGCTCGATGAGCGGCAGCTTCGCCTTCACGCCCGAGACGATGTCGAGCGTGGAGGCCGAGCCGTTCTTCAGGATCGACATGAGCACGGCGCGATGGCCATCCACGCGCACGATGTTCGTTTGCGGGGGATTGCCGTCGCGCACGTGGGCGACGTCGCGCATATAGATCACGGCGCCGTTCACGGTCTTGATCGGCAGGTCGTTGATCGACGCGATCGAGCGCGGGCTGTTGTTCAGCGTGATGTTGTACTCGAAGCGGCCGATCTTCTGCGTGCCTGCCGGAATGATCTGGTTCTGCTGCGCGAGCGCGTCCGCGACGTCTTGCGGCGAGAGCTTTTTCGCCTGCAGCGCCTGCGGGTCGAGGTCGATCTGCACCTCGCGCACCTTGCCGCCGTACGGCGTGGGAATGGCCACGCCCGGCACCGAAAGCAGTTGCGGACGGATGAAGTTGGCCGCGTAGTCGTCAAGCTGTTGCTCGTTGAGCTTGTTGCTCGTGAGCGCGAGCTGCAGCACCGGCACCGTGGACGCGTTGTAGTTGAGGATCTGCGGCGGCGTGGTGCCGGGCGGCATCTGCTTGAGCACGGTCTGCGAGACCGAGGTCACCTGCGCCGTGGCCGTGCGGATATCCACGTCCGGCTGGAAAAAGATCTTCACGATGCCGTAGCCACGGAACGATTGCGACTCGATGTGGGCAACGTCGTTGACGGTCGTGCCCAGCGTGCGCTCGTAATAGGTGACGATACGGCCCGACATATCGTCGGGCGAAAGATTCGCGTAGTTCCAGACGACGCTGATAACGGGAATGCGGATATCCGGAAAGATATCGGTGGGCGTGCGTAACGCAGCGAGCGGGCCCGCGATCAGGATCAGGAGGGCCAGCACGATGAACGTGTACGGACGGTTCAAGGCCAGCCGGACGATTTTCAACATCAGAAGGGGCTCCGTTCAGAACATCGGCGCCGGTTCCCGCGGCGTACTGGTGCGCCGGTGTGGCGCGAAAATAAAGCCTGAAAAGTACGGGAGAACATTCGGGAAACCGACGCCGGTATTGTGGCCGGCGCGGTCTAACGTCCAGCAACCAGGCAGATGAAACAAGTTTTAGTCTGCAGCGGGATTTTTTAACAAAAAGGACTACGAAGTGACAAAGGGGAACCTTTGCTTGCAAACGTCTCGGATAGGTCAGCCGAGCAGATAGCCCGAGCCGCGTATCGTGCGGATCAGCGACGGCTGGCCCGGCGTATCGACGCGGTTGCGCAGGCGCCCCACGTGCACGTCCACGAGGTTGGTGCCGGGGTCGAACCGGCCGCCCCAGACGCCTTCGAAAATCATCGTGCGGGTGAGCACCTGGCCCGCGTGGCGCATCATGAATTCCAGCACGCGCAACTCGGTGGGCCGCAGCCGCAGGACCGTATCGCGGCAGGTGAGCTTGCGCTTGACGAGGTCGAGTTCGAGCGGCCCCACGCGCAGCACGGTTTCCGCGGCCACGGGGCGCGTGCGGCGCCGCACGAGCGCCTCGACGCGTGCCGACATTTCGTCGATGGAGAAGGGCCGCGTGAGATAGTCGTCGCAGCCGGCGCGCAGGCCCTGGATGCGCTCTTCCACGCCGGTGGTCGAGCTCATGACGATCACGGGCGTTTCGATGCCCACGCCGCGCATGGTGGTGACGATGGTGAGGCCGTCGAGATCGGGCAGGCGCCGCTCGAGCGCGACGACGTCATAGTCGCCGGCCATCACCATGGCGATGCCCTCGCGGCCGGAGCGGGCAACGTCCACGGTAAAGCCGGTCGAGGCGAGCGTGGGGACGACGCTTTGCTCCGTGGCGGCGTCGTCTTCGATGGTCAGTATTCTGGGCATGGCCTTCCAGGTGTCTTGACGGTGAAACAAAGATCTAGCGTGTCATGCGACATGCGCGTCATGCGACATGCGCGTCACGCGACGGCGCGCAGCGCGACCGGCGCGCTGTGCGCGCCATTGACCGCATGCGCGGAATGCGCGCGGAACTGCTCGACGGCGAAGTCGATGAAGCTGCGCACTTTCATCGTGAGGTAGTTGCGGCCGGAGTACACGATCGAGACGTGCTGCATGCCGCCGTTCACGTCGAAGGTGTTGAGCACGGGCAGCAAGGTGCCGCGCGCGATGTCGTCGGCCACGAGCGGGAGCGGCAGGAGCGCGATGCCCATGTCGGTGAGCGCCGCGGCGCGCACGGTGGCGTAGCCGCTCGCGGTGAGCGGGCCGTTCGCGTTCACGCGCTGCAGGCCTTCGGCGTTGGCGAATTCCCAGTTGCGCGGCGAGTCGGAGACGGCGAGCAAATCGTGCTGCGCGAGATCGGCGGGCGTGCGCGGCACGCCTTTGCGCGCGAGGTAGCCAGGCGCGGCCACGACGATCTCCTTCACCGAAGTGAGCTTGCGGCTCACGAGCGAAGCGTTCACCTGCTGGCGGTCGGTGGCGAAGGACACGTCGAAGCCGCCCTCGATCATGTCGATATGGCTGTCGTAGGCGGTGACGTCGAAGTCCACGCGCGGGTTGACGTCGCGGTACGCGCCCAGCAACGCGGTGAGCGCGCCGCTCGCGAAAACCGAAGGCGCCGCGATCCGCAGCACGCCGCTCGGGTCGCGCGTGGCGCGCACGAGTTCGGACTCCACTTCGTCGAGCTTCTCGATCACGGCCCGGCAGCCGTCCAGGTAAAGACGGCCGGCCTCGGTCAGCGAGAGGCTGCGCGTGGAGCGGTTCAACAGGCGCATGTTCAGATGCGCTTCGAGCATGCCGACGCTGCGCGTGACGGCGGCGGCGGACATGCCGAGCTGCTTGCCCGCGAGGCTGAAGCTGCTCAGGTCGACGACACGCGTGAAGACGCGCATGGCTTGTAGCTGGTTCATGTGACGAGTCCGTGCCGGTGAGGGCGAAAAGCTCAGGGCCGCGCGCAAGACGCCCTGAAGGGAAGGGACGAGCGGGCGCGGCGCACGCTTTTCGCGTGACGCGCTGGCCCGCTCCGCGCTTGCGCGCGAGCCTGAATTCACGAGTGGAGCGCTTGCTGGGCGCCCGGCGCCGGGTGCCGGCGCTTCAAGTGGCCGGGTTCGGTGGCCTAGTTGGGCAACGCGTGCACCGGCAGGTGGTGCGCCTCGCGTTTCGCGGCAGCTTCATGCGCGCTCAACGCTTCCTTGAGGCGATGGATGCTCTCGGTGGGAATCGCGAAGCCGGCCCAGCCGAGGCCGGTATGGCGCAGGAATACCACTGCGCCGTCGAACAGCGGATTGCGCTCGGTGTACCAGCACGGGTCGATTTCGAGCACGTATTGATGCGTGCGCAGGGGCTGCTCGGGCACGGCGGGGCGCATGGTTGCGCGCAGCTTGCCGAGCTCTTCGATGAGCGCGTCCACCTCGAGCGCGTCGAGCAGTGCGGCGTGCCCGTCGACGTTCACGCGCACCGCGTGCTCGCCATATTCGTTGATGAGTTCGACCGACATCGGCTTGTGCATGTTACGTTCCTCGCAATGCTGAAACTGGAGGGAATTATCGGTTCCGGACCGGCATCGGTGTTTTAAGTTGGCGCTCACTCAACATGAAAACTAATTTAGAAAATCGCGAGGCGCGTGTGCAATTGCGTGACAAGCTGCGAGGCGGGGCTTCTGTAACAGGCCATGCACACGCGTTGTTTCATGACATCGATGTCATGTGCCGCTCCCACGCGGCGCGTGAATCGCCCGTGGCTGACAAGTCGGTTTCATTGCTGGAATTGAATGACTCACCAGCCGATTATTGCTCGGGAGGTCGAGAATACAATCCAATCAGGAATGCGAATGAAAATATCGGAGCCAGGATGCTTTGCTCAAGGGCAGGGTGCCAAGAAAGATGCATACAGAATGAATTATATATGAGCGAAGAATTCTCAATTGTTGTTCCTGGAAGCGCCTGGGTAACCTCAACGGACGCAAATCGCCTGAGGCGCTGCGCGGGCCTGCGGCAAGGGCTCGCGCGGCGCGCAGTCCACCCCAAACGCGCCGACGCCCATGCCCCGCCTCGCACTCCACGACTGGTTGACGAATTTCATCCCGCATCCCGGCGCGCCCGAGTGGCGCGAGCGCATGCGTCGCGCCGTGGGCGCTTTGCTCGGCATCGCGTTCACGGGGATCGCCACGCATCTGCTGTTCGGCAGCGCGGGCGACATTCCGATGCTCGTCGCGCCCATGGGGGCCTCGGCCGTGCTGTTGTTCGGCGCATCCGAAAGCCCGCTCGCGCAGCCGTGGTCCATCTTGGGGGGTAATCTCGTTTCGGCGGTAGTCGGTGTGGCCTGCGCGCAGTGGATTTCGACGCCCGTGCTCTCCGCCGCCGTGGCGGTCGCGCTTGCAATCAGCGCGATGTTCCTGTGCCGCTGCGTGCATCCGCCTTCGGGCGCCGTCGCGTTGACCGCCGTGCTCGGCGGGCCGGCGGTGCATGCGCTCGGCTTTCGCTTCGTGGCGGTGCCCATCGTGTTCCAGTCGTTAGCCTTGCTGAGCGCGGCGCTGGTCTTCCATGCGCTCACGGGGCACCGGTATCCGCGCGCCGCCTGGCGATCGGCTGCGCAGGCGAGCGCAGCGGCTGGGACATCGGGTGCAGCGGTGCGGTCGGTGCAACGGTCGAACGTGGGTGCCGACCCGCAGCGCTTGTCGGCCGATGCGTTCGATGCGCTCACGTGCGAGGAATTCATGTCGAGCGCGGATCACGCCGTGCCGTTTACGATGGGCAGGCATGCCGCGTGGGAGACGCTGTGCCGTCATGGCGTCCATGCGTTGCCGGTGGTGGATGGCGCGCATCGCCTCGTGGGCACGGTGACGCATCACGAACTGGCGAACGGGCGGCGAGCGGGATTCGCGCGCGGGCTATGGCGCGGGTTGTGGCGCGGGTTGTGGCGCAAGACCGTGCAAGTGGAGGAGACGGTCGAAGCCGTCATGGCATCGGGTGTTCAGGCGGCGCACCGCGCCACGCCGCTCGCCCACCTCGCGTCGATCTTTGCCGATCACGCATGCTACGAAATACCGGTCCTCGACGACACGCGGCGGCTGATCGGTGTGGTGAAGCACTCGGACATGATCCGCTGGCTTCACCAGCATGCGGGTGCCGCATATGGGGATGCGGGCCGGTCGCTCGCCGGCGCGCGCTGAGTGCGCCCGGGCCGCGCTTCAAGGCCGTTTCAAGCGCTGTCGCGCTGCACGGCCGGATCGCGGAGGAACTCGAGCAGCAACGCGTTGACTTCGTCCGGCCGCTCCTGTTGAATCCAGTGGCCGGCTTCTGGTATGAGCACCTTCTTCGTAAGACGCGGCACGTTGCTCTCCAGACGCTCGTAGGCCTTCGCCGTCATATGAATGACGCCGTCGACTTCACCCGCGACAAACAGCGTGGGTTGAAGGATGCGCGCGCCGTCCAGAAATGGCGTGAGCGCCCAGTTGCGGTCGAGATTGCGATACCAGTCGACCGTGCCGCGAAACCCGCTCTTCGTGAACTGCGCGGCAAAAACGTCGAGATCGGCTGCCGCTAGCCACGCCGGCAGCGTGTCGGGATACGCAAGGCTGTCGACAAAGCGCGCGTTCTTGTCGAAGCCGATGAAACCCTTGTGCCGATGTTCAGGATGACGCCGGCTTTCACCCGCCGCCGTGTAGTAGATGCCGAGCAGCGAGCGGCGGATATCTTCTTCCAGCTCGCGTTCGACCCGGCCCGGCTGCTGGAAGTACTCCTGATAAAAATGCTTGTCGACGGCGCTCGTCTGCAGATGCACAGCCGGGCGAATGCGTCCGCGTGGCAAGTAGGGCACGCTGAGGAGCGCCAGCGCGCGGAACATGTCGGGCCGCAGCAACGCGGCGGTGGCCACGACGATCGAGCCCCAGTCGTGGCCGACGAGAATCGCCTGCGTTTCGCCGAGCGCGTTGACGAGTCCGACCAGGTCGCCCGTCAGGTTGGCGATGTCGTACGAAGCCGTTTCGAGCGGCGCTTCCGTGTCTGCGTAGCCGCGCTGGTCGGGGGCGACCACGCGGTAGCCGGCGGCGGCGATCGCTTCGATTTGATGGCGCCATGAGTACCAGGACTCCGGCCAGCCATGACAGAGCAGCACGAGCGGCCCCTCGCCATACTCGACGTAGTGCATGCGAATGCCGTTGGTGTATGCGTAGCGGTGCTCGAATGAGGTGTTCATGGGGTCCTCGGAGGGCGCGGGATCGACGTGAGCCGGTGATTTGCGAGTATAGGCGGATCGGGCACGCCGGGTCGTCCGTACGCGTCAGGGCGGTACCTCAGCCGAGTACGCGGCTCGAAGAAACGATGGCGCCGGGTGTCGACGGCCCGAGCTGGCCGGTGCGCAGCCAGCCGAGTGCGATTGGCCACAGGCCGGTTTCGAAGCGGCTGTGGAAGAACGCGAAATGGCCGATGCTTCCGGCACCGATCGCCGCGGGCGCAATCCGCAGATGGAGGGTGTCGCTGTGGGTGAAATAGCCGAGCAGCCGCTCGATGGCGGCAACCGTGCCGAATGCGTCGTCGGTCACGCTTGCCGCGAGGATCGGTGCATGCAGCGCCGAGAAGCGGCTCGCGAGCGCTTGCCGTTGTGCCACCCCGCGCGCGATGGGCGCATGCCGATACGTATCCTCGAAGCGTGCGCGGCTGCGGCTCCACGCAAGCGCGACGCCACGCGGCGTGTCCTCCATCCAGCCCAGCCGGCCGGCGGGAAAATAGCCGTAGAGCCTCGTGAGCGCGGGCATGACCACGTGCCATTTCCATAGCATCGCGGGCCTGCTGCGCCGCGCGTAGTCGCGCCAGTGCGCGTACTGCGCTCCCATTGTGAACACGCGGCGGATCAGGGTGTTCGACGGCGCGAGCCCGATCACGAAGCCGCCGATGCTGTGCCCGACCACGTCGATCGGCTGGCCCGCGAAGGCCTTATGCGCGTAGCGCAGCACCGCCTCGAAATCGCGCTCGCCCCAGTCGAGCCAACTGGCGTCGAGCGCCGCGAGTTTTGCGGGCCGCGATTCGCCGATGCCACGATAGTCGTAGACGATCACATCCCAGCCGTGCCGATGCAACCAGGCGGCAAAGCGGAAATAGTAGCGGCAGCGTACCGAGGTCGCCGCGTTGACGATAACAACAGGGCGTGGCGCGCCGTGAGCAGGCGGTTTGCGATGGCGCCAGACGAAGCCGCCAAGGGGATAGCCATCGTCGGCCGTTAGCGTGACCGGCTGGGGCTCCAATGGTTCGCATTCCTGGGCGGCAGCCGGTGGCTGTTCGGCGGTGTGCGTATGCATAGGTCTCGTGAGTGGATTGCGCCTTGCGCAGAGCGCCGCAAACCGTTCGCGCGATGGCTCTGCACTGCATTTCACTTGACCTTGGCGATGGGCTCAATCAATCTTCTTGCATCGCTCGCATGAGGAAGGCGCATGTCAGTCCCGCTCGTCAAACTTCCGTCGCTCGATTTCATTCGCGGCTTCGTCGCGGTCGGGCGCCGCATGAGCATCACGCTCGCCGCCGATGACCTGTGCCTCACGCAGTCCGCGGTCAGCCGCCAGATCAACGCCCTCGAAACGATGCTGGGCGTGCGTCTGCTCAATCGCGGCTATCGCTCGATCTCGTTCACGCCCGAAGGCGAGCGCCTCTTTCGCGCCGCCGAAGGCGCGGTCCAGCAATTGCAGGAAGTGGTGGACGCGCTCATGCAGCCCGGTGCGCGCCAGCCCGTGACGATTACGGCGAGCCTCGGCGTGGCGGGGCTGTGGCTGCTGCCGCGCCTGGGCGCCCTGCAGCAGCGGCACCCCGACATCGACCTGCGGGTGGCGGCGACGGACAAGGTGCTCGACCTGCGCGCCGAAGGCATCGACCTCGCGGTGCGCTACGCGAGCGCGAGCGGCGCGCCGCCTATGGCGCACCGGCTCTACGAGGAATTCGTCGTTCCCGTGGCGCATCCGTCGCTCAGCATCGCCGTGCTCGACGCCGCCACGCTCGCGCGTCACGTATTGCTCGAATTCGACGGCCCGCGCCGTCCGATGTTGCGCTGGCCCGATCATCTGCACGAGCTCGGCCTCGAGGAACAGCAGGCGCGCGGTGTTCTGCGCTTCAACCACTACGACCAGGTGATCCAGGCAGCGCTCGCGGGGCGCGGCATCGCACTCGGCCGCCTCGCGCTCGTCGGGCCGATGCTGGCTGACGGTCGGCTCGTCGCGGTTGGCGAGACGGGGCCGCGGCGCCCGACCGGCTACGCCTACTGGTTGTGCCAGGCCGATGAGGCGCCGCGTGCGGACGTGGCCGCGGTCGTCGAATGGATGCTGGACGAAGCGCGCTCGGACGCCGCCGGCACAACCTCATCCGTTACGGCCTGAGCCGCCCAGTCTGCCGCTGCGGGTCGCTCGCATGCGTGTGGCGCATGCGAAAGCCGCCAAAAACTCACTTGAGCGCTGCTGGCCGCACGCGCTTTACTGCGCACATGGCGGCTCAGTTTGCCAGGCGTGCGCGGCACGCCGGACGGGCCGCGCCCGACAAAGGAGTGCGGCGGTGACATCAACCGATGAGGCATGGCGGCGGCGCTGGCTGCTGGTGGTCGCGGGCGGCATCGTGATGGGGGCGGCACTGGGTGTGCGCAACGTGCAGGGACTCTTCCTGCTGCCGGTGACGCTCGACCGGGGCTGGTCGCGCGAAACGTTCGGTTTCGCGCTCGCGTTGCAGAACCTGCTGTGGGGCTTCGCCCAGCCGCTCACCGGCATGATTGCCGACCGCTATGGCTCGGCGCGCGTGATCTTCGCGGGCATGCTGCTCTATGCGCTCGGCCTCGCCATCATGGCGCACGCGGCTACGGTCGGCGTTTATACGCTCGGCGTAGGCGTGCTGGTGGGCATCGCGCTTTCGGGCACGGCGTTCGGCGCCGTGTATGGCGCACTCTCGCGCCTGTTTCCGGCAGAGCGGAGAAGTTGGGCGCTAGGGATGGCCGGGATGATCGGCGGATTCGGGCAGTTCTGCATGGTGCCGTTCGCGCAAGACATGATCGGCTCGATCGGCTGGGCGGCAGCCATTGGCGTGCTGGCCGCCGTGATGCTTGCGATCGCGCCGCTTGCCGCGTGGCTGCGCGACCGGCCGGCAGCGCACGGCAGCGAGGCCGGCGCAAGCGAAACCGTGCGCGCCGCCGTGAAGGAGGCGCTCTCGCATCGTGGCTTCTGGCTTCTCAATCTCGGCTTCTTTTCGTGCGGATTCCAGCTCGCCTTCATCGGCACGCACATGCCCGCATGGCTGCTCGATAGAGGCATGAGCGCGCGTCAGGCCAGCATGGCGCTCGCAATCATCGCGCTGGCCAATACGGTCGGCACCTTCCTGTGCGGCTATGCGGGCGGATTCTTGCGCCGCAAATATCTGCTTTCGGGCATCTACTTCGTGCGCGCCGGCGCGATGGCGCTGTTCGTGACGTTGCCGCTCACGCCCGCGAGTCTTTACGTTTTTGCGTTCGTCATGGGTCTCACCTGGCTTGGCACCGTGCCGCTCACGAACGGGCTGGTTTCGCAGGTGTTCGGCGTGCGTTACATCGCAACGCTGTTCGGCTTCGTGTTCTTCGGGCACCAGCTCGGCGGGTTTTTCGGTGTGTGGCTCGGTGCAGTGGTATACGACGCTACGCATTCCTACGCGATGCTCTGGCACGGCTCGATCGCGCTCGGCATGATTTCGGGGCTGCTGCACTTGCCGATCGACGACCGGCGTGTCGATCGCGTCGCCATGCAGGGCGTGCAGGCCGCGTGAGCGCGAATCGGCAGCGTGGCCGCGCGGGCGCACGGCACGTAAGCGCGGTGCGCACGATCGCCGCGACGGCAGCATGCGCAGCCCTGGCGGCGCTGGCGATGTTCGCGTTTTGGGGGTATCTCACGCCTTCCGCGTTGCTGGCCTTGCTTTCCGGCCTGACGTTTTGCGGGTGAACGGCGCCAGGCATCCGAAACCCTCGACGCCCAAACGGGTCAAACACGGACGTTGACGCCGGGTATGAGCATTGCGCCCGTGCGCGCGCACAAAGGATGCCATCCGAGAGGGCGAGAATGAACGGAAGAACCTACCCGAAAACCATCTTTATCATCCGGCACGCGGAAAAGCCCGGCAGTCCCGCTTCGGATTCGCAGCACGACGGTATCCATCTTTCGACGCGCGGATACGAACGCGCAGCGGCGCTGGCGCCGTATTTTCCCGCCACGTTTCTCAAGCCGCACGCGCTGTTCGCGGCAGCCGCGTCGAAGCACAGCGATCGTCCAGTCGAAACCATTACGCCGCTTGCTCAAGCCTTGAAGCTCGACATCAAGGCCGATATCGCGGATGCGGACTATGCCACGCTCGCCAACAAGATCCTTTCAGACGGTAAATATGAAGGAAAGGTGTTGCTGATCTGTTGGCATCACGGCCATATTCCCGCGCTCACGCAGAGTCTCGGTGGGCAGCCGCCGCAGGATCCTTGGCCCGAACAGGCTTTCGACCGCGTCTGGCAACTGGACTATCCTCCCGGCGGCACGCAGGCCTCGGATCTGCCCGTCCGCAAGCTTGCGCAGCGACTCCTGTTCGGCGATCAGCCGGACTGAGCAAACGTTCATATCCGCACGAGCCGCGTAGCGCCTTGGCATGACGATGGCGTGACATTCGTCTCATTGCGCGACCTTGAAACACAACGCAAACCCGCGCGGCACCGTGCCGATGCTGCATGCGATCATGTGAGCGCAAAGCCCGGCGAGATGCCGCGCAATGGACTACCCCCAGGAGCGAAACCGATGACGATCGAGTTGCGATGCCATGCCAACTGCAACGACGTATTTCTGGCGTGGCGGGTGACGAGCCCAGCAGACGGCGCGATAGCGGGTTGCCTGGGGTTCGCAATCGAGGTGAAGGACGCAAGCGGCAAGATCGAGGCCATTTCGAATCTCAAGGGTTTCGAGCAGGACAAGCCGACGACCGGCGAGACCAGGCCCAGCATCGAATGGCCGCTGCAAACCTACACCTGGACCGCGCATTCGATTCTGGTCGGCACGCGGGTCTCGTTCCGCGTCACGGCAATGACAGGCTCGCCCGGCGCGCTACAGCGCGGCGATTCGAGCGGCTGGTCGGATTGGGTGGTGCTCTCGCCGCAGGCGGATGCGGGTACGGCGGCCTTCTTCAATCGCGGCATGATTCTGTCGCAGTTCGTCGCGCGGTACGCGAAGGAACACAATCTCACCACGGTGCCCGAGCTCAAGCGCAACTTGACGAGCGTTGTCGGCGGGCCGCTCATGCAGTTCCTGACCGGCGAATTGGGCAAGGCCATTCGCGGGATCCTGCAGCGTGCACAACAGGACACGTCCATCGAGCTGTATTGCGCGCTCTTCGAGCTGGATCTCGACGACCTGATCGAAGGGTTGATTGCCGTCGGCGAGCGCGCGCACGTCATTCTTGCTAACGGCTCGGTCAAGCACGCCGGCGAGGACGAGAACCAGGCCGCGGCGGCCCGGCTCGCCGGCAAAGTCGACTTGCACCGGCGCATGACGGCGCCCGAGGCGCTGGCTCACAACAAGTTCGTCGTGGTCTGCGAGAACGGCAAGCCGACGGGCGTCTGGACGGGCAGCACGAACTGGACGCTCACGGGCCTGCATACGCAGGTCAACAACGGCATTGCCGTGCAGAACGTCGCGCTAGCCGCGTTCTATTTCGACCACTGGCACGAGCTGGCCGCGGCGGGAAACACCTTCCCGGCTTCGCTCGTGAGCGGCGACGCCACAGTGCACGGCCCGATCCCGCTCGCCGGTGCGGACAACGGTGCGGATAACGGCGCGACCACTGGCGCGAAGCAACGTGCGAACCTCGCGAGCCCACCGGCCGCGCGCGTCTGGTTTACGCCGATCAAATCGCAGAAGGGCGGCTCGGGCGGCCCCGACATTGCCAATCTGATCGACCTCGTGAATGCCGCCCAGCAAGGCATTCTCTTCGTGATGTTCATGCCGGGCCAGGAGCCGCTCGATTCGATCATCAAGATGCAGAAGAAGGGGATTTACGTTCGCGGCGTCGTCAGCACGCTGCCTCTGGGCAAGCAGAACGACCGCTCAGCGACATTCCAGCTGCTCACCTCTTCGGATTTCAAGCAGTACTCCTACGATATCGTTCAACCGCAGGGCGTGAGCCCCGTGGGCGATTTTCTCGCGACGTTCACGCGGCAGGAATTTCTGAGCGGCATGGGGTATGCCATCACGCATTCGAAAGTGATCGTGATCGATCCGTTTGGCGCGCGGCCCGTGGTGGTGACGGGCTCGCACAATCTCTCCGCCACGGCGAGCCGCAAGAACGACGAGAACCTGCTGATCCTCGAGAACTGTCCAGAGCTTGCCCGCGCCTATGCGGTGAACTGCATGAGCGTCTACGCGCATTATCGCTGGCCCGCGTATCAGCACGACATGGCCACGCGGGCCACGGCGGGCAGGCAGGGGAGCAAGCAAGCGGCCACGGCAGCCGACTGGCTCGATACCACGGGCGCGTGGCAGGCGCGGCGCGAGCAGGCGTCCACGCAGGCCGACCTCAAGTTCTGGCTGGAGGGCACCGCGTCAGCGTAATGAAGTAGGGCGGCCAGGAACGACTGCACTGAACCCGCGTCATGCGGGCGCGAACTGCACGACCGCCATCGTCCCGCAGCCGTCCTCGCCGTTCTCGAGCCTCACTTCCGCCCGATGCGCGCGCGCGATCTCGCGCACGATCGCGAGCCCGAGGCCGCTTCCAGGCTGCGTCGATGCCCTGAAAAACGGCTCGAAAACCTTGTCGCGCAGTTCCTGGGCGATGCCCGCGCCCTCATCGGCGACGCTCAACGTGACGCCCTCCGCCGCTGCGGCGAGCGTCACCATGACCGCACCGCCCTCGGGCGAGTAGCGGATGGCGTTATCGACGAGATTGAACACGAGCACCGAGAGCAACTGTTCGTTGCCCATGACTTCGGCGTGTTCGGCGAGCGTGGCCACGAGCTCCACGCGCCGGCGCTGCGCAAGCAGTGCGAGCTGCTCGATCACGCCCGTCGCCACCGCGCGCATGTCCACGCTCACGCCTTCGAATTGCGTGTAGTCCGCCGCTTCGGCTTGCGCGAGCGTCAGCAATTGATTGGTGAGCCCCACGAGCGAGCGGTTGCTCTGATGCATCGCCTTGAGCGTCTCGTGAAGCAGCGCGGGATCTTGCTGGCGGCGCGCATATTGGAGCTGCGTGCCGAGCAGCGTGAGCGGCGTGCGCAACTGATGCGCGGCGTCGGCGACAAAGCGCCGTTGCATCGCGGTTTGCCGCTCGATGATGTCGAGGCACTCGTTGAACGCGCTCACGATCGGGCGCAGCTCGCTGCGCAGCGGCTCGACGTCGATGCGCACCGAAGACGTGCGCACGCGTTGCGGGAGCCCGCGCGCGAGCCGCGTGAGCGGCCGCAATTCGAGCGTGAGCGCGATGCACACGAGCACGACGGCCACCGTGACGATGGCCGCGAAATAGAACATCTGGGGCCGCCAGAGCGCGGCGACCATGGCGTCGCGCTCGTGCAGCGTGCGGCCCACCGAGACGATCACGCGGCGCGTCGCGCCCGCGTCGTACATTTCGCGGATCAGCGAGACCGCGCGGATGGGCATGCCGCTCACCTGGGCGTCGTACCACTGGGGGGAGATCTCGGGAATGTGCTGCGGAAAATCGGAGGTGCCCGCGATGATGGGGCCGCCGATCTCCTGGACGCGAAAGAACACCTGGTCGCGGTGGGGCGTGCGCAGAATCTCGATGGCGCTCGGCGAAACCGATGCGCTCAGGTCGTTGCCTTCCCAGCCGATGTCGCCCGCCATCACGCGCGCCGCCGAGAGCAATGCATCGTCCTGGAGCAGGTTCGCCGTGCGCCATGCGTTGCCCCGCGTGATGAACCCTGCCGCCGCGATGAATACCGTCATCGGCAGCACGAGCCAGAGGAGAAGCCGGACGCGCAGGCTGTTGGTCGGCCAGCGCCTCGGCTTTTCGGTCGGGCTATTCTTCGGCTTCGGCATCTTCGAGCAGGTAGCCCAGCCCTCTGAGCGTGATGATGGTTGCCGTGCTCTTCTCGAGTTTCTTGCGCAGCCGCGAGACGTAAATCTCGATGGCGTCTTCGCTGGTGGGCGCGTCGGCATCGCTCACGGATTCCGCGAGCGCCGCCTTCGATACGGTCTTCTTCGCGCGCAGGATCAGCGTCTCCAGCACGGTGTGCTCGCGCGGCGTGAGC
This sequence comes from Paraburkholderia oxyphila NBRC 105797, assembly GCF_000685075.1. Lineage (GTDB taxonomy): Bacteria > Pseudomonadota > Gammaproteobacteria > Burkholderiales > Burkholderiaceae > Paraburkholderia > Paraburkholderia oxyphila. The sequence continues at coordinate 36,592 of NZ_BAYD01000055.1, forward strand.
GTGAGTGGCTCCTCGTCCACGTAAAAGCGCAGCGTGTCCATGTCGTAGAGCAGGTTGCCGCAGCGCACGCGGTTCGTGCGCGAGGGCGCCTGGCGGCGCGCCAGCACCTTCACGCGCGCCACCAGCTCACGCGCGTCGAAGGGCTTGACGATGTAATCGTCGGCGCCGGCGCCCAGGCAGACGACCTTTTCGTCGATGGCGCCCGTGGCCGTGAGGATCAGCACGGGCGTGGCGTCGCCGCGCGAGCGCATGCGGCGCAGCAGCGCCTTGCCCGACATGCGCGGCAGATTCAGGTCGAGCAGCACAACGTCGTAGGGCGAGGCGCGCAGCGCGTCTTCGGCCGCTTCGCCGTCGCCTACGTGGTCGAGCATGAAACCGTCATCGGTCAACGTGCGGACGAGCCAATGCGCGAGTTGTTCGTTGTCTTCGACGAGCAGCAGTCTCATGCCTTTTCCAGTCCGGTCAGCCGGCCTTGCGATTGCACTATCAGGCGGTCTTGTACTGTTCGCGTGCGACACGCGTGCGGTACAGGAACAGTGTCGCCACCAGGCCGCACGCGGCGGCGATGCTCAGCCATGCGCCCGGCGCGGCTTTGTCGCCGGTGACGTGAATGAGCCACGTGGAGATCGCCGGCGTGAAGCCCCCCACGAGCGTGGCGAGGCTATAGGCCATCGAAAAGCCCGTGGTGCGCACGTGCACCGGCATCAGCTCGGTCAGCGCGACGACCATCGCACCGTTGTACCACGCATAGAGCGTCGAAAGCCACAGTTCCACGACCAGCAGCGTCGCGAACGAGGGGGCGCCCACGAGCCAGCGCATGGCCGGATACGCGCTGAGGATGGCGAGCACGGTGCAGGCGATCAGCACGGGCGCGCGGCCGACGCGGTCCGACACGGCGCCGGCGATCGGCAGCCAGATGAAGTTCGAGACGCCCACGCAGACGGTCACGAGCAGCGCGTCGAGCGACGAGAGGTTCAGTTCGACCTTGCCGAAGGTGGGGGTGTAGGCGGTGATCAGGTAGAACGAGGTCGTCGTCATGATCACGAGGCCCATGCCCGCGAGCACGATGCCGTAGTTGCTCGCGATGGCGCGCGTGATTTCGCCGAGGCTCGGGTGATGGCGGCGCGCCGTGAACTCTTCGGTTTCGCGCAGCGTGCGGCGGATATAGAACAGGAAGGGCACGATCATGCAGCCGATCACGAACGGCACGCGCCAGCCCCAGTCCTTCATTTCGGGGGCGGGCAGGAGGCTGTGCAGCACCACGCCAAGCGCCGCGGCGAACACCACGGCCACCTGCTGGCTGCCCGACTGCCACGAGCAGTAGAAGCCCCGGTTGCCCTTGGTGGCGATTTCAGCGAGATAGACGGACACGCCGCCGAGCTCCGCGCCGGCCGAGAAGCCTTGCAGCAGACGGCCGATCAGGATGATGACCGGGGCGGCCAGGCCGATGGTGGCGTAGCCGGGCACGAAGGCCACGCACATCGTGCCCACTGCCATCAGCCAGAGCGAGAGAATCAGGCCCTTGCGGCGGCCATGACGGTCCATGTATGCGCCGAGCACGATGGCGCCGAGCGGTCGCATCAGGAAGCCCGCGCCGAACACGGAGAGCGCGAGCATCAGCGAGGCGAATTCGTTGCCGGCGGGAAAGAACGTGCTGGCGATGGCGGCGGCGTAATAGCCGTACACCATGAAGTCGTACATTTCCAGAAAGTTGCCGCTGACCGCGCGAAACACGGTGCGGGCTTTCGATTCTCCCGGTGCGGCCGAGATGGCTGAAGTCATGTTGGACATCCTTGCATGTTGGACGAGCGCACCCCGGCGGCCGTGTGGGCTGCCATGCTGCTCGCCGTGGCTTGATCCGTGGGTGAAAACGCTGTTGAAAACGCGGTTGGAAACGCAGTTGAAAATTAAGCGGCTGTTAGTGATCGGGGCGCGCTTCGCTACTGCAAGCCCTTCACGAATTCGTTTGTGTAGGTCTTCGAAAGATCGACATGCCGGGCCGTGAGTCCCGAGCCTGCCGTCATCAATACCTTCAGCACGGTTTGCGGCGCGCCGTCGGGCATCAGACCGTCCTGCGAGAACCCGCTCTGTGCCGACGCCAGCGCGCGCACGTAACCCGCGCGGTCGTTGCCGACGACCTCGGGCGGCAGCACGGCGGCGATCTGCCCGGCCGAATGCGTGCCGATGAAGCGCAGCGCGCGCGTGAGCGCCTGCACCATCTGCCCGGTCTCGCGCCGGTGCTCGAGCATCCAGCTGCGCCGCAGATAGAGGCACGCGCCAGCATACGGGCCGCCCAGCCAGTGCTGCGTCTGCTCGACCGTGCGCATGTCGACCACCACCCTGGCGGCGCCGCTCGTCAACAGACGCGTGGCCGTGGGCTCCTCGACCATGCCCGCGTCGATCGTGCCTTGCTCGAAGGCCTCGACAAAGCGCGTGTCGGACGCGAGCGGCACGACCGTGTAGTCGCCGGGCGCGACGCCCGCGCGGGCGAGCAGGAAGCGCGTGATCATCCACGTGGAGGCGCCAAATCCCGTCACGCCGAGGCGCTTGCCGCGCGCCGCGTTCATCGCGGCTGCGCCGGCCAGCTCGCGGCCGCCTTGCGGGCGCGTCGAGGCGAGCTCGGCAAGTCCCGTCGCGCGCTGCAAAACCACCACCGAGAGCACGTCCTGACCGCGGCTTTGCAAGTCGAGCGTGTGGTCGTAGAAGCCCACCGCGCCTTCGATCGCGCCGGCGATCAGCTCCGTCGAGGTATCGATGCCCGTGGGCCCCGAGACCACCTGCACGTCGAGCCCTTCGTCCTTGAAGTAGCCCAGTTGCGAGGCGAGCACGGCCGGCAAATAGACGATCTTCGACATGCCTCCCATCATCAGCCGGATCGGCTCGGCGCGCGCCACCGGGGCGGCCCCAAGCGCGATGCAGAGCAGTAGAGCGCGGCCGAGATGCTGGGCGCCGGAAAGCATGACTGCGTGACTCCTCGTGACCGGCGGGTTGCCGGAATGGGGGGAAGTATAAGAAAGCGTGGCCTTCTGATTGCTTTCCGGCCTGAAGGGATTTTCTCGGTATTTACCCCCGTACGACCGTTCGGATGGTGCTGAGAAGGAGGCGCGCCGGGCACGGACGCCCGCTGCAGGGCGCACGATGCCCGGCGCAGCACCCCTTACAATAGTGCCAGTCCCCATCCGCACCCATTACGAGATCATGACACGAGACCCCCGCCTCACCCTCAACGCGCGCCAGCAGGAGTTGCTCGAATGGGTGCAGCGCGACGGCTTCGTGACCGTGGACGATCTTGCCGCGCACTTCGGCGTCACGCCGCAGACCATCCGCCGCGACGTCAACTGGCTCGCCGACATGAACCTCCTGCGCCGCTACCATGGCGGCGCGAGCCTCCCCACGAGCGCGGAAAACGTCTCCTACAGCGCGCGGCAGCAGATGTTCCACGAGGAGAAGCGGCGCATCGGGGCGCTCGCCGCCTCGCACATCCCCGATCAGGCCTCGCTCTTCATCAACCTCGGCACCACGACCGAGGAGGTCGCGCGCGCGCTCAATCACCATCGCGGCCTGCGTGTCATCACGAACAACCTGAACGTGGCGAGCATGATGAGCGGCTACCCCGAGTGCGAGGTGCTGATTACGGGCGGCATCGTGCGGCCCTGGGACAAGGGCATCGTGGGCGAGCTCACGATCGACTTCATCCGCCAGTTCAAGGTGGACTACGCGATCGTCGGGACCTCGGCGATCGAGCTCGACGGCACACTGCGCGACTTCGACACGCGCGAGGTGCGCGTGGCCGAAGCGATCATCCAGCACGCGCGCACCGTTTATCTGGTGACGGATCATTCGAAATTCGGCCGGCCTGCGCTCGTGCGCCAGGGGCACCTGAGCCAGATCCACGCCCTCTTCACCGACAAGCCGCTGCCCGCCGAAATGAGTGAGACGGTGGCGCAGGCGGGAACGGCCGTGTACGTCGCGGATTAGGCACGCCTCAGCCTTTCGCTCACATTCCGGCCCTTGGCGCCGGCCCCTGGCTGGCGTTCCCGGCTGCTCGCCGAATTGGCGGGCCGATACTGCTCGAGCATCAAGCGAAGCGATCCGCGCACCAAAACGAAAACGATACGAACATCATTCGAAGATTTTTGCGTTCGTTTTTGTCCCATACGGGCAGCCCGCCGACCCCCTCTCCACCTGAGTTCCTGCTCTAAACTTCGGGAAAACCCCCTTTACTTCGGGCGTTTTCGCTCCCGAATGGCCCTCTTTTCGGACTTGCTCGCTACGGCGCCAAAACGAACTTTACTTTTTCGATTTTGTTCGTTAGATTTCGCATTCGAACATTTCGGGTTCACGCTTGGGCTCGTTTTGGGGCCACTACCCAAATTACCAGCACTATCAGGAAACGCAGGTGACTCAACAGAATCGCTACGATCTGCTCGTCGTGGGCGGCGGGATCAACGGCGCGGGCATCGCGCGCGACGCGGCCGGGCGCGGGCTTTCCGTGCTCCTTTGCGAGCAGGACGACCTCGCCTCGCATACGTCGTCGGCCAGCACGAAGCTGATTCACGGCGGGCTGCGCTATCTCGAGTACCGCGAGTTCGGCCTCGTGCGCAAGGCGCTGCAGGAGCGCGAGACGCTGTTGCGCTCGGCGCCGCACATCATGTGGCCGCTGCGTTTCGTGATGCCGCACATGCCCAACCTGCGCCCCGCGTGGCTGATCCGCATCGGTCTCTTTCTCTACGATCACCTCGCGAAGCGCGAACTGTTGCCGGGCTCGCGCGGCATCGATATGCGCCGCCACGCGGCGGGCGCGCCGCTCATCGACACCATCCGGCGCGGCTTCGTCTATTCGGACGGCTGGGTGGACGACGCGCGCCTCGTCGTGCTCAACGCGCTCGACGCGCAGGAGCGCGGCGCGCAGATTCTCACGCGCACCAGGCTCGTTTCCGCGCAGCGCAAGAACGGCGAGTGGCTGGCCATCCTGCGCCGGCCCGACGGCAGCACCTTCGACGTGCGCGCACGCGCGGTGGCCAATGCGGCGGGCCCGTGGGTGGGCGAAGTGCTGCACGGCGCGCTCGGGCGCGGCGCGCAGCATAGCGTGCGCCTCGTGAAGGGTAGCCATATCGTGACGAAGCGGCTCTTCGACCACGATCACGCGTACATCTTCCAGAACCCGGACAAGCGCATCATTTTCGCGATTCCCTACGAGCACGACTTCACGCTGATCGGCACGACCGATGTCGAGTACCGCAACGATCCCGCGAAGGTGTCGATCGACGGCGACGAGACGCGCTATCTGTGCGAGTCCATCAACCGCTATTTCAAGCGCAAGATCTCGCCCGCCGACGTGCACTGGACTTACTCGGGCGTGCGTCCGCTGCTCGAGGAAGAGGGCGCGAAGAACGCATCGGCCGTCACGCGCGACTATCGTCTGGAAATGGACGACGCCGAAGGCGCGCCGCTGCTTTCCGTGTTCGGCGGCAAGATCACCACGTTCCGCAAGCTCGCGGAAGAGGCTGGCGACATGCTGTGCCGCGTGCTGGGAAGCGATGCGCCCAGCTGGACCGAGGGCGAAGCGCTACCGGGCGGCGACATCGCGAACGCGCGCTTCGCGCCCTTCGCCGAAGCCTTCGCCCGACGCTTCGCCTGGCTGCCCGCGCCGCTCGCGCTGCGCTACGCGCGCGCTTACGGCACGCGTGCCGAGCGCCTGATCGGCCGCGCTACGTCGCTCGAAGAACTGGGTGAGCAAATTGCGCCGGGCATCTACGAAGCCGAGCTGCGCTATCTGCGCGATACCGAATGGGCGACCTGCGCCGAAGACGTGCTGTGGCGCCGCTCGAAGCTCGGCCTGCATGTGGCGCCGGGCACGCTGGACGCGGTCACGGCCGCGCTCGAATCGTGGTTTGCCGCTAGCCGCGCGCGGGCTGCGGTGCCGCACTGAGCATCGCGCGCATCGGGTCACGCGCATTAAGTCACGAACATTCAGCACCCCCCACGCGCCGTGCCTTGCGGCGCGCATCACAACGACTTACGGACGGAGATGAGAGACATGCAGGACCAACAGTACATTCTTGCGCTCGACCAGGGCACGACGAGCTCGCGTGCGATGCTGTTCGACCGTCAGGGCCAGATCGTCTCGATCGCCCAGAAGGAGTTCGAACAGATCTATCCGCGCCCGGGCTGGGTCGAGCACGATCCGCAGGAAATCTGGTCGACGCAGGCGGGCGTGGCGGCCGAAGCCGTCACGCGCGCGGGCCTGAACGGCACCAACATCGCCGCCATCGGCATCACGAACCAGCGCGAGACCACCATCGTCTGGGATCGCGAGACGGGACACCCCATCTATAACGCCATCGTCTGGCAGGACCGCCGCACGGCCGACTTCTGCGACCAGCTCAAGGACCAGGGCCTCGAAGCCATGGTGCGCGCGAAGACCGGCCTGCCGATCGATTCGTACTTCTCCGGCACCAAGATCCGCTGGATTCTCGACAACGTGGAAGGCGCGCGCGAGAAGGCGCGGCAAGGCAAGCTCGCGTTCGGCACGGTCGACAGCTGGCTCGTCTGGAACTTCACGAAGCACGAGCTGCACGTGACCGACGTCACGAACGCCTCGCGCACGATGCTCTTCAACATCCACACCCGCAAGTGGGACGACGAGCTGCTCGAAGCGCTCGACATTCCGCGCAGCATGCTGCCCGAAGTCCGTTCGTCATCCGAAATATATGGTCCGACAAAGACCACGGTGTTTGCCTCGAAGATCCCGCTCGCCGGTATCGCGGGCGACCAGCAGGCGGCGCTGTTTGGCCAGATGTGCACGGCCTCGGGCATGGTGAAGAACACCTACGGCACGGGTTGCTTCCTGATGATGAACACGGGCACCAAGCCAATCGAGTCGAAGAACAATCTCGTGACGACCATCGCCTGGCAGATTGGCGACGAGGTGAACTACGCGCTCGAAGGCAGCATCTTCATCGCGGGCGCGGTGGTGCAATGGCTGCGCGACGGCATGGGCGTCATCAAGAGCGCGGCGGAAGTCGAAGCGCTCGCCGCGAGCGTGCCGCACACGGACGGCGTCTATCTCGTGCCCGCCTTCGCCGGCCTTGGCGCGCCGCACTGGAACGCACATGCGCGCGGCTCGCTGTTCGGCGTGACGCGCGGCACGACCTCGGCGCACGTGGCGCGCGCGGCGCTCGATTCGATCGCGTATCAATCGCTCGACGTGCTCGCCGCCATGGAGGCCGATTCGGGCATCAGCGTGGGCGAACTGCGCGTCGATGGCGGCGCGAGCGCGAACAACCTGCTTATGCAGTTCCAGGCGGACCTGCTCGGCGTGGATGCGGTGCGTCCGCAGATTACCGAAACCACGGCGCTGGGCGCCGCCTATCTCGCGGGCCTCGCCACCGGCTACTGGAACAGCGTGAACGAGTTGCAGAGCCAGTGGCACGTGGACAAGCGCTTCACGCCCGCCATGCCGGCCTCGCAGGTCGACGTCTGCCGCGCGGGCTGGCAGCGCGCGGTGCGCGCCGCCAAGGCGTGGGCCGACGACACGCAGTAAATGCAGTACGACGACCAGCAAAAGCATCTCAACCTAAAAACACAATAATCCGCGGGCGGGCCGCGCAGCCGCATTGCATCGGCTGCGCGCGCCCGGTCCGGGTCGAAAGAGAGACAAATCGAATGTCACCCTATATTGCTGAATTCATCGGCACGGCCATTCTCGTGCTGCTCGGCAACGGCGCGGTCGCCAACGTGCTGCTCGCGAAGACCAAAGGCAAGGGCGCCGACCTCATCGTCATCGTGATGGGCTGGGCGATGGCCGTGTTCGTGGCCGTCTACGTGACCGCATCGTATAGCGGCGCGCATCTGAACCCGATCGTGACGATCAGCCTCGCGCTCGCGGGCAAGTTCGCCTGGTCGAAGGTGGGCGGCTATATTGCCGCGCAGATGCTCGGCGGCATGGCCGGCGCGTTCCTCGTGTGGCTCGCCTATCGCCAGCACTTCGCGAACGAAGCGGACTCCGACGTCAAGCTCGCCGTGTTCTGCACCGCGCCCGCGATCCGCAGCGTGCGGCACAACGTGATCACCGAAGCCATCTGCACCTTCGTGCTGATTCTGGGCGTGCTGTATCTCGCTTCGCCGCAGGTGGGGCTCGGCGCGCTCGACGCGCTGCCCGTTGGCCTGCTCGTGCTCGGCATCGGCATTTCGCTGGGCGGTCCCACGGGCTACGCCATGAGCCCGGCGCGCGATCTCTCGCCGCGCATCATGCATGCGCTGCTGCCGATCCCGGGCAAGCGTGACAGCGACTGGCGCTACGCGTGGATTCCGGTGCTTGGGCCGCTTGTCGGTGGTGTGGCGGCATCGTCGCTGTATCTGTATCTGCACGCGATGCACTGAGTGTCGTAACCCGGACGCGGGGCTGGTATCGAACCGGGTCCGCGTCTGTCTAAAGCCCGTTCGCGAGCCCGGTGGCTTCGCGTTCGGGTGCAGCAGGGAAGCTTGCCAATCGCTGCGCGACACGGGCCACTACCGGTTGCCAATCGCCAGGCCGGGGTTGCCGAAACAAGGTCACGCTGTCGTACCATCGCTGTGATTCCCGTGTCCCCCACGCCCATTGCGAAACGCGATCGAGCATCGCCAACACGGGCTTGCCGAGCGCGCCGCCCAGATGCAGCGGGGCGCTGTCGATCGTCACAATCGCATCGAGTGCGCAGACATGCGCGGCGACGTCTTCGAAGCCGTCCTGATAGTACGGCGTCAAATCGCAGTGCGGCACGTTCGCGGGCAGAGCCGTATGCCCCGGAGAAAGGGGATGGAAGACCACATCGTCCAACGCGAACAGCGGCGCCAATTCCTCAAGCGCCATTGATCGCTGTGCGTCGCGCCGGTGGTTGGGGTCGCCGCGCCAAACCAGACCGATCTGAAGCGCGTCATGCAGCGGCGTTGCCTCGCGCACGCGGGATCGCCATTGCGCGGCACGCGACGCGTCTGGCTCGAGATAGGGCGTGCCGCGCACCTGCTCCGGCTTCAAGCGGAGCATGAAAGGCACGCTCATCATTGGCAGGCAGTAGTCGGGAGTCCCATGCTCCGCATAGTTTTTCGCTTCGATCTCGATGCAAGGCGCGTAATAGCGTGCGAAGAGCGTGCGCAGTGCGCGCCTGCACGCCAGGACCAGACGGCCGCCTTCGGCTTGCACGCGCGCCGCGAGTGCGGGAATCAGGCGGACCATCTGAATGTCGTCGCCATGTCCCTGCTCGCTATAGACCAGCAGCGTGCGGCCTTTGAGCGGCTGGCCAGTCCAGAGCGGAGCCACTCGCGTCATGATGGACACGACACTGTTTGACGCGCGGTCCGTTCGCGCGAGGCGCCCTTCGTATCGCGCCCAGCCGCGTGGCCAGTCGCCCTGGCGCAACTCCAGTTCGGCGAGATCGACGGCCGATGTGGGTGCGTTGCCGTCGAGTGCGAGTGCGCGTTCATACAATCGCCGGGCCGCGCCGTAACGCGCCTGTTCAGCGACAAACTGCGCCAGCGCAGCGAATACGTCGCTGTTTCCCGGGTGATGGGCATCGGCGATGCGCATGGTTGCCTCCGCCGCGGCGGGGTCATGGCGATGCCATTGCGCACAGGCCAGCTGCCACGACATTTCGAGGTCGCCAGGAAGACGGGCGAGCTGCGCGTGGCACACCTGTTCGACCGCTTGCCAATCGCCCGCATACCGGCGCTCCAAAACCAGTTGCAGCGGCAAGGCCGGATCGATCATCGGATCGATCTGCCAGGCGCGCAGCAAGGCCGTCTGGCGCAATTTGAGTGTTGCGTCGTCGGCGTGGCCGGATAACGCGCACGCGATCAGCCAGTGTATGCGGGCGTCGTTCGGGTGATGAGTCGCCAGCGCGGTCATGAGGTGCAACGCCATCGCGCGGCCGTCGATCTTGTCCGTTATCCACGATGCCCATTGCATGGCCTCGTCCGGCTCGAGCGCCTGGGCAGCAAGCGTGACGAGTTTCAGAGCGGCGTCATCGCGCCCGGATACGCTGGCGAACAATGCGCATCGCAGGAATCGCGTGCCAGGCTTGGCGACGTTCGATGCGCATCGCGCCTGTTGCTCCGGCGTGGCTTTCAGGCCGAGGCCCGCTATCAGGTCTGCCTCGAGGCAGGCGCTTTGACCTGTGGAATCGAATGCAATCGCGAGGCGTTGCGCTGCGTTAAAGCCATCGGATTGCAATGATTTGAAGACGGGTAGAAAGGTATCGCTCGCGGGTGAGATGGCTTGATTCATTCTCGCGCTCCTGGGAGAAATTCGATGAGCGACGAATTGGGATTTCCGTCTGGCACGCAATGCTCGCGCTGCGTTCGTGGCGAGCGCTATAGGACCGATCCGAAATTGGCGTGTAAAACGAACGCGGCCCGAGCATATCGGGCCGCGGTGCAAATAAACAGCTAACGCCGAATCAACCTCCAGGCAACTTCGACGCGCCTTCGCGCATCACTTCGGAATCACGCAGAGCATCGCCGCAAACACCGCATAGAGCCAGCCCACGTGCGTGAGCTGGCGGCTCTTCACTTGCGGGGCGCGGAACGCCCACTGCAGGAACACGATGGCGAGCATCGTCGTGACCGCGGCGAGAATCGACGGCGCACCGAGGTGCCACGACGTGAAGAACAGGCCGAACGCGGTGGGAATGGTCGCCTGGATCATCATCGCGCCGCTGATGTTCGCGAGCGCGAGCCGTTCCTTGCCCTGACGCACCCAGATGATCGCGTTCATGATCTCCGGCAGCTCGGTGGCGATCGGGCTGAAGAGCAGCGCGGTCAATTGCGGGCTCAGCCCGAGCCACGGACCCACCGCGCTGATCTGCTGCACGAACAGGTGCGAGGCAAAGAAGATCACGACGAGCGCGCCCACGGTCTGGAGCAGGACCCAGAACAGCGACGGATCTGCATCGCGCGGACGCAGCTTGAGCGGTTCGAGCCCCACGTCTTCCACGCTATCGCTGTCGTCGCTGAGCTCCTTCCAGCAATAAATCGCGTAGGCCGCGAGAAACGCGATGCCGAGCAGAGGCTTGAAGCTGAACACCACGAGCCCGAGCCCGATCTTCACGACGAAGATTGCGAGGAACCAGAGCTGGTCGCGGCGCAGGCGGCGCGTGTCGGCGTCCACGGTGCCGGCGCGCGCGCGGCCCGTGCGTGCGGCCGTTGCCAGCAACGCGACGCCCACCACGGCATAGGCGACCGTGCTGAGCGCGAGCGGGCCGCCGATGGCCGCGCCAATGCCAATTTCCTTGTGGGCCGCATCGGCGCCGAAGGCGACCGCCACGAGCGTGACGACGCTCTCGGGCAGCGCGGTGCCAAACGCGGCGAGGATCGTGCCGGTGGCCGTTTGCGTGACCTTGAGCTTCTGGCCGAGCCATTCGACGGCGTTGACGAAAGTCTCGCACGACAGATAGATGATGCCGGCGGCGGCAATGAGCAGGGCGAACGTCCAGATCATGACGCACGCTCCGTAGGGCGCGCACAGGTGCAGGTGCGGGAAAGGCGGGGCATGGGTGGCGGCATTCCTCGGGCTGGACGATCGGACCAATGACGCCATCCCCCCGCCCAGCCCGGGTGTGAGGGATAACGTCATAGGTCTCGTCAGGCCGAAGAACGGCTGCCGGCGCCATGGCACGTTGTGCCAATCATGTTGACGCCGGCGCGGCACGCATTGCGCGTGACGCAGACTACTCCCCTAAGACCCGCGCATTATAGCCGACCAAGGCGGCCGCGCGGAAGGAAAGGGGCGAAGCCCGATCAGAAGTGGTGGCGGATGCCGACCATCGCCATGGCCTGCTTGTTGGTGGTCGCGTCATTGCCGAAGTCGGCGAACGAGGCGTTGGCATCGACGAGCGCGCCCGTATCGGCGTCGATCGTGTGGCCCGAGGCCTTCTGGTAGCCCGCGAGCACGTAGATGTCGGTGCGCTTGGAGAGGAAGTAGTCGCCGCCGAGGCTGAACTGGTTATAGCTCGCGTCCACGCCGTTGCCGTGGCCCTTCGTGTAGTTGTAGCCGACACCGACCAACGCCATCGGCGTCACCTGGTAGTTGATGTACGCCTGGCCGGTGTTGAACTTCGTGTCGCTGTTCGGGCCGGACGCGCTCTGGTAGTTCGCGTAGTCCACGTTGCTGTACGAGAGGCCAAAGGTCATCGGGCCGTAGTTGTAGTTGCCCACCGCGCGGATGATCTGCAGCGAGTTGGCCGAAACGAAGCCGCCCGTGATCGCCGGCGAATCCACGTTGACATCGGTGTTCGGGTTCAGGCCGTCGAACGAAGCCACCGTGCCGCTGTTGCTATTGGCCTTGAAGTAGCCCGCGCCGAAGCCGAACGGACCATGGTTGTACGCCGCCGCGACGGCCCACGTCTGGCCCGCGCCCATGCTGCCCGCCTGGCCGCCGAACGCGTACATCGCGCTCACCTGCAGGCCCGCCCAGTTCGGGCTCGTGTACTTGACCGAGTTGTTGGTGCGGTAGCTGTTGTCGTAGTTATCCATGTCGCCCGGCGTCGCGAATGCGGAGCCGAAGTTCACGTCGTCGGTCATCGGCTGGAGCAGGTCGATGAGCGGATCGTACTGGCGGCCCAGCGTGAAGCTGCCGGCCGTGTTGGAGTTCAGACCCACCATCGCGGTACGGCCGAACATGCGCTGGCCCTGGCCCTGCTTGCCGTTGTCGATGTTAAAGCCGCTTTCGAGCTTGAAGATTGCGGAGAGGCCGTTGCCCAGATCCTCGGTGCCCTTCAAGCCCCACAGGTTCGGCGACACGTTGCCGGACATCATCTGGAACGTGTTGCCCGAACCATTCTTGCCTGCCTGGTTGCCGAAGAAGGCGATCGAGGTGTCGAGCGAGCCGTAGAGCGTCACGCTGCTTTGCGCATGAGCGGCGGAGGCGATGGTCGCCAGCGTGGCAGCGAGAGCGAGAGCAGTTTTTTTCATTGACGAATATTCATTAAAAAGTTGCGTGAGAGAGCGTGTACTTCATGAAAAACGAATCGCAGCGCGGCAGGTACGCCAGGCAAATTCAGGGGCGATTATGCGTAACACGCTCTGTGGGCGAATTTGAAAATCGGAAAGACTGAGTTTCAGAAAAAGCATTCGTGCGCGCGTCCCGTCTGGACGGCGCTGCAAGGGCGCAGTGCGCAAAGGTGTTGTTTTTTTGCGGCTATTTGTGGCGTCCCGATGTGTGCATGAGCACACATCGCGGATGCGCACCGCGCTGGACGATGCGCATGGCTGGCCGCGCATGTGGCCTTAGTTGACGTACTGCAGGTGCAATGTGCGGCTAGAGTCGATCAGGACAATTGATCGAATTCGCTTTCATCCGGACCCTTGGCGGTCATCTGCCGGATCTTAAACATTTCTTCATTTCCCTGCGGATATTCGCGAGGGTTCGCGCCTCTATCCTTGCCGCATGAATTGCATTGCAGCCCTGCGATGCATCGGGAACCGGCGTGCAACAGCGCCGGAACAGTCAACGGAAACGGCCGCCTGGCCGGACAGGAGTTTGAAGTGAAGAAGAGTTGGAATTGCGCGTGTGCCGCGCTCATGTTGTCGGTTTCGGCGTTCGCGCATGCACAAGGTACGGCTACACCCAATGGCGCGGCGCCCGCAGCGGCGGCACCCGTGGCGGCGGCTCCCGCGGCCCCCGCATGGAACGGTGACGGCACGGCACACATCACGCGCGCACAGGTGCGTCACGAACTCGTCGAAGCGCAGCAGGACGGCCAATTGAAGCTGCTCAACAGCACGGTCTACGCCCACCACTGACGCGACCGGGCACAGCTGTCAAGGCGCACCGGGCCGCGCGTCTTGACGGGAACTCGCCTTGCGGCCCGTCATCCGAGTTTCGATTCCATGAAATCACGCATTGTTGTTTATGTCGTGCGCGCAGCGGTGTGCGTCGCGGCGGCAGCCGCCATGTCGGGCTGCGCAAGTCTGCATCCGCAGCCCAACGGCCCCGGCGACTGCGTCGGACCGCCGGGATATTGCGTGCCGTTCTTCGGTTCGTAAGGCGAGGCGGATGCCGCGCGGCGCGTCAATGGCTATTGCCGGCGGCATTCGAAGCCGGCTGCGCGGCCGTATGGCATTCGTCGAACAGCCAGCGCCGGAACAGCGGCACAGCGGGCGCTTCGGGCCTGGCCGGCGGACGCACGAGAAAGTAGCCGCGCGCCGTAACGACCGGCGTATCGATCAGCCGCACGAGTTGGCCGCTCGCAACCAGCGAGTCAGTCAGCGGGGTCCAGCCGAGCGCAACGCCCTGGCCCATCAGCGCGGCATGAATCACGAGCGCGTAGCTATTGAAGGTTATCCCCTGTTCATCCGCAGGCGCCCGCAAATGGTGCGCCGCGAACCATCCTGTCCATGACAGCCAGCGCACCGGCTCCGTCGGCTGAACGTGCAGAAGCGGCAACGCCGCGAGGTCGGCGGGCGTCCTCACGTGGCCGTGCTGCGCGTAAAACGCGGGCGAGCAGACGGGGGTGACCTCCTCCGGAAACAGTCGCGTGGAGGTGCAGGGCGTCCAGTCATCGTCGCCAAACGCGATCGCCACGTCCGCGTGATCGCGGCGCGGATCGAACGTCTGCTGCGAGGTGACGACCTTCACGTTGACGTCTGGCATCCGTTGCTTCAGTCCCCCCAGGCGCGGCATCAGCCAGAAGGTCGCGAAGCCCGCATCGGTGAGAATGGTTAGTCCTCCTGATGCACGGCGCGCGCGGATTTCGGCGGTGGCATCGCGGATGGTCGCCAGGCTCAGGCGCACCGCCTCATAGAGGCGCTGGCCGTCGGGCGTCAGCGTCACGCCGCGGTGGCCGCGCTCGAACAGCGGCGCGCCGAGGTCCGCCTCGAGCTGCACGATGCGCTGGCTGACCGCCGGTTGCGTCGCGCCGAGCTCGCGAGCCGCAGCGGTGAAGCTCGCAAGTCTCGCGGCCGCCTCGAATACCGATAGCGCCTGCATCGGCGGCAAACGATCCTGGTCTGACATAAGCGTCCCTTATGGGGCCATAAGCTGAGGGCGTCTTCACGCGCGTTTAATGGGGCGACATATTGTGGCCACGTCGCGCTTCCCTTCGGGCATTGCGCCGTTGAGTCCGGCAGCTCGTCGTGCCGCTGCATCCCTGCAGCAATGCCGCGTGGCTGGCCATTACCCTCGATTTTAACTGCCCTCGATCATGAGCTCTAAGCCCAGAAATATTCTCATCCTGATGGCGGACCAGATGACGCCTTCGGCGCTGCGCATACACGGCAATGCGGTGTCCAGGACGCCGCGCATCGACGCCCTGGCGCGCGACGGCGTGGTATTCGATTCCGCGTATTGCGCGAGCCCGTTGTGCGGGCCGTCGCGCTTCGCCTTCATGGCCGGCAAGCTGCCGTCGAGGATCGGCGCCTACGATAACGCGGCGGAATTGCCGGCGCAAACCCTGACGTTCGCCCATTACCTGCGTGCGGCCGGCTACCGGACGGTGTTGTCGGGCAAGATGCATTTTTGCGGTCCCGACCAGTTGCACGGCTTCGAGGAGCGTCTGACCACGGACATTTATCCCGCCGACTTCGGCTGGGTGCCGGACTGGGATCGTCCCGAAGTCCGTCCGAGCTGGTATCACAACATGAGTTCGGTGCTCGATGCCGGTCCTTGCGTGCGTACCAATCAGCTCGACTTCGACGACGAGGTCACATTCACCGTGCGGCAGAAGCTGTACGACATCGCACGCGAGCGACAGGCGGGCAGCGATACGCGGCCGTTCTGCGTGGTCGCGTCGTTGACGCATCCGCACGATCCCTACGCGATCCCGGCGCAATACTGGAACCTCTACCGCGATGAGGAAATCGATCTGCCACGCACGATGCCGGGCCACGAGGCGCGCGATCCGCATTCGAAGCGGCTGCGGCACGTCTGCGAGAACGATCGCACGCCGCCGGGCGAACAGCAGGTCCGCAACGCGCGCCGGGCGTACTATGGCGCGCTGTCCTATGTCGACGCGCAGTTCGGCGCGATGCTCGATGCACTGGAGGAGAGCGGGCTCGCCGACGATACGATCGTGATCGTCACGTCCGATCATGGCGACATGCTGGGCGAACGCGGTCTCTGGTACAAGATGACGTTCTTCGAGAACGCGACGCGCGTGCCGCTGATCGTGCATGCGCCGAAGCGCTTCGCACCGCGCCGCGTCGCGAGTTCGGTCTCCACGATCGACCTGTTGCCGACGCTCGTGGATCTGGCGGGCGGGACCCACAAGACCGACTGGCCCGACCCCGTGGATGGCCGCAGCCTGGTGCCGCATCTGGTTGGCGACGGCGGCCACGACGAGGTGTTCGGCGAATACCTGGCGGAGGGCGCGATTGCGCCCATCGTGATGATCCGGCGCGGCGCGTACAAGTTCATCCATACGAGCGTGGACCCGGACCAGCTCTTCGATTTGAGCGCCGATCCGCTGGAGCTCGTCAATCTGGCCGACAACCCGGATAACGCGCGGACGGTCGCGGCATTTCGCGCGGAGATCGCGGCGCGCTGGGATCTCGATGCCCTGCATCGCGAGGTGCTGGCGAGCCAGCGCCGACGGCGCTTTCACTACGCGGCGACGACCCAGGGGCGTGTCCAGTCGTGGGACTGGCAACCCTTCGTCGATGCGGGCAATCGGTACATGCGCAATCACATCGAACTGGACACGCTGGAAGCGATGGCGCGCTTTCCGCGCGTCGTGCACGAATGATCCTTGCGCCACACAGTCATCGAGACCCGGGCGGAAATCAGAAACAGGAGAGAGACATGAAGCGAAACGAGGCAAACCAGGCCAACAGGCGGCGGCGCGTTCTGTCGATCGCGCTATGCGCGACGGCGCTCGCCCCCGCGCTGGCGACGCAGGCTGCGCAGCCGCAGCGTTGCGAGAACGTCCGGATGGCCGCTCCCGGCTGGGCCGACATCGACGCCACCAATGCCATTACCGGCATCGTGCTGAAGGCGCTCGGCTACAACCAGACCGTCTCGAACCTGTCCGTGCCCATCACCTACGAGGGCTTGAAGAAAGGGCAGATCGACGTGTTCCTCGGCAACTGGATGCCGGCGCAGGCGCCGCTCGTGAAGCCTTTCGTCGAGAGCCACTCGATAGACGTATTGCACGCGAACCTGACGAACGCGAAATTCACGCTCGCGGTACCCGACTATGTCGCCGCTGCGGGCGTGCACTCGTTCGCCGACCTCGCGAAGAATGCGGGAAAATTCGACGACACCATCTATGGAATCGAGCCTGGCGCACCCGCGAACCAGAACATCAAGAACATGCTCGACAAGAAGGCGTTCGGGCTCGGTGACTGGAGGCTCGTCGAATCGAGCGAGACCGGGATGTTGACCCAGGTGGAGCGGGCAGTGCGCGACAAGAAGTGGATTGTCTTTCTCGCGTGGGAGCCGCACGAGATGAATACGCGATTCCACATTACGTATCTGGCGGGCGGCGACGCGTATTTCGGGCCTGACTATGGCGGCGCCACGGTCAATACCGTGACGCGCACCGGCTTCGCGCAGCAGTGTACCAATCTTGGCAGGCTGTTCAGTCAAATGACTTTCAACGTCGACCTCGAAAACCAGATCATGACGAGCGTGCTGCGAGACAAGGAAGATGTCAAAACGGCCTCCCTGAACGCGCTGAAGGCGCACACCAACCTGCTGGGACCTTGGCTCGATGGCGTGACGACAGTGGGCGGCGCGAATGGATTGCAGGCCGTCAACGCGGCGATCGGAGGCCACTAGCGGCGTGCACCAACGGCGCGCTTGACACGTCTCCCGGCTATGTCACCAACGCAGGAGGGCAGGCGCGTCTAAGGAGCCAGTACGGCCTTGATGCTGCCGTGCCCCGCGCTCATGTCGATCGTCAGCGAGCCGCCCGATCCGCTACACAGATGATGCACGAGACGAAGCCCAAAACCCGCATCGCGCGCGGGATCGAAGCCGGCCGGAAATCCCGGTCCCTCGTCTTCGACAACGACCTCCGCTTGACACGTTTGCCATGCCAGCGTCACGTTGACGTTGCCGCTACTGTATTTGACCGCGTTGGTCACCAGTTCCGCCACGATGGAGCCGAGCGACACGAGCGTATCGCTGTCGAGTACGAACGCTTCGCCTGGCGCCAGACGCAGCACGCGGGCCGAGCCCGGGCCCAGAAGTGCGTGGTGCAAATCCTGGAGCAGGCTCGAGAGGTATTCCCTCGCGGGTTGATAGTCGCATTGGCCATTGTCGTAAAGATGCTCATGAATACGCGCGACACTGTTGATGCGGCGTGCCGCAACATCCAGTGCATGTCTTGTTTCGGCATTGCTGGACTGACGCGACTGAAGCTGCAAGGTACAGGCGATCAGATGGAGGCTGTTTCGCATGCGATGATGAAGCTCGCGTATTTGCAGCGCCTGTACCGATGAAATCTCCTGTGAGGAGTCTTTCCGTGAATCCGGGGGGCTAGCGGAAACTGGTTTCATGGCGAAAGGAAAGAAGGAAGCACGCGGGCAGGAGGCGGCCGGCATGACGCGGTGCCAGTCGGTGGCCTCGTCACTGGATGCGGACACTGTATCGCCGGGCCCGTGCACTGAACAGATACGGTTGTACTGCATTGCCTGGTATGTTTGACTCTGTTGCCAGGCTCGCTGCTTCGTTACATTGGGTTCGTCCCTGCCGTATCGGCAAGGGGCTTTCCCCCATCGACTGGAGAGCGATCATGGACAACGACCGGATCAAGGGCGCGGCAAAAGAGATCAAAGGTTCGATCAAGGAAGCAGCCGGCAAGGTAACGGGCAGGCGCGAAACCGAAGCGGAAGGCAAAGTCGAGAAAGCGACCGGAACGGTTCAGCGCAAGGTTGGCGAGGCCAAGGACAAGCTACGCGAGAAACTTGACAAGGACAACTGATATGTTTTTGGGCTGCGCGAATGCGGCGACGTGTTCGCGCATGCCGCGTTGCGGGCTGGAGCCCGAAAGGGCTTTCTGCTTACCGTGGGGCCGGGCCGCGTTGATTGCGGCGTTGTCGTGGCGAAGGCGCCACGTGGCCATCGCGGTCGATGCCGCGGTCGCGGGCCCAGATAATGGCCGCAGAACGCCGGTTCACGCCAATCTTGCTGTAGATGGCGGCAACATAGTTGCGCACGGTATTGCGTGAGAGTTGCAGCGTTTCGGCAATCTTCGCATCGTCGCTGCCCTGGCACATCAGCACCAGCACTTCGAGCTCGCGCGGACTGAGGTCGTCGAGCGCCGCGCCCGTTTGCCCTGCGCGAGTGGGGTGGCGGATTTCCGCGAGCTTTTCGATCACGGTGCGGCTGAACCACGACGTATCGTGCATCACCGTTTCGATGGCGGCGATCAGTTCGCTTTCGGAGCGTTTGCGTTCGGTGATGTCCTGGAGCACGCACAACACGCAGCGCCGCTCGTGAATAGTGACCGTCTCCGCGGAGACCAGACAGTCGAGCATGTCGCCGTTCTTTGCGCGCAGCTTCATTTCGACATTGCGCACACTGCTGGTGGATTCAACCGTGTCGCGGAACTGGCTGAAAGCCTCGTCGTCCTCCCACAATTCCAGCGACGACGGATCGCGGGCAATGACCTCATCGACCTGGTAGCCGGTTGCAGCGACAAACGCGTCGTTGACGTCGAGAAATAGCATGTCGTCGAGCGAGCTGACCGTCATCGGCACCGGCGCGAGGCGAAAGGCCTTGGAAAAGCGCTCTTCGGTTTGCCGCAGCGCCGCTTCGGCTTTTCGCCTCGGCTCGAGATCCATGAAGGTGAAGAGCATGCAGTCCTGGTCGCCCACCTCGATCGGCTGGCCGGCCACAATCACGAACTTGCTGCCGCCATCCGCAATACGCAGCACGCTTTCCATTTGCGGAACAGTGCGGCCTTCGTTCAGATATTCGATCGCCTGGTCGCGCTTGTCGGAGCCACCGAGTACATCGAACTCGTAGGCCGAGCGACCGATGACTTCATCGCGCGCGAACCCGGTCATCTCGAGAAAGCCCTGATTGACCTTCACGTAGCGGAGGTCGGACAGCCTGCAGATGACTGCGGGCGCCGGATTCGCACTGAAGGTTCTCTCGAAGCGCTCTTCCGCCGTGTATCGCCCGGTCACGTCCTGAATCACGAGCACCAGCGACTGCGGCTCGTCGGCTGCGTCGGTCAGCAAGAGGCTGCGCACCTGGTGGATCGCGTGAAAGCTGTCGTCGCCCGGCTTCGTCACCTCGACGATCACGTCCCGAAACACATCGCCGGCCTGCACGCGTGCCAGCGGATATTGCCCTGGCAGCAGCGGATGATTGTTGCGGTATTTCAGCGTGAAGCGCTTCTGAAAACCGGCGGGGCTGCCACCGAAGTCCTCAACCGCATTGATGCCGTGAATCGACAGGGCCGTTTCGTTGGCCCAGACGATCGAGCCATCGGGATCGGCGAGCAGGATGCCCTCGGTGAGTCCGGCGACGATCTGCTGCAATTGCCTTCTGTCGACTTGCGGCTTGCTGGAAGCGGAATCCATTGCGTATCCCGGTGATCTTGTCGGCCAGGCCGTTATCATCGATCCCCGGTTTCAGGCGCGACAGGGGTACTAAAAGATGCGGCCTTTTCCATCCTGCATGAAAAGCCTCGCGCCGAACAGAGCGAATTGCACGATCTCACCTGATTGCTTTGTACTGTACTGGAGCGCAGCCGGCCTTCACATGGCCGCGCGATTCGCTGTGCTACCCTTGCGCTGCCCTTTGCCCGCTTGTGCCCGCTTATGCGCGCGGTCCCGCATACCACTAGCCGCACCGCACAATAATTGCACGCGGGCAGGCTGCTTTGTGTTTCGACATCCCGTATCGACATCCATAACAAGGAAGAGAACCAGATGAGAAAGCACGAGAAATTGCGCGCGGGTTCGCGCAGTCATTTGCGCGCCGCTGCCTGTGCGCTTGCCATCGGCATGTCGTTTGCCGGCGGCATCCGGTCGGCCCAGGCGGCGCCCGTCGAGATCCAGTTCTGGCACGCGATGGAGTCCGAGCTCGGCGAACGCGTCAACGATATCGCGAAGCAGTTCAACGCCTCGCAGAGCGAATACAAGATCGTGCCGGTGTTCAAGGGCACTTACGACCAGACGCTCGCCGCGGGCATTGCCGCCTACCGCAGCGGCGACGCGCCGGCGATCCTGCAGGTCTACGAAGTGGGCACCGCAACGATGATGCAGGCGAAGAAGGCCATCGTGCCCGTGTACGACGTGATGAAGAACGCGGGCGTGCCCTTCGACGAAAAAGCTTTCGTGCCGACCGTGGCCAGCTATTACAGCGACGCGAAGACGGGCCATCTCGTCTCGATGCCGTTCAACAGTTCCACGCCGCTGCTCTACTACAACCGCGACGCGTTCAAGAAGGCGGGCCTCGATCCCGACGCGCCGCCGAAGACCTGGCCCGAGGTCGCCGCCGATGCGGCCAAGCTCAAGGCAGCCGGCATGAACTGCGGCTTCACCACGGGCTGGCAGGGCTGGATCCAGATCGAGAACTACAGCGCCTGGCATGGCGCGCCGATCGCCACGCGCAACAACGGCTTCGACGGCACCGACGCCGTGCTCGAAATCAACAAGCCGCTGCAGGTCGCGCACATCGCCTTCCTGCAGAAGATGGCGAAGGACGGCACCTTCACCTATGTGGGCCGCAAGGACGAGGCCACCGCGAAGTTCTATAGCGGCGACTGCGGGATCATGATGGGCTCGTCGGGCGCGCTCGCGAACGTGCAGCAGTATGCGAAGTTCAAGTACGGCACGGGCATGATGCCCTATGACCCGAGCGTGAAGGGCGCGCCGCAGAACGCCATCATCGGCGGGGCGAGCCTGTGGGTGCTGGCGGGCAAGAACCCCGATGTCTACAAGGGCGTCGCGAAGTTCCTTGCGTATCTGGGTTCGCCGGCTGTGGCGGCAAAGTGGCATGAGGACACGGGCTATCTGCCCGTCACGACGGCGGCCTACGACCTCGCGCGCAAGCAGGGCTTCTACGATTCGCATCCGGGCGCCGATACGGCCACGAGGCAGATGCTCAACAAGCCGCCGCTGCCCTGGACGAAGGGTCTGCGTCTGGGCAACATGCCGCAGATTCGCACCGTGGTGGACGAAGAGCTCGAGCAGGTATGGACGGGCAGCAAGACGCCGCAACAGGCGCTCGATTCGGCCAACGCGCGTGGCAATGAGTTGTTGAGGCGCTTCGAGAAGCAGGGGGGCTAACCCGCTCACCGCGGCACGGACGCACGGGTTTCGTGCGTCCGGCTCAAGAGGCGTGGGTGAAAGGGTGCTCGAAATGCCTGGGCGTCAAGAATTCGCTGGTGCCGTGATTCGATCGATATGCGGGGCGTGCTATTTAAATAAGCGGTGATTTTCGTCATAATATTGGGTTGTTAATGATCATGAAATGATTAAATGTTGTGGCGCTGCAACAAAAACGCCGTGTGTTAATCATTAAATCAAGATAGTTATCTTTTAATTAAATTATGTAATTGATTTTCAACGACAAAATTTAATTATTCAAAATAGTCAAATTTTCTATTCGTCCTTCTGTGTAGTTTGATGGTCGACTGGTCTTTATATTGGGTCCGTGCATGAGCAGCCTTGTCTGTCCGAAGCCCAATATGGCGCGGGATGTCGGAAAGGGCTGTCCACGCAATGTGGCATTTCCAGATCAACTATTAAGCTCTGTACGGAACGAACGATGAAAAAGAAGACTTTGATTTTTGCGGCTGCATCCGCTGCCATGGCGGCCGGGGCGCATGCCCAGAGCAGCGTGACGCTTTACGGCATCGTCGATGCGGGCTTGACCTATGTGAGCAATGAAGCGAGCACGAGTTCGTCGGTGACGCCCAATGGCCTGTCCAACGGCAAGGCCTCGTTCGGCATGACGAGCGGCAACATCCAGCAAAGCCGCTGGGGCCTGCGCGGCGCGGAAGATCTCGGCGGCGGCCTGAAAACCGTCTTCACCCTCGAGAGCGGCTTTAACGTGAACAACGGCAGCACCGTTAGCAGCTCGCTCTTCAATCGCCAGGCGTATGTCGGGCTGTCGAGCAACGACTACGGCACGCTGACATTCGGTCGCCAGTACGATTCGATGGTCGACTACCTCGGGCCGATCTCGGCCACGGGTTCGTGGGGCGGCACCTACTTCGCGCACCCCGGTGACAACGACAATCTGAACGGCACGTTCAGCATCAACAATGCGGTCAAGTACCAGAGCGTGAACTACGCGGGCTTCTCGTTCAGCGGCCTGTACGGCTTCTCGAACAAGGCTGGCGGCTTTGCGGACAACCGCGCCTATAGCGTGGGCACCGGGTACAAGTACGGCGGGCTGCAGGTCGCCGCGGCCTATCTCCAGGCGCAGGCGCAGACCTTGGGCGGCTTCAATCCGAGCAATGCCAATGGCGCGCTCCAGAACTCGACGGTGCTCGACAACCTGGACGGTATGCAGACCCAGCGCACCTGGGGTGTCGGTGCGAACTACGCGATCGGGCCCGCGCTGGTCGGTCTCGTGTTCACGCAGAGCCGCTTCCAGGACAGGCTCAACGATATCTCGCTGCGCTACAGCAACTACGAAGTCAACGCCCGCTACGACCTGACGCCGGCGCTGTTCGTCGGCGGTGCCTACACCTACACACAGGGTCTGCGCAATACGCCGGGAAGCGGCTCCACCAACAACCGCTCGGCTCACTGGAACCAGTTCAGCCTGATGGCCGATTACTCGCTCTCCAAGCGCACCGATATCTACGCGGCCAGCATCGTCCAGATCGGCGCCAACAATGACGATGGCACCAACGCGGCCCAGATCAACGGCACCGATTCGTTCTCGACCAGCCGCAGCCAGGTTGTCGTGACCACGGGCATCCGCCACCGCTTCTAAGCGCCTTTAGCGCTTCCTTCGATGCATGAAGTAGGCGGCCATCGCGCCGCCGCTTCTTGTCCGCGCCACGCGTGAGCCCGATATCGCTCCCGCGTGGCTTTTTTATGCGTCTTTTGTGAACCATGATTGGGAGCACGATTGTGAATCAATCGAAGAAAAACGCACACGCGGTGATCGCGGTCGCGGCGGTAAAGCGGGTTCGGGTCGTGGCCTCGCTGCTTGCCGTTACCGCGCTGGCGGGGAACCTGCCAGACGCGAGTGCGCAGGCGCAGCCGGCCGTCGCGTCGCAGCCCGACTGGCCGCGCGCCCTCGACGAAGGCAAGGAGCACGTCGAGATGTACCAGCCGCAGATCGAGCAGTGGAGCGGCAATCGCATTGCCGGCCGTGCCGCCGTCGCGGTGGGCGCGGCGAACGGCGCACCCACGTACGGCGTCGTGCGCTTCTCCGCGATGGCCGACATCGACAAAGAAAGCGGTCTCGTGCTGCTCACCCATATTCAGGTCGATGGTGTCGACGTGCCGACGAACGCGGCCATGTCCCAGCGCATCAGGCAGGCCGTCGTCGCGCGTCTGCCCGCCGCCGGCCTGCAGGTGTCGCTCGACGAATTGCAGACGAGCTATGCGGCGTCGCGAGGATTCGCGCACGCGATGAGCGTCGCGGTGAAAAACGACGTGCCGCGGATCGTGTTCGCATCGACGCCCACCGTGCTCGTCCTTGTCGATGGCGCACCCGCCTGGCGGCCGGTCGGCGAGACGGGTTATGCGCGCGCCCTGAACAGTCGCGCGTTGCTCATGCGCGACGCGCAAGGCCGGCTTTACGCGCAAGCGGCGGGGCACGGGTATTCGGCATCGGCGGTGGGCGGTCCCTGGCAGCCGATGGCGTCGCCGCCGGCCGCGCTGCTTGCGGCGGCGCAGGCGAGCGAGGCGAAGACGCCCGCCGATGCCATGCTGCCCCACGACGGCAAGCCGGCTGCATCGGCGCCGGCGTTGCTCGTCGCCACCCAGCCCACGGAGCTGATCGTGACCGAGGGCGCCGCGCAGCTCAGCCCTGTCCAGGGGACGCGTCTGCTGACGGTCACCAATACGGACCATGCGGTCTTCGTCTATCCGCAGACCAATACGTACTACGTACTGATATCGGGTCGCTGGTTCCGCTCGCAGTCCACTGGCGGACCGTGGACCTGGGTGCCGGGCAGCGATTTGCCCGCAGACTTCGCGAAAATTTCGCCCCAGGATCCGAAGGCCAATGTGCTCGTTTCAGTGCCGAATACGCCCGAGGCGAAGGAGGCCGCGATCGCGGCCTCGATTCCGCAAACAGCTACGGTGTCGCGCTCGCAGGCCAGCCTGAAGGTGAGCTATGACGGCGCGCCCCGCTTCGAGCCGATCGCGGGCACGACACTGAGCTATGCCGTCAACACGGCGAATGCCGTGATCGAGGTCGATCCTTCGCATTACTACGCGGTTGCCAACGGCGTGTGGTTCGTTGCGGGCTCCGCCGCCGGTCCGTGGGCCGTTGCGACCGCGGTGCCCGAGGTCATCTATGCGATGCCGCCCAGCAGTCCGCTCTACTACGTGACCTACGTGCGGATCTATTCGTCCACGCCCGATACTGTCGTGGTGGGCTATACGCCGGGCTACATGGGGGTGATGGTCAGCGCGGACGGCACGGTCGTCTATGGAACCGGCTATGTCTATGCACCCTACGTGGGCGACGTCTACTACGGATATCCGGCGACTTACGGCTATGGGGCAGGCTTCGCGCTGAGTGCCGCCGAGGGCTTTGCGTTCGGCTTCGCCGCCGGGGCCATCTGGGGCGGCGCATCGCCGTGGTGGGGGCCTTATTGGGGCGGCTACTGGGGCGGGGGCGGCTGGGGCAACGTCAACGTCAATCAGGCGAACTTTTACGGCCGGTGGGGCCAGGGCACGGTAACTCACGCTTCCGGATGGAACCCATGGACCGGCACGCAGTGGCGCGGCGCTGCCGGCACGGGCTACAACCCGGCCACCGGGGCGCACTACCGGGGCGCGGCCGGAGCCGCGTTCAATCCGTACTCGGGCAACTATGCCGGCGCGCATCAAGGCGCGTTCGCCAATCCCGCGACCGGCCGCGCGGGCGCGGGCCGCGGCGGTATCGTCGGCAACGAGGCCAACGGCAATTTCGCGGCAGGGCGGCAGGTGGCGGGCGCCAACGCGAACACGGGGCGTTCGGGTGACGCGGAATTCGGCGTGGCCGGCAATACGCACACGGGCCAGTACGAAGCCGGGAGCCGGGGCTATGTGACGAACGCGTCGCGCGGCAATGCGCTTGCCTGGAACAATGGCGATGTCTATGCGGGGCACGACGGCAACGTCTACCGGCACACCGATGGCGGCAGCTGGCAGCAGCACACATCGAATGGCTGGCAGTCGGTGCAGCCGCGCGGCGACGTGGGTGACCACCTCAACCGGCAGAGTCAAGCGCGCGATCTCGGCGCACAGCGATGGAACCAGTTCAACGGGCACGCGGGCGGCGGATGGGGCTCGCGCGGGATGGGGGGCGGGTTCCGTGGCGGTGGGTTCGGCGGCGGATTCCACGGCGGGTTCCGGCGCTGACGCGTCAATCTCGCGATACTGGTGCGGCGCAAGTGGGCGGGCGGCTTTCGGAGGCCGCCCGCATCACATCGGCGTCGGTTGCGCCAATCTCAGAACCACGCGTCCTGCATGTCGAGCGTCGTGCGGTCGAGCGAGGCGAGCAGATCGAACTGCGGGCCGGTCTTCGGCAGCTCCCACGCGAAGAAGTACGCTGCGGCGGCGAGCTTGCCGCGATAAAAATGGACTTCGTCGCCACTTGCATGCGAGAGCGACGCGCGTGCCGTGAGCGCCTGTTCCAGCCAGATCCACGCCATCACGACGTGGCCGAATGCTTCCAGGTACACCGAAGCATTGGCGAGCGTGACGTTCGCATCGCCCGCCGACCACAGCGTCTGCGTGACGTCGACGAGCCGCTGCAGCGCCGCTTCGAGCGCATGCGCGTGCGCGGCGTCCTGTGCGTCGCCGTTCGAGCGCGCACGGTCGAGCGTGGCCTTGACGCGCTGCACGAACAGCTTCAGCGCCGCGCCATCCTTGATCGTGACCTTGCGGCCCAGCAGGTCGAGGCCCTGGATGCCATGCGTGCCTTCGTGGATCGGATTGAGTCGATTGTCGCGGTAGAACTGCTCGACGTTGTACTCGCGCGTGTAGCCATAGCCGCCGTGCACCTGGATCGCCAGATCGTTGGCCGCGAGGCACCACTGCGAGGGCCAGCTCTTGGCAATCGGCGTGAGCAGGTCGAGCAGCAGCGTGAGCGGCTCGCGCACGGCGTCGTCCTCGACGGCGCGCGCTTCGTCCACGAGTTTCGCGCACCAGAGATTGAGCGCGAGCGCGCCTTCCACATAGCTCTTTTGCGCTAGCAGCATGCGGCGCACGTCGGCGTGCTCGACCAGCCTGATTTGCGGCGATGCCGGGTCCTTGCCCGCCGCGCCCACGCTGCGCCCCTGTGGCCGGTTGCGCGCGTAATCGAGCGCGTGCAGATAGCCGGTGTAGCCGAGCATGGTCGCCCCGAGGCCCACGCCGATGCGCGCCTCGTTCATCATATGGAACATGCAGGCGAGGCCCTTATGCGGTTCGCCCACGAGATAGCCAATGGCGCCCGCCTGGCCGCCCGGCGTGTATTTCGTACCCTCGCCGAAGTTGAGCAGGCAGTTGGTCGTGCCGCGATAGCCCATCTTGTGATTGAGGCCCGCGAGCACGACGTCGTTGTGCTCGCCGCGCGAACCGTCCTCGTTCACGAGGTATTTCGGCACGATGAAGAGCGAGAGGCCCTTCACGCCAGCAATGAGCTTGCCGTCCGGGCCGGGAATCTTCGCGAGCACGAGGTGGACGATGTTCTCGGAGAGCTCGTGCTCGCCGCCCGAGATCCACATCTTGTTGCCGCGCAGGCGATATTGCGCGCCGAGCGGCGAGTCGCATTCGAAGTCGGCGCGTGTGGCCACATCCGAGAGCGACGAGCCCGCCTGCGGCTCGGACAGACACATCGTGCCGAAGTAGCGGCCTTCCAGCTCGGGCTTCACGAAGGTGTCGATCTGCTTCGGGCTGCCGTGAGCGAGCAACAGGTTCGCGTTGCCGATGGTGAGGAACGGATAGGCGCTCGTGCCCACGTTCGCCGCCTTGAACCACGCGAAACCCGCTTTCTCGACCACGAGCGGCAACTGCATGCCGCCGTATTCGTAGTCCTGGCCCGCGGCCATCAGGCCCGCGTCGCAGAACGCCTTCAGTGCGGTCTTCACCTCGGGGATGATGGTGACGGTCTCGCCGTCGAAATGCGGCTCGTGCTGGTCGTTCTTCTTGTTGTGCGGCGCGAACAGGTCGGTGGCGATCTTCTCGCAGGTGTCGAGCGCCGCGTCGAAGGTTTCGCGCGAGTGGTCGGCGTAGCGCGCAATGCGCGTGAGACGCTCGACGTCGAGCCATTCGTAGAGCAGGAAATTCAGGTCGCGGCGGGAGAAGATCAGCGACATGGCAGGCAGCCTCGAATGTAAGAAAAGTCCTAGCTTACATAAAATAGAACGATCGTGCTATTGGTAATTTCTCCAGCATCGCCGAGTGCCGGCGTGTTCGTTCCGCCATGACGGGCTGATACGCGTCAAGCGTCAACGATTATTCACGAATCTTGAAATAGAGACAGGCTTTTGGGGGAGGGATTGGCCTAAGCTGGACGCCGCTCCCTATTTGGGGAGCATTCCTTAAACACACGCACAAACCCATGGAGGTTGCTCATGCAACTGCTTCAACGTGAAGAACTGTCGAATCTGCAAGTCGTGACCGCAGGCGCTGGCGCCAACAAGACGCCGTCGGCGGTGACCCTGACGATCACGAAGGAAAACGGCCTGAACCTCGTGATCACGCCGCAAGCCGCGACGTCGGCAAGCTAAGTTTTAGCCGGGGTCGCTGACCCCGAAGGCCGGCAAGCTCTTTTGCCGGCAGAAAGTTGACAAAGCCCAGGTCCCCGCTTGGGCTTTGTCGTTTCTTGGGCATCGTGCTCGAGAAGCTGCCCCCGCGGCATGAACATGAGAGGAGCGCTCGCGAGGAACGCGGGCCAAAGCGCGGGTGAGCAACGTGATCGACTGCCGCTCGGCAAGTAATCCAGCGCAGTCTCTGCGTAATGCTCACCGGTAGCCCGGAATCAGGTGTCTCGTATAACTGAATTTTTATAATTCGGAGAACAGGCAGTGAACTACCCATCCCTGCGGCGCGTTTTCGCCGGCGCGCTGCCTTCACAGGATCACCGCCCGTTCCGGATGTACTGGCGCAGTTCGCAGAAGGACCTGGCTGGTCTGCTGTTCATCCAGCGGCTCGATATTCACGAGAATATGTGTGGTGGCATTGAAGGCCGCCTATCCTGCATTTCCACCACGGTGGGCGTACCGCTCGAGCTGTTTCTGGGCCAGCCGGTGACGGTCCAGCTGGTCACTGACGAAGGCGCGCTGCATTCGATCTGCGCGATCGTCACGGACGCCCATGAGGGCGAATCCGACGGATCGCTCGCAACCTACCAGTTGGTGATCCGTGACGCGCTGTCGATCATGGAGCGGCGCATCAACACGCGTATATTCCGCG
>NZ_BAYD01000054.1 GCF_000685075.1 Paraburkholderia oxyphila NBRC 105797
AAAAGCGCGAAAAGCGCGAAAAGCGCGAAAAGCGCGAAAGGCACGCACAGCACGGCAACTGCACAAGGCGCACCAGCCTTAGCCACCCTGTACCCGCTTGCGGGCCTCATCATACATCCACCGCAGTGTCGCCTCGATAGGCGTGCAAACCGACTCCCCAACAATCGACCGCAGCTTCGCGTTCGAGCCCACAAGATGGCGCACTTCATTAGCGCGCACGAACCGCTGATCGACCTTCACCTCGATCTCATACCCAGCGATACCCGAAAGCATATCGAGCACTTCACCGAGCGTCCAGCCGGTGCCCGAGCAGACATTGACCGTTTCGCCGCGCGGCGCTGCCGCGATAAGCCTGGCATAGGCATCCACCACATCGCGCACATCGGAGAAGTCGCGGCTCACTTCGGTGTTGCCGAGCGAGATCGTCCGGTCGCCACGCGCATAGTGCTCAACGATCTTGGGCAGCAGAAAGTCAGTGCTCTGACCCACGCCCGTATAGTTGAACGGCCGTGCGATCACGATAGGCAGTTGCGCGTTCCAGCACTTCGCGAGATATTCCATCGCGAGCTTGCTCACTGCGTAATCGTTCGCCGGCTGCGGGGCCACCGCTTCGTCGATGACGCCGGGTGTCGCGTTGCCGTAGACGTTGGCGCTGCTCGCGAGCAGCACGGCGCGCGGGACATGACGCTGGCGTGCGAGCGCGTCGAGCAGGTTGCGCGTGCCGACTACGTTGACGATGTAGGTGCGGGAAACGTCGCCGTTGGCGACGTTCGCCACTGCCGCGAGATGCACGACCACATCGGGTCGCACCGTTTCCACAGCGTGCGCGAGCGCTTGCGTGTCTAGCAGGTCGGCGGCGATCGTGGCGATGCCGCCCGGCACGCCATCTTCGCCCACGGACTCGCCGGGGCGCACGGTGCCCCAGACCTGATAGCCGTCCGCGGCGAGACGCGCGGCCATGTAGCGGCCCGTAAAGCCGCCCTCGCCGGTGATGAGCGCGCGTGGCGCGCGCGTAGCTTCAGAATGTGTCATGTCGCTCGTTGCGTGCGAGGTCGGCCGTGACCATCATCTGGCAGAGTTGCTCGAGCGAGGTCTGCGGCTCCCAGCCGAGCTTGCTGCGCGCCTTGTCCGCGTCGCCGATCAGCAGATCGACTTCGGCGGGCCGGTAAAAGCGCGGGCTCACGCGCACCAGCGTGCGGCCCGTCGCAATGTCGACAGCGGTCTCGCGCTCGGCACGGCCCGACCATTCGAGCTGGAAGCCGGCCGCGGCGAAAGCCATCGTCACGAAATCGCGTACGGTTTCGGTGCGGCCCGTGGCGAGCACGTAGGTGTCCGGATCGTCAACCTGCAGCATGCGCCACATGCCTTCCACGTATTCGGAGGCGTAGCCCCAGTCGCGCTTGGCATCCATGTTGCCGAGCTCGAGCACGCTCTGCTTGCCGAGCTTGATCTTCGCGACCGCGTCGGTGATCTTGCGCGTGACAAACTCGCGGCCACGCAACGGCGACTCGTGATTGAAGAGAATGCCGCTGGTCGCGAAGATGTCGTAAGACTCGCGGTAGTTGACCGTGGACCAGTGCGCGAACAGCTTGGCAATGCCGTACGGGCTGCGCGGGTAGAAGGGCGTGTCCTCGCGCTGCGGCACGGCCTGGACCTTGCCGAACATTTCGGAGGTCGATGCCTGGTAGTAGCGCGTGCGCGGGTTGACGACGCGAATGGCCTCGAGCAGATTCAGCGCGCCGATGCCGGTCACTTCGGCCGTGGTCACAGGCTGATCGAAGGACACGCCCACGAAGCTTTGCGCGGCGAGGTTGTAGACCTCGCTTGCCTGCGAGCGCTCGAGCAGGCGCAGGGTCGAGCCCGCGTCGGTGAGATCGTGCTCGACGAGTTCGAGCGAGGGATGATCCGTGACGCCGAGTTCGTTCATGCGCCAGAAGTTGACCGAGCTGGTGCGCCGGTAGGTGCCGACCACCTGATAGCCCTTGTCGAGCAGCAGCTTGGTCAGATACGCGCCGTCCTGGCCGGATACGCCGGTGATGATCGCTTTGCGTCGTTCGTTCATGTGTCAGTACCTTTGAAGTAGCGAACGTGGATTCGGAACCTGTTTATCGGGTTTGAGATTCAGGACTGCGAGGTGGTGGCGCTCACGCGGGCGCGCACGGTGGCTTCCGCAGACAGGTGCCGGCGGCTCGGCCCACGCGTGAGGCGCTTTTCGATGAGGAACCAGCTTGCGCTCGCATAGACAAGCGTGATGGAGAGCGCGATTGCGGCGCTCACCGGGCGGCTGAAGTGGAGCGGCCACACCGCATAGAGAATCGTGAGGTGAATCAGGTAGATCGTGTAGCTGATGGTGCCGATGTAGACCAGCACCGGGTTGCAAAGCAGGCGTTTGATGAAGCCCTTCGATTGCAGCGCGATGACGACGATCGACGTGCAGAACACGAGCGAGACGCTGTAGAGCAGGGCGTTCGAGAGCGGCGTGTTGGCGGCGCGAAAGCGCGGGTAATGCAGGTGCAGCCACGCGAGTACGGCGAGCATGGCGAAGAACAGAATCGCGGCGGGCACCTTGAAGGGCTCGAGCGCATTGCGGTCGCGCCGCACGAGCACGGCAAGCAGCGCGCCGGAGGCGAGCAGGTCCATGCGGAACGGCGTGAGGTAGTAAATGGGCCAGAAGGAATCGAACCACGGCGTCGCGACGGCGCGCAGCACGGGCACGATGAAAACGAGCGCCGCGGCCACGACGGCGAGCGCGCGTTCGGGCAGCAGCAGCACCACGAAGGGCCAGAAGATATAGAACTGCTCTTCGACGGCGAGCGACCAGAGGATGTTCAGGCTGTCGTGACCGCTCTGGTTCAGCGCGTCGCCAATATTGGTCGCGAAGAACGCGTACCACGGCCAGTAGTGTGCCCAGCCGAAACCGAACAGCAGCGACGAGACGATCATCAGCAGAATGTACGGCGGCAGGATGCGGCGCACGCGGCGCGCGTAGAAGTAGCTGAAATACGATTGCCCGCGCGCCTTGCGCTCGAGCAGGATGCCGGTGATCAGAAAGCCGCTCAGCACGAAGAACAGGTCGACGCCCATCCACAGCGGTGCTTTCAGTGCGTGCTGCGCGAACACAGCGAGCACGGCGAAGGCGCGCAGGCCGTCGAGCTGGACGATGCGGTGGGAATGTTGCGGCGGGCTGGCGAGGCTGTTTACGGTCATCGGCTATCCGGTTGTTTCATGCATGCACAGGCCGGTTCATTCTAGAAAGAATTAAATGGTCAAAAAGCCGAAATATATTGGTGGGCGATTTTGAAAATGAAAGCGATTTGATTAGCCGGAATATGGGCGTCAGTATCGTGGCGATTTCGTTGCAGTTTCGTTTCGGGAATCGGGACAAGTTCGCGCTGGGGCCGCGTCGCGGGCCTTCGCGCGGCACGCGGCGATTTATTTCGCATGTGCGCCGGCAGGCACCGCGAATACTGAATTTTTTTGAATTATTTTCGCTTTTTGTGCTGTGATTTTTCTTCGTGAATGTACGGCATGATCCAGACGGATTCAACCGACCGGAGGAATTGCTTTGCCGTTTCCGATTCCCGACCGCCGTATGCGCAGGACGCTGGCGCTCGCTGCACTCAGTGCGTTCGTCTGCACCTCTTCGGTTCAGACCCTCGCCGCGCCGCAACTCAATGTAACGACATCGTGGATCGGCAACACGTACGGCAATGGCCAGGGTACGTGGACTCAGATCAACATCACCGCCATCGCCGTGACGCCCGATGGCAAGGTCTACACGGACGCGCCCTGGGATGAAAGCGGTGCGGAGATCAGCGCGTATCAAAACGGCAAGGTGCTCGGCTTTGCCGGCGGCACGCATGGCTGGGGCGGATACGGCGGCAACGCCGTGGCCGTGAACCACCGCTATCTGTATGCGGCCGTGGCCGTGGGCAACGAAAGGGGCCACCTGGTCGGCCCCGGTATCTGGCCCGAGAAGGGGCGCCAGTGGTACGGGGTCACGCGCAGGCCGATTGACGATCCCAAGCGCGCCGCGGCCTTCCAGGCCGCACCCGATCCGCTCAATCCACACGCGCAGCTTGCAAGCGCATTTCTCAAGGTCTCCGACGTGCCGGCCGTCGCCCATCCCGACCCTGCTATACACGTCGCCGATGTGGGCGGTCTCGCGGCAACCGATTCGCTGCTCTACGTGAGCAACACGATGGCGAACCGTATCGAGATCTATGACGCGAACTCGATGCAGCGCAAGTCGCAATTCGACGTGCACGAGCCGGGCAAGATCGCGGTGGCGGGAGACGGCTCGCTGTGGGTGGTCACGGGCAGCGTGACCGATCAGACGCCGCGCATCGCGCACTATTCGGCGGATGGCAAGCCGCTCTCCAGCACGATCGAGCTGCCTGCCGACTCGGTGCCCGTGGACGTGGCCGTGGATCCCCAGCAGCGCGTGCTGGTGGCCGACAACGGCCCGCGCCAGCAGATCCTCATCTATTCGCACGAGGGTGGCGGCTACAAGGAGAGCGGCACGCTCGGCGAACGTGGCGGCATCTTCTCCGGCGACGCGGGCCGGCCGGGACCGGGCCGCTTCAACGGCCTGACCGGCGTGGGCACGGACGCGAAGGGCAACATCTACGTGTCGA
This sequence comes from Paraburkholderia oxyphila NBRC 105797, assembly GCF_000685075.1. Lineage (GTDB taxonomy): Bacteria > Pseudomonadota > Gammaproteobacteria > Burkholderiales > Burkholderiaceae > Paraburkholderia > Paraburkholderia oxyphila. The sequence continues at coordinate 4,638 of NZ_BAYD01000054.1, forward strand.
CCAACGGCATCGGACCGCGCCAGGGCACGATCGGTGCCGGGCTGGGCGCCACGCTCGAAAGCTATTCGCCCGACGGCAAGCGCTTGTGGAACGTGGAAGGGCTGCTGTTCGTGGACGGAGCATGGGTGGACCCTTCGCGGCCCAATAGCGTCTACACCGGCAACAAGCGCTTCGAACTCGATCTTTCGAAGCCGCCGGGGCAGGACTGGAAATATGTAGGGTTCCTCTCCAATCGATTCAAGTATCCGCAGGACCCCGTGTTCAACGGCGACATGTGGCCGGGCCTGCCCACCGCGCGCGAGCTGAACGGCCACACGTTCCTCTATCTCACCGACATGTATGCGGATCACCTGAAGATCTACCGCTTCGATTCGCAGCGCGACGGCGAGACCGCCATTCCCTCGGGCTTCATCGCGGGGCGTGCGCGGCCCGTGGAGCACGTCCCGAACGCGCCGCCGGGCGGCGACTGGATCTGGCGCGACTCGAACGGCAACGGCGCGTTCGATGCCGGCGAATTCGCGAAGTATCCGGGACCGGGCCATCTGGCCGGCGGCTGGGGCTGGTGGATCGACACACGCGGCGACATCTGGCGCGCGCGCGACAACAAGGGCATCACGCGTTTCCGCTTCGGCGGCCTCGATGCGAAGGGCAACCCGATCTACTCGTACGACAAGATGGACCAGTACGCGATGCCCGCGCCCTTTACCGAGGTGCACCGCGCGATCTACGAGCCGAAGACCGACACGCTTTACGTGGCGGGCTATACCGCGGACTCGCCACACGATCCAGGCTTCGTGAAGGAAGCGGGCCGTGTGCTCGTGCGTTACGACAAGTGGTCGAGCGGCAACCCGCAGCAGCGCTATCTGCTGCAACTGCCCTGGGACCCCAAGGCGAAGCCGCCGGTCACGCCGGCGGGCGTCACCGTGGAAGGGCAGTACCTGTTCGTGGTCGAGCCCGCGGGCAACGTCCACGTGTACGACAAGGACAGCGCGAAGGAGATCGGCACGTTCGGTCCAGGCGCGGAAGTCGGCAATACCTCGGGCTGGGTGGACGTGCCCTTCGGCATTACCGCACATCGTCAGCCCAACGGCGAATACCTGATCTTCGTTGAAGAAGACGCGCGCGGCAAAGTGATGATGTACCGCTGGAAGCCGGCTTGAGAGTCCGACTGAGGGGCTCATCGAGGACCCAACCGAGGACCCAGCCGAAGGGCCGACTGAGGCCCGCATTCCCAAGCCGCGCCGCACGCTACCGGAACACATATGGATAAAGGCATACTGCGCAACGTCGCGATCAATCTGTTTGGCCTCGTGCTGCCGACCTTCGTGTCGCTGGTCACGGTGCCGCCGTACATCAAGATGCTCGGCGTCGACCGCTATGGCGTGATCGCGCTCGTGTGGACGCTGATCGGCTATTTCAGCGTGCTCGATCTGGGCATGAGCATGGCCGCGCAGAACCAGATTTCGAAGGCCTATGCGTCGAAGGATGCCGAAGCCTGCGAGCGCGTGTTCTGGAGCGCGTTCTGGCTGAACTTCATCACGGGCGCGATCGGCGGCCTCTTGATTTATTCAGGCGGCGCGCTCTATACGGCGTACTTCACGCACGTGAGCGCCGAACTGCGCCACGAGGTCTATCTCGCGCTGCCGTGGCTCGCGGTGGCGATTCCCATTGCCAACGTCTCGTGGGTGTTCGCCGGCGCGATCAACGGCGCGGAGCGCTTTGGCATCTACAACACGAATCAGACGCTCGGCACGTTCCTGTTCCAGTTGCTGCCGCTCGGTGCCGCATGGGCGATTGCGCCGAACCTGCAGACCGTGATTGCCGCCGCCGTGTTCGCGCGCCTGCTGGCGGGCCTGCTGCTCGGGCGCGCCGCGCTGCGCGTGCTCGGCATCAAGCAGGTACGCGGGCCGCGCTTCGACACGTCGAAGGCGCTGTTCAATTTCGGCGGCTGGATGCTGGTTGCCAGCGTCTCCACGATGGTCGCCGATTCGCTCGACCGCATGATGCTGGGCGCGGGCCTGGGCGCGCGCTTCGTCACCTATTACACGGTGCCGCAGAACCTCGTGACGCGCCTGAACATGGTACCCAACGCGCTCGTGCGCACGCTGTTCCCGCGGCTTTCCTCGCTGCATCGTGAACATGCGGACGAAATAGCGGCGCAGTCGCTGCAGTTTCTCAACGCGGTATTCACGCCGGTGGCCATTGGCGCGATCGTGGTGCTCGAGCCCTTCCTGCGTGCGTGGGTGGGCCCCGAGATCGCCGGGCACGGCGCACCGGTTGGGCGCTTCCTGATCATCGCCGTATGGCTGATCGGGCAGGCCGGTGTCACGCGCATCCTGATCCAGTCGCAGAACAATCCCGCCGCCGCCGCGCGCGTGGGCCTCGTCGAGCTGCCGCTCTACGCCGGCTTGCTGTGGCTGGGCATTTCGCGCTTCGGCCTGCCTGGCGCCGCTGCGGCGGTGCTGTTCCGCGCGCTCTTCGACTATGTCGTGCTCTTGTGGCTCTCGCGCATTCACAGCCGCACGATCGCGGTCGACATGTTCGCACACCTGAGTTTTCTCGCTGCCGCGCTTGCCATTGCGTGGTGGCTGCCCGATGCGATCTATGCGATCGGCGCGGGCGTCGTGCTGGCGCTGGCCAATTGCGTGTGGTCCGTTGCGACCACGCCCATGCTGCGCGGCTACGCCCGTTCCCTTCTGTTTCGTCTGAACCTACGGAAAAGCGCATGAGTCACGAACTGATCGACGAAGTGGCGCCGTCCGAAAGCGCCGCCGCGCCCGCCCAACGGCGCGATACCCACACCCATGCCCGCGGCGAGTCCAGCGTGACCGTATTGCGGCCGCACCAGGAAGCGCGCCCGCAGCACCTCGAGCGACCCACGCGCGCCGCCAACCGCAAGCCGCGCGTGGCCATCGTGCATGACTGGCTCGTCACCTATGCGGGCGCCGAGCGCGTGCTCGAGCAGATCATCGACTGCTTCCCCGACGCGGATCTGTTCTCGGTGGTCGATTTCGTCGAGGACAAGGACCGCAAGTTCCTGCGCGGCAAGCGCGCGACGACCTCGTTCATCCAGCGCCTGCCGAAGGCGCGCACGAAGTACCGCGCGTATCTGCCGTTCATGCCGCTCGCCATCGAGCAGCTCGACGTTTCGGGCTACGACGTGGTGATTTCGAGCTCGCATGCGGTGGCCAAGGGCGTGCTGACCGGCCCCGACCAGTTTCACATCAGCTACGTGCATTCGCCGATCCGCTACGCGTGGGATCTCCAGCATCAGTACCTTCAGGAGTCGCAGCTCACGCAGGGGCCGAAGTCGATGCTCGCGCGGCTGATTCTCCACTACATCCGCAACTGGGACGTGCGTACGGCCAACTCGGTCGACCAGTTCGTGGCAAATTCGTCGTTCATCGCGCGGCGCATTCACAAGGTGTATCAGCGCGAGGCCGAGGTGGTGTATCCGCCTGTCGACGTCGACGCGTTCGAGCTCGAGACGCAAAAGGAAGACTTCTATCTGACCGCTTCGCGGCTCGTGCCGTACAAGAAGATCGACCTCATCGTCGAGGCGTTCTCGCGCATGCCGGAGAAGCGCCTCGTCGTGATCGGTGACGGTCCCGACATGCAGAAGGTGCGCGCGAAGGCGAGCCCGAATGTCGAGGTGATGGGCTATCAGCCGTTTTCGGTGCTGCACGATCGCATGCGCCGTGCGAAGGCCTTCGTGTTCGCGGCCGAAGAGGACTTCGGCATTTCGGTCGTGGAAGCGCAGGCGTGCGGCACGCCCGTGATCGCCTACGGCAAGGGCGGTGCGCTAGAAACCGTGCGCGACTCGGGCTCGCAGCCCACGGGGCTGTTCTTCGAGGAGCAGCGTGCCGAGTCCATCATCGCGGCGGTCGAGTCGTTCGAGCGCGATCCGGGGCGTTTTCGCGCCGAGGATTGCCGCGCCAACGCGGAGCGTTTTTCCGCGGCGCACTTCCGCGAGCAGTTCTTCGCGCGCGTGGCGCGGGCCGTGCCGGCCATCGCCGAGGCGGGGCTGCAGCGCGACAGCGCACCTGAGGCGCGCGCGGGCGACGATGACGAAGGCGGGCGAGCGGCGACGCAAGACACGGCACAAGAAGCCCCGCAAGACGCGCCTCGTGTGCTGGCGATCGACCAGAGCGGCATGCTGGGCGGTGCGGAGCTTTCGCTGCTGGAAGTCGTGAAGGGTCTGCGCGCGCGCATCGAGGTGCTGCTGTTCAACGACGGGCCGTTTCGCGAGGCGCTCGACGCCGCGGGCGCCCGCGTGGACGTGCTCGACTCGGGCGCGTTGCGCAACGTGCGCCGTGACGGCGGCGCCGTGCCCAAGCTCGGCGTGCTCGCGGGCATTGCCGCGCTCGTGCGCGAGACGCGCCGCCGTGCACGCGGCGCCGACGTGCTCTACGCCAATACGCAGCGCGCGATGGTGATCGGCGTGCTGGCAGGCAAGCTCGCGCGCAAGCCGGTGGTCTGGCATCTGCGCGACATCGTGAGCGACGAGCATTTCGGGCGCGTGCAGCGCGCCGTCATCAAGGGTTGCGCGAAACTCGGCCTTGCGCACGTGATTGCGAACTCGCACGCTTCGGCGCAGGTGTTTGCCGATCTCACGAAGTTCGACGCGCGGCGCATCGACGTCGTGCACAACGGCGTGGACGAGTCGCCGTTCCGCGCGCTCGCCCGCGTGCCGCAGGCGCAACTGCGCGCGCAGATCGGCCTGCCGCAGGACGCGTTTCTGGTTGGCGCATTCAGCCGCCTCGCGCGCTGGAAAGGCCAGCACGTGCTGCTCGAAGCGCTCTTGCTCGAGCCGCGCGCGCATGCGGTGTTCGTCGGCGCGCCGCTGTTCGGCGAAGATGCCTATGCGCAGGAACTGCGCGATTTCGTTGCCGCGCGGGGTCTCGCGGACCGTGTCCATTTCCTCGGCTTCCGCCACGACATTGCGGCCTGCATGCGCGCGATGGACGTGGTCGCGCATACCTCCATCACGCCGGAGCCGTTCGGCCGCGTCGTAGTGGAGGGCATGCTCGCGCAGCGGCCCGTGGTGGCCTCGCGCGACGGCGGCGTGAAAGAGATCGTCGAGCACGGCAAGAGCGGGCTGCTCTGCACGCCGGGCGACGCGCAGGAGCTCGCGAAGACGCTTGCCGCGCTCTGCGATGACGCGGCGCTGCGCGAGCGTCTCGCGCAAAACGGGCTTGCAGTGGCGCGCGAGCGCTTCGGCAAGGAGCAGTACGTGGAGGCGGTCGGGCGCGTGCTGGATGGCGTCGTGACGCGCGCGCGATAGAGCCTCAGGGAGAAGCGAGGGGCCGTCGAATCCGGGCGGCGAGGGCGGGGCCGTGTGAGAGCGGCCCCGCTATTTTTTCGCGTGTAGCGCGCCACTTTTGGAGGAAGCGCGCTCGCCTGGGAAGACCCGATTGAAAAGGGCCGCTATAGCTTTGGCTATAGCGGCCCGTCTTCACGAAACATCGACGCGCAATCTAAACGTTCATCAAGCAGCCCGCTTGCGCAGGCGTGCAGCGACGTTGAGCGCCGGCAGCTCGAAGAGGCGATAGAAGACCCACGCGACCGGCAGCACGGCGAGCGTGAAGCCGAACGAAGGCCAGATCGAGGTCTGCAGGGCCGAGCGGAACAGCAGCGAGCCGAGCAGCACGAAGAGCGGCAGATGGATCAGGTAGAGCGAATAGCTGAAGGCGCCGAGCTTCGAAAACGCCTGCATGAGCACACCGCCGGTTGCGGCCGGCTGCGCGAGCGCCTTCACGAGATAGCAGGCGAAGGCGCAGGCCCAGAGCTGGAATGCGCCGTACTGGCCGAAGTGGAACGCCACGCAGCCCGCCACCGCGAAGAGCGCCGCGGCCACGTAAGCGAAACGGAAGCCTGCCGCGCCGCGCAGGCGCGCTTCCGCAATCCACGCGCCGAGCATCCATGAGAACCAGTACGACGTGAAGACAACGATCTCGTGCCGCGCGAGCGTGAGCGCCGAAATCACGTTGATGGCGGCGATGCCAGCCAGCACCGCGTTGAATCCGACGCGGCGGCGCACGGCGAACAGCAGGGGATAGAGCAGGTAGAACTGCACTTCGAGCGAGAGCGTCCACAGCGCGCCGTTGGAGCCGTAGGTCGGGCCCGCCACGCCTTGCAGCGAGAGCAGGTTGACGAGGAACGCGTGCGGCCCGATGTCGAGAATCTTGTGGCTCACGGGCGTCATCGTGAGGCTGAACGAATCGGCCACGAAGGTGAGCACGAGCGCGGCGAGCAGCACGGGGTAGATCCGCACGAAGCGGCGCAGCCAGAACTGCCCGGCATCGAGCTGGAAATCGGGGTTCTTCAAGAGGCGCGCCGCGCCGCTGCGGTGAATGCAATAGCCGCTGATGACGAAAAAGATCGGCACGCCGGCGGAGCCCCACGCAACGGGCAGCGTGAGCCACGCGGCGATCGTGCCGGGGCTCGCGAGGCTCGCGTGGGCCTGATGGAAGGCGCCCATGCCGATCCAGGTGACCTGGCGGCAATGGAAATACGCCACCAGCAGGGCGGCGAAGCCGCGCAGCGCATCGATCAGGTGATCGCTGGCGACGGCACCGGCAGGCCGCGCCACGGCGGCGGGCAGGGTAGTGGCTGGCGGCAGGACGGTTTCGAGTGCGGGATCGCTCATTGGGGCGTGGCGTGCGTGATGGTGGGAGGCTACCCGGCGATCATAGGGGGCCTCGCGCGAGGAAATTATGCAAAAGTTTTTCAAAAAATATTCATGGCGCTTATTCGGCTTCACTCGGGCCGCATACGAAAAATCCATAGCCGAATCGAAATCGAGAAATAAAACCTTGTAACGAGAAAGCGATTTATTTGTGTGATTTTAAATGCTAATTTGATGGGGATCGCCTAAGGTCGATGGAGATTTCGATGAACCTGCATTTGCTGGCCGGCATTGCCGTGCTGTTGATTCTCGTCGCGGTGTCGGCGTATCGCGAGGCGCTGCGAAACGAGCCTATCCGGCGTTCGCGCACGCAAACGAGTAGCTTGCCGCCCGCCGACGAAGTCGAGTAAACTGCGCGGTCATGCAATATCTGCCATTGCGCCGCGATTGCAAGCCAGCTTGAAATTTGCTTGCTTGACGATCGAAACCGGATCAGGAAATTCATGCCGATTATTCGGGGCGCATGGCAATCAATCAGGCAATAATTGCCGCTGGTCTGCTTGACCGTCGCATTCGGAATTTCGTCTCTTTTTTTAGTGGTGGACGGACCCGACCCTTTTGAACACAAAAACTGCCCAGCAGAAAGACCCAACAGAACCCTCGGGGACGCCGGCTTGCCTTGCTGCGAGACCGTTACTCAAACGATCGAACTGGGAATGAACATCATGCTCAAAGTTACCAAAGCGGTATTTCCTGTTGCGGGCCTCGGTACGCGCTTCTTGCCCGCCACCAAGGCCAGCCCCAAGGAAATGCTGCCGATCGTCGACAAGCCGCTCATTCAGTACGCGGTGGAAGAGGCGATCGCTGCGGGAATCACCGAAATGATTTTCGTGACCGGCCGCAGCAAGCGCGCGATCGAAGATCATTTCGACAAATCGTACGAGATCGAAGCCGAGCTCGAAGCGCGCAACAAGCAGAAGCTGCTCGACCTCGTGCGCAGCATCAAGCCGAGCAACGTGGACTGCTTCTACGTGCGCCAGGCCGAAGCGCTGGGCCTCGGCCACGCGGTGATGTGCGCCGAAAAGCTCGTGGGCGGCGCGCCGTTCGCCGTCATTCTCGCCGACGACCTGCTCTATAGCCCCAAGCCGGTGATGAAGCAGCTCGTGGACACCTTCAACCACTATCACAGCTCGGTGGTGGGCGTGGAAGCGATCGCGCGCGAAAACAGCGCGTCGTACGGCATCGTGGACGGCCGCGAGTGGGAAGAGGATGTGTTCAAGCTCTCGGGCATCGTGGAAAAGCCCGCGCCGGAAGCCGCGCCGTCCAATCTCGGCGTGGTGGGCCGCTACGTGCTGATGCCCACGATCTTCAATCACCTGCGCGCGCTGAAGCCCGGCGCGGGTGGCGAGCTTCAGCTCACCGACGCGCTGCAATCGCTCCTCGCGGAAGAGCAGGTGCTCGCGTATCGCTACATGGGTACGCGCTTCGATTGCGGCAGCAAGATCGGCTATCTGAAGGCCACCGTCGAGTTCGCATTGCGCCACCCTGAAGTGAAGGACGAGTTCGAGGCCTATCTGCAGAACCACCTGCCGCAGGCATTGGCCGCGGCGGCCTGAAATTAGCGATCCTTATTGAAGCACGCTGTGCGCATGGGCGCCCAGCGTGCTTTTTCTTTTGGTGCCCACTTGCGCGGATTGCGTGCGGGCATGTGCGTTCGGCCAGCCCCGCGCGATGCGTGATGCATTGGCAGCGTCGGCATCATCGGCAGGGAAGTGCCGGCTGCGTGTGCCCGCGGGCCAGGCCGATGGCGCAAAGGCGTCGACGACTCGCTCGGCGCGTGGAACTCGCATAATCGGTTGTGTGTCCGAATGCGAACGACTACGTGCTCATCGAGGAGATCAGGCCATGATCAGGCGTCCCGTAGCAGGCAGTGAACACCCGGTGCCGACCGGCGCGCAGTGCGTCGGTGCGTGCGATCCCACGGAACATTTCAACGTCGTCGTGATCGTGCGGCGTCAGGCCGAGCCCGCGTTCCGCGAGCTGGTCGAGCGCATCGCGTCGGGCGCGCCCGGCGCGCATCCGATCTCGCGCGAGCAATACGACCAGCGCTTCGGTGCGGACGCCGCCGACATCGCGCGCGTGGAGGCGTTCGCGAAGGCGCACGGCCTGGCGGTCGTGAAGGCCGACCCCAGCGCGCGCCGCGTCGTGCTTTCGGGCACCGTGCAGCAGTACAACGCCGCATTCGGCGTGGACTTGCAGCGCTTCGAGCATCAGGTTGGCAAGCTCAAGCAGCACTTTCGCCAGCCCACTGGCCCCGTGCATCTGCCCGACGACCTGCACGGGATCGTCACCGCGGTCGTCGGCCTCGACAGCCGCGCCAAGGCGCGGGCGCATTTCCGCATCGATTCGACGGCGCTCGCGACAACCCCGGCGAAAAGCCCGCCGGTTGTCACGGCCACGGGCTCCGGCGGGGCCGTGCACGCGCCGATCCGCGCCGCGCGCGCGGTGAGCCGTTCATTCACGCCGCTGCAACTCGCCGCGCTCTACGATTTTCCGGCCGGCGACGGCCAGGGCCAATGCATCGCGCTGATCGAAATGGGCGGCGGCTACGCCCAGTCGGACCTCGATGCCTATTTCAGCGCGCTTGGCGTCTCGCCGCCGCGTGTGGAAGCCGTCTCGGTCGATCAGGCGACCAACGCGCCGAACGGCGACCCCAGTGGACCCGACGGCGAAGTCACGCTCGACGTGGAGATCGCCGGCGCGCTCGCGCCCGGGGCGCTGATCGCCGTCTACTTCGCGCCGAACAGCGAAGCCGGTTTCGTCGACGCCGTGAGCGCGGCGCTGCATGACAGCCAGCGCAAGCCATCGGTCATTTCGATCAGCTGGGGCGCGCCCGAATCGGTGTGGTCGCAGCAGACGCTGGGCGCGCTCAACGACGCGCTGCAGACCGCTGTGGCGCTGGGCGTGACGGTGTGCTGCGCGGCGGGCGACAGCGGCTCGTCGGACGGCGTGGGCGATGGCGCCGACCATGTCGACTTCCCCGCGTCCAGCCCCTATGCGCTCGGCTGCGGCGGCACGCAACTCAGCGCGGCAAACGGCAAGATCGCGCGTGAGACCGTGTGGAGCAGCGGCGAGAACGGCGCGACCGGCGGCGGCGTGAGCGCGACGTTCGCGCTGCCCGCGTGGCAGCAGGGCTTGAAGGCGGCGCGCAGCAGCGGCGCAGCGGTTGCGCTCGCGCAGCGCGGCGTGCCCGACGTGGCCGCCGACGCCGACCCGTCCACGGGCTACGAGGTGCACGTCGGCGGGACGGACACCGTGGTGGGCGGCACGAGCGCCGTCGCGCCGCTGTGGGCCGCGCTGATCGCGCGGATCAACGGGAGCAGCGGCAAGGCGGCGGGCTTCGTCAACGCGAAGCTCTATGCGCAGCCCGGCGCGTTCAACGACATCACGAGCGGCAACAACGGCGACTACGCGGCCGCGCCCGGCTGGGACGCCTGCACGGGGCTCGGCACGCCCGTGGGCACGAAGGTGGCAGCCGCGCTTGGCTCGGCGTAGCATCGGGGACCTGCGTGCCGCGTGACGGAACGCGGCGCGCATGCAAAAGTTTTCCTGGTTTCCCAAGCGAAACCGCGTTCCGGGCGATCGATATACCACGGCGTACCACGAGCAAGGAGACAAGATGAACGAAGAGGCTCAGACCAACGAAGGCACCGCAGCGGCAAGCGGCAACGGCAAGCACCGCAGCCCGAACGACCAGCCGTGCTTCGATCCCACCGCTTATGGCAACGGTCCCGACGACTTCGTGACCGACATGACCGAGAACGCCGCCATCACGCATCATGCGATCCAGATCGGCAGCGAGGTGATTGCCTATACAGCGACCGCGGGCCATCTCGTCACGGTCGACCCGAGCAGCTCGCAGCCCAACGCCAAGATCTTCTACGTGGCGTTCACGAAGGACGGCGTACAGGCCCAGGACCGTCCCGTCACGTTCTTCTATAACGGCGGCCCGGGTTCCTCCTCGGTGTTCGTGCTGCTCGGTTCGTTCGCGCCCAGGCGCATCAAGACCTCCATGCCGGGCTTCACGCCGCCCGCGCCCTATACGCTCGAAGACAACCCCGACAGCCTGCTCGACAAGAGCGATCTGGTCTTCATCAATCCGGTGGGAACGGGCTACTCGGCGGCCATCGCGCCGCATCACAACCGCGACTTCTGGGGCGTGGATCAGGACGCGGATTCGCTCAAGCAGTTCATCAAACGCTACCTGAGCGCCAACGACCGCTGGAATTCCCCGAAGTTTCTTTACGGAGAATCGTACGGCACGGCGCGCAGCTGCGTGCTCGCGTATCGCCTTCACGAAGACGGCGTGGACCTGAACGGCATCACCTTGCAGTCTTCGATTCTGGACTACACGCAAAGCGGCAATCCGGTTGGCGCGCTGCCCACGGCGGCGGCCGACGCGTGGTATCACCAGCGTTTGGGTGTGAAGCCGGCGCCCAAGGATCTGCAGACGTTCGCGGCTCAGGTAGCGCAGTTCGCGCGCACCGACTACCGGGTCGCGCTGGAAAAATTCCCCGATCCGAAAAATCCGGCGATCCCCGCTACGCTGAAGACACTTTCGGAATACACGGGTATCGACACGCAAACGCTGCAGGCCTGGGACCTCAACATCGCGGCCTACGACAGCCGCGGCAACTCGCTGTTCCTCACCACGCTGCTCAAGGACAAGGGCGTGGCGCTCGGCTCGTACGACGGCCGCGTGACCGCGATCGACACGGGCATTGCCGGCAACATCGATCCGAATTCCGGCGGCAACGACCCCACCATGACGGCGGTGAGCGGCGTGTACACGGCCATGTGGAACAGCTATCTGAACGAGACGCTCAAGTTCCGCACCAACTCGTCGTTCACGGACCTCAACGACCAGGCCTTCAAGAACTGGAACTTCAGTCACATCGACCCGACGGGCGCGCAAAAGGGCGTCGACGCGCAGGGCAATATCGTGCTCTACACGGCGGGCGACCTGGCCGCGGTGATGGCGCTGAATCCGGATTTGCGCGTGCTCTCCGCCAACGGCTACTACGATTTCGTCACGCCGTTCTACCAGACCGTGATCGATTTGCAGAAGATGCCGCTCGTGGACCAGAAAGTGCGCAACAACCTGAGCGCGCGCTTCTATCCATCGGGACACATGGTGTATCTCGACGGCGCCTCGCGCACCGCGCTCAAGGCCGATGTCGCGAAGCTCTACCAGACCGCGGTGGCCGACCGTCCGGCGGTCGCGCGCATCCGCGCGCTGCAGCGCATGAGCACGATGCACCACTGAGGGCGCCACGCCGCCTGGCGTGCAGCGGGTGCCGCGAGCGCAGCGGCGCGGCGTGATGCGCCGTCGTGCGCGGTGGTGCGCCGTCGTGCGGCGGGGCGGCTAGTCCAGCCGTCCCCGCGCCATGGCCGCGAGGCACGCGCGCGCGTCGCCCGGCACGATGCGCGCCGCGCACGCGATCATGAGGTTTTTCGGCAGCCCGAAGTCCTCGACGAGAAAACCGCGCTCGCAGACCCGGCCCTGCGCACTGGGGTGCGAAGGCACGCGCTCGATCAGCGTGCCGGTGTCGGCTGAATAAGCCCAGATCTCCTTGCCTAGTGCGGCGGCAAAGCCGATCTCGAAAGCCGTGCCCGAGTCAGGCTCGCCCGGGCCGCGAAAATCGTTGACATTGGCCATCACGATGTCCGCGCTGCGGATGGCGTCGATGTTGGCGCGGTAGATCCACGCGGCCTGGCGCGGGCCGTCGAGATCGGCGGGCACCTGTACGTCCAGCGGGTAAAGACCCTCGAAGCCGAAGTCGCCACATGCGGCGACGAGCTGTGCGCCGTATTCGAGCGCGTCGGGGCGAAACACGTCGAATCCCGCGAGATAGACGCGCGGGCGACGGGGCGGGGCGGCATGAGTCATGGCGTGCGCTTCTCCATGCAATGTATCCGATACGAAACTCGACCGATGATTGTAGCCCTGCACCGGGCGTGCCCACAGATTCGGCCTTGCTTACATAATGGTGACAGTGCCGATTGCGTGCCGCTACGATTGTCCACTTTCCATTCACTGCAAGGCAGGGGCGTGGCCGGTAACATCGCGCCTGCAACGCCAGGCATAAGACCCGATTTTCCTGGCCGGTGCAGCGATGGCTCGCATGAACAACGCACGACCAACGCATGCAAGCGCCAGACCCATGATGGGGAGACCATGAATACCCTTACCAGCGGCCTTGCGAGCGCCCAACGGCAGCAGCTCGAATCCCGGGCCTACGCGAAAGCGACACTGCACCTGTTGCCCTTTCTCTTTCTTTGCTACGTTGCGGCCTATCTCGACCGCGTGAACGTCGGCTTCGCCAGGCTGCAGATGCTGAGCGACCTGCAATTCAGCGAGACCGTCTACGGCCTCGGGGCGGGGATCTTTTTCATCGGCTATTTCTTCTTCGAAGTCCCAGGCAATCTGCTCATGCATCGCGTGGGCGCGCGCAGGTGGATCGCGCGCATCATGCTCACGTGGGCGGTGATATCGGCGGCCTCGCTGTTCGTTAAGATGCCCACCCAGTTTCATCGGCTGGATGAAGGACGTCACGCATAGCACCAACGCGGGCATGTACTGCGTGGCGGCGGCGATGGTGCTGGGCGCCGCGCTCTCGCTGCCGCAGCCGAAGGAGATCGTCAACGGCTGAGCACGCGAGGCGGACCCATGCGACGCGAATGCAGCGGCTGCGGCCGCTGCTTTTTTTTCGCCTTGCGTTTCTCGCGACGGCGCCCGCGCGCTAACATCGCATTGGGCGGCGCGCCGTGCGAGCCATGCGGATCGGGCGCGTTGTGCAGGGCGCATCACTTCACGAATCGAAACGTCCATCGGGCATGGGGGAGCGAGTCATGAACCGGCTCAAGCGCGTGGCGAAGGGGCGGTGCCGGGCGTTGCGCAGTCTCGCCGGCGCGGCAATGCTGGCGCTGCCGTTGCTATTGCTGCAACCGGCTGGCGCACAGGTTGCGCAGCCCACGCTCGATAAGGTCCGCGCCGCGAACATGATTGCAATCGGCTATCGCGAGACGTCCGTGCCATTCTCGTATGTGGATGCGAACGGCAATGTGATCGGCTTTTCGCAGGACATCTGCAATCATGTCGTCGATGCGATAAAGGCGCAGATGCATCGCCCGAATCTGCAGGTTCGCTTCATTCCCGTGACTTCGCAGAACCGCATTCCGCTCGTGCAGAACGGCACCGTCGATCTCGAATGCGGCGTCACCACCAATCTGCAGGCGCGCCACAGCCAGGTGACGTTTTCCGATACGTTCTTCATTGCGAGCACGCGGCTCTTGACGCGCAAGGACTCGGGCATCCACGACTTCGGCGATCTCGTGGGCAAGACCGTGCTCACCAATCAGGGCACGACGTCCGAGACGATCCTGCGCCGCATGAATCTCGAGAAGCATATGAACATGCAGGTGATCAGCGCGAAGGACTACCGGCAGGGGCGCGAGATACTCGAATCGGGGCGCGCGGTTGCGTACATGATGGACGACGTGCTGCTCGCCGGCACGCGCTCGCTGACCGCGCATCCGTCCGACTGGGTGATCGTCGGCACGCCACAATCCTGGGAGCCCTATGCATTCATGCTGCGCAACGGCGATCCGGCTTTCCAGCAACTCGTGAACGAGACGATGAGCGCGCTCATGAAGAGCGGGCAGATCGGCGCGCTCTATACGAAGTGGTTCGAGCAGCCGGTGCCGCCCAAGGGCGTGAACTTTCACTTTCCGATGAGCGATACGCTGCGCGCGCTCTACGCGGCGCCGAACGACCGCGCGCTCGATTGATGGCGTGGTTGTCCTGCGGGCTCGTGCCATGTACACAAGCCGGGGCTTTGCCGTCCGCCGTGCAGACGTGAGATGATGCCGGTCCCGGCGCGCGCGGGCGGTGCGCGTCGTCAAGCCCAGACTGGCAAGGTGCCGTGCTCGATGGCCATGGCCCATGCGTGCGGCGAATCAATGAACGGGAGCGGACATGCAGGAAGCAGGCAACACAGTGGTGATCGTCGGGGCAGGGCACGCGGGCGGCAACGCGGCGGCGCTGCTGCGCCAGTACGGTTTCGAGGGGCGCATCGTGCTGGTGGGCGAAGAGCCGGTGCCGCCGTATCATCGTCCGCCGCTGAGCAAGACCTACCTGAAAGGCGAGGCCGATCTCGAGCGGCTCTGGCTCAAGCCGCGCCAGTTCTACGACGATCAGCGCATCGAACTGAAGCTCGGCGCGAGCGCGCAATCGCTCGACCGCGCGAGCCACACGCTGACGCTCAGCGACGGTACCGCGCTGCACTACGACAAGCTCATTCTCGCGACCGGCTCGACGCCGCGTGCCTTGACATTGCCGGGACACGACCTCGCGGGCATCGTGGCGCTGCGCTCGCTCGCCGACGCCGACGTGCTGCGCGAGCGCGTGAAGCCCGGCGAGCGGCTCGTGGTGATCGGCGCGGGCTACATCGGCCTCGAGGCCGCGGCCGCCGCCCGTCAACTGGGGCACGAGGTGACGGTGCTCGAGGCCGCGCCGCGCGTGCTGGGGCGCGTGACCGGCGAGACGGTCTCCACGTTCTACGAGAACGAACATCGCGCGCAGGGCGTCGACCTGCGCCTGAATTCGAAGATCGAGGCGTTCGTGGGCGAGCACGGCAAGCTCACGGGCGTGAAGCTCGCGGGCGGCGAGATCGTGCCCGCCACGCTCGCGCTGATCGGCATCGGCATCACGCCGAACGTCACGCTCGCCCAGGTGGCCGGCATCGCGTGCGCCAACGGCATCGAGGTCGATGAGGACGCGCGCACGTCGGACCCCGACGTGTTCGCCATTGGCGACTGCGCGAGCCGGCCGCTCGCGCACTACAGCCGCACGGGCCGGCTCGAGAGCGTGCACAACGCGGTGGAGCAGGCGAAGCTCGCCGCTTCGGCCATCGTCGGGAAGGCGCGGCCCGCGTGCGACGCGCCGTGGTTCTGGTCCGATCAGTACGACCTGAAGCTGCAGACGGTGGGGCTGCACGAGGGTTACGACGAAACCGTCGTGCGCGGCGACCCGGCCGCGCGCCGCTTCGCTGTCTACTACCTGAAGGACGGCGCGCTGCTGGCGGTCGATGCGGTGAGCTCGATGCCGGATTTCCTGTGCGGCAAGAAGCTCGTGGGCTCGGGCAAGCGGCTCGATCTCGCCGCGCTGCGCGACCCGGCCACGGATCTCGGCAAGTTCGCGGCGGCGGCGCTGGCGTAGCGCGCGAGCGCACCTTGAATTGCGGGGCTTGCTATTTGGCGAAGTTTTGATCTGCGTGCCGGGGCGCGGGGGCGGTGCTGCACTATCATCGCGGGCGCGACGGATCCGGGCGTTCTGGCTCGTCCGTCCGTCTCGAATATCGCAGCCACGCCAACAAGGTCCGCACGGTGCATGCATCCGATCATCCAGAATCGCGTCCCGCTCCTGAAGTTTCCGGGTTTTCCGATACGCAACGCGGCAGCCACGCGGCCAGTTTCGCGCGCGTGGACGCCCCTTGCCTTGAAGGCCCCGAGGGCATCCGCTACGACTTCAACTACGGGTGCCGTGTGCAGGTGCCGGTGGCGGGCTGGCGCGTGCGCATGGTCGATCTCGACACGCAGAACCTCGTGTTCGACGCCGCGCCTGCGGCCGGCGAGATCGTGGCGAGCCGCCGCAAATACTTCGTGCGATTCCTGCTGGAGGTGTTCGACGGCACCCGGCTGGTCTTCTCCCATGCATTCGATGCCGCCGACAAGCACGTCTGGATGACCATCGGCTCGGGCGCGCTGGGCGACGCGATCGCCTGGGTGCCGGCTATCGAGGCCTTTCGGCAGCGACACGCCTGCTCGGTGACGGTGCAGATGCGGCCATGGCTGCACGCGCTGTTCGAAGCCGGCTATCCGGCGCTGCGTTTCGTATCGGAAATGCCCGAGGCTTCCGGTACCCTGGACGACGACGGCAAGCCCATCTATGCAACCTACCGCGTGGGCTGCTTTTCGCCGTATGCCGACCGCGATCACCAGCCCACCGATCCGCGCGTGAGCAGCCTGCAAGACTTTGCCTCCTATCTGCTGGGCGTGCCGGCGGTGGAGCGGCGCACCCACGTCGTAGTGGCCGACCGCTCGCGCACCGTGGCGCAGCCCTATGTGTGCATCGCGGCACAGGCCTCGACGCAGTGCAAATACTGGAACAATCCGGACGGCTGGCGCAGGCTGGTCGCGCACCTGAAGGCGCGCGGCTATCGCGTGCTGTGCATCGACCGGGATCGCGAATATGGCCTGCCCGGCGCGCTTAACACGATGCCGGAAGGCGCCGAGGACTTCACCGGCGAGCGGCCCCTGCAGGAACGCGCGAGTCTGCTCGCGCACGCGGACTTCTTCGTCGGGCTGAGCAGCGGACTCTCCTGGCTTGCGTGGGCGGTGGGGGCGCCTGTGGTCATGATCAGCGGCTTTTCGCATCCGAAAAACGAGTTCCATACACCGTGGCGCGTGATCAATTTTCATGGCTGCAATAGCTGCTACAACGACAGCACAGTCGAGTTCGACAGCGACTTCGGCTGGTGTCCGCGCCACGCGGGCGACGCGCTGCGCTATCAGTGCACGACCGTGATCACCGCGGGCCAGGTCATCAGCGTGGTGGAAGAGCTGATCGCAGCGCGTGGCGCATCGTTAAGGGGCGTGTCTTGACTCTCGGCTAAAATGCAGGCGCGCGCCGGTGCGGCGCCGCAACCCGAGGAGATCGAAGCGATGGAACAACGCTCCCGTTTCGGCGCGAGCCTGCTGCCTTATCTGCTGGTCGGCCCACAACTCGCGGTCACGGCCGTATTCTTTCTCTGGCCCGCGGGCGTCGCGCTCCTGCAATCCACCGAGGCCGAAGACGCCTTCGGCACCTCCTCGGAATTCGTCGGCTTCGCGAATTTCGCGCATCTGTTCAAAGACCCGCTGTATCTGGATTCCATCAAGACGACGGTCGTCTTTGCCGCGCTCGTGACCGTGTGCGGCCTCGTGCTCTCGCTCGTGCTCGCCGCCATGGCGCATCATGTCACGCGCGGCAAGCGCTTTTACCAGACCTTCCTGATCTGGCCGTACGCGGTGGCGCCGGTGATCGCGGCGGTGCTCTGGGGCTTTCTCTTCAATCCGAGCATCGGCCTCGTGACTTACACGCTCGCGCGCGTGCATGTCGTATGGAATCACGCGCTCAATCCAGGGCAGGCCATGACGCTCGTGGTGGTGGCGTCCGTGTGGCAGCAGATCAGCTATAACTTCCTGTTTTTCTACGCGGGGCTGCAGGCCATTCCGCAGTCGCTCTTCGAGGCCGCGGCCATCGACGGAGCGGGGCCGGTGCGGCGCTTCTTCGGCATTGCCTTGCCGCTGCTCTCGCCCACGAGTTTCTTTCTGCTCGTCGTGAATGTGGTCTACGCACTGTTCGACACTTTCCCGGTGATCGACGCGGCGACGGGCGGCGGCCCAGGGCAGGCTACGCGTACGCTCGTCTACAAGATCTTCGACGAAGGCTTTCGCGGGCTCGATATCGGCAGCTCGGGCGCGCAGTCCGTGGTGCTGATGCTGCTCGTCACGGCGCTCACGATCTTCCAGTTCCGCTTCATCGAACGGCGGGTCCAGTATTAGGGGTTGCTCACCTATGATCGAGAACCGCAAATACTTCAACCTCTTCTGCCACGCGATGCTGTTGCTCGGCGTGGCCGTGGTGGCGTTTCCCGTCTATGTCGCGTTCTGCGCGGCGACGATGAACGCGCAACAGGTCTTTTCGGTGCCGCTTTCGCTCGTGCCCAGCACGCATCTGCTCGAGAACGCGGCAACGGTCTGGAACGTGGGCACGGGTAATGCCGCGAGCCCGTTCGGCAAGATGCTGCTCAACAGCGTCATCACGGCGCTGGTGATCTCGGTGGGCAAGATCGCGATCTCCATCATTTCCGCCTATGCGATCGTGTTTTTCCGCTTCCCGTTTCGGCGCCTTTCGTTCTGGCTCATCTTCGTGACGCTGATGCTGCCCGTGGAAGTGCGCATCTTTCCCACGGTGCAGGTCGCGGCCACGCTGCATCTCACCAACACCTATGCGGGGCTCACGCTGCCGCTGATCGCCTCGGCCACCGCCACGTTTCTGTTTCGCCAGTTCTTTCTCACGCTGCCCAACGAGCTGATCGAGGCGGCGCGCATCGACGGAGCGGGTCCGCTGCGCTTCTTCTGGGACGTGGTGCTGCCGCTTTCGAAGACCAATATCGCGTCGCTCTTCGTCATCACGTTCATCTACGGCTGGAACCAGTACTTGTGGCCGATCCTGATGTCGAGCACGGCGTCCATGACGACTTCCGTGGTCGGCATCAAGAGCATGATCGCGAGCGGCGACGCGGCCACGCAATGGCATCTCGTGATGTGCGCGACGATGATCGCGATGCTGCCGCCGCTCGTCGTGGTGCTGGCGATGCAGCGCTGGTTCGTGCGCGGGCTAGTGGATGTGGAGAAGTGACGCGTGATGATGAAGGCGAGGCATATCGGGCAGACGGTGAACGAACAAGCGAACGAGCCAACGAAACATCGAACGAAACTTCAAACGAGTGAGCGGGAGACGGCATGGCGGCATTGAGCATGCGGGGCGTGACGAAATCGTACGACGGTGCGCAGCGGGTGCTGCACGGCATCGACGTGGAGGTGGCGGACGGCGAATTCATGGTGCTCGTGGGGCCTTCCGGCTGCGGGAAATCCACGCTGCTGCGCATGGTGGCCGGGCTCGAGAGCGTGAGCTCGGGCGAGATCGGGATTGGCGGCAAGGTCGTCAACCGCATGGAGCCGAAGGACCGCGACATCGCGATGGTGTTTCAGAACTACGCGCTTTATCCGCATATGACGGTGGCGCGCAACATGGGCTACAGCCTCAGGCTGCAGGGGCTCGAGCGCCGTGAGATCGATGCGCGCGTGGCGGCGGCGGCCGAGATCCTCGAGCTCGGCGCGCTGCTCGAACGCAAGCCGCGCGAGCTCTCGGGCGGGCAGCGCCAGCGCGTGGCGATGGGGCGGGCCATCGTGCGCGAGCCCTCGGTGTTTCTCTTCGACGAACCGCTTTCGAATCTCGACGCGAAGCTGCGCGTGCAGATGCGCCTCGAGATCCAGCGCCTGCATGCGCGCCTGCGCACGACGAGCCTCTATGTCACGCACGACCAGATCGAGGCGATGACGCTCGCGCAGCGCGTGATGGTGCTCAACGGCGGGCGCGCCGAGCAGATCGGCACGCCCGGCGAGGTGTACGACCGGCCCGCGTCGATGTTCGTGGCGAGCTTCATCGGATCGCCGGCAATGAATCTGCTGCGCGGCCGCGTGAGCGCGGATGGCCAGCGCTTCGAGACGGCGGGCATGGGCCCGCAACTGCCGCTGCCGATCGAGCAGCTCCCGGCCGGCTTGCGCGCGGCGCTGCAGCCGGGACGCGAATGCGTGCTGGGTGTGCGCCCCGAGCACATGCACGGCAATGGCAATGGCGGCGATAGCGGCGATAGCGGCAATCGGCAGCCGGAGGCGGGCGAGCCCGCCTCCCTCGAGGTCGAGACCTGCGAGCTGCTTGGCGCGGACAATCTCGCGCATGGCCGCTGGGGCAGCAACGAGGTGGTCGTGCGTCTGCCGCACGAGGTGCGCCCCGCGCGCGGCGAGCGCATTGCCGTGCGCCTGCCGGCGGAGCGCCTGCATTTCTTCGATCCCGCCGCGGGAACCCGCCTCGGCTGAGGCGCCAATGTCGTAACATGTCGCTTCGGGCCGGCCTGCACCGCCGGCCCGCGCCGCGCTTTGCATCGCGCTTGGCATCGATTTCCCTTCGGTTTCGTATCGGAAAGCGCGCGCGGCGCATCAGATTTCCTATCGGCAACAAACATTACCAGGCGACATGGCCGCATTCCTTACGCTTGAAGCTCGCTCACAGCGCTTAGCAATCGATCACGGCGGCCATACCGCCCGCGCCCCTCGAGGAGGCTGCCTTTGAGCGCGCGCGAATTGCCCGCGGGGCTGATGCTCGTTCACGGCAACGAACCCGAGCGCCTGCGCGACCTGATCGTGCAATGGATCGGCCAGCACCCCATCGCGCCGCTCGAAAAGGAAATGTTGCTCGTGCAAAGCAACGGCATTGCGCAGTGGCTCAAGCTCGCGTTTGCGGCCGACCCCGAGGACGGCGGCTGCGGCATCGCGGCGGCGCTCGAAATGTCGCTGCCGTCGCGCTTTCTTTGGGCGGTGTATCGCGCCGTGCTGGGCGAGGACGCGGTGCCGCCCGTTTCTCCGTTCGACAAATCGCGCCTCGTCTGGCGTCTCATGCGCATGTTGCCCGCGCTGCTCGACACGCCCGGCTATGAGCCGCTCAAGCGCTTCATGGCGAACGACGAGGAGCAGCGCAAGTGCTTCCAGCTCGCGCAGCGCGTGGCCGATCTGTTCGACCAGTACCAGGTCTATCGGGCCGACTGGCTCGCCGCGTGGGCCGCGCACGACGACGTGGTGATCGACGCGCGCAACAACCGCGTGCCGCTCGCCGACGACGCCCGCTGGCAGGCCGCGCTTTGGCGCGCGCTGCTGGCCGACGTGAGCGCGAGCGCGCCGCAAGGCAGCGAGCTTGCACAAACGGGCCGCGCCGCCGTGCACGAACGCTTCATGGCGCGTGCGCAGGCGTGGCAGGAGGGCGATGCGCGTCCGCGCGCGCTGCCGCGCCGCCTCGTCGTGTTCGGCATTTCGAGCCTGCCGCGCCAGTCGCTCGAAGTGCTTGCCGCGCTCGCGCGCTGGAGCCAGGTGCTGCTGTGCGTGCACAACCCCTGCATGCATTATTGGGCCGACATCGTCGCCGATCAGGACCTGCTGCGCGCGCGGCACGCGCGCCAGCGCCGCCGTGCGGGCGCGCCGGCCATACTCGACGAGTCGCAACTGCATCTGCACGCGCAGCCCTTGCTGGCGGCATGGGGCAAGCAGGGGCGCGACTTCATCGGCCTGCTCGACGAATACGATAGCGACGAAGCGCGCGAGACCTACACGCCGCATTTCACGCGCATCGGCCAGCGCATCGATCTGTTCGACGGCGCCGACGCGCACACGCTGCTGCAGCAATTGCAGGACGACATTCGCGATCTGCGGCCCTTGCCCGAAACGCGCGAGCATTGGCCCGCGGTCGACCCGCAGGTGGACGAGTCGATCCGTTTCCATGTCGCGCACAGCGCGCAGCGCGAAGTGGAGATCCTGTATGACCGGCTGCTCGCGGCATTCGCGGCGGACCCGGCCCTGCGGCCGCGCGACGTGATCGTCATGGTGCCCGACATCGAGGTCTACACGCCGCACATTCAGGCCGTGTTCGGCCTCGTCGAGAGCGACGATCCGCGCTATATCCCGTTCAGCATCGCGGACCGCGCGCAACGTGCATTCGATCCGCTGATTGGCGCGCTGGAAATGCTGCTCTCGCTGCCCCACGCGCGCGTGACGGTGAGCGACGTGCTCGACCTGCTCGAAGTGCCGGCCGTGCGCGCGCGCTTTGGCATCGAGGCCGAGGACGTGCCCACGCTGCGCAACTGGATCGACGGCGCGAATATCCGCTGGGGCCTGCATGGCGAGCAGCGCGCAAGCCTGGGGCTGCCACAAGGCGCAGATGCGAGCGCGCCAAATAGCTGGGCCTTCGGGCTGCGGCGCATGCTGCTCGGCTACGCAGCGGGAGACCGTTCGGGCACATGGCGCGGCATCGAGCCGTATGCGGAAATCGGCGGCCTTGACGCCGCGTTGCTCGGGCCGCTCACGCGTCTCGTCGATGCGCTCGACCATGCATGGCGCACGCTGCGCGAGCCGGCCAGCGTCGACGTCTGGTGCGAGCGACTGCGCGCGTTGAAGGCCACGTTCTTCGCCGCCGATGAGGGCGAGGACGCCTATACGCTGGAACGTCTCGACAACGCGCTGGAAACGTGGCGCGAGGCGTGTAGCGAAGCTGCGCTCACGCAAGCGCTGCCGCTCGCGATTGTCGCGGAAAACTGGCTCGGGCAGCTCGACGGCGGCGGTCTCGCGCAGCGCTTTTTCGCGGGCGCGGTGACGTTCGCGACGCTCATGCCGATGCGGGCGATTCCGTTTCGCCATGTCTGCCTGCTGGGCATGAACGACGGCGACTATCCGCGCAGCCGCACGCCGCTCGATTTCGACCTGATGCGGCGTGACTATCGGCCTGGTGATCGCTCGCGCCGCGAGGACGACCGCTATCTGTTTCTCGAAGCGCTGCTTTCCGCGCGCGATCATCTGCATATTTCGTGGGTGGGCCGCAGCGTGACCGACAATACGCCACGGCCGCCCTCGGTGCTGGTCGGGCAGTTGCGCGACCATCTGAAGGCCGGCTGGCGGCTCGAGCGCGAAGGACGCGAGGAGCACGAAGAGGACAATGAGCACGAAGCGCCTCACGCGCTGCTCGATGCACTGACGATCGAACATCGGCTGCAGCCGTTCAGCCCCGACTATTTTCCCGCCGATCCGCGCAGCGCGACGCTCTATACCTATGCGCACGAATGGAGCCGCCCCGCGCCGTTGGCCGGCGCGGCGCAGGTGGACGCATCATTGCCCGCGTCCGAGCGCGACGAGCCGCTGTCCGTGCGCGAGCTGGGCGAATTCCTGCGCGATCCGGTGCGCAGCTTCTTTCGCCAGCGTCTGCGCGTCGGGCTCGAAATGCAGGACGAGGCGAGCGAGAATCACGAGCCCTTCGAAGTGGATGCGCTGCAGGCGTGGCAGTTGCAGGGCGAATTGATCCGTGCGCAGTTGAGCGCGATGGAGCAAGGCGAAGCGGGCCTCGACACAGCGGCGCGCGCACGGCTCGAACGCATGCACCGCAGCGGCGACCTCGCGGCGGGCGGCTTCGGCGAAGTCATCGGCGAAGAACTGCTCGCGCCAATGCAGGACCTGTTCGGCGAATATCGCAAGGCGCTCGCGCGCTGGCCCACGCCGCTCGCGGGCCAATACGAAATACGCCTCGATGCGCAGATCGGCGGGCGCGCGCTCGCGATTCAGGACTGGATCGACGACGTCCGCGAAGGCGAGGGCGGCGCACTGGGGCGCGTCATTCTCGACGCCGGCACGCTCGTGAAGGACAACAAATATCGCGGCGAGCGTCTCGTCGCTTACTGGGTCGCGCATGTCGCCGCGCAACTGGCCGCGGGCGAGGTCACGACGGTGATCGTGAGCAAGGTGGGCGTGGCGGAGTTTGCGCCCGTGGCGCCGGCCGTCGCGCGCGCGTGGCTGCTCGCGCTGCTCGCAGCCTGGGACGAAGGCGGGCGGCGGCCGCTTCCGCTGGCCGTGAAGACCGCGTTTGCATGGCTGCGCAAGCTGCCAGTCGATTTCGGCGGTTCGGCCGGAACGGTGCCGGCCGAGGCGTGGGACGCTGCGCGCACGGCCTATGAGGGCGCTGCGCGCATGCCCGGCGAGCGCGAGACCAATCCCTATCTGCGCCGGGCGTTCGCCGATTTCGATGCACTCATTGAAAGCGACGAATTCGTTGCGCTGGCAACCACATTGCTGCAGCCGGTGCAGCGCGCACCGCTTGCTTCATCGAAACCCGACCGTGCCGCGCCGAGCGCAGCCGACTCCGCTGGAGAAACCGCATGACCCCGGCAGACGACATGATCGCCGACGTGCTGGAGCCATTGCGCTTCCCCCTTTACGGCAGCCGCCTGATCGAAGCGAGCGCGGGCACCGGCAAGACGTTCACGATTGCGATGCTGTACGTGCGTCTCGTGCTGGGCCATAGTGGCCAGAGCGCGGGGCAGGGCGACGAAGCACTCGAGCACGACGCAACGGGGGGAGCGCATGGGGGCATGCGCCCGCTCACGCCACCCGAGATCCTCGTGGTGACCTTCACGGACGCCGCCACGAAAGAGCTGCGTGAGCGCATTCGCGCGCGCTTGATCGAAGCGGCCGAGTATTTCCGCGCGCTGCCCGAAGACGTGCCGCTGCGCTCGCCCGGCGAGGATCTGCTATACGACTTGCGGGAGGAGTACGCGCCGGAGCGGTGGCCCGCTTGTGCGCGGCGCCTGCAGCTTGCCGCCGAATGGATGGACGAGGCGGCCGTCTCGACGATCCACGGCTGGTGCAACCGCATGCTCAGCGAGCACGCGTTCGATAGCGACAGCCTCTTTTCGCAGACGCTGGAGACGGACCAGACCGAGCTGCGTGCCGAAGTGGTGCGTGACTACTGGCGCACCTTCATGGCGCCGCTCGATGCGCAGAGCGCGAAAGAAGTCCGTGCATGGTTTGGGAGTCCAGACGACTTGCACGGTGCGATTCGCGGGCTGCTCGCGCATGCGGATCTGTTGCCCGACGCGCCCGCGCCCGCGGAGGCGCTGCTCGACGCCCGCACGCGGGCGCAAGAGGCGCTCGAAGCCCTCAAGGCGCCGTGGCGCGCAGGCATCGACGAAGCCCAGGGGCTGATCGCGGCGGCGCGCGAAAAGAAGCAGTTCGACGCGAAGAGGCTGAACACGCGCCATGGAGAAACGTGGTTCGGCAAGCTGCGCGAATGGGCGAACGACCCGCAGAGCACGCACCCCGGCTTCAAGGACGACGCGGCGGTCTGGACGCGTCTCACGCCTGCGGGCCTCGCCGAAATCTGGAAGGACGGCCCGCCGCCGGTACACGCCTGCTTCACCGCGATGGAGACCTTGCGCGAGGCGCTTGCTGCGCGCCCCGAGGCGAAGCTGCCCATTCTCTGCCATGCGGCGCGGTGGGTGGCGCAACGCTTCGAGCAAGAAGAGGCCCGTCGTTCGCAAATGGGCTTCGACGACCTGCTCACGCGCCTGCTCGCGGCGCTGAAAAAGCCGAACGGGCCGCGTCTTGCCGAAATCATACGCAAGCAGTATCCGGTTGCGCTGATCGACGAGTTCCAGGATACCGATCCGGTGCAGTACCAGATCTTCGATGCGGTCTACGACATCGAAGCGAACCGCAGCGAGACGGCCATCATATTGATTGGCGATCCGAAGCAGGCGATTTACGCGTTTCGCGGCGCCGATATTTATACCTACCTGCGTGCGCGGCGCGCGTGTGCGGGGCGTCTCTACACGCTCAAGAAGAACTTCCGCTCCACACGTGCGATGGTCGATGCGGTGAACCGCTGTTTCGAGGCGGCGGAGTTGCGCCCCGAAGGGAGCGGTGCATTTCTGTTTCGTGGCGCGCAAGGCGAGACGAACGCGTTGCCGTTCGTTGCCGCGGATGCGCATGGCCGCGCCGACGAACTGGAGGCGGCCGGCAACGTGCTTGCGGCGCTCAACGTCTGGTGGCTGCCCGGCACGGAAGACGGCAAGCCGTTGAGCAAGACCGCTTACTTTGCAAGCATGGCCGCGAGCTGCGCGACCGAGATGGTGCGCCTGCTCAACCTGGGCCAGGCACAGGCGGCGGGCTTCGCAGGCGAGCACGGGCTGCGGCCCTTGAGGCCTGCGGACATGGCCGTGCTCGTGAACAATCGCGACGAGGCGCGCGCCATTCGCGAGGCGCTCGCGCAGCGTGGCGTGCGCAGCGTCTATCTGTCCGATCGCGATTCCGTCTATCAAACGCCGCAGGCGGAGGAGTTGCGCTACTGGCTCGGCGCCTGCGCGGAACCCGACGATGGGCGCCTCGTGCGCAGCGCGCTCGCGACGGCAACGCTTGGCCTCGCGTGGAGCGAGCTCGATGCGCTCGGCCGCGACGAGATCGCATGGGAAGCGCGCGTGCTGCAATTCCGCGGCTATCGGGAGGTATGGCGCAAGAAGGGCGTGCTGCCGATGCTGCGGCGTCTGCTCAACGACTTTCACGTGCCGCAGCGCCTGCTCGGGCAGAGCGCGGCTTCGGGCCTCAATGGCGAGCGCGCGCTCACGAACCTGCTGCATCTGGCTGAGCTGCTTCAGCAGGCGAGCACGCAGCTCGACGGCGAGCATGCGCTCATCCGCTATCTCGACGAGCAGCGCGATGACGAAAGCGCGGGCGGCGGAGGCGATGCGCGCCAGCTGCGCCTCGAAAGCGATGCGGGGCTCGTGCAGGTGGTGACGATCCACAAGTCGAAGGGTCTTGAATACCCGCTCGTGTTCTTGCCGTTCGCGTGCGCGCATCGCGCCGTGAAGGCCGACGACGTGCCGTTCAAGTGGCACGATGAAGACGGCGAGCTGCGTGTCACGCTCGAAGCGGACCCGCGCGTGCTCGAACAGGCCGACCGCGAACGGCTCGGCGAGGACCTGCGCAAGTTGTACGTCGCGCTCACGCGCGCGCGCTACGCGACGTGGATCGGCTACGCGCCCGTGCAAAGCTTGGAGTCGAGCGCGTTCGGCTACCTCGTGGGCGGCGGCGCGGCATTGCCGGCGGACCAGAGCGCGACGCTGCTCGAGACCTTGCGCGGATCGTGCACGGATATTGCCGTGGCGCAGGCGCCGGAGCCCGGCAACGAAGTCTTCGCACAGCAGGGACCGGGCGCGGTGCGCGGACGTGCACGCACGTTCCCGCGCCGCGCGCGCGTACCGTGGTGGATCGCGAGCTATTCGAGCCTGAAGACGGTGGAAGGTGCGCAGGACGCCTATGCCGCGCACGCTGAAGAAGAGGCGCGCTTGGCGCCCGATACGCGCGGCGAAGACGTGTTCCTCGAACTGCTGGGTGCCAGCGCGCCCGCTGACGATGACGCCGCGCTTGCGATGCCCGAGGCGAACGCCATTGCGCCAGCGGACGCGCCGATGCACGGCTTCCCACGCGGCGCCGATGCAGGCAGCTTCCTGCATGAGTTGATGGAATGGGTGGCGAACGAGGGCTTCGCGGAGATCGCGCAAGACAGGGACAACGCGCGATTGCGCGACATGATCGCGCGCCGCTGCAGCGTGCGCGGCTGGGATCGCTGGATCGACACGCTCACGCAGTGGATGCTGGAGTTCATCAGCATGCCGTTGCATTTGCCGGCATTCGATGGCGAGGCGGTGCCGCCCGTCGTGCCCGCGGCGCTCGACAAGTCGTCCTATATGGCCGAAATGGAGTTCTGGGTCGCCGTGCACAAGGTGGACACGCAGGAACTCGACGCGCTGGTCACGGCGCTGACACTGGACGGCGCCGCTCGCCCGCCACTGGACGCGGCGCGGCTGAACGGCATGCTCAAGGGCTTTATCGACCTCGTGTTCATCCATGAAGGCCGCTACTACGTGGCCGACTACAAGTCGAACTGGCTGGGACCCGACGACGCGTCGTATACGGCAGCAAAGATGCGCTCGCAAATCCTCCATTCGCGCTATGAATTGCAATACGTGCTTTATCTGTTCGCGCTGCACCGCCTGCTCAAGTCGCGCTTGCCTGACTACGACTACGACCGTCACGTGGGCGGCGCGGTCTACATGTTCCTGCGCGGCGGCCGCGCGCCGAGCCAGGGGCTGCACTGCGAGCGCCCACCGCGCGAGCTGATCGAGCAACTCGATGCGCTGTTCGCGCATCACGGCGCGCTGGAGGACGCAGTATGACGAAGCGACGTATCACGGGGGCACGCGGGCCGAAGGACGGCATCGGCGTGACCGGGGACCTGTTCGAGCAATTCGATGGCGGCCAGGACGAGACGCCGGAGGAGCCGGTGCGCAGCATCATGCAAACCGATTTGGTTGTGTGCGCAACGGCATGCGAATCGTCTGCGCAGATGCTCGCTACCCTCGGCCGCTGGGTCGAGCGCGGCTGGCTGCGTACGCTCGACGGCGCCTTCGCCCGCTTTCTGCTGGACGAAGCGCCCGATGCACCGCCGCTGTTATTGCTGGCCGCCGCGCTCGCGAGTCACCAGCTGGGGCGTGGGCACGTTTGCCTCGACTTGCACGCGACGCTCGACGATCCGGCCTTCGCGCTTTCGTTGCCGCCGGATGGCCCGCAGCTGCCTGCCGACGAACCCCCTTTGCCGCCCGCCGAGGTGCTGGCTGGCGTGACGCTCACGCAGTGGCTGGGCGCGCTCGACATGCCCGAGCTGGTCGGCCGCGAGCAAGGCAATACGCCGCTCGTGCTCGCGGGCACGCGCCTCTACCTGCGGCGCTACTGGCAGTACGAGCAGGATGTGCGTGCGGGTATCGAAGCGCGGCTCGCGCAGGGCGCCCGGCTCGAGGCCGAGTTGCCCCCGGCGCTCGCGCGTGCGGCGCTCGAGGCGCTGTTTGCGCCGCGCCGCGCCGATGCGAAAGGCGCGGACTGGCAGAAGCTCGCTTGTGCGCTCGCGGCGCGCAGCGCCTTCAGCATCATCACGGGCGGTCCCGGCACCGGCAAGACGACCACGGTCGTGAAGCTGCTCGCGCTGCTGCAGACGCTGGCGCTGGGCCGCGCGGCGAATCCGCAGAACCCCGGCGGGCGGCCGCTGCGGATTCGCCTCGCGGCGCCCACGGGCAAGGCGGCGGCGCGCCTGAACGAATCGATCGCGGGCGCCGTTGCACGGCTGCCGTTCGAGGCGCTCGCGCAGCAGGTGGACGCCGCCGCGCTGAGCAGCGCGATTCCCACCGTGGTGACGACGTTGCACCGCGTGCTCGGCACGCGGCCGGGGAGCCGGCGCTTTCGCCACGACGCGGGCAATCCGCTGCCCGTCGACGTGCTCGTGATCGACGAGGCCTCCATGGTCGATCTCGAGATGATGGCGGCCGTGCTCGATGCCTTGCCGCCCACGGCGCGTCTCGTCCTGCTCGGCGACAAGGATCAATTGGCCTCGGTGGAAGCGGGCGCGGTGCTGGGCGAGCTCTGCAACCGCGCGCGCGAAGGCCACTACACGCAGGCGTCGCGCAGCTGGCTCGAGGCCGCGACGGGCGAGCGGATCGATGCCGCGATGCTCGATGCGCGCGGCACGCCGCTCGATCAGGCCGTGGCCATGCTGCGCGAGAGTCATCGTTTCGCATCGGAAAGCGGCATCGGCGCGCTGGCCGATCTCGTCAACGTGGGCGACGCCACGGGCGTGGCGAAAATCTGGCGGCATGGCTACGCGGATCTCGCACGGCTCGTTTGTCCTGCGCACGACGACGCGCCGCTGCGCGCGCTCATCGTCGACGGCGTCGTGAGCGAGGCGCCGGAAGCGCACGAGGCGCGCGATGTCCCCGGGCGGGACGCGCAGCGGCGCGGCTACCGGCACTACCTGACGACGATGCGTGCCTTGCGTCCCGCGCCGGGCGCGTCGCCCGAGGCGCTGTCCGAATGGGCGGCCGCGGTGCTGAGGGCGCATACCGAGTTCCAGCTGCTGTGCGCGCTGCGGCGCGGCGCATGGGGCGTGGAAGGGCTCAACCGGCGCGTTGCGCGGATCTTGCAGGAGGAGAGGCTGATCGATCCGCTCGGCGACTGGTACGCGGGCCGGCCGGTGCTCGTCACGCATAACGACTACGAGCTCGGCTTGATGAACGGCGATATCGGCATCGCGCTCGATCTGCCGGTGGAGGCGGGCGCGCCTCCGGTGCTGCGCGTGGCCTTCCCGGCCGGTGACGGCACGGGTGGGGTGAAATGGGTGTCGCCGAGCCGCCTGCAGGGTGTCGAGACCGTGTTTGCGCTCACCGTCCACAAGTCCCAGGGCTCGGAGTTCACGCACGCGGCGCTCGTGCTGCCCGATACCTACAGTCCGATCCTCACGCGCGAACTCGTCTACACCGGTATCACGCGGGCGCGTGCGTTTCTCACGCTGGCGCTTCCCGAGGGGCGCTCGGTGCTCGATCGCGCGGTTCAGGCGAAGGTCCAGCGCGCGAGCGGCTTGATGGCGGTGCTTGCCCGCGACGCCGAGGCTCAGTGAGGCTGGACGGCCCGCGCGGGTTTCTCATCCGATAAAGAGAAAACAATAAGGGCCGCGCGGGTCAGGCCACGCAGGCAAGTGAGCCTGGCGTGGTCCGGCCTGCGCGGCCCAGCCTGCGCGGCCCGACCGTTCCCATCGGAAATTGGGAAAACTAATCGGCAAAACCAATCGCAAAAACTACGGGCGCGCCCTTAAACGATCGTCAGCTTGACGTCGATGTTGTTGCGCGTGGCGTTCGAGTACGGGCACACGATGTGGGCCTTCTCGACCAGCGCCTCAGCGGCCGCGCGGTCCATGCCGGGCAGCGAGATGCGCAGCTCGACTTCGATGCCGAAACCGTTGGGGATCGCGCCGATGCCCACGCGGCCGTTGATGGAGACGTCGGCCGGAACGGCGATCTTGTCGCGCGCGCCGACGAACTTCATCGCACCGATGAAGCAGGCGCTATAGCCGGCCGCAAACAGTTGTTCGGGGTTGGCGCCGTCGCCGCCCGCGCCGCCGAGTTCGCGCGGCGTGGTGAGCTTGAAGTCGAGATGGCTGGCGGGAACGACCGCGCGGCCGTCACGGCCTCCGGTTGCGGTTGCGTCGGCGGTGTAGAGGACTTGTTCGATCGACATGACTGGCTCTCCTGAGTGAGCAATGCAGCAGTTGGACTGCGGGTGTTGAATCATTCGTCGTCCAGACCGACTGCGGTCTTCGCGACATGCTGGACTACGGCGTTACAACGACAATAGCGGTCATTCGTGGCGTAAGCATGATTGCCATCTTCCTGATGCTATCTATGACTAGATAGATGCATGAGCAAAGCAGAAACATACCTTACTCCGCCTGCATCGGGTTGCTTCGAAACTGATTCTATCTATTAAAAGATAGATAACTTGCCCCACAAAAAGGCGGCTAGCCGCCTTCGTTCAAATATTTCCGATCGTCCCCATCAGGAGACGGCTTTCCACGTGGCTTCCACGTCCTCGAGGCGCGCCTTCGTATGAAACAGGCGGCTCGCCAGCACGCTGCCCTGTAGCGCCGCGAACAACGTGCGCGCCGCGGCTTCGGGCTTGCCTTTGGCCACCAGCGTGCCTTCCTTGACGCCTTGCTCCAGCACTTTCGCGAGCCACGACTCGTTGGCGCGGAAGAACGCCTGCACCGCCTGACGCACCGCCTCGGGCAGCGTCTCGATGTCGGCGGCCAGCATGCCGCACAGGCAGATCTGGTTGCCGTCGCCGAGCGTCTTGCCGAACAGCCGCGTGTACAGGGCGAGCTTTTCGTTTGCCGGCAGCGCCGGGTCCACCGCCTTCAGGGCGTGCATGACCTCGTCGCTGTACTGGCTCACGGCTTCGAGCACCAGGTCGTCTTTCGACGGGAAGTAGTAGTGGATGCTCGACGTCTTCACGCCCACCAACTCGGACAGGTCGCGGTAGCTAAACCCGTTGTAGCCGCGCAGCATCATCAACGTAATGGCGTGGTCCACAACTTGTTCGCGCACTGTCAGTTTCGTTTCCATGGGCTTTAATTTATCTACTGGAAGATAGATTGTCAAGTGCCGATGCGAAAATTAATTTCCTGCGTTCCGGAACGATGCTGCCAGAATCGAGGCAGGCGACCGTACGCCCGATAAACGCCTGTTCCCCGGCTTTGACACCTTCCCGCGCCGTCCGAGTTTTTTTCGCGCCGCTTGTCCATCCGCACCCGGCCCGCGCGTCATTGAAATGGCGGCCCGATGTACTCAT
Source organism: Paraburkholderia oxyphila NBRC 105797 (assembly GCF_000685075.1). Lineage (GTDB taxonomy): Bacteria > Pseudomonadota > Gammaproteobacteria > Burkholderiales > Burkholderiaceae > Paraburkholderia > Paraburkholderia oxyphila. The sequence continues at coordinate 36,751 of NZ_BAYD01000054.1, forward strand.
CCGCCACCAACCGATGATGGAGGCTCATATGCAATACCTGTTGATGATCTATTCACAAGAAAACCGCTGGGCCGAGATGAGCGACAGCGAGCGGCAGCAAGGCGTCGCCGCGTATCACGCGTACACCGAATCGTTGGAGAAGGCAGGGGCGCTGGTCGGCGCCAACCGGCTGCAGCACACGAACGCGGCCACCACGGTACGGCTCGTCGATGGCAAGCCGCAGGTGCTCGATGGACCGTATTCCGATTCGAAGGAGCAGCTCGCCGGCTACTACCTGATCGACGTGCCCAACCTCGATGCGGCGCTCGCGTGGGCTTCGCGTTGCCCCGGCGCGGCGCACGGCATCATGGAAGTGCGCCCGGTCTGGACCGCGCCTTACGAAGCGCCATCTGGGGCATGAGTCCGTCCGGCGGCGGTCGTGACGCGAGCGGCGCCGCGCAGGCGATGGCTGAGGCGGTCGCTCGCCGCAGCTACGGCAAGCTCGTCGCGCTGCTGGCGATGCGCACGCGCGACGTTGCCGCGGCCGAGGACGCGCTCGCTGACGCGTTCGCGGCCGCGCTCGCGGACTGGCCGGCACGCGGCTGCCCCGCCAATCCCGAAGCGTGGCTGATGACGGTTGCGCGCCGCCGCGCGATCGACGGCGCGCGCCATCGACTTGTCGGCGACGAAGTGACGAACCAGCTCGCGATCCTCGCCGACGAGATCGGCGAGGATGAAGCCGCCGCGTTGCCCGACCGGCGGCTTGCGCTGCTGTTCGCGTGCACGCACCCGGCGATCGACGCTGCGATTCGCACGCCGTTGATGTTGCAGGTGGTGCTGGGGCTCGAGGCGAAGACGATTGCGTCCGCGTTCCTGATGTCTCCCGCCGCGATGAGCAAGCGCCTCGCGCGGGCGAAGAACAAGATCCGGGACGCGGGCATTCCGTTCAGCGTGCCCGAGCACGAAGCATTGCCCGGCCGGCTTGCTGCGGTGCTGGAAGCGGTCTACGCGGCGTATGCGCAAGGGTGGACCGACCCGCTTGGCCGCGATGCCGAGCGGCGCGATCTCACCGGCGAGGCGCTGTTTCTCGCCCACCTGCTCGTCGAATTGCTGCCCGAGGAGCCCGAGACGCTGGGTCTGCTCGCGCTGATGCTGTATGCGCACGCGCGTTGCGATGCGCGCCGCGATGCGGCGGGTGATTATGTGCCGCTGTCGGCTCAGGATCCGGCGACATGGAACGCGCCAATGATCGACGCAGCCGATGCACTGCTGCGGCGCGCGAGCGCATTCCATGCAATCGGGCGCTTTCAGCTCGAGGCCGCACTGCAGTCGGCGCATGTGCATCGCTGCCGGACGCTACGCCCGAACTGGGACGAGATCGTGCAGCTCTACGACGCGCTGCTCGCGATTGCAGCCTCGCCGGTAGTGGCAGTGAACCGCGCGCTCGCGCTGGCGGAACGGGACGGCCCGCACGCGGCGCTCGCCGCGCTCGAGCCGTATGCGGACGATCCGCGGCTGGCCGACTACCAGCCGTACTGGGCCGCGCGTGCCGATTTGCTGGCACGCGCCGGCGCGAAGTCCGAAGCGCTCGGCGCGTACGATCTCGCGATCGGCCTGGAGCGCGATCCGGCCGTGCGCCGGTTCCTGCAGCGCAAGCGCATGGATCTGTGATCGGCGAGCACCTGGAACGGATAGTGCCTTGCGCAGGCAACGCGAGCTTGCACGCGCCGATTCGTATGAAAATAAGGCTCGCAAAACGCACTGCAGGCAGCTTGATACCCGAACTGTTTGAGATTTAAATGGTGATCGAGAGCGTCCCACGAGCCGGGGGACTATATGCGCTGTACCAATTGCGGCTTTGAATGCCGCGAGGGCGCCAGATTCTGCGAGCAGTGCGGCGGTGTCCTCGTTCGCACGGGAGCCACACCGTCGCCCATCGATTACACGCCATCGCATCTGGCTGAACAAATCCGTGCGGCACAGGCGGTTCTCGAAGCGCGCGGCAAGGCGGTCAGCGAACGTAAGACCATTACCGCGCTGTTCGCGGACATGGCCGGCTCGACTGCGCTGATCTACGATCTGGACCCCGAAGAGGCGCATCGACTGATCGCTCCCGTCATCGAGCTGATGATGGAGGCGGTTCATCATTACGAGGGCTTTGTTGCGAAGCTGCTCGGCGACGGCATCCTCGCCCTGTTCGGCGCGCCCATCGCGCACGAGGATCATCCGCAGCGCGCACTGTATGCGGCGCTCAGAATGCAACAGGCGATGCGCCGGCATAGCGACCGCATTCGCCTCGAGCACGCGATTCCGCTGCAAATCCGCGTGGGTGTCCACACCGGTGAGGTCGTCATGCGATCGATCCGCAAGGACGACTTGCACACGGACTATGACCCGGTCGGCAACACGATCCACATTGCCTCGCGCATGGAGGCGATTGCTACGCCGGCGTCGATTCTTGTGAGCCCGTCCACCTACCGGCTGACCGAGGGCTATTTCGAGTTCAAGGCTTTGGGCCAGACCCAGGTGAAAGGGGTCGCCGAATCGCTCGCCGTCTACGAACTGCATGGACCAGGCGTTTTGCGCACCCGTCTTCAGGTGGCCGAGCAGCGCGGGCTGACCCGGTTCGTGGGCCGCGAGGCGGAGTTCGACACATTGCGCAGGGCGCTCGATGCGACGAAAGCGGGGCAAGGCTCAGTCGTGGGCGTGATGGGCGAAGCGGGCGTAGGGAAATCGAGGCTCTTTCATGAGTTCAAGCGAGCCGCGTTAAAAGGCTGCCTCGTGGTGGAGACGTTCTCGGTCTCGCACGGCAAATCGTTCGCGTTATTGCCGCTCATTGAGTTGCTGAAGAATTATTTTCAGATCTCCTCCGCGGACGACGAACGACGGTGCCGCGAAAAGGTGACGGGTCGCGTACTGACGCTCGAGCGTAGTCTCGAGGATCGGGTGCCTTATCTGCTTCATCTGCTCGGGATCGGCGAGGCGAGTCCGGCGCTCGCGCAAATGGATTCGCATATCCGGCGCGATCGCACGTTCGAGGCGATCGCACAGCTTTTCGTGCGGGAAAGCGTGAATGAACCGGTCGCCCTGGTGTTCGAGGACCTGCAGTGGCTCGACAGCGAAACGCAGGCTTTCCTGGCTTTCCTTATCGATCAGGTATCGAGTGGCCGCTTGCTGCTGCTGCTCAACTACCGCCCCGAGTATCGGGATGACTGGAGCGGGCGCGACTGTTACACCCCGGTAGTGCTCGAACCACTGGGACCTGCCGATGCCCAGGGGCTCATCAGTGCGCTCGTTGGCGACGATCACACGCTCGTTGCCGTGAAGCAGCATGTCCTCGACAGAACGGAAGGCAATCCGTTCTTTATCGAAGAGGTGGTGCGAACGCTGGCCGAAGAGCGCGTGCTCGTGGGTGAGAAGGGCCATTACCGCATGCAGGCGGTGCCGCTCACGTTGCATATCCCGACCACGGTGCAGGGCGTGCTGGCTGCGCGTATCGACCGGCTGCCGGCCGCGGAAAAAGACTTGCTGCAAACGCTCGCCGTGATTGGGAAGACGTTCCCGGCGAACCTGGTGCAGTATGTCGTCGAACTGCCGGACGACGCGCTATACACGCTCCTCGCGCGCCTGGAAAAAGGGGGATTCATCGACGAGCAACCGGCTTTCCCGGCCGTGGAATATGTGTTCAAGCATGCGTTGACGCAGGAAGTGGCTGGCAATTCATTGCTTGCCGAGCGGCGCCGCCTGCTGCACGAACGCACCGGCCAGGCACTCGAGGCGCTTTTTGAGGCGCATCTCAAGGACCACTGGAGCGAACTCGCGCATCACTACAGCCTGAGCGGCAACGTGCCGAAAGCGGTCGAGTATTTGCATTGCGCCGGGCAACAGGCCTGGCAACGTTCGGCGAATGCCGAAGCGATTCGTCAGCTTGGCATGGCGCTGGATCTGCTCGAAGGCCTGCCTGAAACGCCCGAACGCGCCGATCGGGAACTCGCGTTGCGGCTTGCCATCGGGCCGGCCTTGATGGCCGCAAGAGGCTGGGCTTCGCCCGAAGTGAAGGCGACCTACACACGTGCGCTGGAGCTGTGCAGGCAGGCCGGACAAACGCCGCATCTGTTCCGGGCTCAAACCGGCCTGCGCATGGTTTATCAGCTGGGCGCCGAATACAAGACGGCCAGGGAGATCGCCGAAAGGCTGCTCGACCTGGCCGAGCGTGCGCACAATCCCGCGCAAATCATGGAGGCAAACTACCTGCTGGGCATGAGCTTGTTCAGGCTCGGGGAGCTGAATTCCGCGCATGCGTACCTTGCTGGCCTGGGGAAGTTGTCGCTACTGCATGACGCTGAGCCACTCGATGAGGAGGTCTTCGCGCACGGGCGAGATCCTCGCAGCGTTGGCGAAAGCAGCCTGGGCCTCGTCCTCTGGCACATGGGCTATCCGGATGAGGCGTTAAGGCGTGCCGAGCAGGCGCTCAGTCGCGCTCGCGCGTTGCACGACATGGTCAGTCTCGGGCAATCGCTTGTGTTCAAGGCGGAGCTTCATCAATTGCGCGGCGAGCCGAGACTCACGCATGACTGCGCGGAGGCCGCCATCGACCTTTCGACGGAGCAGGGCTTCCCCACGATACTTGCGTGGGCAACCATACTTGACGGTTGGGCGCTGGCCGAAGCGGGGGAAGCAGAGCAGGGTATGGCTCGCGTGCGCCACGGCCTCGCCGACTATGAAGCAACCGGGGCTCGCCTTGGCCGCACATACTTTCTGGCACTGTTGGCCGAGACCTGCGCAAGGGCAGGGCAGCGCGACGCGGGGCTGGATGCACTGGCAGAAGCCATGGCGGTAGCCGAAGAATCGGGCGAACGCCATCACGAGCCGGAACTGTATCGCCTCGGGGGCGAGTTGCTGCTTGCGGCGGGGCCGACGGCTACCGTTGCCACTGCGGCTGCCGCGGACCGCGATGCGGCCGAGGCGCGATTCAATGAGGCCATTGCCACGGCTCACCACCGTGGCGCCAGATCGCTCGAACTGCGCGCGGCGCTGAGCCTGGCGGGGCTGTATTCGACGCAAGGCAGGATGAGCGCGGCGAGGCAAGTACTCGCTCCTCTTCGTGACGCTTTCACGGAAGGATTCGGAACTGCGGATTTGCAGCGGGCTAAAGTGCGGCTTGAGGAATTGGCCGGCCTGCTTCACCCGCATCAGTGACGTACGCGAAGCCCAACACGACGCCGCGCCGCCGAACGGGTTGTTCAACGAACAATGATCAAAGCCGGGCGTGCCTGGCAGTGCGCCCCGTCGCATTCCGACCCGCTCTGCTGCCCGGCACCTTAAGCAGTACAAACCGGTTATCGAGCGGCGATGCCTTGCGCGCCAGGAGGTAGCCCGGTCACTGCGCCGATCGCATTCAAGCTGCCATCGGGTGCGACGCTGAAGCCAGCAACGGCGCCGTCACCTTCCCGGACATACAGGAACCGGCTATTCGCGCTAAGTGCGAGATCTAGCGGAGTACTAACGACTGCGGCAGTCGGATTGATCAGCTGCGTGGTTCCGTCGGCGTTCACGCGAAGGCTGCTGATCGTGCTGCTGCCCGCGTTGGCCGTATACGCAAAGCGCCCGTCACCGGTCGTGACGAGCCAGCACGGCGCCAATTGCCCGAGGGGGACGTTGCTGATCGGCGTCAGGTCCTGATTGCGCTCGATGTCGTAAGAGGCAACGGAGCCCGAGCCCGCCGCTGCCACGACTGCATAGCCACGGCGCGTGACCGAAAAGCCGAACGGCGTGACGCCGCTCGATGCATGTCGCACGGGGCCCGTCGCATATCCGGCGGGGTCGACATGATAGGTGTCGATCAGTTGCGTCCCTTTCTCGGTCACCAGCAGTTCATCGCTTTCCGGTGCGAAACCAATCTGACCGGGTTGAGCCGATGCGCCACCCGCGACCGGACGCAGCGAATTCGCCAGCGGAACCAGGCGCTTTCCAAAACCGTCGACGAAAAATCCGCTTATGTCGGGCGTCCCGCCTGCGTTGACCACGTAAGCGATAAACCCTTTTACCGTGACACTGACCGGCGTTTGCCCACCCGATGGCTCCCTGTCGAGCAGCGTGAGCTTCGTGCCTTCTACCTTGAACATGGAAACGTCGTTGCTGCCCGCGTTCACCGCAAACAGGAACCCGGACGACAACACCAGTGCGCCTTGCGAGCCCAGCGGATCGGCTCCGGTACCTGCGCCTTTGCCGCCCGTCGGGTAGGTGGCCTGGTACGCAAGTTGACCGTTCGCGTCCCGGGAGTACGCCAGCACGGCATTGCCGGTTGGCTGGTTCGACATGACAAAGACAGCGCCAGCCGGGTCGTTATCCGCATCGGCCCATGCAATCGAGGGTAAAGCCAGCGCGGCGGTGATCGCAAAGATGAAATTCTTGCGCGCTGCGCAGGAGAAAAGGCGGTCTGATTTCATTTACGGCTCCATAGGTTGGCAAATTACAAATCGAATACCGCAGGAGAGATCGTTACTGCCACGACCGGATTTTTGATGCATCGTTCGCCACTCGTACCCGTGCCGGATACACGAGCTAGTTCGCATGCGCGACGGCTCCGGTTACATGGGTCACAAATTGTTGTTGGGGCGAGACGTGAACGGATCGGTTGCCCAGCCCAAGGCGGGGGATGACGCGAGCACAGGCGTCGCGCCCGCGTTCAGGACGATTCAGACACGCACAATGCAAGCCGGCGAGAACCGTGACACCATGGGCGTTTGCTTCCCTTTACGACCATCGCGTATTCCGGATGGGTGAACACGCTGGAAGGAGATCGAAAATGTCAGATGAAGCGAAGTGTCCGTTCGACCATACGGCCGGCGGCGGGACGACGAACCGCGACTGGTGGCCGAATCAATTGCGGCTGGATCTGCTCAGCCAGCACTCGAGCAAGTCCAATCCGCTCGACAAGAACTTTGACTATGCCGAGGCGTTCAAGCGCCTCGATCTCGCCGCGGTCAAGAAGGACCTCGCGGCGCTCATGACCGACTCGCAGGACTGGTGGCCGGCGGACTTCGGGCACTACGGCGGGCTGTTCATCCGCATGGCCTGGCATAGCGCGGGCACCTATCGCATCGGCGACGGCCGCGGTGGCGCCGGGCGCGGCCAGCAGCGTTTCGCGCCGCTCAACAGCTGGCCCGATAACGTCAGCCTCGACAAGGCGCGCCGCCTGCTCTGGCCGATCAAGCAAAAATACGGCCAGAATATTTCCTGGGCCGATCTGCTGATCCTGACCGGCAATGTCGCGCTCGAAACCATGGGTTTCAAAACGTTCGGTTTCGCCGGCGGCCGCGAGGACACGTGGGAGCCGGACCAGGACGTCTACTGGGGCAGTGAGACCACGTGGCTCGCGTTGAGCGACAACCCCCACAGCCGCTACTCGGGCAAGCGCGATCTGGAGAATCCGCTTGCGGCCGTGCAGATGGGCCTGATCTATGTGAATCCGGAGGGCCCGGACGGCAACCCCGACCCGCTCGCGGCGGCGCACGATATCCGCGATACCTTTGGGCGCATGGCCATGGACGACGAGGAAACCGTCGCGCTGATCGCCGGCGGCCATACTTTCGGCAAGACGCATGGCGCGGGTCCGGCCGATAACGTGGGCGCGGCGCCCGAGGCGGCGCAGCTCGAAGAGCAGGGGCTCGGCTGGAAGAGCAGCTTTGGCACCGGCAAGGGCGCGGACGCGATCACGAGCGGCCTCGAGGTCACCTGGTCCAGCACGCCGACGCAATGGGGCATGGGCTTCTTCAAGAATCTGTTCGGGTACGAATGGGAGCTGACGAAGAGCCCGGCCGGCGCCCATCAGTGGGTTGCCAAGGATGCCGAAGCAACGATCCCGCACGCATTCGATGCTTCGAAGAAGCTGTTGCCGACGATGCTGACGACCGACCTGTCGCTGCGCTTCGATCCGGCCTACGAGAAAATTTCGCGGCGCTTCCTGGCGGATCCCGAAGCGTTCGCGGATGCCTTTGCCCGCGCGTGGTTCAAGCTCACACATCGTGACATGGGTCCGCGTGCACGCTATCTCGGCCCGGAAGTGCCTGCCGAGGAACTGATCTGGCAAGACCCGATTCCGGCGGTGAACCATCCGCTCGTCGATGACAAGGACATTGCCGCGCTCAAGCAGAAAGTCCTCGCGTCGGGTCTGTCGATTGCGGAGCTGGTCTCCACCGCGTGGGCCTCGGCGTCCAGCTTCCGCGGCTCGGACAAGCGCGGCGGCGCGAACGGCGCACGCATTCGCCTCGCTCCGATGAAGGACTGGGAGGTGAACCAGCCCGAACAACTGGCGAAGGTGCTGAAGGTGCTCGAAGGCATCCAGGGCGAGTTCAACGCCGCGCAGTCCGGCGGCAAGAAGATCTCGCTGGCGGACCTGATCGTGCTGGCCGGCAGCGCCGGCATCGAGCAGGCGGCAAAGAACGCAGGTCATGCAGTTGACGTGCCGTTCACGCCTGGCCGCATGGACGCATTGCAGGAGCAGACCGACGTGCAATCCGTTGCCATGCTCGAGTCGCCCGCCGATGGCTTCCGCAACTATGTCAAGGACGGGGTCCGCGTACCGGCCGAAGCGCTGCTGGTCGACAAGGCGCAATTGCTGACGCTGACTGCACCGGAAATGACGGTGCTGATCGGCGGCTTGCGTGTCCTCGGCGCCAACGACGGCAAGGCGACACACGGTGTGTTCACGGACCGCCCGCAGACGCTGACCAACGACTTCTTCCGCAACCTGCTCGACATGGGCACGGAGTGGAAGCCGGTTTCGGAAGCGCGCGACGTGTTCGAAGGACGCGACCGCAAGACGGGCGAGCTGAAGTGGACGGCTACCCGGGCGGATCTGGTGTTCGGTTCGAATGCGGTGCTGCGGGCACTTAGCGAGGTCTATGCCAGCAACGACGCCACGGAGAAGTTCGTCCGTGACTTCGCGGCTGCGTGGGTCAAGGTGATGAATCTCGACCGCTTCGACATCGCCTGACGTTGCCGCGCGTTCGATTGTGAGGCCATCGCGCTATTCGGCTTGATGAAGGCGCGATGGCCTTCACTTTCGCTTCGTCTACAAACTCGTCTGCAAACATTTGCCCGAGAGCCGCACATCGGCAGAAACGGGTGAATTCAATGCTCCGCCCGCGCACGGGCGGGCACCAGCAACACAGGCAGCGTGGTGCCGCGCAGCACCCGCTCTGCGACGCTGCCGAGTATCAGCCTTTGCAAGCCACGCCGCCCGTGCGTTCCCATCACGATGAGGTCCGCGCGCCAGTCGGCAGCGGCGAGCAGGATAGGGTGCGCAATGTCCTTGCCGGGACCCGAGATCTCGGCGAGGCATGTGGAACCCGCTACGCCGCGCGCTCTCATCTGCGCTTCGGCGTGGGCCAAGGCAACCCGCCCTTCGGCTGCGAAGGCATTGCGCATGATCGAGGGATCGAGCTCGGGTGACTCGAACGCGAGCACCGGCACGTCGATCACATAGAACGGCCGAAGCTCGGCCGCCATCTCCGCGGCGAGTTCAAGCGCGGCATCCAATGCAAGCGATGCGGCTTCGCTGCCATCCACCGGGACGAGGACTCGTCTGTACATGATGTGTGTCTCCTGCACCGCCGGGTTCTGCCTCGGTGATGGACCGTGCTGCGCGGCTTAGAGCCCGCGGTGCCCCGCGCTGAGAATCAGCCGCAAACCGAGTGCGGTGATCGCTCCGGCTGCAATGCGGTCGATCCAGCGCTTCGCGCGCAGATAGAGATCGCGCGGACGCTGGCTCGAAAAGCAGAGCGCGACCACGGTGTACCAGCCGGTTTCGATCGCGAACACGAGCGGCGGCAGCGCGAAATAGCACCAGAGCGGCGGATGCTGCGGGAGCAGGGCCACGAAGATGCTGCCGTAGGCAACCGCCGTCTTCGGATTGCTCAACTGGGTCGTGAGGCCGGTCCAGAACGACTTGCCCGGCCGCGCGCCGTCCATCTCGCTCTTGCTCATCGTCACCGGGTGACCCGCGCCGCGCCAGATGCGCGAGGCAATGTAGAGGAGATAGAGGCCGCCTGCGATCTTGAGTCCGGCATAGAGCCATGCGACGGTGGAGAGCAGCGTATAGAGGCCCGCGAGCGCAATGCCCGCGAAGCAGATCGCGCCGATGCCCATGCCGAATGCGGTGGCGACGCCATCGCGGCGCGACAGGCCGATTGCGTTACGCGCGACCATCACGAAGCTGGGGCCGGGGCTCATGGCGCCCAGCAGGACGGCGGCGAGTATGCCGAGGACGGCGGTGGTGGGGGACATGGCGGCACCGGTTGCGCGAGGAACGAATTTTTAACACTAGCACGTGCGCAGGCTGACCGCACGGCTCAGTTGCCGACGCTGGAGCGCAAAAGTGTGCGACGCGGCCCGAAGTTTCGGAAGCGGCTCAAAACGCCGGTGCGTTCCACGATCGGAAACGTGCGCCGCCATCGCGCTGATATTCAGCCACATTCAGCCACATTCGGGCGCATTCAGCCGCCCTGCGCCGGCCGGTCCCGCTTCGTGTCGCGCTCGCGGCTCCAGTGCTCGAGCAGCACGCGGGTTTGCTCGCCGATGTTGGCCTTGAGGAACTCGGCCTTTTCCGCGTCGATATCTTTCCACTCGAGCATCGTGAGCGTCGATTGGCGCGCGACATAGAAGAGCAAAAACTGTCCGTAAAGGCTGAACATGCGCACGATGGTGAGCGGGTCGTCGGCGCTCAGGCCGGTGATGCGGGCCAGCAGCGCCGTGTTCACCTTGTTCAGCGGCATGCGCACGCGATCGCGCAGCACTTCGGTGCCAATCTCGGGCTCGCCGCCGCCTTGCTCGCGTGCGAAGAAGAGGCGCTGGTCCGGCTCGCAGTGCTTCACGAAGGTGCGGTCGGCCACGATGCGCTGGATGTCGACGAACGCGTCGATGAGCGCGGCGGTGTCGGCGTTGCGCTCGAGCGCTGCGCGCGCGCGCAGCACGGCGGGCTCGAAGGCCTGCCACGATGCGTCGGCGAGCGACTCGGCGCAGGCGCGGTAGAGCCCTTCCTTGTTCTCGAAGTAGTACTGCAACGCAGGTGCGTTGACGCCGGCTCGCGCCGCGATGTCCCGCGTCGAGGCGCCCTCGAAGCCGTGCTGCCCGAACAGGCTGATGGCGGCTTCGATGATCTTGCGGCGCGTTTCGTCGCCGCGCGCATAGCCGCCCGCCGAGGGGCGGCGCAGTCGTTTCGGTTCGTTCATAAATTTCCGGTTTGCGCCCTCGCTCCAAGAAATATATCACTTGACACAATTTTTCCGGATGGAATAATTTTACCAACTGGAACAATTCTGGATTTGGCCAAACATGTCTACGACTGCAGGCGCAGCTGAGCGCGAGGCGCCGAGCGACGCCGTCACGCCTGAGCAATACGGGAAAACGCGCGGCGCGAAGCGCATCGTGCTGGTGGGTCTCGGGCTCGCGGCGCTCGTTGCCGCTGGGGTTTGGGGCGGCCATTGGTGGCTGGTCGGGCGCTTCATCGAGAGCACCGACGACGCCTATCTGCAGGCGGACAGCGTGACGATCGCGCCGAAGGTGAGCGGCTATGTCACCGACGTCTATGTGGCCGACAACCAGGCGGTCAAGGCTGGCGATCCGCTCGTGAAGCTCGACGCGCGTCAATACCAGGTCGCGCTCGATCAGTCCAACGCGACCGTCGATGCACGCAACGCGGACATCCAGCATGCCGAGGCGCAGATCGCGCAGCAGCACGCCAACATTGCCCAGACCCAGGCGCAGCAGGAAGTGGCGCGCGTGAGCCTGCGCCACGCGCAGGACGAAGTCGCGCGCTATGCGCCGCTCGCGGCGACGGGCGCGGAAACGGCCGAACGTCTCGCGGAACTCAAGAGCACGCGTGACCAGGCCCAGGCCACGCTGGCCGCGGATACGGCCGCAGTGGAAGCGGCGCGCTCGCAGATTGCCGCGCTCACCGCGCAACTCGCGCAGGCTCGCGCCCAACTCGAGGCGGCGCGCGCCAATGCGGCACAGTCGCAACTCGACCTGGACAACTCGGTGGTGAGGAGCGCGCTGGCGGGCCGCGTGGGCGACCGCACGGTGCGGGTGGGCCAGTACGTGCAGCCCGGTACGCGCATGCTCACCGTGGTGCCCGTGCAGAAGACCTACCTCACGGCGAATTTCAAGGAAACGCAGATCGGCCGCATGCGTGTGGGCCAACCGGTCGAGATGCATGTGGACGCGCTGCCGGGCCATACGCTGCATGGCGTGGTGGACAGTTTCTCGCCGGGCACGGGCGCGCAATTCGCGCTGCTGCCGCCCGAGAACGCCACCGGCAACTTCACGAAGATCGTGCAGCGCGTGCCGGTCCGCATCCGCCTCGATACCGGTCCCGAAACACGCAGCGTGCTGCTGCCGGGTATGTCGGTGACCGTGGACGTGGACACGCGCTCCGCGCGCGACGACGATCGCCGTATCGACGCCGAGAACCATCGTGGCTGAACACGCCAACGCACAAGCGGGCGGAGCGCATCCGCACGGCGAGCGCGCGAGCGCAGCCGACTGGGTTGCCGTGGCGGCGGGCGCGCTGGGTGCGCTGATGGCGACGCTCGACATCTCGATCACGAACTCGGCGCTGCCGCAGATTCAGGGCGAGATCGGCGCGACCGGCACCGAGGGCACATGGATCTCCACGGGCTATCTGATGTCCGAGATCGTGATGATTCCGCTTGCGGCATGGCTCACACGGGTCTTCGGACTGCGAAATTTTCTGCTCGCCAATTCCGCGCTGTTCATTGGCTTTTCGATGATGTGCGGCTGGTCGAACTCGCTTGGCCTGATGATCGCGGGGCGCATCGGCCAGGGCTTCACGGGCGGGGCGATGATTCCCACGGGGCAGACCATCATCCGCACGCGCCTGCCGCTCTCGCAGTTGCCGATCGGCATGACGGTGTTCGGCCTCATCGTGCTGCTCGGCCCGCTGCTCGGCCCGGTCGTGGGCGGCTGGCTCGCGGAGAACATCAGCTGGAGCTGGTGCTTCTTCATCAACCTGCCGGTGTGTCTTGCGCTCATCACGCTGCTGCTCGTTGGCCTCAAGCCCGATCGTCCGCATTGGGAGGCCTTTTTCAAGGCCGACTGGCTTGGCATCGTCGGCCTGGCCGTCGGTCTGAGCTCGCTCACCGTGGTGCTCGAAGAAGGGCAGCGCGAGCGCTGGTTCGAGTCGGACATGATCGTCGCGCTCACGTGGGTGACGCTCGCGGGCATGGCGCTGATCGCGCTTTCGCAGCTCACGGCAAAAAAGCCGATTCTGCGCCTCTCGCTCATGCGCAATCCGCGCTATGCGAGTGTGATTATTATCGTGTTCGCGGTGGGGGCAGGGCTCTATGGCATTTCCTATTTGCTGCCGCAGTTCCTGAGCCTCGTCGCGGGCTATAACGCGGAGCAGTCGGGTGCGATCATGCTGCTGTCGGGCCTGCCCGCATTCATCATGATGCCGGTGCTGCCGCGCCTGCTCGGTCAGGTGGACTTTCGCGTGCTGGTGGTGAGCGGGCTGCTGTTGTTCACATTGAGCTGCATGCTCGATATTTCGCTCACCGCACAGAGCGTGGGCCATGATTTCGTCTGGTCGCAACTCGTGCGCGGCGCGGCCCAGATGCTGGCGATGATGCCGCTCAATCAGGCTTCGATGGCAGCAGTCGCGCGCGAAGATTCCGGCGACGCGGCAGGGCTCTACAACATGGCGCGCAATCTGGGCGGCTCGGTGGGGCTCGCGATCATCGGCACGCTCATCGACCGCCGCGAGACCTTCCACACGGCGGTGCTGCGCGAGTCGCTCAGCGCCAACTCGCTGATCGGGCAGGAACGCGTGGCGGCGGGCGCGGCGAACTGGTTTGCGCAGACGGGCGACATGGCGTACTCGCAGATGCGCTCGCTGGGCCAGATCGCGGCGCAAATCCAGCAGCAATCGATGGTTATCACGTTCTCCGAAACATTCTGGGTGCTCGGCATCGCGCTGGCGGCATGCGTGCCGCTTGCACTCCTGCTCAAGAAACCGCAGCCCGGCGCACAGACGCCGTCCGCCGGTCACTGACGCTTTCACTCCTGACTCATGACCGCAATTCGCTCTTCCCGATCCGCAATCGCGCCGCTCACCGTGCTGGCTGCCGCCTGTGCGCTCGCGGCCTGCACAGTGGGCCCCGACTATCGCGGCGCACCGGCGGTCGCGCCGGAGGCGGCCAGCGCCGCCACCTTCGTTCGCACGCCGGCGCAAGGCGTGACGCCCGAGCGCGCGCCCAGCGAATGGTGGCTGGCGTTCGACGACCCGCAGCTCAATGCGCTGGTTGCCGCGGCTTTTGCCCACAATCCCGATCTGCGGGCGGCTCAGGCGCGGCTGCGCGAGTCGCGCGCGCAATTGCAGCAGCAACAGGCGGCCGAGATGCCCAAGGTCTCGGCCAGCGCCGCCGCGCCGCGCATGCGCGAGCCCAATCTCAGCGCGTTCTCGCAGCAGCCGGCCAGCTCCGGGTCGGGGCGCGGCCCGCTGCAGTTCTACACGGCGGGCTTTGATGCATCGTGGGAGATCGATCTGTTCGGCGGCACGCGCCGGGCGGTCGAGGCGGCGAGCGATGAAGCCGATGCCGTTCAGGCCGATCTCGCCGATGCGCAAGTCTCGCTCGCGGCCGAAGTGGCCCAGGCCTATATCGATCTGCGCGATGAACAGCAGCGCCTCGCGATTGCCCAACGCAACGCCGACCTGCAGCAACAGATGCTGACGCTGACCGAGCAGCGTCGCGCCGGCGGCACGGCGGCCGAGGTGGATGTCGAGCGGCTGACGACCCAGGTCGAGACCACGCGCTCGACACTCGCGCCGCTCGCGTCGCAGGTGGAGATGTCGCTCGACCAGCTTGCCGTGCTGACCGGCAAGGCGCCCGGTGCGCTCGATGCCGAACTGGCCGCGCCGCGCGCGCTCCCCGCGCTGCCTGCATCGGTGCCGGTGAGCGACCCCGCGACGATGCTCGCGCAGCGGCCCGACATTCGCGCGGCCGAGCGCCGGCTCGCGTCGAGCAACGCGCAAATCGGCGAGCATGTGGCCGACTTTCTGCCCAAGCTCACGCTGTTCGGCGATCTGGGCTTCACGGCAGCGGACCCGGGGCACCTGCTGCGCAAGAACAATTTCAGCTGGGTGGGTGTGCCGTATCTGCAGTGGAACGTATTCGACTTCGGCCGTACGCTCGGCGCAGTGCACGGCGCCGAGGCCGCGCGCGACGAAGCAGAGGCGCGCTACGAAAAGGCGGTGCTCGCTGCGCTGCAAGATGCGAACGGCGCGCTCTCACGCTATGGCTACCAGCGCGAGCATCTGGTGACGCTGCAAAAGGTGCAGGATTCCGCGCAGCGTTCGGCTACGTTGATGCGTCAACGCTATCGCGCCGGCGCGTCGAGCCTCGTCGACCTGCTCGATACGCAGCGCGCCGAATTCCTCGCGCAGCAAGACGTGATTTCGGGGCAGGCCCAGTTGCTGAAGGACTTTGTTTCGCTTCAGAAAAGCCTGGGGCTCGGCTGGCGCAGCACCGCAAGTTGAGCGCGGTGGCGCGACGTCATCTTGGTCAAATCCCTGTTCGCGCTCGTGCGTGAGGCATGTCGTCATGAGTTGGCGCCGCGCGCCATGCTGGCGAATACACCGTCGCGGCGAATGAGCGCGTGAAAGAGCGCCGCCGCGACGTGCAGCAGGATCGTCGCGTACAGCGCCATCGCCAGCCACGTATGCGCCGCGCGCAGCCATGCGTACAGCACGACGCTGTGCGGCGCAATGGGCGGCAGGTGCACGCCGCCGGCCAGCACGATGGGGTAGCCACCAGCCGAGAGCATCGACCAGCCGATCAGCGGCATGGCGATCATGAGCAGATAGAGCACGAGGTGCGAGCCGTGTGCCGCCAGGCGCGGCAAGGCCGGCATGTCGGTGGGCAGTTTCGGTGCGCCGTACAGGAGGCGTACGGCGAGGCGCACGACCACGAGCGCGAGCAGCGCGATGCCAAGCGGACGATGCAGCGCGAGCAAGGTGTTGTGCAGCCGCGAAACGGTCGAGACCATGCCCACCCCGACAAATAGCATGGTGACGATCAGGACTGCCATGGACCAGTGCAGGAGCCGGGAAAGGGCACTGAAATGCGAGCGAGGGGTCTTCATGGTTGCGCATTTTCCTGTGAGCGCGCGGCTTCTTCATGCGTGCGCCGGTTGAACGAGACCGAATAGGCGGCCGAGCGTGCAGCGAGCAGCGGATCGTCGGAGGGTTTCAGGCCGTCGGGCAGGATGGTGGGATCGTAGTTGACGTCGCGGCATGCGCCTTCGCGTTGCGGCGTCGCCCGGCGCAGCACGAGCGTGCCCGCGTCGATCTGCTCGCGTCCGTCCGGCCATTGCAGCGTGGCATCGTTGGTGGGGTCGCCGGGTGCGGCCACCGTCAGCACGAGGTGCCAGCGCAACGGGCCTTGAGCGAGCCGCGCGTCGAGATCGTCGGCGAGGAAATTCGGGGCGGCTTTCTGGGCAGAGGTTTCGGGCTCGAACGGCGTCTGCGGCACTACCTGCCAGCGGACGGCGCGTGTGTTGCCGTCCGCGTCGGTGGCTATGAACGCATTGATGCCATAGAAGGCCGTGTTCGCGAAACTGGACGCAGGCGGGTGTGCCTTGATCCATTGACGGAACGGCAAGGTTTCCGGATTGGCGCGGAAGAACGCGTCGAGCTTGGCGGGATCGGGCTTGCCGGTTGCGGGGTCGGGTTTCGACGCCACGAGCTGCCGGTAGAACTGATTCGGGGTGCGAACGACGAACACGGGCGTGGAGTTCATGCCGGTGCGCCATTGCTCTCCGTCTTTCAACTGAAACAGCAACGCCATGCTGCGCACGGGCGTGCTGGCGTCGGGCGCGGACGGATTGCTCCCCGGAATCGCGAAGCGCCCGATAACGGGCGTGTCGCCCGGCGCGAACACGGCGGCACGCGATACGCGCGCACCATTGCCGTTGCTCTCGAACGTGCCTTCGACGCAAAGCCCCTTGGCATGATTGCGCCGGTAGCCGGGGTGCACGCCATAGTTCGATTCGAAAGTGTTCACGATGTGCGGGGCATTCACGCGCGTCGGCGTAATCCAGCCGGCGGTCCACGCAAAGGCGGCGCCGGCGCAGGCTGTCGCCACCGCAATGGCCGCGAGCCGGCACGGCACGCAGATCGCGGTGCGGGTCATGGCTCGCCTCCCAATTGCATGCGTTCGTGCGGCCAGGGAAAAGCAATGGAATGCGCCACGCGTTCACGCGGGCGAGGTGGGCATATCAGTGCGCGATGAGGCATGATCGGTCCTGTAGAAGGGCTTTGAGGCCGTTGTGGATGTCAACAGGACGAGCAGGCGATCTATTCCATTCGAATTTGCGTGCGCAGGATGGAATGGACGTAAGGCTGTTGAAAGAAAATGGAAGCGGAATTGGGAGGGCGCGATGCTGACTGGCGGCTGCTTATGCGGAAAGATCCGCTATGAAATCTCGGGCGAAGCAATCGGCAATACGGTGTGCCATTGTGCGGATTGCCGCCGCGCGTCGGGCGCGCCTTTGGTCGGCTGGATGAGTGTCGCTCGTGCGGCGTTCAGATTCGTTGCGGGCGCACCAAAGACGTATGCGTCGAGCGCGCAGGTGGAGCGCAGTTTTTGCTCCGATTGCGGTACGCCGCTCATTTATCGCAACGCGGCGTTTGCGGATGAGGTCGATGTGGCTACCGGCACGCTCGATAACCCGGACGAGGCGCCGCCCGAGCACCACACGTGGACGTCGCAGCAGCTTGAGTGGATTCGACTGGCTGATGGATTGCCGCGATATCCGCGCGGCTATCCGGAGACGTAACACTTGCAACTCACGCGCCGCACGCGGAACCCCCACGCGCGGCGCGTTTTCCAATCAACGATGCTCGGTGACGAACTTCGTCACGAGATACGCTTCCATCGCCTCGGTGCCGCCTTCGGAGCCGTAGCCCGAATCCTTCACGCCGCCGAACGGCACTTCGGGCAGGGCGAGGCCGTGGTGGTTGATGGACAGCATGCCCGTTTCGATGTCTTCCGAGAGCGCCGCCGAAGTCGCGCTCGAGCGCGTATAGGCATACGCGGCGAGGCCGTAGGGCAGGCGGTTCGCTTCGGCCACCGCGTCTTCATAGCGCGAGAAGCGCGCTACGGGCGCGAGCGGGCCGAACGGCTCTTCGTTCATGATGCGCGCGGAGAGCGGCACGTCGGTCAGCACCGTGGGGGCGAAGAAGTAGCCTTCGCGGCCCACGCGCTCGCCACCGGTCAGGACCTTCGCGCCGTGCTCGCGCGCGTCGGCCACGAGGCGCTCCATCGCGGCGAGTCGGCGGTCGTTCGCGAGCGGCCCCATCTGCACGCCTTCGGTCAGGCCGTTGCCCACCTTGATCGCCTTGGTGGCCGCCACGAAGTGCTCGAGGAACTCGTCGTAGGCGGCGTCTTCGATCATGAAGCGCGTGGGCGAAATGCACACCTGGCCCGCGTTGCGGAACTTGGCGCCGGCGAGCAGCTTCGCGGCGCGCGGGATATCCGCGTCGGCGAACACGATGGCGGGCGCATGGCCGCCGAGCTCCATCGTCGCGCGCTTCATGTGCTCGCCGGCCTTCGAGGCAAGCAGCTTGCCCACCGGCGTCGAGCCCGTGAACGAGATCTTGCGGATGGCCGGGTGCGCGATCAGATACGACGACACTTCCGAAGGCACGCCGAACACGAGATTGAGCGCGCCCTGGGGCAGCCCTGCGTCGACGAACACCTGCACGAGCGCCGCGCAGCTCGCGGGCGTTTCTTCCGGTCCCTTGAGCACGACGGTGCAGCCCGACGCGAGTGCGGCGGACACCTTGCGTACGGCCTGATTGAGGGGGAAGTTCCAGGGCGTGAAGCAGGCGACCGGGCCCACCGGCTCGCGCGTGACGATCTGGCGGACAGCGTCCGTGCGCGAGGGCACCACGCGGCCATAGGTGCGGCGGCCTTCTTCGGCGAACCAGTCGATGACGTCGGCGCCCGCGAGCGTTTCGCCCTTCGCTTCGGCAAGCGGCTTGCCTTGCTCGCGCGTCATGATCGCGGCGATCTCGCCGGCGCGCTCGCGCAGCAGGTCGGCGGCGCGGCGCATCAGCTTGCTGCGCTCGAGCGGCGAGACCTTGCGCCATGCGCTGAAGGCGCGCGCGGCGGCCTCGGCGGCGTCCGAGAGGTCCTGCTCGCTGGCGAGGCTCAGGCGTCCGATCTCCGCCTCGGTGGCGGGGTCGACCACGGCAATCGTCTTCGCGCCGGCGCGCCACGCGCCGTCGACGTAAATCTGGGTATCCGGATAGGGCTTCACGCTGGAACTCATGATGGGACGATCCTCTTCAACGGTGCAACGGTGGGGAAGCGGGCGCCGCGCGCGGCAACGCGTGGGGCGCCGTGGCCGGGAAAATGCCGGAAAGCCTTCTATTCTGCCACCGCTTCGCAGGTTCTGCTGGCGCGCCAAATGCGCAGGGCCTTCGAGGAGATCGAAGGCCCTGACGGTTAGCCCCGTATTTAGCCCCTGTATTCAGGGCCGATTCTGGCGTTGCCGCGGCGCGTCAGCTCAGTTGCGTGACGGGCGCGACCGCGGCCGGATCGCTGATGCTCGGCTTGCCGTTCTCGACGTGGCCCGCGTAGCGGCGCGCGAAGGTGGTGTCGTCGCGGCTCGTGACCGTGAGGTCGTACCAGTGGTGGCTCGCGGCCAGCACCCAGGGCTCCTCGATGTGCGCGCCGGCCGGCACCACCAGCAGGCGCTCGCGCGCGCCATAGGCGTTGTCCGTCACCGTGAGGCGCGCGATGCCGCCGCCCGTGTTCGTGAACTTCAGGAACAGGTTGCCGTTCGCCACGTCGTAATGCGCCGCGACTTCGGGCTGCGGTGTGCCGCCTTTGCCCGTGTGGCCTTGCTGGGCGGCCGCTGCGGTAGCCGCAGTTGCACCGACGGTGCCCGAGAAGCGGCGCACGAAGCCGTTCGGGCCGTACACCTCGAACGCATAGACGCCGTTGGTCACGCTCAGGTCCCACGTGTCGTCGAGCGACTTGCCCGCTTCCACGGTATAGCGCCACGGGCCGTCGCTGCGGTTCGTGCCGTACACGTAGAAGTGTGCGCCCTGGCGGCCCTTGTTCGCGAACGTGATCGAGAGGGCATTCTTCGTCGTGTCGACGCGGGCGTTCACATGCAATTCGTACGGCAAGGCACGCGCGTAGCGCACGCCCGGCTCCTGCGGGTCGATCGGGCCCGGCGTGGCCGGCACGGTCGGCGCGGGGTTCGCGGAGCACTGGTTGTTCGCGAGCGTCATGTAGTTGCTCGTGTCCGGCAGCGTCGGCATGCTCGCGTCGGGCGTGCGGAAGTCGAACGCCGTCGTGAGGTCGCCGCACACCGCGCGGCGCCACGCCGTGATGTTCGGCTCGTGCACGCCGAAGCGCGCCTCGATGAAGCGGATCACCGAGGTATGGTCGAACACCTGCGAGCAGACGAAGCCACCCTTGCTCCAGGGCGAGACGATCGTCATCGGCACGCGCGGCCCGAGGCCGTAGGGCAGGCCGTCGGCGGTGTACTTGCCGCCGCGCCCCGGATTCACGACGTTATGGATCTCGCCGTCCACGCTCACGGTCGACTTGCCCTGCGACGGCGTGGTGGCCGGCTGCGGCGGCACCACGTGATCGAAGAAGCCGTCGTTCTCGTCGTACATGATGAAGAGCACGGTCTTGCTCCATACTTCGGGGTTCGAAGTAAGGGCATCGAGAATCTGCGAGGTGTATTCGGCGCCGTACGCGGGCGTGTATTTCGGATGCTCGGAGAACGCGGCCGGCGGCAGCAGCCACGAGACTTGCGGCAGCTGGTTCGCGAGCACGTCGTTCTTGAGGTCGGCGATCGTGCGCACGGTCTGCGCGCGTTGATACAGCGCCGAGCCCGGCTGCGCGTTGATGAAGTTGGCGAAGTTCTGCAGGATGTTGGTGCCGTAGTTGCCGTTTATCGGGTCGCTGCCGTTCGTGCCCTGCTGGTAGATCTGCCAGGAGACGCCGGCGGCCTGCAGGCGCTCGGGGTAGGTCGTCCACGAGAGCAGCTGGTAGGTGGGCGGCACGTCGCCGTCCACGTAGTCGTTGTTGTCGAGCAGCGGGCCGCCCATCGTGCCGGTGGGGTCGACCATCCCCGTCATGAGGTACGAGCGGTTCGGGTGCGTGGGCCCCGGCAGCGAGCAGAAGTAGTTGTCACAGACGGTGAACGCATCGGCCAGCGCGTAGTGGAACGGAATGTCCGCGCGCAGGTAGTAGCCCATCGTCATGTCGGTCTTGTACTGCGGCCACTGGTTGTACGCGCCGTTGTTGATCGCGTAGTGGGTGGGGTACCACGAGTGATCGAGGTCGCCCACGCATTGCGCGCTCGTGGTCTGCGTGTCGAGGTGGAATGGCAGCACGGGCTTCGTCGCGTCCTCCTTCGACGGCTGATACCAGACCGGCTGGCCGCCGGGCAGCGGAATCGGCAGGCGGTCGTTATAGCCGCGCACGCCGCGCAGGTGGCCCAGGTAGTGGTCGAAGGAGCGGTTCTCCTGCATGAACACCACGATGTGCTCGACATCGCGGATCGAGCCGGTGCGCGAGAACGCCGGAATCGCGAGCGCATTGCGGATCGATTCGGGCAATACGGTCATCGCCGCGGCGGCGGCGCCCGAGGAAGCAACGGTCTGCAAGAAACGGCGACGGCTGGTTGACGTCATTGTGGTTCACCTTTCTGCTTGTCGATGGGGTGAGCGTGCATACGCACAGGTGTAGGCACACTCCGGGTGGCTTACTGGGTCGTCGTTGCGGTGCTGCTGGAATGGTCGCCGGTGCTCGACGGCGGCGGGTCGTCGCCGGGCGCGTAGCTCATGACGGGGGCGACTTGTTCGCTATCGGCCGCGAGGCTTGCCTGCACGCTGGCCACCGGGCTGCTGGCGAAATCGGCGGCGTTTGCAGCGCTGGTGGCGTTCAGGGCCGATGCGCCGAAGCCGTTGGCCACGTTGTCCGTTGCGGCCGTAGCAGGCGGCGGTGGCGTGGCTACATCCAGCGCTTGCGCCGCGGCATCGGAACGCTCTGGCGCGTTTGTGGCGACAACAGCTTGCGGCGACGCGCTGCCGCCCGGCCCGCATGCAGCAAGCATGATGGTTGCCAGCACAACGGCTGTCGTGCTGGCCAGTGACTGCGCGAAAGGGCGTGTTTGCATGTGCGCTTCCGGTCTCGTGAGATGAGCGAGAGAATGGGTCGGCGCACAGTTTCGCCAGTATCGAAGAAAGAATTGTGAAAGCAGTGAAAACGTTTGCGCGCGATGAATATTCTTTTGCAAACGTTTTTTCCGTGAATGTGATCTGCCGCGGAAATCCGGAGCAGAAATGAGTGCTAGTGTTTCGGAGCAATCTTCCCGATGCTTTCGTATTGCTTTCTATGACGTGGGAAAATCGGGCGCATCACGCGCGAACAAGAAGGGGGACAAGTTTGAGCAAGAGCGCTTTGACGACCACGGAAACCTGGCACATGGACGATGCCACAGCGGGCGTGTGGATACGTGCTGCTCATCTCGGCCGGAAGATCAAGGTCGAGAAGGGCGCCACGATCTACCGTCAGGGCGAGCTCGGCTTCACGTTCTACTTCCTGCTGTCGGGCCGCATCCAGGTTTCGATTTTCCAGAGCGACGGCACCGAGTTCATGCTCGAGATGATGGGGCCGTGGGCGATGTTCGGCGAGTCCCCAGCCATGGATGGTTTGCCTCGCATCGCGACGGCCATCGCAGCGGAGCGATCGGAGCTCATCGAGTTCGATATCAGGGTGATCACCGGAGCGATTCCGTCAAACCCTGAGCTTGCGATTTCTCTCATGCGTATCGTCGCGATCAAGCAGCGAATTCTCGCCTCGCGAATTCAATACCTTGCGCTTCCGAAACCAGAAATGCGAATCGGGGAGTTACTGGGCAGGCTGGCGGAGTTGTACGGGGAAAAGCGCGAGGACGGTACGCTCATACCCATTCCCTTGACTCACGAGCAAATCGCCGCGATGACTGGCGCAACCCGTGTCACGGTCACGCGCGCCCTGAAGCGGCTGACGACACTCGGTGCGATTGAATTGCGTCAGCGGCGTATCTGGGTGCTGGACCCTTCGAAACTTTTCGGCTGATTTGGTAACTCGCTATACAGACGGCGGTCTGGTCGGTCACGTAGAGTGGGACACGCTGGATTGACACTTTCCCACCACGATTGAAGGACTGCCATGAGCCAAATCGAGCGCCTGCGTCTTCCCGAGGACGACGCCACTTTCGGAAGCAACCGCATTTTCGATCTGTTCCAGTATTCGCCCGCCGTAACGGTAAACGGGCTCGTCTTCATCGCCGGTCAAATCGGTCTGCGTGCCGACGGGACAATTCCGCAAGACCCGAAGGAGCAAATCGACGTTGCGTTCAGGCGCATCGAGGCTGTGCTCGAGCATTTGGGGCTCGACTTTACGGATGTCGTCGAGCTGGTTTCGTACCACGTCGATGTCGGCTCTCAACTCGCGGTGTTCCGCGAAGTGAAGGAGCGCTATATCCGTTCGGATTTTCCGGCGTGGACCATTCTCGGCATCGCTGCGCTTGCGCGTCCCGAGCTCATCGTCGAAATCAAGGTCGTCGCCGCGACGCGCACCTGAGCGAGTCCGCGCCGCGTGGCTGATTTCTCTTCATATATTCAGGAATGCTATTCAATAAAATGAGCACGCAAGTCAGAACGGATGGATTCGCCTTTGTCGAATTCGTTTCATCACGCCCGATGGAGCTCGTCGAGCGCTTCGAACACCTTGGGTTTCGTCTCCGTGGCAAATCGAAGACCGGTGTGTGGCTGATGACGCAAGGTGCAGCTGTGTTCCTCATCAACGGGAACCCGAACGCGTTCGAGCAAAAGCATGGTCCGTCGGTGCGCGCAATCGGCATTCGCGTCGACAACGCGAGGCTGGCCCACGAGCAGGCACTGGCCGGCGGCGCGCTTGCGGCCCTGGCCGATGTCGAAGGCGAGTTCGTCGTCGACGCGCCGGCGATTCTGGGCATCGGCGCGAGCCTCGTGTACTTCGTCGACACCGATTTCATGGCGGACTCTTCGCTGCCCGTCGAAGCGCGCAATACGCCGGAGGGCGACGCCAGCATTCTGGCCGTCGACCATACGTCGAACATCGTCCATCCCGAGAACCTGGACAAGTGGGCGAACTTCTATCGCGATACGTTTGGCTTCGCGGAGAAGCAATATCTCGAGGTCAAGGGCCACCTGTCCGGCATGCGGGCTCGCTCGATGGTGAGCGCCTGTGGCCGCGTGTCGATTCCGGTAGCGGCCGCTGCGCACGACCAACCCGGCGTTCTCAACCAGAACGACGAGTTTATCCGCGACTATGGCGGAGAGGGGATCCAGCATATCGCGCTGCTGACGTCCGACATCGAGGACACGATACGCAAGCTCAGTGCCGCAGGCATTGAATTCATGACTGCACCGTCGCAGCAATACTACGACGGCCTGGATGCGCGTCTCCCCGGACATGGTCTTCACGTCAAGCGCCTCGCGCAAAGCGGTCTTCTGGTCGACGGCAAGGGGCCGCGCAAGCTGCTGCTACAGCGCTTTACGAAGCGGCAGATTGGGCCGGTGTTCTTCGAGATCATCGAACGGCGCGGCGAAGATGGCTTTGGAGAGGGCAATTTCAAAGCCCTGTTCGAGTCGCAGGAGCAGGACCAGCAACAACGCGGCACGCTTGGCTGACCGTCACGCGGGCGCTTGCCCTCCATTGCCCACTACAAGTACGCGAGGTGGTGGCAACGCCGGCTCACGCCGTCCTGGCCGCAGGCACGGGAACGCCATTGAGCACATCGGTGGCGCGATGCGGCTGCGCGACTTTGTCGATCAAGAATACATCGCCGCTCGCGTGCCGCGTGCGCAGTGGCAGGATGGTTTGATAGGCCGGCGAGTCATACCACGCGCGTGCGCGCTCGTGGTCGTCGAATTCGATGACGATCAGGTTGCCCCTGAACTTTCCTTCGAGCCGTTCCACGGGGCCGCCATGGATGATGAAGCGGCCGCCGAACGGCGCGAGCGTGCCGTCGATCTTCTCCAGATATTCGACGATGTCGGCGCAAAGATCGGTTTGATGCAGATGGGCGATGGCGTAGGTGGTCATGGTTATCCTCGCGGGCACATGGGAATGGGTGTGAACCGGTAACGAGGATAGGGCGGGAAGGGAGCTGAATCGATTACCTGCGAGGTAAAGCGAGCGCAGCGTGTTTTGTTTGCGCCGGCATTCATCATTCAAAGCGATAGCGCTTTTATCAATGAAAAGTTAGTAAACATTAGATAAAAAACGTAATTCGATAGTAAGAAAAGGACGCAAACAGCCCGAATTTCAACGAATGAATATGGCCCCACAAAAAACGCTTGCAATTGCCTAGGGAAAACCCTAGAATCAACTCGTCTCCTCCATGTCTCCTCCTGATATGGATTCAGCCCGCCCAATCAGGCGGGCTTTTTCTTTTCTGGCGCCACAAAAAGCCTATTGCGCGTAGCGGGCCAGAACCTGTCCCCATCTGCTTGCCGCCGGGCATCGAGAGTAAAATTGTCTGATCGGCGTCCCGTCGGGATGCTCAAGCGTTCAACGCGACTCTCAACGCCCCAATGAAACCGTCTCCCACGGAAGAGAAGAAAAAGCGCAAGCCGCCGCCCACCTGGCTGCTCAATACCCTGACTGCGCTCGTGGGGATACTCACGCTCGCGCTCGGCGTGGGCTGGCTGATCCGCAGCTGGGTTGTCGATCGCGAGATGCCTTACTTTGCGATCCCGCTCGTGCTTTGCGTGCCGGTGATCGCCGCCGTGGCATTCCGCAATATGTGGGACTGAATCCGGCTCTGGCGTGCCCGCGCTTTTCGCGCGCGCCGTGCCTTACCGGCTGAACCGCTCCATACACGCCTGCCGTACGCGCTCGATCGGCGCGCTCCACGTTTCGTCGACTGCCTGCCGAAAGAGCCGCACCGTTTGCGGATACCACGGCGAATCCTCGCGCACGTGGAGCCAGCGCCAGTCCACATCGCGGCCCGGCAGCATCACCCAGCAGGGCGTGCCGAGCGAGGCGGCCAGATGGGCCGTCGAGGTGTCCACGCAGATCAGCAGATCGAGCTGCGCGACGATGGCCGCCGTGTCCACGAAATCGCCAATCTCGGTGCCCAGGTGCAGGATCGGTTGCTGCGCGTCGGCGCCCGCGCGCTGCGCTGCTTGCGCTTCGTCTTCTCCCGCGCCTTTTTGCAGGCTCACAAACTTCAATCCCGGCACGCTCCAGAGCGGCGCGAGCGCCGCGAGCGAGGGAACCGAGCGATGCTGATCGTTGTGGTGCTTCGGATTGCCCTTCCACACGAGCCCGATGCGCGGGCCGTCGCCCAGCGTGTCGAGCCGCGCGGCCCACTTGCGCGCGAGCGCCGGGTCGAGCGTGAAGCGGGTTGGCGGCGGCGTCGTGTCGATGGTCGTGGCGAGGCGCAGCGGCATGCTTAGCGGGCTCGCCCAGTAATCGAACTGAGCGGCGCGCGCGGTGGCTTCGGCGTGGGTGTAGACGGCGTCGATGCCTTCGACGTCCGCGAGCACGCGATGCAGGGCATCGACGCAGCCGAACGCAACATGCGCCGCGCCTTGCGCTTTGATGAGGCGTGCGTACCTGGCGAACTGCAGCATGTCGCCGAGGCCGTCTTCCTGCCAGAGCAACAGCGACTTCCCGGCGAGCGGCTCGCCTTGCCAATGTGCGCAGTTCAGCATCTTGCGCGAAGCGAAATGCACGAAGCCCGTGTTCTCGTAGCGCCGCTCATAGAGTCGCCAGCCTTCCTCATAGTGGCCCATCGTGATGAGCAGCGTGGCGAGGCGAAACACGGCATCGCCGTAATCGGGCGAGAGCGCGATCGCGCGGCGGTACGCGGCCTCGGCTTCGTCGAGCGCGCCCAGCTCCTTCAATACGCCGCCCAGGTTGAAATGGGCCTGCGCGATATCGGCCTTGAGGGCGAGCGCCGCGCGCAGCGTCTCGAGCGCTTCGGGCAGGCGGCCCAGCATGCCCAGCATGCAGCCGAGATTGTTGAGCGCTTCCGCGCGCGCGGGGGCGAGCCGCAGGGCCGTGCGGTAGGCCGCTTCGGCTTCGGGGTAGCGTTCGAGCTGCTGCAGCGTGACGCCCAGGTTGTAGTGCGCATCGACGTGGTCGGGGCGCAGCGCCAGTGCTTGCCGGTAGAACAGCTCGGCTTCGGGCTGGCGCTTCAGATCCGTGAGCACGCAGCCCAGGTTGTTGAGCGCTTCGACGTAGTCCGGCCGGATTTTGATCGCGAGACGGCACGCCAGCTCCGCTTCCATCAGTCTGCCGAGCGACTTGAGCAGCGCGCCGTAGTTGTTCAGCGCCTCGGGGTATTGCGGCTCGGCGAGCAGCGCCTGGCGCCAGGCCTCTTCGGCTTCGTCGAAGCGTCCGAGCTCGCGCAGCAGGGTGCCGAGATTGTTGTGCGCGCGAGCATAGTGCGGGTTGGCCGCGAGCGCCGCGCGGTAGGCCGTTTCGGCTTCGTCGCGGCGGCCCGCCTCGTGCAGGACGATGCCGAGGTTGTACTGGGCATCCACGTGCCCGGGCTGTCGCGCGAGCGCCATGCGATACGCGAGTTCGGCTTCCTGCGCGCGCCCGAGGCGATGCAGGACGATGCCGAGATTGCTGTGCGCGTCCGCGTGCGCGGGGTCCGCGGCGAGCAGGCGCCGCCAGAGCGTCTCGGCGGCGGCCCACTGGCCGAGCGCCGTGAGCATCGCCGCGAGGCCGTGCCAGGCGTCCAGGAACCCGGGCTTCGCATCGATGCAGCGCTGCCAGAGTGCCTGCGCCGCATCGGTCTTGCCCGCGCCCAGCGCGCAGAGCGCGGCCAGATGGAGCGAATCGGCGAGGGCTGCGTCGTCCGCGCGTGCGTGTGCGCCGACGAGCGGCGCGAGCACGGCGAACGCCTCGGCGAAGCGGCCTTGCGCGCTGAGCGCGCTCGCCTCCTGCTGGCGGTCGGGGTGGATGGGCGCGTCGGTGGTCGTCGAGGTCACGGTGGGGCGGGCGAAATAAAGGACACTACGAGCTTACGACACGGGGCGAGCGGACAACGGCGCGATTAGAGCCTGCAGAGCCCGCTTATTCGCGTGATCGGCCCTTCAGCACCATTACCGCGCGGTGACGGTCGCGCGGCGCCTTGCGCGATCCTCATCGAATACCCGCATTTCATTGTCGTAAGGTGCGGCTGCCGCGCCCGGCAGGTTTGGCGCGAGCGCGCTATGCTTCGCAGCATTGCGCGCCTCTCAGGCGCGCTGAGCGCAACGCAACGCACCGCCAGAAAGAGGAGCATTCGATGCAATACCGCCGTTTTGGCCATACTGGCCTGACTGTTTCGCGTCTGTGTCTCGGCACCATGACCTTCGGCTTGCAGACCGAAGAGGACGTGTCCCGTCTCATTCTCGACAAGGCCGCCGACGCCGGCACCAACTTCATCGACACCGCCGACGTCTATCCGCTCGGCGGCGGCGAAACGCACGCCGGGCGCACCGAGGAGATTGTCGGGCGCTGGCTCAAGGGGCGGCGCGAGCGCTTCATCGTGGCGACCAAGGCCGTGGGCAAGGTCGGGCCGTCGCCGTGGGATCAGGGCGCGTCGCGCAAGCATCTGCTCGATGCCATCGACGCTTCGCTGCGGCGCCTGGGCACCGACTATGTCGATCTCTATCAACTGCACTCCGACGACCAGAACACGCCGCTCGATGAAACGCTCGAGGCGCTCGATACGATCGTGCGTGCGGGCAAGGCGCGCTATATCGGCGTGTCGAACTTCCTTGCTTATCGGCTCGCACGTGCGCTTGGGCGTGCGGATGTGTTGCGCGTGGCGCGCTTTGTATCGGTGCAGCCGCGTTACAACCTGCTGTTTCGGCAGATCGAGCGCGAACTGCTGCCGCTCGCGGGTGAAGAGGGGCTTGCGGTGATTCCGTATAACCCGCTCGCGGGTGGGCTCTTGACCGGCAAGTACCGCGAGGACAGCGCACCCGCTGAAGGGCGCTTTACGCAGAGCGTGGGCGTTGCCGGGAAGATGTATCACGATCGCTACTGGCACGCGCGTGAGTTCGAGACCATCGAGACGCTGCGGGGCATCGTTGGGGATGCCGGGCAGTCGCTTACTACCGCGTCGATCGCGTGGGTGCTGGCTAACCCGCTCGTGACTTCTGCGCTCATTGGTGCGAGCAAGCCGGAGCAGCTCGATGCGTCGATCGCGGCCGCCGATCTTGAGATCGATCCTGCGCTGAAGGCGCGGCTGGATGAAGCGAGCGCCGCTTATCGGCTTGGGGATGCCGCTCGGTGAGCGCGGCTTTGCTCGGGCTTGGGCGCGCCTTTTGGCGCGGGTTGTTGTTTTGGCCTTAACTTGTTTTCGCGGCGGGCCGCAAGCGTTGCCCCTGTGCGGGGCGGCACCTACTTTTCTTTGCCGCGGCAAAGAAAAGTAGGCAAAAGAAAGCCGCTCAAACCGCCAGTGTGACGCAGTTCACCACTCGACTTATAGCGGAGCGGCTCCGGGGCGTCTGTCACCACTGGACGTATAGCAGAGTGACTAAGGGCTCATCCATCCGGCGGCGCTGCGCGCGCCGTGGGGCATAACCAAAACCATTGGGATATACGCGTATTCGTGGAACTCCAACGTATTCATATGGAATCACTCTCGCACATTCGTAGGACTCCATCGTATTTGTCCGCCTGGATTCTTGCGTATTCGCTCAGCAGTCCGACGGGTT
>NZ_BAYD01000053.1 GCF_000685075.1 Paraburkholderia oxyphila NBRC 105797
CGTGCGCAAGGACGGTGACGATCAGGACGGCGGC
Organism: Paraburkholderia oxyphila NBRC 105797; assembly: GCF_000685075.1. Lineage (GTDB taxonomy): Bacteria > Pseudomonadota > Gammaproteobacteria > Burkholderiales > Burkholderiaceae > Paraburkholderia > Paraburkholderia oxyphila. Next base: position 35 of record NZ_BAYD01000053.1, read on the forward strand.
GGCGGCGCAGGCGACTTCAAAGGCGAGAAGCGCAGCAACGAGACGCATCAGTCCAGGACCGATCCCGATGCGCGGCTCTATCGCAAAGGCAAGACGGCCAGCGAATTGCGGTACATGGGCCATACGCTGGCCGATAACCGGCACGGCCTGGTGGTCAACGCGCGCGTGACACACGCTGACGGGCATGCCGAGCGTGAAGCGGCCAAGATCATGATCCACGACGCGCGGCAAGCGACAGAGGATCCGAACGTAGAAATTACGTTGGGCGCAGACAAGGGTTACGACGCACAGGAATTCATCGAGGCCTGTCACGAGATGAAGGTCACGCCACACGTTGCACAAAACACCTCGGGGCGGCGTTCGGCGGTGGCCGACACGATTGCCTCGGGCGCGGGCTACGCCATTTCTCAGCAAAAGCGCAAGCTGATCGAACAAGGCTTCGGATGGGCGAAGACCGTGGGGCGCATGCGCCAGGCAATGGTGCGCGGGTTGAAAAAGGTGGATCAGATGTTCGTGTTGAACATGGCCGCCTACAACCTCGTGCGCCTGCGAACCTTGGCACAGGTCCGTCCGCAGTTACGGTAAACGCGGAAATGAGGCTAGGAATTGACCTCAAACTCTCAAAAGGACGTTGAATCCGCATTGAATTTGCACAATGCGGAAAATCTTGCGGCGAGAGCCGCGTGATTGGAGCGAGGCCGCTTCGGCTCGGGTGTATTTCAGCGGCCTGTTACGGGAATTGTGCGGTCCAGAAACGCAAAAGCCCGCATTGTGCGGGCTAGTCGAAAATTCGGGGCACGGTTCAAGCATTCGAATTATTCGCCATATTTGAGAGAAATTGTCGAATGTCAAATTGTGTGCACGCCACAATGCGCCGTGAATCGTTCATCCCCCTATTCGGACACGTCTGATTTCGCGCCATCGGGAGCAGCGGCAGCATCGCCTGAATGGGCGAAATCCAAGCCCGCGCGTAACCGGTCGCCGTGCCGGGCCGGTTGCTTTCATCGACTCCCTGGAGGTATGGAAATGGCAAAGCGACAAAGGCGAATTCTGTGGAGCGCGGTATGAGGCGATACCTGCTAAGACTGGGCGACAAGTCCACGGCGGGCGGCGTCGTTATCGAAGGCGAAGAAAGTTGCACGCACCACGGCCGTTCCTTGACATTCATCGGTGCAAAGGTCTTGTGCCCTGTCTGCAATACGACGGGCGTAATCGGGTGGAAAGGTCCGCATCGAAAGTCCACGATGAAAGGTAAGCAGCAAGCCCTGGAGGGCGACTTGTGCCTCTGCAATTGCGATCCGCCGCCCGTCATGATCGCGTCTCAAGACACCGCCTGGCATGAATTTACGGCGAGCGAGTTGGAAGGCACGGCATACGGAACAGCGAACGAGCCGCGTTCCAGTCCGACTCAAGGTGTCTACGACGAACAATTCACACTCAAAGACTCAACCGGGAAATCCCTTCCCGATACCTATTACACCGCCTGCTTACCTTCTGGCGCACGCGTACACGGCATAACCGATTCACAGGGCCGCACCGGGCGATACGCTACCGAAGGCGCACAACACGTCAGCATCTATCTCGGACACCGGGAGTAAGCATGTTCGATCGACTTGTAGCAGACGGAGACCGCACCACCACGGGCGGCGAAGTGATTGGCCGTAGCGACTTCTATAACGAAGCAGGCAAGATGTACGCGCGCAAGGAGAATCACGCGACGTGCGGAAACTGCAAAGGTGGATGGCCGATCTACGGCACCGCTGGCACCTGGATGGATAACGGCCAGCCTTACGTGAAAGACATGGATCGCGTTCTGTGCCCATGCGGTAAAAACTTTGTTCTTGCGTCCAGCGGTTCGAATACGTTCTATTCGGAAAGCAAGGGAGAGGCAAAAACCGAAAAGCCCGTTGCGCCGACGAGGGCCGGTACATACGACGAACAGTTCACGCTTCGCGACGTAAAGGGCTCGCCGCTCGCAGACACGTACTACACCGTTCGCATGCCTTCGGGTGAATTAGTCCACGGCATAACAGATTCACAGGGGCGAACACGTCGCTATCCGACGGACAACGCGCAACGCGTTGTTATTTACCTTGGCCACCGTGAAATCGTGGAATAACTTTCATATAAATATTCGATCAACAGATAGCTATAACATGAAAATCAAAACGCAATACATCGCGCCGTTGTCTCTGTGGCTTGTCGTCCGAAAGCGCTTTTCGAGTAATGGTCTATTCGTTGAACCCGCATGGATCGGGAACGGAAAACAGAACGGACCGCTCATATTTACGTCGCGTATTCTTGCGTCGTTCTACGCGCACGTTCGCAACAAGTACCACCAGAAGGATGATTCGGATAACTGGCGCGTTATTCCCATGCACGAATTCGATTTGCTCCAGCACGTTCGTGATTGCGATGGGGAACTCTGGTGCATGATGGGATTCGGCGTGACGCTGGAGGAACCTGGATCAATCATCGTGACAACGGGTGCGCCACGTACCCGATATGCTCCGCTGTACTTCGCGCCGCCCACTGATAACGACGACGTAACGCTTCTATTCAGTCAATGGGTTTTCGATTTCATTGCGGACGAATTTAAATCAATCGGCCTGCCGAAGTACGACGAAGAACTAGAAAGTATCGATGAAATGGACGACGCGACGTTCGCGGCGACGCTAAACACTGCGATTGGACGCGCGAACATATGCCGCGAGCCTACGGCACGAGATCGCGCGCTATGGGGAGTCTATAGCCCGCTCCGCGACGCGTGGATATCCGGCGAGGACGCGCGTTGCGATAACCCCGCCGAACGCACAGCACGCACGATGCACTAGGGCGCGTATGCGCGGAAATCCATCCGACGCACAGTTACAGGAGATTTTATGTCAGATGCACTTGCGACAGCAGTAACAAATACCAATCCGAATTCCTGTGTAACCGTACAAACGGCGAGGCTTTGCAAGCCGTGGCACGTCTCGCAACAGGGGATAGATTTTGTTGCTGATTGGGAAGCCTTCCGTGCACATTTGTACGATAACGATGGCGCTGGCGGCGGCGGTAATACGACTATCGGCTTCGGGCACCTGGTTCATATGGGGCCAATCTCGGGCGCTGCATCTGAAGCCCCTTTTCACGCAGGGGTCACGATCTCCCAGGCCAGGCAACTACTACTGCAAGATCTTAGAGACCCTGAGCGCATAGTAAATAAAGAAATCCATGTACCACTTTTCCAATACGAATATGATGCGCTTGTTGATTTTGTCTACAATTTTCGTCACCATAACGACGCTCTATTGAATCTCGTAAATTCCGGCCACTATGATCGCGTGCCGGCGAAATTTATGGAATATACATGGGCCAGCGGCTCGCAACCGAGTGGTCTAGTGAAACGCCGGCGTTCAGAGGGAAATCTCTTCAGGGATGGAAACTATGATTCGAGTCACTAAATTCTGCTTTGCCACTATGGCTATCGTCATATCGGTGTCGGCACTCGGAAATACCGCCTGCGAACAAAATGCAAAGACTAGAGACGATTCTCTTTCTTGTTCGAAAACGGATACGGCACGAATGCTTGCCGACTCCGTAAAATTATACGCGTATATCCGGAAAATTTCGTCCGGGGATAAACGAATCGCACTTGATGCGAACTATAAATTATGGGGAGAAAAGATTAAATCTGATTGTAACCTAATCGGCTTCGCGTTCAATGAGTGGAAAAACGAATATTCGCTCGATACAGATTTCCAGATTGCAGCGTGCCGGCAGAAGGTAGCGGCGCAAGAGTTTGAATTCTATAAGTCGCTAACATGCCCTGATGATATGGAAACTTCAGCGGCTCCGAAGTGCGCCGCGATCCAGAAGGTTCTCGGCGCTGGGCGATAGGACAAGTCCCCGCTTCGGCGGGGGTTTTTTCATTCGAGCGTCAATCGCGCCTGTTCGTTGGCGTTGTCGGCATGAACGAATAGCGCGCCTTGGCGATGCGCATTGCTGATTCGCTCGCACGCACATTCGAAATGCACGGGGTCCAGCTCGATGCCGACGAAGCGGCGGCCCGTTTGCACGCATGCTACGCCCGTTGTCCCAGAGCCCATGAACGGATCAAGCACGGTCGCGCCAGGCGGCACGATCCGCAATAGCTCGCGCATAAGCGGCAATGGCTTTTGTGTGACGTGGACACGATCGCGGGGCGCGACGCACTCATAAAACCCCAGTATCACTTTGACCCTACTGTACGGGCAACGCCACGCACCGCCTGCAGGCCCAAATCCACCGCTCCAAATCTCGCCCGCCACCTAAGCCGCCTTGACCTTCCCGCGCGCCGCCCCCTCCGCCATCTCCAGAAACGCCCCCAGCGCGCTCGAGACATACCCATCGCGCCGCCGAATAAACAGCGTCTGCATCCGCGCCAGCTCCGCCGGCATACGATGCACGCTAACCTTCCCCTCAACGGCCGCTTGCTCGACCACCCCCTTCGGCAGCAACGTCACCCCAACCCCAGCCGCCACGCAGCTCAAAATCGCATCGAGTGAACCGAACTCCAGCGGCTTGGCCACGACGAGCCCGCGCCCATAAAGAAATGCCTCCAACCGCTGCCGATACGAACAACCAAACTGAAACACCACGGTTTTAAGGTCGGCAATCTTCGCCAGATCCTTCAATGACGACACCGCAGGACTGGCAACAAGCACCAGCTCCTCGGTAAAGACGCGCGTCTGCTCGATCTCGGGATGCTCGACAGGGCCAGCAACGAACGCACCGTCGAGCTTGCATTCCACGACGTCGCGCACCAGTTTCGCGGTATTGCCGGAACTGACCACCAGCTGCACCTTCGGCCACTTCCTGGCGAAGCCGGCCAGCAGAGAAGAAAGACGCAGCGCCATGATGGTCTCCAGCGAGCCGAGCACGAGCGCGCCGGCCGGCGTCCCGTCGTCTCGCGCCGCTGCGCGAGCGTCCTCGACGAGCTTCGCAATGCGTCCCACGAACGGCATCATGCGCTGGCCCGCGGGCGTAGCAACCACGCCGCGCGCGTGGCGCTCGAACAGCGCGAGCCCGAGGTCTTCCTCCAGCGCACGAATGCGGGCCGTGACGTTGGACTGCACGGTGTGGAGTTCGGCTGCGGCCTTGTTCATGCTGCCCAAACGCGCAACAGCCTCGAATGTCTTCAAGTCGGTCATATCCATCGGCGCCACCCAGAGCGTAGATGAATGCAGACTAGCACATATCGAAAATGCAGATTGCTGGTATCAAAACATTTCAGTTCTATAGATTGGTATTCGCGCGTAGTCTGCACTCGTCCACCCCAACGGAGCAAACCGACATGAACACCCCCATTCTTCGCGTGACCGGCAATGAACTCGCACCCCAGGGCAGTCCGCTGGAAGCGCTGGTGGCCTTCTATCGCGCCTTCAACACGGGCAATCTGGACGCGCTCGCGGCCAACTGGGCGCCGGGCGAGCGTCCGAGCATGGACAATCCCATCGGTGGGATCCGGCGCGGCTGGCCCGCCATTCGCGCGGGTTACCAGGCGCTCTTTGAAGGTCCGGCGCGCGTGCACGTCGCGTTTCACGACTTCACGTCCGAAGGCGGCGACGACTGGCACTTGTTCGTCGGCCGCGAAGAAGGGACATGCGTGCTGCCCGATCGCACGATCCCTTTGCGCATTCGCACGACGCGCTGGTTCGCGAAGATCGATGGCGTGTGGCGGCAGCTTCATCATCATGGGTCCATCGAGGAGCCTGCCCTGCTCGCCGAGTATCAGACCGCGATCTTCGGCGCGCCGCTTGCAGCGCCAATGGCCTGAGCCACGCACGCGCTTGGTGGATGCATGCGCATCGCGCATGCATCCACCGTCCCCGATTGTCCGCATGGCTGTGAAAGGCGACATGCTCCGCACGCCGCCCTGCTTCGTTCTGGACACAAACTCGCCGCTATACCGCTTCTGCGACACTCGCCTCCTCGCTCGACGGCAGGTCCACCGCGGCCCCGCTGCGCCACGACGACATGGCCAGCTCGGCCAGCTCGAGCGCCTTGACGCCGTCTTCGATGGTCGTGCGCACTGGCGTTCCCTTCGTGACCGCCTCGACGAAATGCGCCATTTCCGCCGCATAAGCCTGACGATAACGCTCCAGAAAGAACGGCTCCGGCACATCCGTCGAGATGCCCCCCGCCAGCCAGGCCGTCACCTGCGTGGGCTGCACGTTGCCCGCCTGCAGCATGCCCTTGCTGCCGAGCACCTCGAAGCGCTGGTCGTAGCCGTAAGCCGCACGCCGCGACGTGTTGATCTGGCAAAGCAGTCCTCGCTTCGTGCGGATCGTGACGGCTGTCGAATCGATGTCGCCGGCGGCCGCCACGGCCGGGTCGGTGAGGCAACTGCCCGTGGCGTGCAAGCGCTGCGCCTCGTCGCCCATGATCCAGCGGAACACGTCGAAATCGTGGATCAGCATGTCCTTGAAGATCCCGCCCGAGCTCTTGATGTAGTCGACGGGCGGCGCGCCCGGGTCGCGGCTGGTGACGATCAGCATCTCAGGCACGCCGATTTCGCCGGCCTCGATCCGCGCCTTCAGTGCCGCGAAAGTGGGATCGAACCGGCGCTGAAATCCGATCATGCAAACCACGCCATTGCGGCGCACGGCCTCGGCGCTCTCGCGCGAGCGGGCGATGGTCAGATCAACGGGCTTTTCGCAGAACACCGCTTTGCCCGCGTTCGCGGCGGCAATGATCAGATTCGCGTGCGTATCCGTGCTCGAAGCGATCACCACGGCGCCCACCGCGGGATCGGCCAGTGCCTGCTCGACGCCAGCCACCTGTGCGCCGTGCGTCTGCGCGAGCGCCTGTGCCGAAGGTGCGTGCATGTCCACCACGTACTTCAGGCGCGCGCCCGGTTGCCGCACCAGATTCGACGCGTGAATCTTGCCGATGCGCCCTGCTCCAAACAATGCAAATTCAATCATGCTCTTCTCCGGTTTCAACGCCTTCATCAAAATAGGGCCCATGCCTCGCGGCATGGGCGGTCAATCGCCTGGGGGCGAACTCAACGCCCCGAACGCTCAAAAGGAATGGTTCACGCCGAGATACGCGCCCGTTTGCGAGCGCCCCGGCAATGGGTTGTCGAGATTGTCGTTATTCGATCCCGGGTTGTTGTTCGCCACCGAGAAGTTCGATCCGCTCGCGTTGCGCACATGCGCAACCGTCGCGTAAAGCAGCGTGCGCTTCGAGAGGTTGTAGGTCGTGCCCAGCGCGAACATCGTCGCGTGGCCCGAGGGATCGTGCGTCGCGTCGCCCGCACCTGCGCCCACGTGCACGTAATAGACCGCGCCGTCGACGCTCAGCGCCGGCGTCACGCGATATTTCGCGCCCGCCCAGTAGTGGTCGGCGTTGCTCGCCAGCCCTGCCGGCGTGTCCGGTGCATTGAGGTGCGTGTACGCGGCCTGCAGTTCCAGCGAGCTCAAATAGAGGTTCGCGCCGGCGAAGAATTCGCGCGAGCTCACGAAGACATTGCTCATCTTGCCGTTCGTGTCGCGAATCTCGTCGTACATGCCGCGCAGCATGAACAGCGAGTTCGCGTAGGTGACCTGAATGCCGTCGCTGCGGCCCACTTCGTTCGGCGCGCCCAGGTTGAATCCGCCCGGCTGGTTGCCAAGCGTGTATTGCGCGTGAACGCTGAATCCCGCCCACGAGGGCGACTGATATTCGATGTTGTTGCTGGTAATCGGCACGTTGCGGCTGCGCACCAGCGCCGTGGACGAATAGGCCTGTTGCAGCATCGGGTCGAAATCCCACTGGTCATTGGCGATGAACAGGTTGCGGCCCATCGTGAACTTGCCGAACTGGTCGTTCTGCACGCCAACCAGCGCCTTGCGGCTGAACAGCCGGCCGTTGCCATCGCCTGCCGTTCCGGACATCAGGTTCGTGCCCGATTCGAGATTGAAGAGGATGCCGTAGCCACCGCCGATATCCTCGCGGCCCAGCAGGCCGAAGCGGCTCGCGCCCCAGTCGCTGCTCTCCGCACGAAAGCGCGACGCCGTGGTGCCGGTGCCCATCTGCACCTGGCTCAGGTAGTCAAAACCCGCATCCGCCACGCCATAAAGCGTGACCGAACTCTGTGCATGGGCTTGCAGGGCCGCGAGACCCATCGCGGCCACTCCGATCTGTACTGCCTTTTTCATCGCGTCTCCAAACGTGTTTTCGTTATTGCATTGAGTTGTCCACTCACGCGACGGACGGCGCATTCGTCGTCCATCGCGTGATGGCGGTACGTTGCTTTTTTATTCGCATGCCTAATTACTTGAAGCTTGAATGCTCAACTGCGCTTGCTACTGATTACATCTGCAGACCGTGTTATTCCGGGTTACCGGCCTGCTACCCCACTCACCTGCCCGCGAGCATCCACTCGTGGGCCGGATCGTTTTTGAAATGCCACACGCGCTTCGGCCCGGCCATCACGTTGAGGTAATAGCCGTTGTAGCCGTGCGGCATCACCACCGGGTGATAGCCGCGCGGCACCATCACCACGTCGTGGTCCTCGACGGCCAGCGTCTCGTCGAGGTCGCGCGCGTCGGTGTAGACGCGCTGAAACCCGAACCCTTGTGGCGGATCGATGCGGTGGTAGTAGGTCTCTTCAAGAACGCTCTCGACGGGAATGTCATCGGCATCGTGCTTGTGCGGCGGATAGCTCGACGAATGCCCGGCTGGTGTCAGCACCTCGACCACGAGCAGCGATTCCGCTGGCTCGGTTTGGGGAAGGATGTCGCACACGTAGCGCAGGTTCGCGCCGCGGCCCCGCGTCGAACGCGTCATCGTGCCCGGCTCGATCAGCCGTGCTTCCAGGCGGCCTTGCGCCGGCGCGCTGGCGAGCCCAACCTCCGCCGCGTCGTGGGCCTCGATCGACACCGCCGTTCGAGGCGGCAAATAAACGGCAGAAGGCGACTTCGGCTCGAACACGCTGCGGCGCGAGCCGATCTCGCGCCACGCTTGCGCGGGCGTCGTGACGCTCACGACGCCCGTGAGCACAACCACGCAGATTTCCATTTCGCCCGTGTCGAACGAGAGCGCGTCGCCGCGCGTGAAGCGGTGAGCCGCGAAACCCACATAGCGCCACTGCGCGCTTTCCGGCGTGACGTGGGCTATGAGCCGCCCGCTTCGGTCTCCCTTCACCAGCAGACTCATGCGGCCTCCGCGCGTGCCTGCACGCCCTCGACGAGCGCCTGCAGATGCCGGAATCCCGCTTGCGCAAACGCGTAGCTCGGCGCGACGGCGGGGTCCTGCTCCGCCTCCACCACGAGCCAGCCGCGATACCCATGCCGGCACAGTTGCTCGATCAGCGGCGCAAAATCGATCGCCCCATCGCCCGGCACAGTGAACGCGCCATGGATGACCGCATCCAGAAAACTCCAGTCGCGGTTGCGCGCCGTCTCGACGATCTCTGCGCGCACGTCCTTGCAATGGACGTGGCAAACCCGCCCGATGTGCCGTGCCAGCAGCGCGGCCGGCGCCGCCGCGTCGAATCTCGAGCGGCTTGCGCCGAATGCCGCGTGACCGCTGTCGAACAACAGGCCCACGTCGTCCGAGGTCAATGCCATCAGCCGGTCGACGTCGTCGGGCGTTTCGACGTGGGCGCCCATATGGTGGTGATAAGCGAGGCGCACGCCGCGCGAGAGCGTAAAGCGCGCAAGCGTATCAAGGCGCTTCGCATAGGCGCGCCATTGCTCGTCCGACGTGAAGCGCGGTCGCGCATACAACGGCGCGCCACGATCGCCCTGAATCGAGCCCGATACTTCGCCGTACACCATCACCGTCGCCCCGCCTTGCGCGAGCAATTCCAGATGCGGGGCGACCGCAGCGATTTCCTCGTCGGCCGATCGTTCGACGAGACGCCCCGAATACCAGCCCGAAACCAGCTCCAGCCCATGGCGCGACAGCACTTCGCGCAACACGCGCGGCTCGCGCGGAAACTTGTTGCCGAGCTCGAAGCCCTGGTAGCCAATCTCGCTGCCCTCGGTCAGTGCGACTTCAAGCGGCGTCTCCCCGCCGAGCGTCGGGAGGTCGTCGTTGAACCAGGAAATCGGATTGATGCCGATTTTCACGTCGAAAGGGGGTACTGCGATGTCATGTGCGATCGTCATGGCGAGACCTTTTGCATCTGTTTGTTCCGTTCATAGTCGGCACGCGCCGAGCGCACCGCTTCGCGTTCTGAAACCTCCGGCACCGCGACTTCCCACCAGCAGCCGCCTTCCTTCGTGGTGCGCGCCGGGTCCGTGTCGATACAGACCACATAGGTGCGATCCGAGGCCCGTGCCCGTTGCATCGCTGCTTCGAATTCCTCAATATTTCCGGCATGCTCCGCGTGCGCACCCAGTGCGGCCGCATGAGCCGCGAAATCGATCGGCGGTGCGCCGAGTGGGCCCTGCAGGCAGTCTTCGAGCAGATTGTTGAACGGTGCGCCGCCACATGCCTGCTGAAGCCGGTTGATGCATCCGTAGCCACGGTTGTCGAGCACGACCACGATGAGCTTGCGGCCGAGCATGACGGAGGTGGCGATCTCGCTGTTCATCATCAGATAACTGCCGTCGCCGACCATCACGATCACCTCGCGATCGGGCCGCGCCATCTTCGCGCCCAGCCCGCCCGCGATTTCATAGCCCATGCACGAATAGCCGTATTCCACGTGGTATCCGCCGGGATGGCCTGCGCGCCAGAGCTTGTGCAGCTCCGCGGGCAGTGTGCCGGCCGCGCACACGACAATGTCGTGCGACGGCGAATCCCCGCGCGAGCGCTGCACGGCGCCGATGACTTCGGCGTCGTAGGGCAGCACGCCTTGCTCGAGCGTTCGCCTGCCCGTCAATTCCGCCACCGTCGTGCGCCAGCCTCGCGCCGCCATGCGTGCCTGCTCGCGCCACACCTCGTCGCTTTGCCACGCGGCGCGCCCGCCTGCTTCGAATTGGCCGCCGCCCCCCAGTTCGCGCGAGAGCGCGTTGAGCGCGAGCCGTGCGTCGGCGATCAGCTCGACGCCGCCGGCCTTGCCCGCGTCGAAGCCGTTCACGTTGATGGCAAGCGCCGCTGCCTGACCGAAGAGCGAGTGCGAGCCGGTGGTGAAGTCCTGCAGGCGCGTGCCCACGGCGATCACGAGATCCGCTTCGCGCGCCATCGTGTTGGCCGCGGGCGAGCCCGTCACGCCCACCGAGCCCAGCTGCAACGGATGGTCCCATGCGAGTGCGCCCTTGCCCGCCTGGGTTTCGCAGACGGGCACGCCGTGCCGCTCGCAGAACGCGCGCAGCGCGGCGGACGCTTTGGAGTACAGCACGCCGCCGCCCGCGACGATCAACGGACGCCGCGCGGCGCGCACCGCCTCCGCGGCTGCGGCGAGCTGATCCTCAGCCGGTTGCGGTCTGCGCAGCGTGACGACCTTCGGCTCGAAGAACGCCAGCGGAAAATCGTACGCATGCGTCTGCACGTCTTGCGGCAGCGCGAGCGTAACGGGCCCGCACAGCTCGGGATCGGTCAGGACGCGAATCGCACGGGGGAGTGCGTTGAGCAACTGTGCGGGCGCGACGATCCGGTCGAAGTACCGCGACACGGGCTTCAGGCTATCGTTGGCCGAGATGCCGGCGTCGTGGGGGTCCTCGATCTGCTGCAGCACGGGGTCCGGCGCGCGCGACACGAAGGTGTCGCCGGGAAGCAGCAACACGGGCAAGCGGTTCACGTGCGCGAGCGCCGCCGCGGTGACCAGATTCGTCGCGCCGGGCCCGATCGACGTGGTGCACGCCATCATGCGCCGGCGCATGTGCGTCTTCGCGTAGGCGATGGCCGTGTGCGCCATGGCCTGCTCGTTGTGCGCGCGCCAGGTCGGCAGCGCGTCGCGATACTGATGCAGCGCCTCGCCGATACCGGCCACGTTGCCGTGCCCGAAGATCGCGAACACGCCGCCGAACAGCGGCTCGGGCGCCGCGCCAGGCGCCTCTTCGTCGGCAACGCGCAACGCGGCGAGATAGCGGACGAGCGCTTGTGCCACCGTGAGTCGAATCGTCTGGCTCATGCGGCACACTCCTCGCGTGCGGCCCCGGCCGCATTGCGGCGTGTCTTGCGCCAGACCTGGATCAGGTATTCGAAGTTGCTGCGCACCGCGCCAATCAGTGCAGCGTCGTCGATCTCGCCGGCGAGCCATGCGCGCGCCGGCTCATGAAAGATCGTGCGGCCCACCGTAAAGCCCCGGCAGGTGCGGCTCGCGCTCGCCGCCTCGAAGCCCGCAGCGAGTTGTTCGGCCGGCGCGTTCAGGCCCAGCAGCACCACGCCGCGGCAGTACGGGTCGCGCGCTTCGATCAGTGCGTCCACCTCTTGCCACGCGGCGGCGCTCATCGGCTCGAGCTTCCACCAGTCGGGATAGATGCCGATGTTGTAGAGCCGCTTGAGCGCACGCACCACGGTGTCCGGCGCGACGGCGCCGCGCCTGGGCGGAATCACTTCGAGCAGCAACTCATGGCCGCTCGCCTGGGTCGCCTCGTAGAGTGCGCGCAACTGGCTCTCCTGTTCGAGCCTCAGCGCCGGTGCGTCGTCCGGGTGATACTGGACGAGACACTTGACGATGTGCTCCGCAGGCCAGCTGTCCAGCGCCGTGCCGATCGAGCGTCCATGCTCGAACACCAGAGGGTTCGATCCCGGCAGCTCGACGGGGCGGCCCACCCACCAGCCACGCCCCGTGGCGGCGTTCAATGCGTCTTGCCCGTAGCGGTCGTCGATCAGCACGGCCATCTTGCCCGTATGGCCGGCTTCGCTTTCGGTCTGCTCCACGGCCTGCACGAACAGTTGCTTGAGCGCTGCGATGCGTGATTGCGGCGCGCCACTGTGCTGCGCCAGTTCGAAGAGCTGATTGCGATGGTCGAACGCGAACCCCAGCACTTCGTCGCGTGGCTTGCGCGACACGCTCACGCGGTGCAGGCGCTGCAGCGCCGCGTCCCGGTCAGGCCGTGCGAGGCTGGCCGCGTTGGCGAGGAAATAGTCGAGCTCGACAGGCGTGGGCATCGCGGGCGCACACGCGTGGCGCGAGACCACCAGGGCGCCGCACGCATTGGCATAGGCACAGCAGCGTGCGTAGTCTTCCTGGCGCAGCCAGCCTTTGAGGAAGCCGGAGAGAAACGCGTCGCCGGCGCCCAGCACGTTCAGCACCTCGACCTGCACGCCGCGATAATGCGCGTCACCGTCCAGATCCGCGGGGATGTCACCATCGATCACGGTACAGCCTAGCGGCCCCCGCTTCACCACGAGCGTCGCGGCGCTCACCTCGCGCACGCGGCGCAGCGCGCCGGGCACATCGTCCTCGCCGCCTGCAATGCGGAACTCCTCCTCCGTGCCCACGATCAGGTCGAACTCGGGCAGGATGGCGCGCAGGTGTGCACTGACACCACCATCGGCGATAAAGCGCGTTTCGCCGTCGCCCTTGCCGGCGAGGCCCCACAACACCGGCCGGTAATCGATGTCGAGCACGGTGCGCACATTGTTGCGCCGCGCGTAGCGCAACGCCGTCATGCTCGCGCGATGCACGCCCCCGGTCGAAAAATGCGTGCCCGTAATCAGCAGCGCCTTGCTCGACGCGATGAACGCTTCGTCGAAATCCGTCTCGTCGAGCGCCATGTCCGCGCAATTCTCGCGATGGAACACCAGCGGAAACGTGTCGCGATCTTTCAGGCCGAGCAGCACCAAAGCCGTGAGACGCTCGATGTCGGTTTTCACATGGCTCACATCGCAGCCTTCGCGCTCGAGGGCTTCAACCAGGAAGCGGCCCATGTGGTCGTTGCCCACGCGCGAAAGCATCGCGCTTTTCAGGCCGAGACGCGCGCAGCCGAATGCGATGTTGGCCGAGGAGCCGCCCAGGTAGCGCGCGAAGCTCGTGACGTCTTCGAGCCGTGCGCCCACTTGCTGTGCGTACAGGTCGACGGCGAGGCGGCCGAGACAAATGATGTCGAGCGGACGTTGCGCAGCGAATGCAGTGTTTCGGTTCATGAAGAATGATGTCCGTAAGGGAATCGGTTGAGCATCCGGGTTCAGCGGGCGCGCCGCTTGCGGTATTGATCGGCGATCACGGCGGCAACGATGATTCCGCCTTTGACGATCTCCTGGATGTACGAATCAATCCCGAGAAAGATGAAGCCACTCGAAATCACGCCGAGGATCAACGCACCGATCACCGTGCCGGTAATGCGGCCCATGCCGCCCGCGAGGCTCGTGCCGCCGATCACCGCCGCCGCAATGGCGTCGAGCTCATACGAGAGGCCCATGCCCGACTGGCTGGTCTGCGCCCGCGCCGACACCACTACGCCCGCCAGCCCGCTCAGGAGCCCCGCGATCGCATAGACGGCAATCAGGTTGCGCCCCACGCTGATGCCCGAGACGCGCGCCGCCTGCACATTGCCGCCGATCGCATAGAGGCATTTTCCGAAGCGGGTGTAGCGCAGCACGATATGAAAGATCAGTGCGGCGGCAAGAAAGATCGCGACCGGGCGCGCGCCGGAGCCGATGGCCGAATAGGCGTCGGTGAACATGCTGATCGGCTGGCCATGGGTGTAGTAGCGGGCGAGGCCGCGAGCCGACACCATCATGCCGAGCGTGACGATGAAAGGCGGCACGTTCGAGCGCACGATCAGCGCGCCGTTCAGGAGCCCGCACAGGCCACCCACCAGCGTGCCCGCCAGCACCGGCACGAGCACGGGCAAATCGGCCACGCCGGGAAATACCGTCGCGCCGAAGCCGCCGGCCTGCGCGAAGCTGCCCGCCACCATCGCCGACAAGGCCACGAGCGAGCCGGACGACAGGTCGATCCCGCCCGCGATGATGACCATCGTCACGCCCACGGCAATGAGGCCGATCTCCGAGACCCGCAGCACCATGATCAGCAGTCCTTGAGGGTTGTACAGGAACGACTGCCCGCGCTCGATCCAGCCGATCGCCTCGAACACGAGTGCGATCGCGACGAGCACGACCAGAATGCTGGTCTCCTGGGGCAAGCGCCACTTGCGCGGCGCGCTGGCCGCCGTATCGGCGGCGCCATTGATGGTTGATGCACTCATGTCCGTCTCCTTGCCGAAGGTCGGCTTCAAATCTCTGGATGCTCAGATACGCTCGCCCGAGGCGAGTGTCATGATGTTTTCCTGCGTGGCCAGCTCGCGAGGCAGGATGCCGCTCACCCTGCGCTCGTGCATGACCACGACGCGGTCGCTCATGCCGATGACCTCGGGCAGCTCCGAGGAAATCATGACGACCGCCACGCCGTTTCTGGCCAGTTGCGTGATGAGCGCGTGAATCTCGGACTTCGCGCCCACGTCCACACCGCGCGTGGGTTCGTCGAGAATCAGGATCTTCGGCTGGTTGAGCAGCCACCGCGCGAGCAGCACCTTTTGCTGGTTGCCGCCGCTCAGGTTCTCGATGATCTGCGCGAGCCCCGGCGTCTTGACCTTCAGGCTCCGGCACAGCGCCTCGCATTCCTCGTTCACGCGCTGCTGCCTCACGAAGCCGAGCGCGCTATGGCGCTTGAGCGCGGTAATTGCCATGTTCTCGCCCACGGAGAGCTGCAGGAACAGGCCCGTTCCCTTGCGGTCCTCGGTGAGGAACGCAACACCTGCGCGAATGGCGTCCGCGGGCGAGCGGATCGTCTTCGGCTTGCCTTCGAAAAGGATCTCGCCGCTGTGAGCCGGATAAACGCCGAAGATGGCTTCCATGACTTCGGTGCGCCCCGAGCCCATCAGGCCCGCTACGCCGAGAATCTCGCCGTAGCGCACGTCGAAGCTCACGCCCGAGAACACGCCGCGTCGCCCCAGATCGCGCACGGCGAGCGCCACCTCGCCGATCGGCACAGTTTCCTTCGGGAACACCTGGGTGAGTTCGCGGCCGACCATGGCGGCGATCAGCGACTGCTTGTCGAAGCGGCTCGCCTCGCGCGTGACGATGTGATGCCCGTCCCGGAAGATCGAGATGTCGTCCGCGATCTGGAACACCTCGTCCATCTTGTGCGTGATGTAGATGATCGCCTTGCCGCGCGCCTTGAGCTCCGCAATGATGCGAAAGAGGTGCTCGACTTCCTTGTCCGTGATGGCCGAAGTCGGCTCGTCCATGATCAGCAGATCGGAGTCGAACGAGACGGCCTTCGCGATCTCCACCATCTGCCGATTCGCGATGCTGAGCCTGCCGAGCGGCGTTTGCGGATCGATCTCGATGCCGAGCTGCGCGAAAAGCTCGCGCGTTTGCCGGTTCAGCGCGCCGTGATTCACGAGACCCAGCCGGCCGCGCGGCTCGCGGCGAATCCAGATGTTTTCGGCCACCGTCATTTCCGGCAGCAGATTGAGCTCCTGGTGAATCATCGCAATGCCGCGGTCGAGCGCGTCGCGCGGCGACTTCAGTGCGATCGGCTCGCCCTTGAAATGCAGCGTGCCGCCGTCGGGCGTATACACGCCCGCGATGATCTTCATCATCGTGGACTTGCCAGCGCCGTTTTCGCCCATCAGGGCATGAACGCGCCCCGCCCGGATCTCGATGGACACGTCCTGGAGCGCGATGACGCCCGGAAACGCCTTGCGTACATGCCGCGCCGCCAGCAGCGGCGCGGCATGGCCGTGAACCACAGGGGGCAGCTCGCTGCGCCGCTCGGCCGGACGCGATGCGGTGAACGTCGAATCTTGCATGGTTACCCTCGCCTGACCTGGCAAATGAAGCGATGGAAGCAATCGAAGCCATCGGACGACAGGCGTCGTCCGCCACGAAGCCGCGTGAGTCAGCGGTTCACGAAACCCTTGTAGTTCTCCGGCGTCACGAGCTGATAGGGAATCCAGGCCTCGCTCTGCACACTCTTGTCGCCGCCCGCCAGCTTCGCGGCCATGTCCACGGCCGCCTTGCCCTGGCCCTTGCCGTCCTGAAACACGGTCACGGCGAGGTCTCCCTTCGACATCGCAAAGAGCGCGTCCTTCGTCGCATCCACGCCGCCCACCAGCACCGTCTTCGGCGAGACACCGGCCTGGCGCATGGCGATCAGCGCGCCCAGCGCCATCTCGTCGTTATTGGCGGCGATGGCGTCGAACTTCTTGCCCGCGCTCAGCCATTGGCTCATCAGGTTGATGGCCTGGCTGCGATCGAAATTGGCGGTCTGCTCCGCAACCACATGAATGCCGGGGTTCTTCGCCACGATGTCCTTGACGCCGCGAGTGCGGTCGCGCGTGGCGTCGGTCGAGAGCTCGCCGAGCATGAGCGCGATATTGCCGTGACCATTGAGCTTCTTCGCGAGGTACTCCATTTGCAGATGGCCCGCCACGAGGCTATCGGAGCCCACGAAGTACGCGCCGTTGCCAAGTGGTTCGTCGGGCTTGCGGTTGACGTAGACGATGGGGATGCCGGCTTTGCGCGCGGCGTCCGTCATGCGCTTCGTCGCCGATGCGTCGGCGGGGTTCACGATGATCGCGGCCACGTGCTGTGCCACGAACGCTTCAACCTGGCTCACCTGGCGGCCAACGTCGCCCTGCGCGTCTTCGAAGTCGAGGCTCACGTTCTTCGCCTTGCCTTCGGCCGCCATGGACTCGCGCACTGTCGTGAGGAAGTTGTCGTCGAAGTGCGCCATCGAGACGCCTATCGTCGTGCCTGCATAGGCGGCAATGGGAAGGGCTGCCGCGAGCGCGAGCAGGGACCGGCTGAGGAAGTTCATGATTGTCTCCATCCATGTGTTTGCGGCTCTGTTTTTTTGGGCGCACAGAGCCTTTCAGGCCGTGCGGTGCACGGTCTGCCACTGCTTCGTTGCGATTTGTTTTCCGACTCGTCTGCCGACTCGTTTGCCGACTTGCTTGCCGGCCCGGCGCCGCGCCCGGATCGCGCGGCGCGTCCGTGGCCGGGTGCCGGGTATCAGGCGGCCTGGCGCAGGCTCGCCGCTTCGAGGGCCTCGCCGATATAGGCGATGCTTGCGGCAAGGCGCGTCTCGATGTCGGCGGCTTCGGCAATTTCCTCGGCGAACGGCTCGAACGAGGCGTAGCCGCGATAGCCGCGCGCACGCAGCGTCGCGAGCTGGCGCACGTTGCCGAGCCGGTCGTCGCGGCCCACGAGCACGCGATGGCCGTCGCGCATTTCGCCCACGGTCACCGCGCTCGCTTCGACGCCCGAGATGTGCACGAGCCCCGTGAGGTCGGGAAAGAAGATGTCTTCGCCAGACAGGTGATGATGGAACGTGTCGTGCACGAGCCTGAAATGGCGCTCGCCGGCGGCGTCGTAGATGCCCTTCACCGCATCGGACTTGCGGCGCAGCGCGCATTCCTCGAAGCCGAGCGTCTCAACGAGACCGAGCAGGCCGTGGTCGTCCAGGATCGGCTTGAGCTGCGCAAGCGCGTTGACCAGATCGGCGTGACGCTCGCTCGCCGCGCGCTGGTCGAGCATCGAGTTGGTCGGGCACATCACGAGCGCCTTCGCGCCGCAACCCGCCGCGTACTTCGCGAGCGCCAGCGCCTCTTCGCGGCGCGTGGCGTCGAACTGCTCGAAGCGCTGCAGCGCGTTGATCGAGAGTATCGTGAGACCCGCACGCTCGCATGCCTCCTTGATCTGGCCGGCGGGCGTGCCGTCGGTGATCTCTACGCCGGGCAGGTCGTTGCGGATCTCGATGGCGTCGATACCCAGACGCTGGCACAGCGCCACATAGTCCGGGAACTTCAATTTCGGCGCGCTCATTCGGTTGAGGGAAAACTGCACTGCCTCGCTCATCGTTGTCTCCAGTGAATGCAAATCGAAAGTTTTATGTGTGGTCTCCCGACCACTTCCAGCCGTTTGATGACGTCCCGGTTCAGCATGACCTGGCGTTGCCGATGTGAGAAAGGTAAGTGACCCATTGACTCGCCTCAACGAAAAGATTGATGATTTTTCGTCAGCGTGAATACGCGGGAAGCCGCCCGGTCGTGGTGCAATTCGTTCTGCGATTCAAGCTGCCATGCGAGCACGCCAATCGACCATGCCGCGCGCATCGTAATCGACAAAAAATACTGGAGACACTCATGGCCGCAGCCCCCCCACCGCGCCGCAAACGCAGCGCGCGTTTCGTTGAAATTGCCGAAGCCGCGGGCGTCAGTCCCGCGACGGTCGATCGCGTGCTCAACGAGCGCGGCAGTGTGTCCGCGGCCATGCGCGAACGCGTCGTGAAGGCGGCGCAACAGCTCGGCGTGCCGCGCGTCTTGCCGCAAACCAGCCATGGCCTCGTGCACATCGACGTCTTGCTGCCGCAGAACAGCACGCCGTTCTTCCAGCGCCTGACACGCGGGCTCGAACGCTCGATGCAGATGCTCGACCGGCGCATCGTGCTGCATCGCCAGTTCCTTCCTGAAGCCGACGACGACGTGATCACGCGCGCGATACTCCGCCCGAACTACAAGCGCGCCGGGCTGATCGTCACGACGCACGACACGGCGCCGGTGCGCGACGCGCTGCGCACGGTCATCGCGCAAGGCGAGCCCGTGGTCACGATGGTCACCGATATCCCGGAGGTCGAGCGCGTGCATTACGCCGGGATCGACAACGCCAATGCGGGGCGCACCGCGGGCTATTTCGTCGGGCGACTCGCCACGCAGCCAGGCCGCGTCCTGCTGATCTGCTCGCGCAAGGACTATCGCGCGCATATCGAGCGCATCAGCGGCTGCCGCACGCAACTAGCCGAGGCGTTTCCCCATCTCGTCTGCGATGCGGATGCAGTGGAAACGCTCGACGACGTGGACCAGTGCCATCGCGCGGTGCTCAAGGAGCTCAAGCGCGGCGGCGTGGTGGGCATCTACAACAGCGGCTATGCGTCGGAGGGCATCGAGGCGGCGCTACGCAAGGTGGGGGCGGCGGGGAAAGTGGTGTGGGTGGGCCATGAGATGCTCGACCGGCATCGCGAGTACATCGAGCAGGGCACCATGGACATTGCCATCGACCAGGACCCGGACGGGCAAGTGATATCCGCATTGCAGCACGCGCTCAATGCGTGCGGCGTGGTGCAGACGCCCGCGCCGCTCGGGACTGTCGAGTTCCGGATATTCTGCTCGGCGAATGTGAGGCGCAATCCCTATCTTGCCGCCGGGCATTGAGCCGCGCTACGCCGTAGCGGGGTCACGCGCCGTTTGCGCTTCGATCTCGCGCCAGAGCTCGCGTATCCAGGCCTGCATCTGCAGCGACTCGGCCCAGCGGTCGGTGGTGTCGTTGCCATCCGCGCCAATGATCGCGTAGGGCTGCGGGCCCAGCTCGCAGGTGAACGCGAGCGTATCGTTTTCGCCCGCCCGCCGTCGCCACGAGCGAAAGCCATCGCCCCACCAGCCGAGAAACAGATCCACCCACTTGCGGTGCGGTGCAAACGAGAGCTCGATCTGCACCTGCTCGCGGCTCGCCACGCGTCCATGAAACGCCCATGAATGGTCGAGTATGCGATGCATGAGCGCATGATTCTCGTCCGAGACGGGCCATGCGAACTCGCGCCCGACGAGAAAGTGCGAGATGTCGCCCAATAGCCTGAGATCGGGCCGCGCGTCGAGCAAATCGAGCGTGAAATATAGATCCGTCGTCATGCGGTCACGATGCGTCTCGATGTAGACGGGCATATCCACCTGTTCCGCAAGACGGCGCCAGCCGTCGAGCAAGACCAGCGCTTCGCGAACGGTTCGCGGCCGCACGTCGGGTTGCAGATCGACGTGATGCAGGCCGAATTCGGTCGCGAGCTCCAGCACGGGCTGCAGGTCGTCCACGGTCTGCGGAAAGCACTGGCCTTCCGCTGCCAGTCCGTATTCGCGCCGCAACCCGGCCAGACGCTTCACGTCCTCGCGGTTCGTGCAGTGTGCGCTCACGCCGTCGAAGCCGGCCAGCGCGATCATGCGGACGTTCTCTTCGAGCGAGCGCTCGTAGCCATCGGTGTGTCGGCGCTCCATCGCCCAAAGCGACTGGAACACCAGTAGTCGTTGCGCCATCGTGTCTCCGTGTTGCCGCGTCGGCGCCTCACCATGCGGGCGTCGTTCGTGCAGCGAGATGTTTCGCGTTGCCCTGCATTCAGAGCAGGCTTTTTAGCTTGATTTCCGGGTTAGCCAACTGCTCCCCGTCAATTGGCGCGCCGCGCTCGACCAGCATCCGCGCGAGGCGCATTTCTCTCGCGAGTGCGCTCGCGAGGCCAAAGCCGCTCGCACCAACGAGCCGCCCTTCTCCATCCAGATCGAAATGAATCCGGGCACCGCTGTCCAGCGCGCGCACGATCGACCGGCTGCCCAGCACAGGCTCGCCGGCGACCTGCAACTGGTGGTCGTACTGATCGGACCAGAACCACGGCAATTCACCGTACGCGTCGCGCGCGCCGAGCATGTTGCGCGCCGCCACCCTCGCCTGGGTTTCGGCGTTGTGCCAGGTCTCCTGGCGAATGCGATGCGCGCCGAAGCGGCTCGGAAACACCGCGACATCGCCCGCTGCATAAACACCGCGTGCCGAGGTTTCGAGCGTCTCGTCCACGAGAATGCCGCGCTCGACGTCCAGACCCGCTGCACGCGCGAGCTCGTCGGCAGGCTCGATGCCGATGCCGACGATCACGCTATCGGCATGCAGCACGTCGCCGTCATCGAGCGTCACGGCCAGCGTGCCGCGCGTGTCCCCGCCGCGCCGCTCGAACGCGCGCGGCGCAGACCTGAGCCGGATCGTCACGCCATTGCGTGCATGCAAGTCTTGCGCGCTCGCCGCGATCGGGGCGGGCACGGCGCGCCCCAGCAAGCGTGCGCCGCCCTCCACTACGGTGACTTCGCATCCGCGCACGCGCGCCGATGCGGCTACTTCGAGGCCGATAAACCCGCCGCCCACCACCACGACATTCGACCCCGGCGTGAGCCGCTCGCCCAGCGCCGCCGCGTCTTCCAGCGTGCGCAGGCATTGGACGCCCGGCTCGCTTGCGCCCGGAATCGAAAGCCGGCGTACATGGCCGCCCGTCGCGAGCAGCAGCGCCTCGTATTCGATAGTCCGGCCATCGCCCAGATACAGCGTGCGCGCGATGGGATCGAACGATTGCACGGTGGCCACCACGTGCTCGATCGCGTCTTCACGCCATGCCTCGGGCTCGCGCAAGCCGCATTGCGCCGCGGCGCGCTCGCCCGTCAGCAGTCCTTTGGAAAGCGGCGGCCGTTCATAGGGCAGATGAGGCTCCGCGCCAATCAGCGCAATGCCGCCGCGCCAGCCCGCTTCGCGCAGCGTCTGCGCCGCGCGGCCGCCCACATGGCCCGCGCCCACGATCGCCATGACCCTTTGCGTTGCCATGATTTCAGATCTCGATCAGGATGCGCCCGGCCTCGACCCTCGCCGGATACGTCGTGAGCTTTTCGCACACGGGCGCGCACAGCGCGCGGCCATCGCGCACGTCGAAGCGGCCGTTGTGCTTCGGGCATTCGATCGTGTGGCCCATCACCAGACCATCGCACAGGTGCACCTGCTCGTGCGTGCACAGGCCGTCGCTGGCGTAAACGGCGTCGTCCACGCGGTAGATGGCGAAGGTGCGGCCTGCGTGGTCGAAGCGCATGACGTCTTCGTCTTCGATGTCGTCCAGCGCAGCCGCGTCGATCCATTGCGTCATGTCGTGTCTCCTTCAGTTGTGTAGTTGTCCATCAGTGTTCGTTCGCGAGCGTGTCGCCCGCGCTGCGCTCGCGGGTGGCCTCGGGTCGCCTCAGGTTGCATCCGGCACGGGCCGCGTGACATGCCAGGCCGGGTCGCGCGTCTGGCGCACGAGCGCGGGGATGATCTCCGCATAGGCCGCGAGGCTGCTCGAATACGAAGGCGGCATGTCCGTCTTGACGGTCTCGTGCAGGCGCGGCAGCGCATGGAACGGCACCATCGGAAACATGTGGTGCTCGATGTGATAGTTCATGTTCCAGTACAGGAAGCGGAACACCGGATTCATCATCACGGTACGGCAGTTCTTGCGGTGGTCGAGCACGTTTTCCGGCAGGCCCGCATGCTGCGTCAAGCCGAAATAGAGGTAGAGCCAGGCGCCGTAGAGACTCGGCAGGCCGATATAGAGCAGCGGCAGCACCGAATGAAATACGATGCACGCGCCGATCACGGCCATATGGACGAGCAGCGTCAGACGCGCCTCGCGCACCACCTTCGGCCATTCTGACTCGGGCACGAAGGTCTTTTCTTCCGCGCCGATATTGCCGCATGCCGCTGAGACGATCTTCGGCACCTCGGTCGCCACGTGCTTGAGCGCGAAAATATTGAGCAGGAGTGCCACCCAATCGGTAGGCCTCGGCGCGGCGATCTCGGGGTCGCGTCCGACGATGAGCGTGTCGGTATGATGCCGCGCGTGCGTCCAGCGCGTGACCGTGGGACGACGGAACACCTGGAACGAAGCGAGCTGGTAGACCACGCTGTTCATCCAGCGCGTCTTGAACGCCGTGCCGTGGCCGCACTCGTGCCAGCGCGAATCGGCCGGGCTGCAGTAGAGCGTGCCGTACAGGAAAAAGGCGGGAATGGCCCACAGCGAATTTGCGCGCCATGCGAACCACGCGAGCACGCCGCTCGCAACGATCGCCGCATACCAGATCAGCGTGTCGCGGATCGCGCGCGCGTCGCCGCGCTGCATCAGCGCCTTCATCGTGGGGCGCGGCACCGGGCACTTGTACCACTGCGCATTGACGAGTCCGGCGGCGTACGCCCGTTCACCCGCACCGCCGATGAGCCGGTAAGCCTGCCGCCCCGTGACGGCGGACGCCGTACGCGAGCCTGTTTGCGTGTTCGACACCTATGTCTCCTTGATCCGGTTCGCCGCGCCTCGTGCGGCGTGTGACTTTCGCTGGATCAAACATAAGCGCCGGGCCCGCGGCGCTCAACGGAAACATTGATGAAATATCGTCAACGCGGCGGCTCGGGGGGCCTGCTCACGCAGCCGGCAGGCCCTCCTGCCCCGTGCTCAGAACCACTTGCCGTTGATGGCACCCGGCGCGAGCGAAACACCGCGCAGCACCTCGCCGAAGCCAGCATTGCGCAGCGTGACGAAGTGCTCCTGCGTCGCGCCGCTCGCCTGGGTGTTGTGCAACACGTCGCGGATCGCGACGAGGCGGTTCGGGTCCGCGCCCTGGTCGCCGTTGCCGCTCACCGTCGAGGTGATCGCCCAGAGCGTGACCGTGCCGTCGGCATCGACATGCCCGGTGAGATTGCGCAGACCGTCGGTGGCCGGCGCCCACGGCAGGCCCGTCGCGCTATTCGCGCCGCCCGGATAACCCGGCACCGTATAGGGCGTGCCCAGGCCAAGGCCGTTTTGCAGCGTGTAGGCAAGCTTCCACGACTTCGTGCCCGCGTTGTACACCCACTTTTGCAGGCCCGCGGTGGTCTGCGCCGCAGCGTGCGTGTCCAGGTCGGGGCCGCTCGCGTAGCCATCGCCTTCGTCGGCGACATAGAGCGTGTTCGCGTCGGCGAACCAGACGCCGAACGGATAGGCCGTCGTGGTCGCCGTTTTGTTCGGCGTGGTCGGAAAGCCCGCGAGCACGCAGACGTTGCTCGGCAGGCCGCTCGACTGCACCGTCGCCGGGTTATAGGCGAGCGGTTGCGTGGGCAGCTTCGCGCCCGGCGCCGGCACGCCCACGCCCGAGGGGCAGGCCGTGCCCGTCGTATCGACGAAGTACACCGTATTCACGCCATTGCCGCCGCTGCCCTTCGTGAAGTACACGACGTTGTTGAACACGGTGAGGCCGCGGAAGTTGTCGTCCTTGCCCACCTTGTCGGCCTTCGCGCCCAGCTCCGTGACGGAGAAGCTCGCGAGCGGCGCCGGCGTGCCGGGCGTTTGCTGCGCTTCGTGCTCGTGCGTGGCCGTGATGAACTGCGCGCCCGCGCCGAGAATCACGTTCGTGGGCTGCGGGTTCGAGCCGTTGCCCGCGTTGCCGACCGTGTAGTAGAAGCCGTCGCCATTGCCGTTCGCGTTGCTGTTGTTCAGGATCGCGGCGCGGCCGTTGTTGCCGCTATAGGCGTTGGTCTCGGTGAAGCTGAAGTGCCCTTCGCGGTCGACGCGCGCAACGGCGCGGTAGTACGCCACGCCATCCGGATTCGTCGGATCGTTCGCGCCCGGCGTGTTCGAATTCGACACGTCGATGGCGTTGACCGGCGCGACGTAGCCCATGAACGTCAGGTAGCGGCCGTCCGCCGAGAGGTTCAGCGCGAGCTCGGACTTGGAGCTGAAGCTCGTCACGAGCTGGTCGTGACCGTCGCCGGGATGCAGGCTGTTCGGCACTTCGAGCGAGTGGACGACTTCGCCGCCCGGCGTGATGGCGTCGAGGAAGACGCGCGCCGTGAGGCCGAAGCTCGCATCGTAGAGCACGTT
Source organism: Paraburkholderia oxyphila NBRC 105797 (assembly GCF_000685075.1). GTDB lineage: Bacteria > Pseudomonadota > Gammaproteobacteria > Burkholderiales > Burkholderiaceae > Paraburkholderia > Paraburkholderia oxyphila. Next base: position 25,344 of record NZ_BAYD01000053.1, read on the forward strand.
GTTCCAGACGTACGGATAGGTGCCGTCGTTGGTGGCGCCGTTGCCGGAAGGGCAGCCGGCCTGCGTGCTTGCGCATTGGGGCGGCAGCACCTCGCCGGTCTGCACGTTGCTGGACAGGTTGTCGTAGACGCTGCGGCTCACGACCAGAAGGCCCGGTCCGCCGAAGGCGGACTGGGCGATGGCGCCGGTGCTGGCGCAGGCAATTGCAAGAGCGAGAAGCGTGGGACGAAATGCGGAACGATCGATTACGATGGCCATCTGTAACGTCTCCGTAAGGAATTGAAAACTTCTTGTTCGGACGAACTCGAGGTCAATCGACGCTACCGTATAGGCACTTCGTGAAGGAATTGTTGCAGGGATGTGGTGAGGCGCGAACTTGAGGCGCAGGCCACTCAGATTCGATTAGTAAACCTGAGTTTATTGGCCGACTCGATCTCCGGATTTTTGTCCGTCGCTCGATCAGTGGAAATCAGGCGATCTCAGCCAGTTCCGGGTTCAACTCGATGTGAAGCATGACGAGCCAGCGCCGTGGGCAGGCATCGGCGATATTGAGTTCGCGGCCACCCGAACCGGACCGCGTCGTCGCAACGTGCCCGTGTTTCTTCGCATTGTCCCATGCCGCGCGCGCATCGCTAACCAGCCAGTTGCTCACGAACACGCAGGTCAAACAGCTAAAGACCAGCGTTTCAATTCCCCCCATGGCTGGATCGATCATTTGACCCACGTACGTAAACACCGCAGTCAGGACCTGGTCGACGCATATCGTGAAGATCACGATCTTCAGCCAGGCACGCGAACGCATCAATGTCTTGAGACGCGCACGTTCCGCTTCGCTCAATGCATCGGGATTGTTGGCGTCTCGCTCAGGTTCGTGCATGCCGTTGCCCCTCACGCGGCAAAGCGCACAAAGCGCGAACGCGGCAGAGCGATCTGGTGCGTCCACGCCGCCAGCGTCCGGGCCACGACGGGAGCCTTGCTGAGAATCGCGCTGTCGTAGACCTTGCCGGGAAATCGCAGCGTGTCGACAATGCGATAGCCCTGCGAACGATAAAAGGCCACGAGATGCGCAGCAGGATAAGGCGTATCGAGCGCGAGCTCCGCATAGCCGCGAGTCGCGGCCCAGTGCTCGGCGAAAGCCAGTAGCGACTTGCCGATGCCGCGGTTTTGCCAGCAAGGATCGATCGCCAGTTGACGAACCGAAGCAATGTCGCGCTGTCGATAATGCTCGCAGCGCGACTCCGCCTCGCGCGCATACAGTGTCATCGTGCCGATCAGCTTGCCGTTGGCCACGACGACAAAGCAGTCGCCAGCCTGTGCGCGGCGTTGCGTGAGCGCTGCGTCCTGGTCCACGCACGTGCAGTTCAGGCCCATCATCCCGAGACGCGCGAAAGCGCGATGCAGCAGCACCGTGAGCGCCTCATAGGAGTCGAGCAATGGGTCAAAGCGTCTTAGCACGACATTGCCCACACCACGCCCAGTCTGCCGGTGCACCTTATGCCCGGACCGCGACAGATTTCGCTTCGACATGACCACTCCCTTGCATCGTCGTTTATTCAAGTCTAGGGACGGCCAAGATACGCAGCAAGCAAAAATGTCGTAAAGAATCGCGCGACACGGGTTGTCATGCTTTCCTCGTATTCAACGGCCACCGACCCTCATCGTCATGCCGGCGCCCCATACCGGCGGCGCAACTCGAGATTGACCTGCAGCACGTTGACGAACGGCTCGCCCACCAGCCCGTTGAGCGGCGCCTGCGTCGCATCGTGCAAGATCCCCTCGATCTCGGTGCGAACCTGCGCGGGATCGCGCTTCGTGTCCTTCGCCCACGCCGCCGCGACACGGTCCAGCTGGAACATTGCATTCGCGAGCGTGATGTCCGGGTCGAGACCCGAAGCCGAAGTGGTCACGAAATCGCCCGGCACGTTTTGCAGCGCGACGTCGGGATGGTCCTGGCGCCACATGTCGAAGAACATCGACTGGATATCGCTGCCCGTGCTCACCGGCTCGATCGTGGTCACGTCCTTGCCGCTGCTGTCCTTGTGCGTGACCGCCGAGGGGAACTTGCCCGGATGCTCCGTCGAGAACGACGCGAAGAACGGCACTGCGAGATCGGCCGCCTTGGGCTGCGGCGTGCCGGGGTTCGCGGCAATCCATTGCTTCACGTCGTTCGAGTGCTGCTTCACCCATGCGTCGACATAGGCCGCATGCGTCGGATCGGCGGTGACCCAGGCCTGCGCGAGGCTATTGTGCGCGTTGGCCCATTGCGCAACGATGTGCGGCTGGCCGCCGAAGCGGTCCGCCTGGAACCAGGCCTCGACATCGGGCGCGACGGGCTTGCCCGCCTTCGGGCCATCGGCATATTGCGCGATCGGACCGATGGCGCGCGCGACGCGGTCGCGCAACGCGTAGTTCGCGGCGCCCAGCCCCGACGACCCCGACGACGTGGCGTCGTACGCCACCGCAGACGGCCGTGGCTGGAAGTACTCGTCCTTCGTGAACGGCTGCGCGATCAGGAGCGAGCCCACGGGCTTGCCGTCGGGGCCCTTGACCACGCTGCCATTGGCCTGGAACGGAAAGGCGGTCTGGCCGATGACCCACAGGATGCCCGGGTAGATGCCGCACACGAGGACGACGGCAAGACCCAGCAGCCAGAGACTCTTTGAAATGTGGCGTAGCATGACTTTCCCCTTGGCATCAGGCAACGAGGTGCAGCGCGGTCATCACGACGTCGATCAGCTTGATGCCCGCAAACGGCACGATCACGCCGCCCAGGCCCCAGATCAGCAGATTGCGGCGCAGCAGTGCATCGGCGCCGAGCGCGCGATAGCGCACGCCCTTGAGCGCGACCGGAATCAGCAGCGGAATGATCAGCGCGTTGAAGATCACCGCGGACAAGATCGCCGACGTAGGCGAATGCAGATGCATCACGTCCATCGCGCCGAGCCACGGCAACGTGCCCGCGAACAGCGCCGGCACGATGGCGAAGTACTTGGCCACATCGTTGGCGATCGAGAACGTCGTCAATGCGCCGCGCGTCATCAGCAACTGCTTGCCGATCTCCACGACCTCGATCAGCTTGGTCGGGTCGCTGTCGAGGTCGACCATGTTGCCGGCCTCCTTCGCGGCCTGCGTGCCCGAGTTCATCGCGAGGCCCACGTCGGCCTGCGCGAGCGCGGGCGCGTCGTTGGTGCCGTCGCCCATCATCGCGACCAGCTTGCCCTCGGCCTGCTCGGCGCGCAGATAGACGAGCTTGGCCTCCGGCGTCGCTTCCGCGATGAAGTGATCCACGCCGGCGAGCCGCGCGATCGTCGCGGCGGTCAGCGCGTTGTCGCCCGTGACCATGACCGTGTAGAGCCCCATCGCGCGCAGCCGCTGGATACGGTCGCGGATGCCGGGCTTCAGGATGTCTTCGAGCAGCACGACGCCCGCGATCTCGTTGCCGTTGGCCACGGCGATCGGCGTCGCGCCCTGCGCGCCCGCCTGCTTGAGGATGGCTTCGAGCCCGTACGGCACCTCGCCGCCGCGCTCGTGCACCCACGCGATCACCGCGTCGGGCGCGCCCTTGCGGATCGAGCGGCCGTCCGCGAGATCGACGCCGCTCATGCGCGTTTGCGCCGAGAACGGAATCACCCGGGTATTGGTGTCCGTCATGGCACCGGGAATGCCATGGCTCGCATGGCCGGCATAGGGCGCGAGCGGGGAGCCGCCGGCAGCGGCAATGCTCTTGCCTTCGGGCGTGATGTCGCCGAACGAGGCCATCGCGGCGAGACGCTTGAGCTCGCTTTCGTCGGCGGTGCCCACCGGCATGAACGCCGTGGCGCGGCGGTTGCCCATGGTGATCGTGCCGGTCTTGTCGAGCACGACGGTGTCGATGTCGCCCGCCACCTCCACGGCCTTGCCGCTCTTGGCGATGATGTTCGCGCGCAGCGCGCGGTCCATGCCCGCAATGCCGATCGCCGCGAGCAGCGCGCCGATCGTGGTCGGGATCAGGCACACGAGCAGCGCCACGAGCGTGGGCACGTCGGTGCCCAGGCTATGCAGCGGCTCGGAGAGGCCCAGATAGCCCGTCATGTACTGCTCGGCGTTGAACGCCATCGGCCACAGCGGCACGACCACGATCAGGAAGATCAGCGTGAACGCGGAGAGCACGAGCGTCAGCGCGATCTCGTTGGGCGTGCGCTGGCGCACCGCGCCTTCCACGAGCGCGATCATGCGGTCGAGAAAGGTCTCGCCGGGATCGGCCGAGATGCGCACCGTGATCTCGTCGGAGAGCACCGTGGTGCCGCCCGTGACGCCGGAGCGGTCGCCGCCCGCGTCGCGAATGACCGGCGCGGACTCGCCCGTGATCGCCGATTCATCGACCGAGGCCGTGCCTTCGATCACCTCGCCGTCGCCCGGGATGACTTCGCCGGAGCGCACGACCACGAGATCGCCGCGATGCAGGCTCACCGACGACACGGTCTCGAACGTGCCGTCACTGCGCACGCGGCTCGCTGACGTATCGCGCCGCGCGCGCTTGAGCGTGTCGGCCTGCGCCTTGCCGCGCTCCTCCGCGATCGCGGTCGCGAAGTTCGCGAACACCACGGTCAGGAACAGCCAGGCGTCGAGCGCGATGAAGTACGTGAGCGGTGCGGCGCTATGGGCGATGCCGAAGGCGATCTCGAGGATGAACACAAAGGTCAGCACGGCGCCGATTTCGACGACGAACATCACCGGGTTCTTCCACTGGATGTCCGGCCGCAGCGAGACAATCGACTGCCTTAGCGCGAGACGCACCAGTTCGCGGTCAAAAAGCTGGTCACGATGCCCGTGGTGCGGCGGCTGAGGACCGCTCGAAACCGGTTTTACCGCATCGGGAACGGCATGAGTGGAGTTCATGTTTCGCCATCCTGAATACGTTGTCTATAACGGAAATGGTTTTGTCCTGCTTCGTCATCCACCGAACGGTAGCGGTCCCAGATGGTCCGCCAGCGGCCCGAGCGCGGCGACCGGCAAGAACAGCAGCGCCCCCACGATCATGATCGTCCCGAGCAGCAGGAAGCCGAACGTGGCCGTGTTGTCGCGCATCGTGCCGAGGGTGACCGGCGCCATCTTCTTGCGGCCGAGGAACGCGGCCATGGCGATTGGCGCCACGATCGGCAGATAGCGCGAGAACAGCATCACGAGGCCCGTTGCGGTATCCCACTGCACGGCGGTGGGCGCGGGGTTCGGGTTCGCATTCAGGCCGTAGGTGGTCGAGAGTCCGTCGAACGCCGAGCCGTTATTGGCGGACGCAGACGAGAACTGATAGACGATCTCGCTGAAGCCATGCGCGCCCGGATTCGCCTCGGCCTTCGTGCCCCAGTCGGTGGCGGAGAACAGGCCCGTCGGCCCCAGAATCAGGATCGGGTGCACGAGCAGCGCGATCATCGCCAGCTTCATCTCGCGCGCGCCCACCTTGCGGCCCAGATACTCGGGCGTGCGCCCGACCATCTGGCCAGCGAGGAACACGCCGACAATGAGGAACAGCAGCAGGTTGATCATGCCGACGCCCTTGCCGCCGAACACGCAGTTCAGCCACATGCCGATCATCGGCGAAAGGCCCGCGATCGGGTTCAGGCTGTCGTGCTCGGCGTTGACCGCGCCGCAGGTCACGTCGGTGGTGATCGCGGCGAAGGTGGCGCCGGCCGAGGTGCCGAAGCGCAGCTCCTTGCCTTCCAGATTGCCCAGGTGCTGATCGACGGGCAGCGCGGCCACGGCAGGGCTCGTCACCTCATGCTGCGTACCCGCGAGCGCATAGGTGCGCGCCGGATGCGCGGTGAACGCGGGATTGGGCTGCAGCGTGTCCCAATACACGGCCCAGACGATGAGCCCGATCATCATCGAGAGCATCACGCTATAGATCACGACCGCGTGCCGCATGCGCCCGAGCATGCGCCCGTACATCAGCACCAGCGAGAACGGGAAGATCATCATGGCGAGCGTCGTGACGAGATTCGAGAGCGCCGTGGGGTTCTCGTAGGGCTGCGCGCTGTTCATGCCGTAAAAGCCACCACCGTTGGTGCCGAGCATCTTGATCGGAATGACGGCGGCGACCGGGCCGATGATCAGTGTTTGCTGCTTGGCCTGGCCGTGGTCGTCGGTACCCATCGCGGCGGGCTCGAGCGTCGTCACCTGCACGTCGCTCGCGTAGGTCATCGGCATGCCTTCGTGAATGAAGATCGTGCCCACCACGAGCGCGATCGGCACGAACATGTACACGACCACCCGCCACATGTCGACGAAGAAGTTGCCGATCAGCTGCTGGCCGCGCAGCGCGCGGATGATCGCGCTCAGCGCGCACACGCCCACCGCCGCCGAAAGAAACATGTTCGGCAGGATGAAGAAGATCTGGCTGAAGTTGGAGAGGTGCTGATCGCCCGAGTAGTGCTGCAGGTTCGTGTTGGTCATGAACGAGATGACCGTGTTGAAGATCGTCGAAGGCGCCAGCATGCCGCGGCCGAGCGGGTTCAGCGGCATGAGCGGCTGCAGCGAGAGCACCACGAAGCCGAAAATGAACAGCGCCACGTTGAAGACGAGCAGCGCGACGGTGTACTGCTTCCAGTCCTGCTGGCCGCTGTCGAGGCGTGACTCGAACCAGCGCAGCAGGCGCGGCGCGTGCAAATGGTCATCCATGATCCCGGCCATGTAGCGGCTGAGCGGAATCGATATGGCAATCGCGATGACGAGAATGATGATCGGCAAGGTCCACATGGACAGCCCCTTTCAAGCCGGAAAAGGCAATCGATTGAGAATGTGCGCCGTAGCGGCGTTCGCGCGCGCGAGGCGCGTCAGAACCATTCGGGGCGGATCAGCGCCACGAACAGATACACGAACGTCAGGGCGGATATCGCAGCGGCAAGCCAGGCCATGACGTTCTCCTTATATACGCTCGCAGGCATCGACAAACAGCAGGCACAGGATGAGACTCACCAGCCCGAGCCCGAACAAGGCCGGCAACCAGACGACGAGGTTCATTGCGCATCCCCAAATAAGAATGTTTCGGCAAGACGCTGCCGCTGCGCGTGAGTGCGCAGTGTGCCCCCGCGTTTTGCGGGGTGCTTAAGGTATAGGAGGCTCCGGATAAAAATTCCGTAAATCCGGAAGGGGTTTGTGCATAGGCGGGATATACGACGCGACGTTGACCAAAAATTGATACGGGAGCCCGGGAGCATTTCATTGAATTGACACACTGCCCACGCACGGCCCGCTGTTCGTCAGTCTGCTGATCGGCACGGTGGTGCTGATCACCTCCATCACCTGTCTGCCTGCGCTCGCGCTCGGCCCGAGCGTCGAACACCGCTGTCGATGAGAAAAACAAGTCGTTCCGGAAGAAAAGCGAATGGCGACGACCTAGACTTGTAGATACCGAGTCGCCCAGCTCTCCACTGCTTTGGCATCGTGATTCGGTCTGCACAACCAGGCTTTTTCGACGGACTCAGCCCTTGCAGGAGAACTTCCATGAAGACCCTGATAATATTGGTATGCGCATTGCTCAGCGCCCATGCGTATGCGGAATGCGCGACGAACGCCCGTGGCGAGACGGCCTGCGGCAACGGTCAGACCGCTGGAGGCTATAACCGCAATACCGGCACGGCCTGGACATCCCAGGTGAACCAGAATGGCGTGCGCACGACCCAGACGAACCGGGGCGGCGAAGCCAGGACGATGAATGGCAAAGGCGTGGTCAAGGGGCCCGGCGGCACCACGTGTTATCGAAGCGCCAACAGTCACGGCTGCAATTGACGGCGCGCGCCGCCGCCCCATTGCCGCTCGATCAACACGTGCGAAGCCGGCACGCAAGACACCAAGGACACCACGGAGCCGCGCCCGCGCAGGTCAGCGCGGCAAGTCCGCCTGGATGGCCGCCGCAATATCGCGGCTCACCGAGGCCAGCGCCCGATCGTGCGCGGCCACGAGCGCGTCGTAGCCCTGCCCTTGCACCGGCTCGTGCGCGGAGGTATGGCCGAGGATCGGCTTCGTGTCCTTCGGCGGCCAGATCGTCCACTGCGCGTCGACGCTCGCCGTCTCCCCCACCACCGAATCGAAGCGCATCACATCGACACGTACGCGCCACACCGGCGGCCCGCTGGGGTCGGCACCAAAGATGCTCACGTGCTCGGAGCCGAGCAGCGCCGCGAGGTCGCCGGCGATCGTGCGCTGGATGCCGCTTTTCAGCGGGTCGGCCCAGCGCTGAAATTCATTGGGCGACACCTGGTTGCCGGCCAGCGTCACGACGATCTGCGGCCGGTCGACCAGCTCCGGAATGGTCACAGGGCTCACCACGACATACAGCGGCGCAGCGGGGCCCTGGGTCGTGAGCGTCGCGTCCGGCTTCAGGCGATAGAAGCTGGCGGTTGGCGAACTACTGCAGCCGCCAGCCAGGCCGGCGATCAGCACGACAGCGGAGAACAGGAAGGTGCGCTTCACGGCTGGGTCTCCTGCGACTTTCCGCGAATCAACGCTTCCGGATGCCGCTCCAGATAATCAGCAAGGGTGCGGAAGGACGCGGCCGTGCGCGCCAGCTCCTGCATCGCGTCCGCGGTGTTCTGCTGCAGCGCCGAGTTCGGCTGCAGCGCGTTGGTGGCGGCGCCGAGCGCCGCGTGCGCCGCCACCAGCGTGTCCTGCGCCTCCGGGACGATCTCGGTATCGAGATGATTGAGCAGCGTGTTGGCGCTCGCGAGCGTCTGCTGCGTGTTCTTGCCGATCGACTCGAACGGAATCTTGTTCAGCTTCGCCACGAGTTGCGCAACATCGTCCTGCAACCGTTGCAGGTTGCCGGGGATCGCGGGCAGCGCCGGCGGCGAGGAGTCCCAGTCGACCATGGCCTTCGGCGCGTCGGGGAAGAAGTCGACGGCCAGGTACAGTTGCCCGGTCAGCAGGTTGCCGGTTCTCAGCTGCACGCGCAGTCCCTTCGCGACGAGGCTGTCTGCAAGCGCGTGGGGCTGGTCGGTCAAACGGCCATTCGGGTTGGCCGCCGTACGGTCCCGGTAGCGGGACGTGAAGAGTGCCGGATAGAGATTGAATTCCACCGGAATGCTGAATTTTTCCAGCTTCGGATCGAAGCGCGTATAGATTGCCGTCACTTCTCCGATCACGATGCCGCGGAAATCGACGGGTGCGCCCACCGTCAGGCCTCGCACCGATTCATTGAAGTTGGCCATGTACTTGACGACGATGCGGTGATGCGGCTTCATCGCCTCGGTCCGGTCCGGGAACAGCGTGAACGTCGTGCCGTTCGTGGCGACGGTCTTGTCGAGTCCGTCGGGCGGCGCTTCGAATGCCACGCCGCCGATCATGATCGACACCAGCGACTGCGTGTTGACCTGAATGCCATTGGAGCCCACCGTCACGTCGACGCCGCTCGCGTGCCAGAAGCGCGTGTCCGCCTGCACGAACTTGTCGTACGGTGCGTTGATGAACACGCGCAGCGTCACGCCGCCGCCGTCGGGATCGAGCTTGTAGCCCGAGACCTGCCCGACCTGCAGACGGCGGAAGTACACCGGCGAGCCGATGTCGAGCGAGCCCATGTCCGCGCTCTTGAGGACGAATTCGCGGCCGGGCACGTCGCTCGCGATCACGGGCGGCACTTCGAGGCCGACGAAGTCGCGCCGCTCGGCCTTCGCGTTGCCGACGTCCATGCCGAGGTACGAGCCGGACAGCAGCGTGCCGATCCCCGACACCGTCCCGCCTGAAATGCGCGGACGCACGACCCAGAAGCGCGTGTTGTCGACCAGCATGTCGGTCGCGTCCTTGTTGATGTCGGCGGTCGCGACCACGCGCATGTGGTCGGGCGTGAGCGTCACCGACTTGACGATGCCGATATCGACGTTCTTGAATTTGATCCTGGTCTTGCCCGCCTCGAGCCCTTCGGCCGTCGAAAAGCTGATGGTGATCGTCGGCCCCTTTTCGATGACCGCCTTGAGCGCGAGCGAGCCGCCAATCAAGACCGCGAGGATCGGCACGAACCAGATGAGCTGCAGGCGCCAGCGCGAGCGCGGCACCGCCTCGGCGTCGGGGAAATCAGGCTTGGGGTCCTGTGCTGGCATGATCTTGCTCCGCTTCGTCCCACATCAGACGTGGGTCAAACTCCATCGCCGCGAACATCGTGAGCACCACCACCGCCCCAAAGGCGATCGCCGCGTTGCCGGCCTGGATCGTTGCGAGCGCCTGAAACTGCACCAGCGCGACAAGCATCGTGATCACGTAGATGTCGAGCATCGACCAGCGCCCGACGAACTCGACGATCCGGTAGATCCGCGTGCGCTCGACGGGGTACCACTGCGAGTGCATCTGCGTCGAAAGCGCGAGGTAGCAGAGCGCGAGAATCTTCAGCATCGGCACCGCAATGCTCGCGACGAACACGACGATCGCGAGCGGCCATGAGCCCGATGTCCAGAGGTAGACGACGCCGGAGAGGATCGTGTCGTTCTCGGCGCCGAACAGCGAGCTCGTGTACATCACCGGCAGCATGTTCGCCGGGATGTACATCACCATCGCGGCAATCAGCAGCGCCCAGGTGCGCGACAGGCTCGCGGGCTTGCGCAGGTGCAGCGCCGCGCCACAGCGCGGGCAATGGTGCCCATGCTGCCGCGCGCTCGCGAGCAGTCCGCAGTCGTGGCACAGCGCGAGGCCGCATTGCGCGGCGGTAATCGTGCCTTGCGGCAACGGCTCGTCGAGCGCGGGCGGCCCGCCCTTGTGCTCCACCGCGGCCACGCGCAACCACAGGATGTGCGTATCGAAGGCGGCCGCAGCCGCTGCGAGGACCAGCATCAGCGCGCCGAACGACCAGAGCGCGGGGCCGACCACCACGCCCGCGATCTTCGAAAGCTTCACGAGCGCGACCAGCAAGCCGAGGATCAGGACTTCGGTCATCCCCCACGGCTGGCACAGATGGTACAAGCGGAACACCCATGGCCCACCCCATGGCACGCGCTCGTACTTCAACGGCAGCAGAATCCACAACATGCCCGTGGTCTGCAGAATCGGCATGAGCACCGTAGTCGCGAACACGAGGCTCGCGAGCGGCCACTTGCCGTCCCGATACAGCACCCGCACCGCGCCCATCAACGTCGTCTCGACGACCGTGCCGTTGACCGACAGTCCCACGATCGGATACACGTTCGAGATGACGAACAGCACGACCGCGGCAAGCGACAGCGCGAGCGCGCGTTCGAGGCTGTCCGGGAGGTTCCGGTAGAACTCGGCGTGGCAGCGGCGGCAGCGCAGCACCCCACCCTCCGGCACGGGCACCTCACGCTGCAGGAGGTCGCATTCGTGGCATGCAATGAGCTTGCCCGCTGTCATTGCGGCACCTGCGCGGCGGGCTGTGACGCGGCCGGTTGCGCAGCCTGCGCCTGACCGGGCGCCGGCGCGGGCACGCTCATGCGCTCCGCCTCAACGACCCAGCCGCCGCCCATCGCCATGTAGAGGCTGACGAGGGTCGTGAGCGTCGCGGCCTGCGTCTGCGTGAATTGAAGCTCCGCGCTGAACAGATTGCGCTCGGCGTCGAGCACCTCCAGGTAGCTCGTGTAGCCCCCCTCGTAACGCAGCCGCGCGAGCCGCAGATAAGTGCGCAGCGAGTCGACCTGGCGGCTCTGGATCGCCACTTGCTCGCGCGACTTCTGCACCGCGATCAGCGCGTCGTCGACCTGCTGGAACGCCACCTGGATCGCGTTTTCATACGCAAACAACGCCTCTTGCTGGCGCGCGTCGGCCTGCTTGTTCTGGCCGTAGATGTTGCCGCCCGTGAAGATCGGCAGCGTTGCCGAGCCGGCAAACGACCATACCCGCGCGGGTCCGGTGAAGAGGTTCGAGAACTGCGTGCTGACCGAGCCAAACAGCCCCGTGAGCGAGATCTGCGGGAAATACAAGGCCCGCGCCGCGCCGATCAGCGCGTTTTGCGCGACCAGGTTCTGCTCGGCCTGCAACAGGTCGGGCCGGCGATCGAGCAGGTCCGATGGCATGCCCGCGGGCACGTCGGGCGTGGCGAGGTCCGCGAGCGCGCGGCCGCGCAGGATCGGCTCCGGATTGCTGCCGAGCAGCACCGAGAGCGCATCTTCCTGCTGTGCGATCTGCTGCTCGAGTTGCGGGATGGTCGCCGCCGTGGCCTCATAGTCGGACTCGCTCTGTGCGAGCTCCATCTCCGAAGTCTGGCCGAACTGCCGGCGCAGCGTGAACACGTGCACGGAATCGGCGCGGCTCACCAGCGTGCTCTGGGCAATCTCGAGCTGCGCGTCGAGGCTGCGCAGCGTGATATACGACGTCGCGACCGACGAGACGAGGGTGAGGATCGTCGCGCGGCGGCTCTGCTCGGCCGCGTTCACATTCGCACGCGCCGCCTCCGTCTCGCGCCGCACCTGGCCGAACAGATCGATATTCCAGAAGGCCGAGAGGCTCGGCTGGAACTCGTTGAACACCGGCGAGACGCCGGCCGGTATCGGCGTCGGCCCATCCTGCGAGGCGCGCTGGCGCGACGCGCCGAAGCCGACGCTCGCCTGCGGGAACAACGCCGAACGTGTGCTCACGAACTGGCCCAGGAACTCGTCGACGCGCGCGGTCGCCTGCTTCACGTTGAGGTTGTTCGCGAGCGCGGTCTTCACGAGGTCGTTGAGCACCGGGTCCTGGAACTGCTTCCACCAGGTGGTGTTGGCGACATCCGCCGCGTTCGCGTACGGGAAGCGGTAGGTGTCGGGCACGGCCACCTTCGGCCGCTCGTAGTTGGGGCCGAGCAGGCAGCCGTGCAGCAACCCTAGGACGAGGAGCGGCGCAGCGATGCGCGCGAAGGCGGCGGGACGCATGTCAGTCATCCTCATGCCGCGCGGACGGCGTGACATGCGGCGAGCCCGAGCCGCCCGGGGCCGCCGGTGGGGTCCCGCTGCCCGACTCGGGGTTTGACTTGCCACCGCCCTTGCGCGAGCCGAGCGACTCGATCCCCCAGTAGAACATCGGGATGAAGAACACGGCGATCGCGGTTGCACCCAGCATCCCGCCGATCACGCCCGTGCCGATCGAGTGGCGGCTGTTCTGCGAGGCGCCCAGCGCAATGGCGAGCGGCACACAGCCCAGGATGAACGCGAGCGAGGTCATCACGATCGGCCGCAGACGCTCTTCGGCGGCAACGAGCGCCGCGTCGTATGGCGACTTGCCCTCCTCCCGGTTCAGCACCGCGAACTCGAAGATCAGGATCGCGTTCTTCGCGGCGAGCGCGATCAGCATCGTCAGGCCGATCTGGAAGTAAACGTCGTTGTTCAGGCCGCGCAGCAGGATCGCGAGCAGCGCGCCGAACAGCGCGAACGGCACCGCCATCAGCACGCCGAACGGCAGCGACCACTTTTCGTATTGCGCGGCGAGGATCAGGAACACCATGATGATCCCGAACACGAACACGAGGCCGCCGGCCGAGCCCGACTTGATCTCCTCGAATGCCTCGCCGCTCCAGCCGACGGCGTAGCCCGGCGGCATCTGCGCGGCGAGCTCCTGCAAGGTCGAGATCACCTGGCCCGAACTGTAGCCCGGCGCTGCGTTCGCGGTGATCTTCACGGCCGGGAAGTTGTTGAAGCGCGTGATCAGGTCGGGGCCCGTGACGTACTTGTAGGTCATCACCGCCTTGATCGGCACCATGTTGTTGGTCCGGCTGCGCACATAGATCTGGTCGAGGTCGGCCGGCGTGAGCCGGTAGCGCGGATCGGCCTGCACGATCACCTGCCAGAGCCGCGCGTCCTTGTTGAACTGCGAGACGTAGAGCGAGCCGAACATCGTCTGCATCGCGCTGTACACCTCTTCGACCGGCACGCCGAGCGTCTCGGCCTGATCCCGGTCCACGTTCACCAGCAGTTGCTGCGAAGCCGCGTTGAAGGTCGAGGTCACGCCGGCGAGTTCGGGCCGCGCCTTCGCCTTGACCACGAAGTCCTGCACAACGGCCGCGAGCTGCTGGATCGATCCATCCCCCTGGCTTTCGATCCACATCTCCGTGCCGCCCGTCGTGCCAAGGCCCGGAATGGAGGGCGGGTTCACGGGCACGACGATGCCCTCCTGGACCTTCGATAGCGTCTCATAGGCCTTGATCAGCACCGCGCGCGCGTTTTGCTCCTTGATGTTGGAGAATTTGTAGCGCTCGTCGAAACCCTTCAGGCCGACGAAGAACGTGCCCGCATTGTTCTTGTTCTGGCTGTCGAGCAGGCTGTAGCCATTCACGATCGTGACGCTGCTCACCGCGGGCTGCTTCATGAAGTAGTCGGTGACCTTGTCTCCCACGTCCGCGGTCCGGTCGAGGCTGGCTGCGTCCGGCATGATGATCGCGCCGAGCAGGTAGCCCTGGTCCTCGGGCGGCAGGAAGCCGCCCGGAATCGTCTTCGCCATCAGGACCGCGAGCACGATCACGCCCGCGAAAACGATGAGGCCCATCACGTAGCGCCGGATCACGAACTGCACGGCGCGCCCGTAGCTGGCCGTCATGCGCGCGAACTGGTTGTCGAACCACTTGAAAAAGGCTTTCTTTTCGTGATGCGTTTCCTTGAGCAGGATCGCGGCCAACGCCGGCGACAACGTCAACGCGACGATGCCCGAGAACACCACGGAGATCGCGATCGTGATGGCGAACTGCTTGTATAGCTGCCCGGTGATCCCGCCGAGGAACGCCACCGGCACGAACACCGCGCACATCACGAGCACAATGGCGACCACCGGGCCCGACACCTCGTCCATCGCGCGCTTGGCCGCGTCTTTCGGGCTCAGCTTGTGGACGGTCATGTTGCGCTCGACGTTCTCGATCACGACGATCGCATCGTCCACGACGATGCCAATCGCGAGCACCATCCCGAACAGCGTCAGCATGTTGATCGAGAAGCCCAGCTCGGCCATGCCCATCGCCGTGCCGACGATCGACACGGGCACCGCCATCACCGGGATCAGCGTCGCGCGCAGGCTTTGCAGGAACACGTACACGACGATCACCACCAGCACGAGCGCCTCGAAGAACGTGTGGATCACGTCGGCGATCGACGCGCGCGTGAAGTCCGTCGTGTCCATCGCGATCTGATAGTCGAGCCCTTCAGGGAACGCCGTCTTCAGTTGATCGAGCGTCGCGCGCACCTGCTTCGAGACGTCGAGCGCGTTCGCGCCCGGCTGCTGGTAGACCGCGATGATCGTGGCCGGCTTGCCCTGGTAAGTGGTGCGGTTCGAATAGCTCTTCTGGCCCAGCTCGGCCCGGCCGATGTCTTTCAGGCGGACGATCGCCGCACCGTTGCTGGCCGCCCGGATGATGATGTTGTCAAACTCTTCCGCTGTCGCGAGCCGCCCCGTTGTCGTCACCGCGAACGATTGCTCGACCGGGCTGCCGGTCGGCGACTGGCCCACGGTGCCCACGGCGAACTGCTGGTTCTGCGCGCGCACCGCGTTCTGCACGTCGCCCGCAGTAATGCCGAGCTGCGCCATGCGGTCCGGCTTCAGCCAGATCCGCATCGCGTAATCAGGTGTGCCGAAGATCGCCGACTGGTTCGCGCCCGGTATTCGCTTGAGCGTATCGAGCACATAGACGTTCGCATAGTTCGCGATATAGGTCGGGTCGAAGCGCTGGTCGGGCGAGTAGATCGCGATCACCATCATGAAGGCGTTCGACTTCTTCTGGACCTGGACGCCCTGCGACTGCACCTGCTGCGGCAGTTGCGGCAGCGCCAGGTTCACGCGGTTCTGCACGTCGACCTGGGCGAGCTCCGGATTCGTGCCGATCTCGAAGAAGACGTTCAGCGTCAGGTTGCCGGTCGACGAGCTGGACGAATACATGTAGATCATGTTGTCCGCGCCGTTGACCTGCTCCTCGAGCGGCGCGGCCACATTGTTCGCGACGACGTCCGCGCTCGCGCCCGGGTAAGTGGCCGAAACCGTGATCTGCGGCGGCGTGACGTCCGGGTACTGCGCGATCGGCAGCGAGAACATCGTCAGCGCGCCACCCAGCGTGATGACGATCGAAATGACGGACGCGAAGATCGGCCGGTCGATGCAGAAGTGGGAGATGTTCATCGGATCCGCCCTTACTGCGACGCGCCGCTGGCCGCGCCCTGCGTCATTGGGCGGGCGCCCTCGGGCACCTCTGGCGCCGAAGCGCCGCCTTTCTCGACGACGGTCTTGCCGCCGGTTTGCGTCGAAGCGACCGTGCCGGCGATCTTGAGCGCCACATCGGGCACGACGCGGATCGCGCCGTCCACGACGATGCGCTCGCCGGCCTTCAGGCCATCGGAGATGAACCAGTTGTCGCCGTTCCAGTCGCCGACCTCGACGACGCGCTGATGGGCCTTCGACTCGTTGTCGACCACCCATACAAAGTGGCTCTTCGCGCCCTGCAGCACCGCGCGCTGCGGCACGAGGATCGCATTGGGCCGCACCGCGCCCGACACGCGCGCGCGCACGAACTGCCCTGGCCGCAGCGTGCCTTTCGGGTTGGCGAGGACGGCCCGCACGAGGAAGGTCCCGGTCTCGGTGCTAAACGCCGGGTTCGCGAAGCTGATGGTGCCGTGCTGCGGAAATTCTTTGCCGTTGGCCAGTTCGACCGACACGACGAACTTGCTATCCGCCGGAAAGATCAATTTGCCCGCCGAGATCTGGTCCTGAAAGTGCAGCATTTCGTTTTCCGAAATACTGAAGTTCACCCACATCGGGTCGAGTTGATAGACGTACGTGAGCAGGCCCGATGCGTTCGCGATCAGATAGCTGCCGTCCTGCTGCCGCGCATAGCTCGCGAGACCGTTCAGCGGCGACTTGATCGTCGTGTAGCCGAGGTTGATCTGCGCCGTGTCGACCTGCCCTTGCGCCGAAATCACCGCGGCTTGCGCCTGCTTCTCGTTGCCGATCGCATCGTCGAGGTCCTTCTGGCTCAATGCCTGCTGTGCGGCGAGCGGCTTGACCCGCGCGAGGTTCTGCTGCGCCACCGTGAGCCGAGCCTGCTGTTGCGCGAGCTGACCGCGCGCCGTCTGCAGCGCGGCCTCGAACGGCTTCGGGTCCATCTGGAACATCGTCTGACCGGCCTTCACCTCCTCGCCTTCGGTGTACATCCGCTTGTCGAGGAAGCCGTCCACGCGCGCGCGAATCTCGACTTCGCGCGAGCTCTGCGTCTGCGCCGTGAACTCGAGATCGACGGGCGTGTCCTGGGCGACGACCGTCATCACCGTCACCTCTGGCGCGCCGAGCGCCGGAGGGCCCGACGCCTTCTTGCAGCCCGCGAACAACGCCATCGCCACGACGACGAGGATCGGCGGCAGGAGGCTCCCGAGAGTCGCAAAACCGCGTAACCGTCGAGGGTTGGGAAACAACGGGTCGCTCATGAAAGACCTCCCGCAGCGCGTCACAAGCGGCGAATGCCGCCGTGACCCAGCTCTTCATGGCCGCAAATCACGACGGTGAAAAATCCCTGATCTTGGTGATCTTCGAGCCTTCCAGTCCCAGTCCGGCCATCAGTCCCTTCTGGTTGAAAATAAACGCATAGATCTCGGACTGCAGCGTTGTGGTGTTCAGATTCCTCGCCGTACCCTGGTCCGCAATCACGATCGTCGGCGCAACACCCACGCTAAAGCCAGGGTTCGTTTTCACGTCGTTCAGCTCCTTGTCCGTCATGAAGAACATGGCATACCCGTAGGTCTGTATGCCAGCCTGCATCCCGAACGTGCCCGAGGTCGTGGCATACGAGCCCGTCGCCTTGCCGTTCTCATACAGAATGCCCGCGCCGTGCGCGACGCCGCCGATGAATCCCGCCCTGATGACTTGCGGAAAGACCAGGATGCCCTTCGCCTCCTTGCCAAGGTCCTGCGCATGCGGCGTATTCGCATACAGTGACGCCAGCGCCGCCTTGCAATCGGCGTCGAGCGTCGGATCGGCCTGCGCGACCGTCTGTGACGGACCACCCGAGTCCATCATGGACGTCTGCTGCGTGGCGCCGCACGCTGCGAGCAGCGTGAAGAGAGAGAGGATCGCCAGCTTGTGAACAGGTTGGATCATGATGCCGACTCCCGTTGCGATTTCAAATGAACAGGACCCCGAATGGCTTGCACGGCCCTTCGTGGTCAAGTCTGGTAGCTGCTAGTGGCAAACTCAATGGGACTTTGGTCCCATACCCAGCCCCCCCCTCTCTCCCGGTTCATGGCGTCGGCGCAATGCCTAGCGCCGCTTGCACCGTCTTGATCAGCAGCGAATCGTTAAAGGGCTTGCACAGATAGCCGAACGCCCCCGACGCAAGCGCCTGCGCGCGCACGCCGACATCGTCGTGAGCGGTGATCAGAATCACGGGGATACCGCTGCCGCCAAGACGCTGCTGCACTTCCAGCCCATTGAGCCCCGGCATCTGGATGTCGAGGATCACGCAGTCCGGCCGGTAAGAGGGCATTGAAGACAGCGTGTCCAGAAACTCTTCGCCGCTCAAATACGCGTCCGCACCGATCCCGGCGGAGCGCAGCAGACGCCTGATCGCCCGGCCCACCGATTCGTCGTCGTCGACAATGGCCACAAATGGATCTGGATCACCCATCATGCGAAGTCCAGACTCGGCAGTTACCCATGTAACCGCGATCCTTGAGATTCAGGCTATGCGGCCCGAGGCACAACCGGTATAGGCCTTTGGTCCAACACGCAGGCGACAGGCCGCTCATGGGTACGACCAAGGTCCAATTGTCCGCATGGCCGTGGCGACATACGCTTTACAGACCCTCTCGATCACAGTCGTGGCGCGCCGCCCCGTGCGCGCCGCACAGGCAGGATTGCCCACCGCCGGGGACAGCCATGGCCCGTACACGCAAAGCGGAATCGCCCATCCCCACACTGCCCGTTGGCAGGTTCGCCAACACGATTCTCGTGCTGCAGGGTGGTGGCGCGCTCGGAGCGTATCAGGCTGGCGTCTTCGCGGGACTCACTGAAGCGGCTATCGTTCCGAACTGGGTCGCCGGCGTGTCGATCGGCGCCATCAACGCCGCGCTGATCGCAGGCAATCCGCCCGAGCGCCGCGTCGAGCGGTTACGCGAATTCTGGGAGCGCTCGTCGGCATGGGCGCCTGTCACCCTGCTTTCGTCGCTCGACACGATGCGTCCGCTCTTCAACCTTTATAGCGCCGCCTCGGCGATTTCATTCGGGGTCCCAGGATTCTTCACGCCGCGCATGCTCTCTCCTCTGCTCGCGCCCGAAGGCTCGCTCGGCGCGCTGAGCTTCTATGACACGGAGCCGCTGCGTGCGACGCTTACCGAGCTCGCCGACTTCGATCTCATCAACAGCCAGGCGGTGCGCCTGTCACTCGGCGCGGTCAACATCTGCACCGGGGAATCCGTGTATTTCGACAACACGCGGATGCGTCTCGGGCCCGAGCACGTGATGGCGAGCGGCGCGCTGCCGCCGGGTTTTCCGCCCGTGCAGGTCGACGGCGCATGGTACTGGGACGGCGGCATCTCGTCGAACACGCCGCTGTGGTACGTGGTTGACGAGGCCTACCGCGAAAGCGGCCTCGTGCTGCAGATCGACCTGTTCAGCGGCGCGGGCCCGTTGCCGCAAAACTTGAATCAGGTCCAGGAGCGCATGAAGGACCTGCAGTACGCGAGCAAGGTGCGCTTTAACGCGGCGCGGGTCAAGCAGCAGGAGGAGCTGCGCGCGTCGCTGCGGCGCGTGCTGGCGATGCTGCCCGCGAATGCGCAGTCCGATCCCGACGTCGAGCGGCTGGCCGCGATCAGCACGCGTGGCGAGGTCCTGCTCGTGCGCTTCACCAACCGCCACGACACGCGCTCGTCCGACTTCAAGGACTACGAGTTCTCGCGCGCCACCGTGCTCGAGCTGTGGGAAGGCGGTCATGGCGACGTGCGCCATGCGATCGCCACCGAGGCGTGGCGCAACGCGACGGAGATGGCGCAAGGCATTCACGTCTGCGACCTCACGCCGATGGAACACGCTCAAAAGGAGTAGCGACGATGACTGAATCCGAAGTGATGGAACGCGCATTCGCAATGCCGCTCACGAGCCCTGCGTTTGCGCCGGGTCCGTATCGTTTCGTCGATCGTGAGTTTCTGATCGTGACGTACCGGACCGACCCGGAAGCCCTCGCCAAGGTGATCCCCGCGCCGCTGGAGATGACCGATCCGATCGTCAAGTTCGAATTCATCCGGATGCCCGATTCGACCGGCTTTGGCGACTACACCGAAAGCGGGCAGGTGATCCCGGTACGGTTCAACGGCGAGTCCGGCGGCTACGTGCACGCCATGTATCTCGACGACATGGCGCCGATCGCGGGCGGGCGCGAAATCTGGGGGTTTCCGAAGAAGCTGGCATCGCCCCAGCTGCGCGTCGAGAAAGACACGATTGGCGGCGTGCTGCGCTACGGGCCGGTGCCGATCGCGGTCGCCACGATGGGCTACAAGTATCGCGCCCTGCCGCACGACAAGATTCTCGAGTCGCTCTCGGCGCCGAACTATCTGCTGAAGATCATTCCGCACGTGGATGGCACGGTGCGGATCTGCGAACTGGTTCGCTACTTTTGCGAGGACATCACCATCAAGGGCGCCTGGGACGGCCCCGCCGCACTCGAGCTGTTCCATCACGCGCTCGCGCCGGTCGCGGCGCTGCCCGTGCTCGAGGTGATCTCCGGCGTGCATATCCTGAGCGACCTCACGCTCGGGCTCGGCACGGTGGTGCACGACTATCTCGCGGAGTGACAGTCACAGCGCGCGACGTGCACGCGCAGGCTCAGTGCAACGCGTACGCAATCCCGGCGGCACTCGCCTTGTCGGCGAGATGGATCAGGTCGGCCAGCGAGTCCGCCTTCATTTTCTCCATCACGCGTGCGCGATGCACCTTGATCGTCTTCTCGGCGATACCAAGGTCGAACGCAATCTGCTTGTTCAGGCGCCCCGTGACCACGAGCGCCATCACTTCGCGCTCGCGCGGCGTGAGGGTCGCGAGCCGCTGCTCGATCTCCGCGAGCCCCCGCCGCTCTTCGTGCATCTGCCTCGCGCGCGTGAGCGCGCGCTCCACCACATCGAGCAGCTCGGTATCGTTGACCGGCTTGGTCAGAAAATCGCTCGCGCCGGCCTTCATGGCGTTGACGGTCGTGCCGACATCGCCGTGCCCGGACAGAAACACGATCGGCAGGCTCTTGTTCAGCTCGCGCTGCAACTCTAGCCCGTTCACCTCCGGCATCTGCAAGTCCAGCACGAGGCAGGCGGGCTCGCTCGTGAAGTCCGCGTCCGCCAGGAACGAGCGCGCGGAGGCGAAGACTTCGGCGCGATACCCGGCGCAACGCAGCAAGCGCCCGAGGGCGCGGCAAACGCCATCATCGTCATCAACGACAAACACGCGGGGCGACGAGTCAGTCATGGCCGTGAGCATACGGAGTTCGATCCGCTCGCGCGCTCGGCGGGCAGCGAAACATAGAAGGCGGCGCCGCCTTCCGCGTTGTTCTCAGCCCAGACGCGCCCACCGTGCGCGCCAACGATGCTGCGGCTGATCGAGAGCCCGAGCCCGAGGCCATGCGGCTTCGACGTGAAGAAAGGCTGGAAGATCTTGTCCATCTGGTCCACCGTCAATCCACGGCCGCAGTCGCGCACGCAAAGACGCACGTCGCCGCCGGGCTCGACGCCCGCCTGCACCGTCACGAACCGGCATGCGGCCGGACACTCCTGCACCGCATCGAGCGCGTTGAGCATCAGGTTCAGCAGCACCTGCTGCAACTGCACCTTGTCGCCGAGCACGGTGGGCAACGCGCCGGCGATCTCGATCGTCGTGCGCACGCCGCGCACGATGGCGTCGCTGTGCATCAGCGAGACCACGTCGCGCACGACGCCACCGACGTCGACCGGCAGCCATTCCATGTCGCACTTCCTGACGAGCGCGCGCATCTTCCGAATGATCTCGCCCGCGCGGCGATTGTCGGCGACGATATCTTTCAGCGTCTCGCGCACTTCGCGCAGGTTGATCGGGTCCGCTTCAATGAAGCGCTGGGCGGCCTGCGAGTTCGACAGGATCGCCGTGAGCGGCTGATTCAGTTCGTGCGCGAGCGAGCCCGCAAGCTCGCCGAGCGCGGAGACGCGCGTCAGATGCGCGAGCTCCTGGCGGTTGCGGTGCAATTCGTTGCGCTCGCTGCGCTCCACGACCACGGCGAGCAAAGTTGGCACGCCATCCACGCTGCATGGACGCGTCGTGATCTCGGCGGGAAATTCAGCGCCGTCGTGGCGGCGCGCGATGACACTACGCAGAGCCGAGTCGGCTGACGCGTGCTTCGCCGCCACCGCGTGCGAGCCCTGCGCGCGCCATTCGGGAATCAGCAGGCTCGCGCGCGCGCCGCTCAGTTCATCGCTGTGGTAGCCAAACAGCTCGGCCCCCTTCTCATTGACGAACCTGATCTTGCCGGCCCCGTCGATGGCCAGAATCGCAATCGGCACGAGCTCTAGCGCGTCGCGCATGGGCGTACCGGCGAGGAACGACTCGACGCCCTCGAGGTGCTGCCTGTGTGCGCGGTTTTGCGGTGCGAGCGCCCTCCGTGCTTCGGGTGCCCAGTGCCTGCTCAAGCGCCGAACGGATCGCGTCACGCCGGTCAGGACGGCCAGCGGACGAAACCGCGGACGCTGCGATGCGCGGCACCACGTGATCATCGCAGCGAGAACTGTCGGCACGAGTCCGCAATCTGACATGCCGTTCTGCATGGCGAATAGCTCCCCGTCTGCAAACATGCGCCGCACCCATCCCGATCGTTCAGGATGCACATTCGCGGCCGCAACGTTCGAAGCGAGCTCAATGATGACCTTCAAGGCAACCGCCAATTCGCGTCAGGCCTTTGCGGCGCTCTACCCAACAGCGCTGCAACGCGATCGTCCATCTCCTGCGGTCACGGTCACCATGAAAGCAATACTAGTAGATGATAGACATTTTTTACTTACGATAGAAAATATTTCGGTACTTGTTACGGCAACCGTATGAGCGCCAACACTGCAAGGCTCGATTATCGTTTCGCTTAATTCAGATTAATGCCTCGCACAACTATTCGATTCGATCTCCGTGGAAATCGACCCAATCCATTAATAGTGCACTCACATCAAAGTCGCTTCATGCGTGCGATTGAATTCTCATCGAGGCTTTTCTGCCAGAGGTAATCAAACAATCATCGTCCAGTGTGCGCGAATCGACGCTATCGTACAGGCACTTCGTGAAGGATTTATGCCGGCGCGGGGCGCGCACTGCAAGGCGTCTTCAGCACCTCAAACAATAATCAGGATGTCTATCTATTCTGCCGAAAATGAAAACCGCCTGAACCAGAACCATCGGTCTGGTCAGGCGGCCTTGCCAATATCCTCAGCGTTCGATTCGTGCGTGCCGACTACGCCTGACGATAATAGACATTCTGCGGATGCCGCGCCTCGGCGAAGAAGAACCAGCGCTCCGCCACGAGCCCCGCGTACTGAATCAGGGCGGCGGCACACAGCAAGACCAATGAGGCGCCCACCGGCCGTACGTTCGCACCGAACGCCACGAGCACGAACGGCACGGCGAACGCGGCCACGAGGAACGTCCACTTGATGCGCTTGAGCGTGGCCGGCGTCTTGCCGTGGAAGAACTCGCGCAGATTGAATGCGCCGGCCGTGAAGCCGCGCGACTTCTGCTCGACGCGTGCGCCACGAATGCCGGTCGCGCTCTGCACCGTCGATTTGGGCCGCAGCCGTGCATTGCGCTTGAGCGAGGCGACACGCGAGACGCATCCGCCGAGCGTCAGCAGGCAAGCGAGCAGTGCGAGCGGCCCGACCAGCACGGGCGCCAGCCACGCGGCGCACACGGTCGCAAGCGTGAAGCCCGAGGCGCAGCCGAGCAGCGCGAAATTGACGAGCGTGAGCGGCGTCGCCCATTCCTGCAGAAAGCGCAGGCATGCGTAGATCATGCCGGTGCAGACGAACAGCAGCCCGCTCGCCACCACGGCAACAGCGCCAATCGCGAGCGTATAAGGCAAGCCGCACAAATGCGCGACGCCGTAGGCGAACGCGCAAGCGAGGAACAGCGGCAGGCACAGGCATTCGCGCGAGAGCCACGACGTGCGCCACATCGCAATGGCCCGCCACGCACGCTCGGGATGCCCGAGGTGGAAGAACGACGCAACGAGCCCCGCCGCGCCGAGCACGCACGCCAGCGCCGCCCCGACCACATAGAAGAGCTGCGGCACCGCCGCCCCATCGCCGAGGCCGAGCTGGCCCGCCGCTTCCACGCCCACGAGCGCGATCACGAGGCCCTGCGCCGCGCCAATCAAGGTGGTGAGAAACACCACGGAAAATGCCGGATTCATGTTGGTTCCTTTGTCCGTGGGAGGTTAATGCGCCGCGGGGCGCGAGGCGATGGAAGCGAGGTGCAGCTCGCCGCGTTCAACCTGCGATTCGAGGGAAGCCGGCGCATCGTCGGCGGACTCGCCCTTGCACGAACACGATCCGCTTCCGCACGACGACACCTTCTGGCGCGGCAGATAGTGATTGGCGGGCCGCGTGCCCCATTCGGGCATCAGCTGATAGCCGCCGCGCTCGCGAATCGCCTTCGACACCACCGAGTCCGGGTCGTGGATGTCGCCAAAGAGGCGCGCCGAGGTCGGGCAGGCGAGCACGCACGCGGGTTTGCGGTCGCGCTCGGGCAAGGCCTCGTTATGGATGCGGTCCGAACAGAGCGTGCACTTGGTCATCTCCTTGCGCTCTTCGTCCAGTTCGCGCGCACCGTAGGGGCACGCCCACGAGCAGTACTTGCAGCCGATACAGCGGTCGTAGTCGACCAGCACGAGGCCGTCTTCCTTGCGCTTGTAGCTGGCCCCGGTCGGACAGACCGGCACGCACGGCGGATCTTCGCAGTGCAGGCACGACTTCGGAAAGTGAATCGTGTCGGTGAGCGGAAACACACCGGCCTCGAAGGTCTGCACGCGATTGAAGAACGTGCCGGAAGGGTCAGCATCGTAAGGGCGGATGTCCGAGAGGCTGCCCGCCTCGCCCGACGTGTTCCACTCCTTGCAGCTCGTCACGCAGGCGTGGCAGCCCACGCACACGTTCAGATCGATTACGAGCGCCATCTGTGTCATAGCGTGCTCCTTGCCTCAATGGTCTTGTGTGGCTTTGCGCAGGCGACGCGCGAACTCGCCGCGTCCCGCGAAATACGTCTGCACGACGCGCTGGAGCATGCCGCCCACGCCCGTGCCGGTCACGCCGGGCAAGGCCTGCATGGGCGAGAACTGCGGCAGCGTATGATCGGCGTCGTGCTCGGCGGGATAGATGCGCACGCGCACGTCGTACCACGCGGCCTGCCCCGTGATGGGATCGGAGTTCGACACGCGCCTGCCGCGTTGCGCTTGTGGTTGCGTATCCGGTATTTCGTCCGAGATCAGGTGATTGAGCAGGAAGCCGCGCTGCGACTCGTTGGCGTCCGGGCCGAGGTTCCACGCACCGGCCGCCTTGCCGATCGCATTCCACGTCCACACCGTGCCCGGCTCCACCGCCTCGCTATAGCGCGCCATGCAGCGCACCTTGCCCCATTGCGATTCCACGTAGATCCACGCGCCGTCCTCGATGCCCTGCGCGGCGGCGGTGCCCGGATTCATGTATAGATAGTTCTCCCCATGAATCTGGCGCAGCCACGCGTTCTGCGAATCCCACGAGTGATACATCGCCATCGGGCGCTGCGTGAGCGCCGCGAGCGGGTACTTCGCATGATCGGTGGCGGCGTGCTCGAGCGGCGCATGGTAGAACGGCAGCGGATCGAAATACTGCTCCACGCGCGCGCGCAAATGGTCCGGCGGCTGACGCCCTTTGGTCTTGCCCTGGGCGGCCAGGCGGAACTTCTGCATCACGTCCGAATAGAGCGCGATGATGATCGGCTCGTTGAACTTGCGAAAGCCCTTCTCGACCGCGAAGTCCAGATACGGCCCGTTGCAGTTGCGCATGTACTGCAGGGTCTCGGGCAGCGTGTAGTGATAGACGCAGTTGTGCTTCGCGTATTCCTCCCACTGCCGCGGATTGGGCTCGCCCACCAGCGCGTCCTTGCCATCCTTGCCGCGCCAGCCGATCAGGAAGCCCACGCCCGAGCCCGGCGCCGTCTGGTGATTGACGATGAAGTCGGGATAGTCGCGATACTTGCGCCCGCCCTCCGGCGTGGTGAAGGCCGGCAGCTTCAGGCGTCCCGCGAGCTCGACCAGCACTTCCTGGAAGGGCTTGCACTCGCCCGTCGGCGGCACGACGGGCACGCGCACGGAATCCACGGGGCCGTCGAACTCCGAGATCGGGCGGTCAAGCATCGACATCGCATCGTGGCGTTCGAGGTAGGTGGTATCGGGCAGGATCAAGTCGGCGAAGGCCGTCATCTCCGACTGGAACGCATCGCAGACGACGATGAACGGGATCTTGTACTCGCCGTTCTCGTGCTTGTCCGCCAGCATCTTGCGGACTTCCACGGTATTCATCGACGAATTCCACGCCATGTTCGCCATGAAGATCAGCAGCGTGTCGATCGGGTACGGGTCGCCGCGCCACGCGTTGGTGATCACGCTGTGCATCAGGCCGTGCACGGCGAGCGGATACTCCCACGAGAACGCCTTGTCGATGCGCACCGGGCCGCCGTTTTCGTCGATGAACAGATCCTCGGGCGCGGCGGGCCAACCGAGCGGACCATTGGCGAGCGGCGTGTTCGGCTTGACGTCCTCGGGCTTGTTGGGCGGTTTCGCCGATGGCGGCACGGCACGCGGATACGGCGACTTGTGGCGGAAGCCGCCCGGCCGGTCGATCGTGCCCATCAGCGACATCAGCACGGCCAGCGCGCGGATCGACTGAAAGCCATTCGAATGCGCCGCGAGGCCGCGCATCGCATGAAACGCGATCGGCACGCCCGTGACGGTTTCGTGCGTCTCGCCCCACGCGTCGGTCCAGCGGATCGGCAGCGTGATCTTCTGGTCGCGCGCCACTTCGGCCATTTCGCGCGCGAGCCGGCGGATCGTATCGGCGGGAATGCCGGTGATTTCCGCGGCCCATTCCGGCGTGCAGTCGGCCATGCGCTCGCGCAGCAGCGCGAACGCGGGCGCGACGCTCGTGCCGTCCTCGAGCGTATAGCGCCCTTCCAGCGCCGGCCGCGCGCCCGGCGTGTGATGCGGCACGGCACGCTGCGTTTCGAGGTCCCACCACATGTGGTTCTGCGGGAAGAGCGCGTTGCGTTCCTCCACGCCAGGGTCGCGCACGAAGAGGCCATACGCGTCGCTTTCCGCGCGCATGTCGAGCAGTTCGGCGCCGTTCGTGTAGCGCGCGACGAACTCGTGATCGTAGGCGCCGTTTTCGATCAGCTCGCGCATCAGCGCCATGAAGAGCGCGCCGTCCGTGCCGGGACGGATGGGCACCCATTCGTCGGCAATGGCCGCGTAGCCGGTACGCACCGGATTGATGGCGATGAAGCGGCCGCCCGCGCGCTTGAACTTCGAAAGCGCGATCTTCAGTGGATTCGAGTGATGGTCCTCCGCCGTGCCGATCATGAAGAACAGCTTCGCGCGGTCGAGGTCGGGGCCGCCGAACTCCCAGAACGAGCCGCCCATCGTGTAGATCATGCCGGCCGCCATGTTCGCCGAGCAGAATCCGCCATGCGCCGCATAATTAGGCGTGCCGAACTGTTTGGCGAACAGGCCGGTCAGGGCCTGCATCTGGTCGCGCCCGGTGAAGAGCGCGAACTTCTTGGGGTCGGTGGCGCGCAGGTGGGCGAGGCGCTTCTCCAGCACGTCGAACGCGACGTCCCACGAGACCGGCTCGAATTGTGCGGTGCCGCGCTCGGCGTCGCGCTTGCGCATGAGCGGCTGCGTGAGGCGCGCCGGCGAATACTGCTTCATGATGCCCGACGAGCCTTTCGCGCAGATCACCCCCTGGTTGAGCGGGTGCTCCGGATTGCCGTCGATGTAGCGAACCTCGCCGTCGCGCAGATGAACGCGAATACCGCATCGGCAAGCGCACATGTAGCAGGTCGTGGTCTTGACTTCGAGCTGCTCATTCTGGGTGCGGGCCTTGTGCTCCATCGTTCCTCCCGGTCCGCCTGCGATGAGGGCGGCAGTTGTGTGATTGCCCTCTCATCGTATAAACCCCGTCAACATAATAAAAGTCGCGATTCGCGATCTGTTCTATCGGCTGGCCTTATGGTTGGTGGCTGGGCCCGCGCTTGGCCCGCGCCTGGCTCGCGTTTTGGCCCCCACGTTGGCCGGCCGTGGGGCTGGCATCCGCCCCCGGTAAGGTCTGCTTGCGCCGGCGTCGCGCCCAGATCGAGCGCGCGCCGGGTCTTCGTCTGGAGAATGGCGCTGCTCGCCTGCCGGCCTACTCACCCATCGGCCGCTGCACCGAAAGCCGGTTGGTCACCGATTTCACGCCGGGCACGGTCTTCGCTATGGCCGCCACGCTGTCGATCTGGGCGGCGTCCGTGACCGTGCCGTTGAGCGTCACGGCGCCGTCGCGCGCCACGACGCTGATGTTGCCGGCATCGATCTCCTTGTGCTTCGCCAGCGCCGCATAGACTTTGCGGCTCAGCGCGCGGTTCGCCTTTCTCACCTCTTTGGCCGTGGAGGCGGCAGGCGCCGCCGATGCGCCCGCCGTCTCGCTACCCTGGGCCCAGACGGCCACCGACCCGCTTGCCAGCAACGCTGCGACCGAGGCAGCCATAGCAATACGCAGGAATCCTTTTTTATTCATGGAAATGCTCCGGTTAGCCGAACAGCGGGATCAGAAGGTATGGCGAATGCCGAGCATCGCCGCGGTGGTCGAGACGCCCGGCGCGACGGGCTCGCCGTACGTGATCGTCTGGTTCATCGTGCCGTGGTTCGCCACGTATCCCACCTGAGCATAAAGCAGGGTGCGCTTGGACACGCCGTATTCCGCCCCGAGCGCGTATTCGCTCGAATGGTTCACCGAGTTGTTGCGGTCTTTCAGATAGTAGAAGCCGGAGGTGACCTTGAAGAAGGGCGTGAACTGGTAGCCAAGGCCGCCCGAAATCATCTCATAGTCGGATTGCCCGGTGTTCGACGGATTCTTGCCGATACCATACGAAGCCGATACCGAAACCGAGTGGAACGTGTATTTCGCGCCCAGGTAGTAAAAGCGGTTGTTGTCGAGCCCGGTGGCCGGCGTGGTGGCCGCCAGGTTCGTATCGTGGGCGTTGTAGTAGACCGCGGCCAGGTTCAGGCCATAGTTCGAATACCGGAGCACGGCCGACTCGCGCGTGCCGCCCTGGATTTGCCCCGGCACGCCGCCCGGCGCGTATTCGAGCCCGACCGAAGCGCCGTAGAACTTCGGCGACTGGTAGACGATCGCATTGCTGTCGTACAGCGCGCCAATCGGCACGTTCGTGTTCGTGCCGCTCCACCCTGCGGCCTGGTTCAGCCCGAGCCACGCGCTCAAGATGCTGCCGAAGTACTGCGCGGCGCGCACGTCGGTGTCCGCCATCGCGTAGATCATCGGCGTGTATTGCCGTCCCAGGTCGATCGAGCCGAACGGCCCCGACACGCCAACGGTCGTCTGCTGGTTGAAGATGGCCGTGCCGCCGGTCGTGTCCGCGAGGCCGAGCTTGCCGGTGCCGCTGTTGAACACCCCCTGCAGCCGGAAATTGACCTTGTAGCCGCCGCCGATGTCCTCGGTGCCCTTGATGCCCCAGAAGCTGGCATAGATGCCCGCGTCCTTCAACGCGAAGACGTGGCCCAGGTTCTTCGCGTTCGATGCGAACGATGTCGCGCCCGTGCTCTGATAGAACAGCCCCGTATCGATGGCGCCGTAAAGCGTCACCGACGATTGCGCGTGCGCCGCGCCGGCCATGACCGCGAGTACGGCCAGGACGCTCAACTTCCGTTTCATGCTGTCTCCTCCAAACTATTGTCAAGGCCGCCTGTTTCTTTTGGGCCCGCTGTCTTCCTTCTAATCAACGGCTGTTTCTTATTGTTGTCTTGTTGTGGTTCTTTCCGATCGATCGCTGCCGTTTGTTTCGGCTTGATTGCGGCAGCATTCAAGGCTCGCGCTGCGGTGCCGCGATCCGCGCGAGATCGTTCGCGTAGTGGCGCTTGCCGAGCGCGAACAGCAGCGCCGAGCCGATCGCCGCGAACGGGATCCATTCCAGCGCCACATGCAAGCCCATGCGGTCGGCGATCATGCCCGCGATAACAGGGCCTGCGGCGAGGCCGAGCAGGTTGTTGGCGAGCGCCCAGAGCGCCATGGCCGTCGCGTGAATCGAGGACGGCGTGAGCTCGGCCACCAGCGCACCGGTCGGGCCGCACACGCCCGAGGCGAGGAACATGCCGATGCCGATCAGCGCGAGCTGCAACGGCCCCGGCGGCAGGTGGAACGCCGTGGCCATGGCCACGCCCACCAGCACGCAATAGGCCACCGCCATCGTCCATTTGCGCGCCGGGTTGCGGCGGCTGATGCGGTCGGTCAGCACCCCGCACGTGATCATACCGATACCCGAGGTGAGCACGAAGGCGGCGGCCAGCACGCTCGCCTGATCGATCCGCATCGCATAGGCGCGCACGAGATAGCTCGGCAGCCACGCGAACATGGCGCCGGGCAGGATCAGTTGCACGCCGCAGCCCAGATAGGCGAAGACCACGGATTTCGAGGCGAACAGCGCAAGCGCGAGGCCACGCGGCGTGAAGCGGGGCCGCGCGGCGCGCGCAACGCCGCCGGACGCGAGCGCGCGCTCGGGCGCGAGGCGCCGCTCGGTCACCACGAGGCGATAGATCGCGGCGAGCACGAGGCCGAACACCGCCATCGTGGCGAACGACCAGCGCCAGCCGAAATGCGCGGCCACGATGCCGCTCAACGCCATCCCGAGCATGGAGCCGAAGGCGCCGCCCGCGAGGAACGAGCCCGAGAGCGTGGCGCGCAGGTGCGCCGGGAAGACACTGAGCACG
Organism: Paraburkholderia oxyphila NBRC 105797; assembly: GCF_000685075.1. Taxonomy (GTDB): domain Bacteria; phylum Pseudomonadota; class Gammaproteobacteria; order Burkholderiales; family Burkholderiaceae; genus Paraburkholderia; species Paraburkholderia oxyphila. Next base: position 56,251 of record NZ_BAYD01000053.1, read on the forward strand.
ACCGCGAGGCCGACGCTTCCGTATGCGGCCTCGCCCACGCCCACGAAGAAGCGCGCCGCGAACATTTGCCCATAGTTGGCGGACACCGCGCAGCCGAGCGTGGCGAAGCTCCAGAGCACGGCCATGAGGACGAGGCTTCTCACGCGGCCCCAGCGGTCCGCGAGAATCGAGAACGGGAAGGTGAGCAGGCCCACCATCACCGAGACCACGCTGCTAAGCGATCCTAACTGTGTATCGGTGAACAGCCATTCGGCCTTGAGCAGCGGAAAGACGGCGTTGAGCACCTGGCGCGACATGTAGTCGGCGAGCAGCAGGCCAAAGGTCAGTGCGAAGACACTCCAGGCGTAGGCCCGGGATACGGACGGTGCGCCCGCGTGGGCGTCTCCCAGCGCGGCGGTTGCATGCATTCCCACTTTTGTCTCCTTAATTGTCAAGCATCGCGGCGCATGAGGCTGAAGCTCTGCGCGGTCGGTCCCGGCTCGGGCTGCGCGGCAAGAAACACCGCGAGCGGCGCGACGTCCTCGGGCGACTTGGCCCACTCGCCTTCGTAAGTGTTGCGCGCCAGCAGGTCGCCGGTCATCTCCGTGAGCACGGGGCCCGGAATCAGTTGATTGACGCTGATGTTGTGGGGCGCCAGCTCCTGGGCCAGCACGCGCGTGAGCATCCAGAGTCCGGCCTTCGAGCAGGCGTAATCGGAAATGCCGGCCCTGCCTCGCTGCCCTTGACCGGACCCGATCGCAATGATCTTGCCGGCGCCGCGCCGCTTGAGCGCCGGCACCGCGGCCTTCGCGCAGTAGTAGGCGCCCACGAGGTTCACCTCGATGGTCGTGCGCCACGTTTGCGGGTCGCTCGCCTCGACCGTCTGCTGGCCGCCACCCACGCCCGCATTGATCACGACGATGTCGAGCCCGCCGAACGCCTGCTCGGTTTCGTTCACCATGCGCTCGACGCTCGCGAAGTCGGTGACGTCCGTGGCGAGCGCCAGCGCGCGGCCGCCCTCGGCCACGATCTGCGCGGCGCTCTCCTGCACCTGCCCCAACGAGCGCGCCGCGCAGCACACCGCCGCGCCCTGGCGCGCGTAGGCGAGCGCGATGGCCCGGCCGATCCCTCTGCCCGCGCCGGTCACGATGGCGACCTTGCCGCGCAGCTGCGGTTCTTGCGTCTGCATTGTTGTCTCCGAATGTGTCTTTTATTGTTTGATGCTGTAGCGGGCGAGCGTCAAGCCGATTTTGCCTCGGCTGTTGCCTGAGGCTGCGCCGCGGCCCGAGTTTCGCTCACGCGTGTGCGCAGCACCGCGCGCAAGTCCTCGCCGTATCCCGTGAGCGCGCCACCGTCGACAGCGAGCAATTGCCCCGTGATGAGATCGGCGCGCGCGCTCGCAAGAAAACACACTGCTTCGCCGATGTCCTCCGGCGCACAGAAGCGTCCGAGCGGCACGACACGCTCGACGATCGCCGCGCGACGCTCGGGCGTGGCATAGGTCTCGATGGCCGGGGTGAGGATGCCGCCGGGGCACACGGCGTTGACGTTGATGCGCAGGTCCGCGAGCTCCCAGGCGAGATGGCGCGTGAGCCCCGTGACCGCGTGCTTCGAAGCGGTGTATTCGACGCTGCTGAAGAACGCCATGCGCATGCCCGCAATCGAATCGATGTTGACGATCTTGCCTTTGCCGCGTGCCGTCATGGCCGGCAGCACCGCCTGGCAGCAGAACAGGATGCCTTTGGCGTTCACGTCCATCACGCGGTCCCAGTTTTCCTCGGTGACGTCGCGCATGAATGAAGCCGTGCCGCCCACGCCCGCGTTGTTCACGAGGATGTCGATGGCGCCGAACGTGTCCTGCGTTTGCTCGGCCATCGCTTGCGCATCGGCCTTCTTCGTGACGTCCGCGCGAATCGCGAGCGCCTGTGCGCCGGACGCGACGAGCGCCGCCGCCACCTGCTGCGCGGCGTCGAAGTCGCGGTCCACGACGGCGATGCTGGCGCCCTCGCGCGCCATGACGCGCGCGATGCCAACGCCTGCGCCGCGGCCGGCGCCGGTGACGATTGCTGCCTTTCCTTCCAGCTCCATCGCGTTCTCCTCGCGAAAGTGCAGCGGGTCCGGCGTCCGCTCACGCGCGTTGAAGCAACGCGTGCGAGCGGGCGGGGGTCAGGCGCGGCGCGACGCGTCCAGCGCCTCTTGCGGCTCGCCCTGTCGGGATGCCTCGTTTGCCACGTCACGCGCCTGTGCGCGACGCTCGAGCGCGGCGATCAGGTCGTCGGCGCCGGGCCACTCGCCAAATCCGCTGGCCGGATTCAGGTGGCCGACGTTGCCGAGATCGACTACCTCGCTGCGCCACATGCGCGCGAGTTCGAGCACGCGCTCGTAGCGGGCGAGCGGGTCGTTGCGGCTCGCCGCGACGATCGAGGCGAACGGCAGCGGCGCGCGCGGCACCGGCAGCCATCCGCTCGCATCGAGCGCTTCGAGCGTGGGATAGCCGTCGGGCATCGGCGCTTCGAAGTCCGGCGGCGCCGCCAGCAACACACCGGCGATCGCGTCGCCAGGCGCACGCGGGTAGCGTCGCGCCCAGTGCGCAATCATCACGCAGCCGCCGCTGTGCGCCACGATGATCACGGGCGTCTCGATGCGCGCGACCACGGCTTCGATCGCCTCCACGCGCGCCGCGCAATCGAGATCGTCGCGGCCCATGGGCGGCACGACGGCTACCGGCCGGTCTTGCGCGCGCAAGCGCGCTTCGAGCAGCGTCTGCCAGTGCTGCGCGACGTGGTCGCGCAACCCCGGAACGATGACGATGGTGGGCTCGCGGCGCGCCATGGTCATGCCGCCGACTTCACGAGACCCAGACCCGCCGGCTTGCGGTTCGGCAAATAGCCGTTGGCAGCGAGCGTTTCTTCGGCATCCTTATAGAATGCGCCGATGCGGTAGATCTCGCGCGCCTCCTTGCCCGACGCCACCTCGCGCCCGAGTTCGTGCGCCACGCGCACGCACTGCTCGATCTGCTCCACCGAGGTCATGCGCTGGCCATGCTGGCCGATGATCGTGTCCTCGATGCCGCAGCGCGGATGCAGGCCCATCGACATCGCCATCATGTTGAACGGCAGCACGTTCTTGAGCAGCGACTCCGCCGTGAGCGTGCAGCCCTGGGGCGCGCGATGCACGAAGTTGAAGAAGTTGAACGGGTTCGGGCCGTCGAAGCCGCCGCCAATGCCGATCCACGTGAGGTTCAGCGGGCCGCGATAAGCGCCCTTGCGCACGAGGCGCTCGAGCGTTTCCAGCGCATGGATGCCCGTCAACTGGAAATGCGGCTGGATGCCCGAGGCCTGCAGGCGGCGCAGATGCTCTTCCAGCCACTGCGGCCCCGCGGGCACCGTCATTTCGCTGTAGGCGGCCTGCAGCGCGGGGTTCGCGAGCGAGGTGCCCTCCAGATACTCGGGGTAGAGCAGCTCCATGATGTTCATCTGGGTGGTGTTGATCGCCACGGTCACCTGGTCGGGCTTCGGCTCGAGCTCCGCGAGCATGTGGCGCGTGTCGTCCGAGAGCCACTTCGCGGCCTGGCCGTCGTCTTCCGGCGCGAACGAGATCGAGCCGCCCACCTGGATGATCATGTCGGGCACCGCCGCGCGCACGCCCGCAATCAGTTCGTTGAACTTCGAGAGCCGCTTGGAGCCCTTGCCGTCCAGCTCGCGCACGTGCAGGTGCAGCACCGTCGCGCCCGCGTTGTAGCAGTCCACGGCCTTTTGCACCTGCTCTTCCATCGTGACGGGAATGTCCTCGGGGAAGTCTTCAGGCATCCATTCGGGGCCGTACGGCGCAACCGTGATGACCACCTTCTCCATGTTCTCCGGGTGCAGCGAATCGTCGAAAAATTGCATGTCTTCCTCCAGTGTTCTGATGTTGCGTAGAGGCCAATGAGCCAATCAATAAGGCACGTCGCCGATGATCCCCGCGCGCTCCATCTTGCGGTGGCACGGCGGGTAGTCCATGACCGCGTAATGCTGGGTGCTGCGGTTGTCCCAGATCGCCACGCTGTCCGGCCGCCAACGCCAGCGCACCTGGTACTCGGGGATGTACGCCTGGCTGATCAGGTACTGCAGCAGTTGCGCCGCGCCCGGATTGCCGTCCTGGCCGTAGCGCACGCGCGCGGGCGTGTGATAGTTCACGAAGTGCGTGGTGAAGCCGTTCACGAACAGCACCTTTTCGCCCGTCTCCGGGTGCGTGCGCACCACCGGATGCTCGGCGTCCGGGTATTGCGCCTTCAATGCGAGACGTTTTTCGATCGGCATGACCGCGCCGAAGCTCGCCTGGATGCTATGGCTCGCACGCAGGTCCGCGATCTCATCCTTCACGTGCTGCGGCAGGTTCTCGTAGGCGAGCACCATGTTGGCCCACATGGTGTCGCCGCCCACCGGCGGGCATTCCACGCAGCGCAGCACCGCGCCCATCGGCGGCGCGGCACGCCACGTGGCGTCGGTGTGCCAGGCGTTCTCGTAGCGGTCGTTCGGCTGCTCGGGCGTCTTGTAGATCTGCACGAGGCCCGGATGCTCGGGGTGGCTGCCGGCCACCGGATGATCCTCCAGTTCTCCGAAGCGTCTCGCGAAAGCGACGTGCTCGGCGCGCGTGATCTTCTGGTCGCGCAGGAACAGCACCTTGTGCTCGAGCAGCGCGGCCTTGATCGCTTCGAACAAACCCTCGTCGTGTACCGCATCGCCCAGATGCACGCCCACCAGTTCCGCGCCTATCGCGCAGGTCAGTTGCTCGACTCTCATGATGGGCGGCCTCAGATCGTGAAGACGGACGAGCCCGTCGTCTTGCGCGCTTCGATGTCGTGGTGCGCCTGCACGGCATCCTGCAGCGCATAACGCTGGTTGATTTCGATCTTGATGCGCCCCGCCGCGACGTGGCCGAAGATCTCCTCGGCGAGCGCGGCCTTCTCCGCGGGATCGGCGATATAGTCGGCCAGCGCGGGGCGCGTGACGTAGAGCGAGCCCTTCATCGCGAGCATCTGCGGCTCGAACGCGGGCGCCTTGCCTGAGGCCGTGCCCACGCACACGAGCAGGCCGCGGCGCTTGAGCGAGTCGAGCGACATCGCGAAGGTGTCCTGGCCGACGCTGTCGTAGACCACCGAAACGCCCACGCCATCGGTCAGCTCGCGCACGCGCTTCGCCACGTCTTCGCTGCGGTAGAGGATCACGTGATCGCAGCCATGGGCGCGGGCGATGGCCGCTTTCTCCTCGGTCGACACGGTGCCGATCACCTTCAGCCCGAGCAGCTTCGCCCACTGGCAGACGATCAGGCCCACGCCGCCCGCCGCCGCGTGCACGAGGATCGTCTCGCCGGCTTGCAGCGGCCAGATACGGCGCATGAGGTAGGCCGAGGTGAGGCCGCGCATCGTCATGGCCGCCGCCGTTTCGCAGGCGATGGCGTCGGGCAGCTTGATGAGGGGCGCCGCCGCAATCAGCCGCTCGGTGCTGTAGGCGCCCAGCGTGTTTACGAAGCCGGTGTAGGTGACGCGATCGCCCGGCGCGACGTGGGTCACGCCCGCGCCCACCGCCTCCACCACGCCCGCGGCCTCCACGCCCATGCCCGCCGGCAGCGGCACCGGATAGAGGCCGGAGCGGAAATACGTGTCCGCGAAATTCAGGCCGACCGCTTCGTGGCGCAGCCGCACCTCGCCCGGGCCGGGCGCGCCCACGTCCACTTCTTCCCAGCGCATCACTTCCGGCGCGCCGGTCTCGTGGAACCTGATCGCATGTGCCATCTTCTGTCTCCTTGTTGTTCCTGCTTGCTGCTTGACCTGTCGATATCCCGTGGCGGCGCGCGTGTTGCTGCACGGGCGGCCCCATGCATCGGGATGGGGTGTCTGAATTCATCGTAGGACGGGACTGCGCGCCGCGCGCCCTCCTTGCAGGAGGGGGAAGCCCCTCCCATCCCGCCTTGAGCCGCTTCTGACTCGCTTCTGAGTCGATCCTTACCCGGCTGTCACCGGATTGTCAGGGATGGCACTGCCATGCCTATAATCTTCCGATCGATTGCCCGCGCCGCACGGTCCTGCCACGCGGCGCGACCTCAAGCGCCTGCGCCGGTGTGCGCACCGTTAGATCACCTCGCCAGCCCCACGGCCTATTCCGATTCGTCAGATGACCTCCGAGAACCGCGGCGCACTGCCCGCGTATTCCGAACTCGCGCTCAAGACCACGCCGCCGCGCGCGCCGCGTCACCTGCTTGCGCGCGAGCGCCTGAATCTCGCGAGCGAGCCCTTGCGCAATCAGAGCGCGATCGTCGTGCAGGCGCCTCCCGGCTTCGGCAAGACGCTGCTGCTCGCGCAATGGCGGCGCGAGCACCTCGCGCACGGCGCCGCCGTCGCCTGGGTGTCGGCCGATGCGCACGACGACCCGCAACGCTTTTTGCACAGCCTCGTGCTCGCCGTGCGCGTGGGCGGCGCGCGCCCCGAGTTCGGGCGCACGCTGCTCGAAAGCAGCTTCGCCGCGCCCGGCGAGACCGAGGGCCTGACCGGCTGGCTCGCCGAAGTCGCGCAATCGGCGCTCGATCTCGTGCTCATCGTCGACGAAGCCGAGCGGCTCTCGCCGGTGGGCAGCGCGGCGCTGCTCTACCTGCTGCACAACGCGCCCGCGAACCTGCGCATCGTCGTGGCGGCGCGCAGCGGCTTCGAGACCGCCGTGGACGACCTGAGCGCATACGGCCAGTGCGTCTGCCTCGGGCCCGAAGCGCTGCGCTTTCGCCTCGACGAAACGCTGGCGCTCGTGCGCCGGCGCTTCGGCGACCGCGTGGACACCGACAGTTGCGCGCGCCTGCACGAGCTCACCGACGGCTGGCCGCTCGGCCTGCAGCTCGCGCTTGCCGCGATGGAAAAGAGCGGCGACCCGCGCGGCGTCATCGACGCGATGTCGGGGCAGCGAGGCGTTCAAGGCGAGCATCTGGTGAGCAGCCTGCTCGCGCGGCTTGCGCCGGACGATCTCGCGTTCCTCACGCGCCTCGCGCTCGTCGACATGCTGCATCCCGACCTGTGCCGCGCGCTGCTCGACGATCCAGAGGCCCCGGCGCAACTCGCGCGGCTCATGCGCGATACGCCCATCTTCATGATCAGCGACGGCAGCGACTGGTGCCGCCTGCATACGCTCGCCCGTGCGGCGCTCGGCGCGCGCCTGGCCGAGCTTGCGCCCGATGAGCTCGCCGGCCTGCACCGGCGCGCGATGCACTGGCTCGCCGCGCATGGGATTCATGAAGAGGCGGCACGCCACGCGCATGCGGCCGGCGAGCGCGACGTGGCGTTCGAACTGGCGGGCCGCTCGCTCTACGGCGCGGTCATGCAGGGGCGCCTCACGGCCGCGCTCGAATGGCTCGAGCTGCTGCCCGAGGACGAGCTCGACCGGCAGCCGGACCTACGCCTCGCCGCCGCCTGGGCGCTCGCGCTCAGCGAGCGCCACGCCCAGGCCGGCCAGCTCGTGGCGCCGATGGCCGAGGCGCCCGACTGCACGCCCGAGCGGCGCTACGAATGCGCGCTCATCCTGAGCGTGGCGGCCTGGTACGCCGACGAGCCCGACCGCTTCCTCGCGCTCCTCGCGCCGTGGCGCGAGCCGCCGCCGCTCGCTGAGCCGCGCCGGCTCCAGACGCACGCGAACCGCCTTGCGATGGCCGCGCTGCTGCAGGGCGAGCCCGCCAACGCGCGCCGCCATTTGCAGCTCACGCCACGCGGCGAGTTTGGCAAGGCGCACCGCTACGCCGCGCACTGGGGCGAATTCGTGACCGGCCTGAGCTACCTGAGCGAAGGCCAGGCCGTGCTTGCCGAGACCGTGCTGCGCCCCGCGCTGACGAGCGCCGAAGCCGAGCTGGGCCGCCGCCATCCGCTGCCCTGCATGCTCGCGGCGGTGCTGGCGGCCGCCCTGTTCGAGCGCGACTGCGTGGAAGAAGCCGATGCGCTGCTCGCGAACCGGCTCGACGTGCTCGAGCGCGCCGGCTCCGCCGAGACTTCGCTGATCGCTTATGTGTGTGCCGCGCGCGTGGCGCAAGCGCAAGGCGTGGAGCGGCGCGCGCTCGATCTGCTCGAGGCGATGCACGCCGCCGGCACGGCGCGCGAGCTGCCGCGCCTGTCCATCGCGAGCCTCGCGGAGCGCGTGCGCATCCACGCGGGCCACGGGCGCGCCGAGACGTGCAGTGCCTTGAGCGCGCAGCTCGACGCACTCGTCGAGCAGTCCGAAGGATCGCACGGCCCGCTCTGGCGTCGCGATGTGGCGTTGCGCCAGGCGATGACCCAGGCGTACACGGCGCTGGCCCGGCACGACGGGGCCCGTGCGCTCGAGCCGCTTGCCCGGGCGCAGGCACTGGCCGACGCAATGAAGCTCGGCCGCGAGCGCATCGAGATCATGGGCCTGCGCGCGCTCGCCAGCAAAGCCCAGGGCGAAGACGGCCTGCCGCTGCTGCGCGAAGCCATCGGGCTGACCCGCACCTATGGCCTGGTGCGCGTTTTCGCCGACGCGCATCCGGCGCTGGCCGACTGGGTGCGCAGCCTGGCGGCGCAAGACGGTGGAGAGCAGACCGCCATCGCGGCGGCGCGACCTGCACGCACGGCCGAGCCTTCCGGTCGTCCCGCGCGCGCGCCAGCCGCGCCACGCGCGGTGCCGAGCATGGTGCTCACACCCAAGGAGCGCGAAGTCCTCGAATTGCTGGCGCGCAATCTCTCGAACAAGGAGATCGCGCAGGCAATCGGTGTGGGGGAAGTCACCGCCAAGTGGCATGTGAAGAACCTGTTCGGCAAGCTGAGCGCGAGCAACCGCAAGCATGCGGTGCTGCGCGCTCAATTGCTGGGGTTGCTGGAAAGCGGCGATTGAGGCGCTTGTGCAGATTGAGCCAATTGTGCCGATCGATCTGATCGAGCCGCTGGAACGAGGCTGGCCGCGCGGCGCGATCGGATGCCATCAAACACGATAGCCTGACCTCAGTAAGGCCGATCGCCGACCATCGCCGTACGCTCCATCTTGCGCGGCGCGGGCCAGTAGTCCTGCACGGCATAGTGCTGGGTGCCGCGGTTGTCCCAGATGGCGACGCTATTGGGCTTCCAGCGAAAGCGCACCTGATACTCGGGAATCCAGGCCTGGCTGATGAGGTAATTGAGCAGATGGCTCGCGCCGGGCGTCTTGTCCTGCCCGTAGCGGACGTTCTCCGGCGTGTGAAAGTTCGCGAAGTGCGTGGCGAAGCTGTTCACGTAGAGGATCTTCTCGCCGGTCTCGGGGTGCGTGCGCACGACTGGATGCTCGACCATCGGGTTCTCGGCTGCGAGCTTCGCTCTCGCATCGGGCGTCATTGCGGCGCCGAACGAATGCTCGATGCTGTGCTTCGCACGCAGTCCGCCGATGCGCTGCTTGATGTCCTCGGGCAGATGGCGATACGCGGCCGCCATGTCGACCCAGATGGTGTCGCCGCCCACCTCGGGGCATTCGATACAGCGCAGCACCGCGCCCATCGGCGGGCAGGGCCGCCACGAGCCGTCGGTGTGATAGCTGTTTTCGTAGTGCTCCTTCTTGTCGCTGCGGTAGATCTGCACGAGGCCCGGATGCTCGGGATCGCTGCCCGCGACGGGGTGATCCTCGAGATCGCCGAAGCGGCGCGCGAACGCCACGTGCTCGGCGCGCGTGATGTGCTGGTCGCGCAGGAACAGCACCTTGTGCGTGAGCAGCAGCGCCTTGATTTCGGCGAACAGCGCGTCGTCGCGCGCGGCATCGCCGAGATGAACGCCCGACACCTCGGCGCCGATGGTGCAGGTCAGTCGTTCGATTTGCATGGGCGGTCTCCTTTGAACGGGTTTGCGTGCGCCACACCGGCGTGATCTGCTTGATCGACTTGTCGGCGCCGCCATGACTGGCATTGTGTGGAATGCGCGGCCCGCGTGCTTGACCCTGCGCGCCACGACCTGACGCGCGACGACATGCGCGCCCTCATGGTTATTCCCCACAGACGAGGCGCGAGTGCAACGGTACCCTCGGCTAACGGCCTCTGGCCGTGCGAAACGTCATTGCAGCCCACCGTGTGACCCCATGCCCATCCTGGTTCGAAGCGCGTCCCTCACCAAGTTTTCGGAGATTGCCCGCCATGCGGGCATCGATCCGGTGCGCGCGCTGCGCGAAGCGGGGCTCGATCTGTCCTGCCTCACGACGCCGGACTTGCGCATTCCGGAGACGAGCCTTGCGCGCGTGTTCGAGGTCTCGCTGGCGGGCGGCGCCGGGCAGGCCGAGTGCCGCACGCTTGGCGCGCGCATTGGCGAGGCGTGGCGGCTCTCCGACTTCGGCTCGCTCAGCCTTTTGCTGCAACACCAGCCCACGCTGCGCGAGGCGCTCGCGCGCATCGAGCTCTACCGGCATTTGCTGAGCGATTCGGTGACGGTTCAGGTCGAGGAAATCGAGGACACCGCGGTGCTGCACGTCGCACTTGTCACCGCGCGCCCGGATCCGGGGCCGGAGATTGTGGAGCTCACAGTTGGGGCGGTGCTCAGTCTCGTGCGCGCGATGCTCGGCGGCCAGTACGCGCCGCGTGCCGTGCATTTCGCGCATGCGGCGCCCGAGCGGCTGCAGGTGCACCGGAGGTTCTTCGGTGCGCGAATCGAGTTCGATAGCGAGTTTGATGGGATCGTGATGGCGCGCGTCGATCTTGATCGCGCGAATCCGCTTGCTGATGCCCATCTCGCGCGGTATGCGCAGGAGCTGATCGATCTGCAGCCGCGGTATGGCGAGGCATCGCTTGCCGATAACGTGCGCCGTGCGATTCATCTGCTGCTGCCGCGTGGCGCGGGTACGATCGAGCCGGTGAGTGCGAGACTCGGGCTCACGCCGCGGACGCTGCAGCGCCAGCTTGAACAGGATGGCGAGAAGTTCTCGTTGCTTGTGAATGAGGTGCGGGGCTCGCTTGCGGTGCGGTATCTGGCGCAGCCTCGGCATGCTGTGGCCGATATTAGCGACCGGTTGGGGTTTTCTGAACCCAGTGCGTTCTCGAGATGGTTTAGTGCGGAGTTTGGGCAGCCGCCTAGTCGGTGGCGAGTTGCGCAGGGTGCTCGTGATGGGCACTGAGTGCCCTGGTGTTGGTGGTGCTGGCCTTTCCTTGGCCTT
>NZ_BAYD01000052.1 GCF_000685075.1 Paraburkholderia oxyphila NBRC 105797
TGCAACCACCACCAATGGCGACGGCTTCGGGGTCGGCTGGTATCAGCATCCGCACGACATTCCGTATCGCTATCGCAGCGTGCAGCCGGCCTGGAACGACCGCAATCTGCGCGAGCTCGCGCGGGCCGTGCATGCGCCGATGTTCATCGCGCATGTGCGCGCCGCCACCCACACGCCCGTGCAGGAAACCAACTGCCACCCGTTCCGGCACCGGCGCTGGATGTTCGCGCACAACGGGATGATCCAGAGCTTCCCCCTCGTGCGGCGCGAGTTGCTGGTGGCCGTCGAGCCCGGGCGCTTCAGCGCGATCGAAGGCTCGACCGACTCCGAAGCGATGTTCTACCTGGCGCTGACCTTCGGACTCGAAGTCGATCCCGTGCCCGCGCTCGAGCGCATGGTCGGCTTCGTGGAGGCCACCGCGAAAAAGCATGGCATCGAGCCGGCGCTCAACATGACCGTCTGTGCAAGCGACGGCGAGCAGCTCGTGGCCGTGCGCTACTCCAGCGAGCGCAAGTCGCGCTCGCTCTTTCACAGCACCTCGTTCAAGCATCTGCACGAACTCTATCCCGACGATCCGCGCATCGAGGCCGTGGGCGAGGACGCCTATCTGATCGTTTCCGAGCCGCTCGTGGATTTGCCCGACGTGTGGGCCGAGGTGCCCGAGTCCACGGCGATCGTGGTGCGCGGCGCGCAAATCGACTATCGCGACTTCGTGCCGGTGGCGCCGTAGCGCGTATACGACCAGGCCCGCGCGAGGCGCACCAGGCTGGGGCGCCTCGCGTCGTATCCGCTACAGGTTGTGCTGCTGGCAAGCCTACCAGGCGCGTTGACCCGATTGATCGTACTTCTCTGCCATGGCGGGAATGCCGGCGCGCACCTGGCGCTCGGCGCGCCGCACCTGGCGCGTGAGCAGCACGACGTGCGCGGGCGCGACGCGGCGGCGGCGCAGCGTCCAGAAGGCGCCGCGCATCAGCGCAAAGCTGGCCGGGCCGAGCGAGCGCTGGCGCGCGAACACCACGAGCGCGCGGCCCGTGGCAGCCAGTGCGTCGCGCACCGGCAGACGCATCCACGCCACCCATGCCGAATTGCGCGCGAGCGTGCAATGCTGCGCGCGCGTGAACCAGCGGCATAGCGGCTCGCGATGCGCGAGCGCCGCCTCGCAATAGACGATCTTATGGCCCGCGCTCAGCGCGTCGAGCGCGGCCAGCTCCTCCGCGCCGCCATGCGAGAGCCGTTCTTCGTAGCCGCCGAGCGCGCGCAACACGCTCGTGCGCAACACGCAGGCGCCCGCCATGTAGCCAGCGAGCGATGGGCCGGGCAAGCCGTCGCTGCCGGGCGAGGTGGCGTTGAGCATGAGGCAGGCCGGATGGATCTCGCGCTCGTCGTTGCCGACCACGCGCGCATTGAGCACGGCGACGTTCGGATGGTCGTCGAGCAGTTGCGCCGCATGCGCGAGCGCGCCGGGCGCGAACCAGGTGCTGTCGTCGCAGCACGCGACATAGTCGGTGGGCGCGAGCGCGAAAGCGCGGTTGAAGCCCGCCATCCCATGGTCGCCGAGACTCTGGACGATGCGCACTTGCGGAAACAACGAGGCGAGCAGGCTCACGGTGGAGTCGCTGGAGCCGTTGTCGGCCACGATCACCGCCGGACGCTCGGGCAGGGCGGTGAGCCGCGCCACAGTATCGACGACTTGGCGCACGTGGTTGCGCGTGAGCACGACCACGGTCACGCGCGGACCGGGCCGGGCACCGGGTTCAGAGCCGGTGCCGGCTCCGGAGGCGGGCCTGGGACCGGGTTCGGAGCCAGGGGTGGGAGGAGAGGCGTTCATGGCGTTTCGGGCGGCGGTGAGCCGGCGGCCAGAGTGCAGATTGATCTGCGGACATGTGTTTCAGCATACGCCGATGCCGCCCGCTGTGCACACGCACAGCAAACCCGCAGCGCCGCTACGCTGCGCTGCGGGATGACGTTGCTGCAACGCGCTCATGCACGGCGTGCCACGGATCGCGGCACATGGCCGTAACAGCCCCGCCATATTTCAGCACGGTTGCAGCGCGCGTCAGCGTGCGGGCGCGACCGCTTTCCCGGTGTTCGTCGCGCGAGTGGCCATGGCGCTATCGGTGTGCGGATACATCGCGAGCAGCACGCGCAGCACGCCGTTGGTCCAGCCGAAACCGTCCTGCAGCGGATATTCGCCGCCGCCCGCCGACGCGCCCCTGGCCGCCGCCGCGCTGATGTCGTATTTCTCGACGAGCTTGTGCGTCTGCCGGTAGTAGACCAGGTTGGTGGCGATCCAGCGCGTGGCAATGCTCTGCGCGAGTGCATTTTCACCATAGCGGCGCAGGCCCATGACCGCGAGGTACTGAAGAGGCGCCCAGCCGTTGTGCTCATCCCACTGCTGGCCGCTCGCCACCTGGGTGGTGGCGAGGCCGCCCGGGCGCAGCAGGCCCGCGCGCACGGTGCCGGCCACCTGATGTGCCTGCGCGCGCGTGGCGATGCCGGCGTAAAGCGGATAGAGCGTCGCCGCCGTGAGCCGGTGCGTGAGCGTGTGTTGCACGAAGTTGTAGTCGCTGAAGGCGTGCAGTTGCGGGTCCCATAGCACGCGGTCGATGGCGGCGGCGCGTTGCTGGGCGCGCTGGCTCATGCGCTGCGCTTCGGCCGCGTTGCCCGCTAATCCATAGGCTTTTGCCAGCGTGCGCTCGAGGTCGACGAGCAACGCGTTGAGGTCGACGGGCACGAGCGATGTGATCTCGATGCTCGCGAGCGAGTGCGGGTCGGCGAGCCAGCGCGAGCTGAAATCCCAGCCCGTTTCGCCGCCCGCGCGCAGATTGCGCCACAGATCGGCTGCGGCGCGCTGTGGCGCGCTTTGCGCGGTGAGCACGTCTTCGCGATACGACTCGTCGCGCGGCGCGTCGCGCGCGTCCCAGTAGCGGTTGAGCAACGTGCCGTCGGCCAGACGCACGACGTGGCGCGCCGCCTCGCCGGGCTTGAGCGTATCCGCGCCGGCCATCCAGTAGTCGTATTCCTTGCGCAGCTCCGGCAGATAGCGCACGTAGGTGGCGTCGCCGTCGCGCTGCGCGACGAGCGCCACCATCTGCGCGAAGAACGGCGGTTGGGAGCGGCTCAGGTAGTACGTGCGGTTGCCGTTCGCGATATGGCCGTAGCGGTCGATCAGCGTGGCGAAGTTCTCGAGCTCGTCGCGCGTGAGCTCGTGGCGGCCGCTCGCTTCGAGACCCAGCATGATGAAGTACGAGTCCCAGTAGTAGATCTCGTTGAAGCGGCCGCCCGGCACGATGTAGGGCTTCGGCAGCGGCAGCAGCGACGAATAGGGTTGTTGTACGGCGTCGGGATTGCGCCGCAGCACATCCCAGAGCGTGTCGATGTGGCTCACGACGTTCTGGTTCGGATCGGAAACGTAGCTGTCGGCGGCCTGTTTCGGATCGGAAAAATGCTGGGCGACGAACTGCGAGAGCGCGGCCCGGCGTGCATCGGGGTCGGTGATGCCGGCATGGTGTGCGCTCCAGAACTCGTAATCGGCGACGATTTTCGCGGGTGCCTCGTTTGGCACCATGTCGGCGAATGTTTTGCTGTCGGGGAAGACCTGGGCCAGTTCGACGTCGCGATAGAGCTGGCCGTAGAGCTCGGACGGCGGCAGCGGCGCCGCGCTTTGCGCCGTGGTCGATGCCGCGAGCGGTGTGCTCGTGGCTTGCAAGTCTTGCCTGGTCTGCGCCGCGGCAACGGGCGCGGAGGCCACAGCCTGTGCGCGTGCCGCAAGCGGCGCGCAGGCGAGCGGCAGCGCGATCAGGAGCGCGGCGGCGCAGTGGACCATCCGCGCATGAGCGAACGGCGCATGCGGCGCCGGATTGGGCATGCAAAGGCGTTTCGAAAGGGCGTTGAGAAGTCTGACTCGGTGGTGGCTCGAATGAGGCATCGGCGTGGCTCGCGATTGTTGTTGGAGGGTGAGGGTTTGACGGCGCGCGAATACGGCGTCGGCAAAACTGCTGTGACGCAGCAATTTCCGTTCCGCAACGGACGTATCCACGCCGGACGTCTCCACGCCGGACGTCTCCACACAGCGCGACTCGTCACCAGACGCCAGTTCGTTGCGTGCCAACCGAGTTTGCGCTGCCACGCCGCATTGCGCGGTTGAGTTTCCGATCGTAGCCGAATGCGCCGAATTTCTCGCATCGGCACAGCCTGCTGCCAGCGGCTTTCCGCAACTGCAGCAAACCAGCGTGCGCTCCAGACCTTTATCCCCAATCGAGATAATTCATATTCGCCATATCGCGTTGCGCGATATCGCTCGAAGCCCCCAAACTTGCGCCAAATCAACACGTATTGGAGACATCATGCGTACCCAGGTTGGCATCATCGGCGCAGGGCCCGCGGGCCTGCTTCTTTCCCATCTTCTGCATCTGCGCGGCATCGACTCCGTCGTGCTCGAACGGCGCGGTCGCGACCAGATCGAATCCACGATACGCGCGGGCGTGCTCGAGCAGGGCACCATGGACACGCTCGCCGAGGCCGGCGTCGGTGAACGCATGAAAGCCGAAGGCGCGCTGCACCACGGCTTCGAGCTGGCGTTCGAAGGCAAGCGCCGCCGTATCGATCTCACCGCGCTCACCGGCAAATCGATCACGGTCTACGCGCAGCACGAAGTGCTCAAGGATCTCGTCGCGGCGCGCGTGGCCGCCGACGGCAAGCTGTTCTTCGACGTCTCGAACACCTCCATTCACGGCATCGAGACCTCGACGCCCTCGATCCGTTTCGAGCACGCGGGCGAGCAGCACGAGCTGCATTGCGACTACGTGATCGGCTGCGACGGCTTTCACGGTGTCTCGCGCTCGGCCATTCCGGCGGCATTGCGCCAGGACTACGAGCGCGTGTTCCCGTTCGGCTGGTTCGGCATCCTCGTGGAAGCGCCGCCTACGTCCGACGAACTGATTTACGCGCGCCACGAACGCGGCTTCGCGCTCATCAGCACGCGCTCACCGGACGTCCAGCGCATGTATTTCCAGTGCGATCCGAACGACGCCGTCGAGAACTGGTCCGACGACCGCATCTGGGCCGAGCTGCACGCGCGCGTCGATTCGGACGAAGGCCATCAGGTGGTCGAGGGCAAGATTTTCCAGAAAAACATCGTTCCCATGCGCAGTTTCGTATCGACGACGATGCAGTACGGGCGCCTGTTCCTCGCGGGCGATGCGGCGCATATCGTGCCGCCCACGGGCGCGAAGGGCCTCAACCTGGCCGTCGCCGACGTGCGCGTGCTGACCGCGGCGCTGGTGGCGTTCTATAAGGAGAGCCGCACCGATCTGCTCGATGCGTACAGCGAAACCGCGCTGCGCCGCATCTGGCGCGCCGAGCACTTCTCGTACTGGATGACGCGCATGATGCACCGCCTCGACGATGCCTCGCCGTTCGAGCAGCGCTTGCAGGTTGCGGAGCTGGAGCACGTCACCACCTCGCGCGCGGCGGCGACCGCGATGGCCGAGAACTACGTGGGCGTGGTGGCGGTTTAAGCATCGCTTCATACGGCGGCATGGGCCGCAAAGCACAAGGGGCGCCCGGTTCACTCAACCGGGCGCCCCTTTTTTGCCTGCGCCGCGCGTTTTCAGCGCGCCGTGCGCGACGCAACCTCGAACGGCGCAGCGTGATCCGCAAACGCTTCAGATCCAGCCGAGCCAGTGCCACCACGTGGCGGCGAACAGCAGCATCAGCAGATAGCCCAGCACAGTCACTGCGATGCCCACGCGCGCGAACTGCTTCGCGGTGAAGGTCTCGGTGGCGAGACACACCATGTTCTGCGGCGCGTTGATCGGCAGGATGAAGCCGAAGCTCACGGTGTAGCCGAGCAGCATGGCCACGCCGAGCCGGTTGAAATCGCCCGACATCGACTGCAGCACCGCGATGAGAATCGGCAGCATGGCCGAGGTGAGCGCTGTCGCACTCGCAAAGCCGAGGTGGATCACCACGAGAAATGCGGCGAGGATCGCGAAGGCCATGAACGGCCCGGCGGTGTCGAGGCCCGTGTGATGCGCGACGAGGTCGCCGAGCCACTGGCCTGCCTTCGTGGTGAGCAGCGCGGTGCCGAGGCTGATGCCCACGCCAAATACGATCACCGTGCCCCAGGGAATGCGGCTTTGCACCGTTTTCCAGTCCATCACGCCGAAGCGCGGCAACAACAGCAGCACGAGGCCCACGTAGGTGACCGAGGTGGTGTCGAACGAATGCAGCTTGCCTTCGGTAGCCCAGAAGCACAGCAGGCCGATGGAGACGCCCAGCAGGCGTTTTTGCGGGCCCGTCATGGGGCCGAGCTCGCGCAGCGACGCTTCGACGGCCTCCTTGCCGCCCGCGATGGCATCGGTTTCGGGCGGCAGCATTTTCAGCACGAGCACGAGCAGAATGGCCGACATGACGATCGCCCAGGGCGCGCCCGCGATCAGCCAGTCGAGCCAGGTCACGCGCGCGCCGAGCATCTTGTCCATGAAGCCCACGGTGAGCAGGTTTTGCGCGGCGGCCGTCTGAATGCCGACGTTCCAGATGCTGGTGGCCTGGGCCACCACGATCATGATGCCCGCCGCGATGTTCGAGCGCTTGTCCACGCCGAATGCGGAAATCACGCCGACCATGATCGGCACCACGCAGGCGCTGCGCGCCGTGGCGCTCGGCACGACGAGCGAGAGCACGATGGTCACGGCGATCGCGCCGATCAGGATGCGCCGCGTGGTGGTGCCGATGAGCGAGAGCGTGACGAGCGCGATGCGCTTGTCGAGCCCGGTGACGGTCATGGCCGCCGAAATGAAGAGCGCGCCCGCGACGAGCGCGAGTGCGGAGTTCGAAAAGCCCGCGAGCGCCATGCTGATGGCTTTCGAGGTGCCGTAGAGCTGCGAGGGATCGTCGAGGGTGGGCGCGGTGCCCACCAGAAATGCCATCAGCGAGGTGATGATGATCGCGCTCGCTTCATAGGAGACGGCTTCGGTGATCCACACCACCACGGCGAAGGCGAGAATCGCGAGCATGCGCTGACCCGCTACGGGCAGGCTCGCGGGCAATGGAAGCAGCAGCAAGACGACGAGCGCGATGGCGCCCGCGATCAACCCGATGGGCAGGCCCGGTTTCCTGGGCGCAAGTGCCGTACTCGCATCCGGTTTCGCTGCGTTCATGACGTGGACTCCATCTCAGCCAGGGACGCGGCATCGTCCCATATCGCGCATGCGCGTGCATTGAAGGTGTGCTGAAAGGTGCGCGGGAAAAACAGCAGGCGCGAGAGGAACGAGTGCGGGGGGCGAGAGGAAGGGCAGCCGATGGAGGGGCCGGCAAAGCGCCGGCCCATGCATGCCCGAAAAAAGCAGCGTCAGGAAGCGGCTTACTGGCTCGCGCCCGCCGCGCCCGCCGCTTTCTTCTCCGCGTTCTGGAGATTCTGCGGATAGTTCGGGTCGTTGTTTGCGGGCTTGTAGCCAGCTTCCTCCAGTTTTTTCAGTTCAGCGTTGTTCTTCGCGCGCGCTTCCTTGCGTTCGGCTTTGCGCTGCGCGCGTGCCTGTTTGCGCTTTTCGGCCTTGGTGAGGGAAGCCGGCGCGGCGCTTTGCGCAGTGGCTGCGGGCGCACTGGCGTCCTGGGCGAAGGCGGGTGCCGTGACGCCAATGAGGAATGCGGCGGTGGCCGCGGCGAGAGTCAGTTTGCTGATGGTGGACTGCATGAACACCCCTCTTGGTTGATTTTTACCGCTGGTTTCAGGGTTTGTGATGCACGGATTGCGAGAAGCAGCGCGCCAGATGGCGTGCCGTTACTGGGAACGCCAGATCGAACGGTTGCCCCGCAGTCAATGTATACGATCCTTGCAATCGAGGGTAGCAAGTGTGGACCCTGGCTCACGCTGCGCGACAGCCGAAGGTGCCGATGCACGGCACGGCGATGGCGGCGCCGTGCCGCGATGCGGCCCGGTCAATCGCGAGCAGGTGCAATCACGCGCATGTGTCCCGGCGCTGCGCGACCACGCGCTCGACAATGCGCGTACGTTGCGCGAGCGTTGCCGCGTTTTGCGCGCGCACCTGCTCCACCACGGCGTGCGGTGCGCTTTCGGGGCGGCCCGCATCGAATGGTGGCGCCGGTGCATATTCGAGTTCGAGCTGGAGCGCTTGCGCGGCTTCTACGCCGATCAGCTCCGCCGCGAGCGTGAGCGCGAAGTCGATGCCAGCCGTGATGCCGCCGCCCGTGATGAGGTTGCCGTCGCGCACCACGCGCTCGTTCACGGCGATCGCGCCGAACGGTTCGAGCAGCGTGTGAAAGGCCCAATGCGTCGTGGCGCGGCGTCCACGCAGGAGACCCGCGGCGCCGAGTACGAGCGAGCCGGTGCAGACGGACGTGACGTAACGCGCGTCGCGTGCCTGGCGGCGCAGGAAGTCGAGCGTGGTGTCGTCTTCGAGCAGCGCGGCCACGCCGGCGCCACCCGGTACGCAGATCACGTCGAGTGGCGGACAGTCGTCGAAGACGGTGTCGGGCGTGAGCAGCATGCCGGTCGCCGACATGACGCGCTCGCGTGTCTTCCAGACGAGCCGCACCTGCGTGTCCGGCATCGCGGCGAGCACGTCGTAGGGCCCGCAGAGGTCGAGCGGCTGCACGTTGGGGAAAAGCAGAAATCCGATCTTGAACGCCATGGAAGTGCCTCGAAATGAAGGTGGAGAAAGATGCGAGCCGTGCCGGCGACGGCGCGCTCATCGTCACTCTACGAGCGCACGCGTGCGCAGGAGCGCCAAAAAGCACGCAAATGCTGCCAGCGGCGACGCTCGAACGGGCGCGTGGGTACCGCGCGCGAAGCGCGCCGTCATCGCGAAAAGCGCCATACGTGTGGCGTTTTCGCCGCATCGCGCACGCGTCGCGCTGGCGCAGGCGGCATGCGCACGGGGGGCTCAGGCGCACGTTTACCCCTGTAAACAGGTATCGAAATGCGTTTGGCAGTCAGCGCCGCGCAACAAATTTGCATCTGCGATGCAAAAGAGTCACGCAAAACGCTTGCACGCTTGTAGAATCCGCCGTTGAAGCATCTGCATTCCGCTGTGCTTCGTCGATTCACTGACCAACACTGGTAGGAGAAACATGCCGACTTCCGCAAAGAAAGTGGCCGCAAAAAAGGCAGCTGCCCCGGCCAAGAAGGTTGCCGCAAAGAAAGCGCCCGCCAAGACGGCCGCAGCTAAGAAGGTCGCCGTGAAGGCGTCCGGCGCACCGTCGCCGATCAAGGACACCTTCACGAAGGCCTCGCTGGCTGCTCACGTCGCTGAGCGTGCTGGCGTCGAGCCGAAGGCCACGAAGGCCGTGCTCGCCGCGCTGGAAGACACGATCCTGGGTTCGGTCCACAAGAAGGGCGCCGGCGAGTTCACGCTGTCGGGCCTTCTGAAGATCGTCGTCCAGGCCGTCCCGGCGAAGAAGAAGCGCTTCGGCAAGGACCCGTTCACGGGTGAAGAGCGCTGGTTCCCGGCCAAGCCGGCAACCGTGCGTATCAAGGCGCGCGCGCTGAAGAAGCTGAAGGACGCAGCAGCGGCCTGAGCGCTTCATGCCGGGGCCTTGCGGCCGCGGCACGCGTGAGTACCCAAAGAATCCCCGTTGGCTTTGTGCCTGCGGGGATTTTTATTTGCGTGCCGAAAACGGCAATGCGTCAGTTCGCTCGCAAAATGCATACTCAAATGTTATGAATGGATGTCAGGTAAGATAACGCGTAATACACGGGAGATTTAACGATCTCGATCTTGTCTGACGATGCTCTGAAGCCATCCAGGCGAAAGGGGCATATGCTCATGTTATGCCTGTTTCCGAACTCAGTATCCGCCAGGTTGAAGCGTTTCGCGCCTTGATGCAATGGCGCACGGTTACGCGCGCTGCGCGCGCGCTGGGTGTTTCGCAACCTGCGGTCAGCCGTCTGCTCGCCGACTTCGAGGCAAGCGTAGGCTTCGCGCTGTTCGAACGCGCACGCGGGAGGTTGCTGCCGACCGGCGAGGCGCATGCGCTTCATGCGGAAGTAGAGCGCGCGTTCAGTGGACTGGAACGGGTCGTGCAGGCCGCCGCGCAGATCCGCGAGCAGCGCCGCGGCGTGCTGTGTGTGGCAGGCGCACCCGAGCTCGGCCCCGACTTTCTGCCGCGCGTGACGGCGGCGTTCGCGCAGGACCATGAGGGCGTAGACGTGAAGCTGCTCACGCTCGAACCCGCGCTTGCGCTCGAACGCGTGGCGGCGCAGCGCTGCGATCTGGCTTTTGTCGGCGAGGAAACGGCACCGCGTGCCGTGCGGCTCGAGCGTCTCGGGCAATGGCCGATGCGCTGCATCGTGCCGCGCGGGCACCGTCTCGCACGCAAGCGCGCCGTTGGCGCCGCAGACTGCGAAGGCGAGCTCTTCGTTTCGTACGCGGCCGGAACGCACGCGCGCCTGCGCATCGATCGCATGTTCTCCGAGGCCGGTGTAACGCGTCTCGACAGCGTGGAGGCGGATCTCGCGCAGGCCGTCGTGACGCTGGTGGAGGCGGGGATGGGCATTGCGCTCGTCGACCCGCTCACGGCGGCGGGGGCAAGCGCGCGCGTGGTGGTGAAGCGCTTCGAGCCGGCGCAGGAGGTGCCGCTCAACGCGGCGCGATACGCTCAGCGGGCAGCGGCGCCGCTGGCGGATGCCTTCTTGCGTCACGCGGCGGAGGCGCTCGCCAGGTTGCGCTGATCGCGTAAAGGGAGCGCGCGGGGGTGGCGCCGAGGGTGCTGCGAAGCGCAGCGTATGCCGCCCGGCGAGCAAGCCGCCATCCAGGCTACCGAGGTTCTACCCGCTCGTGCCAGGCCTGTTCCCGCTAAAAGCCGGTTCTGGATTGTTGCGCCCATGAAAAAGCCAGCCTTGGCTTGCACCGAAGGCTGGCTTGTGTAGCGTGCAGCTTTTAGCTGCGTGGTCTCTTCGCCTGGCCGGGCGTGAGCCCGGCTCATGTTGCTTAGAACTTGTGGCGGATACCCAGGCTGACGATTTCTTGCGAGCTCGAAGCCGAGTTGTAGCCATACGAACCGATCGATGCGCCAGCCGTGTCGGTCGTCGTGGCGTCGACGCGCTGCGTGCCGTTGGCGTGCTGGTAAGCCGCCAGTGCGTACAGGTCGGTGCGCTTCGACAGGTTGTAGTCCGCGCCGAGCGAAACCTGGTTGTACGACGCCGACGTGTCGCCCGCACCGTGCGTGTAGATGTAGCCGAGGCCGAGCAGCAGGGCCGGGTTCACCTGGTAGCCGAAGAAGCCGCCGGCAACGTTGTAGCGCTCGGTCGACTGGAACGCCGAGTAGGCGTCCGGCTTGTACTGGACGTTGGCGTAACGCACGCCGAACGTGAACGGACCTGCGACGTACTGGGCTGCAACCGAAGCGTTGCCGATCGACTTGGCCGATGCGTAGGCATTGTTGATCTGGCTGTCGAACATGGCGCCCGACGTCGCGTTCGATGCCCAGCCGTTGTCGCGCTGTGCCGGGTTCGACGAGTTGTCCATGCGGAAGTAGCCGGCGGCGACGTTGAACGAGCCGATACCATAGGTAGCAGCCGCACCCCAGCTTTGGCCCGAGCCCGTCGCGCCTGCGACGCCGCCGAGTGCGTACATGCCTTCGAACTGGAAGCCGCTCAGAACCGGCGAGACGTACTTGACGCCGCTGTTGGTACGCGAGCTGTTGTCGTTGTTGTCGACGTCACCCGGCGTCGTGAACGTGCTGCCGAAGTAGTTGTCGGCGGTCAGCGGCTGAACCATGTCGACCAGCGGGTCGTACTGGCGGCCCAGCGTGACCGTACCGAATTGCTCGTGCGTCAGGCCAACGTAAGCTTGACGGCCGAACATGAGGCCGCCTTGGCCCAGCGTGCCGTTGTTGACGTTAAAGCCGTTTTCCAATTGGAAAATCGCCTTCAGGCCGCCACCCAGGTCTTCCGTGCCCTTCAGGCCGAAGCGGTCGCCCGAGATGTTGCCGGCGTAAAGGCCGACCAGGTTCTTGTTCTGGCCGGCTGCGTTTTGGTCGTTGTGCACCCACTGGATCGATTCATCGATCACGCCGTACAGGGTGACGCTGCTTTGTGCGTGTGCTGCGCCCGAAGCGGCCAGAATTGCCAGCGAGAGGCTCGAGAGTGCGATTCGTTTCATCCAGTTTTCTCCACGCAGATTTAGTTGTTGCTTGATTTGGTTGATGCTGTTGCGGAAAGGAGAATAACGCAGGGGTGCAATTCTCCTGAACTGAAAAAAAATGACTGTCGCAAAAAGCTGACACATGCTGAGAAAGCCTTGAAATACGGGCGCTTAGGCGATTCTTCCGGATCCTGAAAAGGATGATTGTTGGCGCTGCATTATTGTCGTTTTCGATACAAGTCGCGAAACGTGCAACCTCATGGGCTGTTGATGCGGGTAAACGTGGCGCAACTAGGGGTGTCCCCTGGTTGCGCCAGATCTGAGGTGTGGCTGCGCCGGCGCGAGGCCCCGGCACCGGGGCTGCGGGGCGTTTCAGGGCTTGTCGCGGGTGTCGCCGCGGCGGCGGCCGGCCGCCGCGGTCATGGCGATCGCGGCACTGGCGACGAGCACCACCGCGCGCCACGGGTGGCGCTTGACGTAGCGATCGGCGGCGGCCACCGTGCGGCCCGCCTGCACGAGCGTATAGGCGGCGGCATAGGTGGCGCCCTTTTCCATATTGACAACCGAGCGGCGGATTTGCAGGCCGTCGGCGTCGCGCCGGGCGAATGCGCCGCCTTCAGCGCGCACCTGACCAATCGCATGGAGCGGCGCTTCGGCGGCATTCGCGCCATCGGCGCCATCCCGGGCGATGTTGGCCGCTACGGCCGCGGCATACGGCGACGGCGCGCCGTTTCCGGCGGCGTGCGGGTCAGCCTCATGCGGGCTAGCCGAATTGGCGCCCGTGTTTCCGATGGGAACCGCGTGTGCCGCCTGCGCCTGCGCGGCGGCCTCGCGCATGGGCGCGATCGTGGACGCGGCCAGCACCGAGGCGAGCTTCGCGCGGCTGCCGGGTGGCGTTTCCTCGAGGAAACCCCATGCGCCGCGTGGATCGTGCAGGCGTGCGCGCGCCGCCGAGAATTCCGCGCCGAGCAGCAGCACTGCCGCCGAGAAGTACAGCCACATCAGCAGCACGGCGAGCGAGCCCGCGGCGCCGAACGCCGTGGCCATGCCCGCATGCGCGAGATAGAGCGCGAAGAGTTTCTTGCCCACCGAAAACAGTACGGCCGCCACGATGCCGCCCACCATGGCGTCGCGCCATTGCACCACGGCGTCGGGCAGGAAGCGCAGCAAGGCGGCGAACGCGATCGCGAGCACGAGCAGCCCGACCGCCAGTTGCATGATGTTTCCGATAATCAAATAAGTGGAGTCGCCCCAGAGCCACTGTCCAACGAACGTGATGGCGGCATCCAGCACGAGCGAGACGATCAGCAGGAAGGCGACGCCGAGCACGAGGCCGAACGAGATCAGCCGCACGCGCACGAGTGCGAGCACCGACGAGGTACGCGGACCGTCCAGCGGCCAGACGATATTGAGTGCGGAATTGAGTGACGAAAACGTTGCTGACGCCCCGATCGCCAGCAGCGCGAGTGAGATCACGGCGGCCACGCTGCCCTTGCCGCCCGCGCGGTGCGCGTTCTGCACGATGGTCGTAATGCCGGCGGCAGCGTCGTTGCCGAGCACGTTGTGCACCTCGCGAAAGAGCTCGCCGCGCGCCGCGTCGGCGCCGAAGAACCAGCCGGCCACCGCGATCACCATGACGAGTGTGGGCGCGAGCGAGAACGCCGAGTAGAACGCGATGCTCGCGGCCAGCGACGGGCAGCGGTCGGCGATGAACTGCCGGCACGCGCGCACCACCCAGGACGCTTCCTTGCGCGCGGCCGATTCGAGCCGTTCCGTTGAAATGGTTGCCATGATGTGTGTCCTGCGTGCTGGCCTGACTATATAGCAAGCCCGGTACCCACGCGCAGCGGCTGTCCAGCGCCAGGCGCGTACGGACAGCTCGCGCGATCCGTCTCTCAAAACGTCTTATACTGAAAATACCCACAATCCCAAAGCCGAGGACGCATCATGCTGCAAATGTCCCGGCGCCAGTTCCTCAAGGTCACGGCAACGTCGCTGGCGGGTTCCAGCCTCGCGTTGATGGGTTTCGCGCCCGACAACGTGCTTGCCGAGGTCCGACAATACAAACTGGCGCGCACCACTGAAACCCGCAACACCTGCCCGTATTGCTCGGTGGGCTGCGGGATCCTCATGTACGGTCTCGGCGATGGCGCGAAGAACGCCACCGCGAGCATCATCCATATCGAGGGTGATCCCGATCACCCGGTCAACCGCGGCACGCTTTGCCCGAAGGGGGCGAGCCTGATCGACTTCATTCATAGTCCGAATCGCCTTCAGCATCCCGAGTATCGGGCGGCGGGCTCGAACGAATGGAAGCGCATCTCGTGGGACGAGGCGCTCGATCGCATCGCGAAGCGCCTCAAAGAGGACCGCGACGCGAACTTCGTCGAGAAGACCGCGGACGGCAAGACCGTCAACCGCTGGCTGACCACCGGCATGCTGGCGGCCTCGGCGGCCAGCAACGAAGTCGGTTACCTCACGCATAAAGTGGCCCGCTCGATGGGCCTGCTCGCATTCGACAACCAGGCGCGTGTCTGACACGGCCCGACGGTGGCAGGTCTTGCCCCGACGTTTGGCCGTGGTGCGATGACGAACCATTGGGTCGACATTCGCAATGCGGACGTGATTCTGGTGATGGGCGGCAATGCGGCCGAGGCGCACCCGTGCGGCTTCAAGTGGGTCACGGAGGCCAAGGCGCACCGCAAGGCGCGGCTCATCGTGGTGGATCCGCGCTTCACGCGCACGGCATCGGTCGCGGACTTCTACGCGCCGATCCGCACCGGCACGGACATCGCGTTCCTTGGCGCAGTGATCAACTGGCTGCTCACGAACGACAAGATCCAGCACGAGTACGTGAAGAATTACACGGACTTTTCGTTCATCGTGCGCGACGATTTCGCGTTCAACGACGGCATCTACTCGGGCTACGACGCGCAAAAGCATGCGTATCCCGACAAGTCGTCGTGGGACTACGAGATCGGCGACGACGGTTTCGTGAAAACCGACGACACGCTGCAGAACCCGCGCTGCGTCTATCAGCTGCTCAAGCAGCATTACTCGCGCTATACGCCCGAGATGGTGGAGAAGGTCTGCGGCACGCCGAAGGAGAAGTTTCTCAAGGTATGCGAAATGCTGGCGAGCACGGCCGTGCCGGGCCGCGCGGGCACCATCATGTACGCGCTTGGCTGGACTCATCATTCGATTGGCTCGCAGATGATTCGCACGGGTGCGATGGTGCAATTGCTGCTCGGCAACATTGGCATCGCAGGCGGCGGCATGAACGCGCTGCGCGGCCACTCGAACATCCAGGGGCTCACCGACCTCGGGTTGATGTCGAATCTGCTTCCCGGCTATATGTCGCTGCCCACTGAGGCCGAACAGGACTACGACGGCTACATCAAGAAGCGCGCGCTGCAGCCACTGCGGCCCAATCAGCTCAGCTACTGGCAGCATTACAACGCGTTCTTCGTGAGCTTCATGAAGTCGTGGTGGGGCGACGCGGCCACGCAGGAGAACAACTGGGGCTACGACTGGCTGCCGAAGCTCGACAAGCCCTACGACCTGCTGCAGACCATCGAGCTGATGAACCAGGGCAAGATCAACGGCTATATCTGCCAGGGCTTCAACGTGATCGCGTCCGCGCCCGACAAGGCGAAAACGCTCTCCGCGCTCGGCAAGCTCAAGTGGCTTGTCATCATGGACCCGCTCGCCACCGAGACCTCGGAGTTCTGGAAGAAGTACGGCGAGTACAACGATGTCGATACGGGCTCGATCCAGACGGAGGTGTTTCGTCTGCCCACGACGTGCTTTGCGGAAGAAAACGGCTCGCTCGTGAGTTCGAGCCGCGTGCTGCAATGGCACTGGAAGGGCGCAGAACCGCCGGCCGAGGCGCGGAGCGATCTCGAGATCATGTCGGGGCTGTTCCTGCGCATTCGCGCCGCCTATCAGAAGGACGGCGGCAAGCTGCCCGATCCGATCGTGAAGCTCGACTGGCCGTACTCGGATCCGGCAAGCCCCACGCCTGAAGAACTCGCGCAGGAATACAACGGCCGCGCGCTCGCCGACCAGACCGACTCGAAGGACCCTACCAGGGTGCTCGTGAAGAAAGGCGAGCAGCTCTCCAGTTTCGCGCAGCTCAAGGACGATGGCAGTACCGCGAGCGGCTGCTGGATCTTCTGCGGCGCGTGGACCCAGGCGGGCAACCAGATGGGCCGGCGCGACAACTCGGACCCCACCGGCATCGGGCAGACGCTGAACTGGGCCTGGGCCTGGCCGGTCAACCGGCGCGTGCTGTACAACCGGGCCTCGTGCGATACCGCGGGCAAGCCGTTCGACCCCACGCGCAAGCTGATCGGCTGGAACGGCAGCGCATGGACCGGCGCGGACGTGCCCGACTACAAGGTCGACGAGGCGCCCGATCTCGGCATGGGGCCGTTCATCATGAACCCCGAGGGCGTCGCGCGTTTCTTCGCGCGCGACGGCATGAACGAAGGGCCGTTCCCCGAGCACTACGAACCATTCGAGAACCCGCTCGGCTATAACCCGTTCCATCCCAACAACCAGCAGGCCACGAGCAATCCAGCGGCGCGCGTGTTCCCCGACGACCGCGCGACGTTCGGCACGGCGCAAGCGTTCCCGCACGTCGCCACCACCTACCGGCTCACCGAGCATTTCCACTTCTGGACCAAGCATGCGCGCCTGAACGCCATCATCCAGCCGCAGCAGTTCGTCGAGATCGGCGAAGAGCTCGCGCAGGAGGTGGGGGTGGCCGACGGCGGACGCGTGAAGGTGTCGAGCAATCGCGGCTACCTGATCGCGGTCGCGGTGGTCACCAAGCGCATCAAGGTGCTCACCATCGACGGCAGGAAGGTGCACCACGTAGGCGTGCCGCTGCACTGGGGCTTCACGGGACTGACGAAACCCGGCTATCTGACGAATACGCTCACGCCGCCCGTCGGCGACGGCAATTCGCAGACACCCGAGTTCAAGTCGTTCCTCGTGAAAGTGGAAAAGGCGTAAAGGGGGAACGACATGGCACTGCAATCGCTCGACATCAAACGCCTGTCCGCCACCACCACGCCGCCGCCCGGCGTGCGCGAGCCGGTCACGGGCGCGGTCGCGAAGCTCATCGACGTGACCAAGTGCATCGGCTGCAAGGCGTGCCAGACCGCGTGCATGGAATGGAACGATCTGCGCGACGAAGTGGGGATCAACACGGGCGTCTACGACAACCCGCGCGATCTCACCGAGCACTCGTGGACCGTGATGCGCTATACGGAATACGAGAACCCGAACGGCAACCTCGAATGGCTGATCCGCAAGGACGGCTGCATGCACTGCGAAGACCCGGGCTGCCTGAAGGCGTGCCCGTCGCCGGGCGCGATCGTCCAGTATACGAACGGCATCGTGGATTTCCACGAGGAAAACTGCATCGGCTGCGGCTACTGCATCACCGGTTGCCCGTTCAATATTCCACGCCTTTCGAAGAAGGACCATCGCGTCTATAAATGCACGCTGTGCTCCGATCGCGTGGCCGTGGGCCAGGAGCCCGCGTGCGTGAAGACCTGCCCGACCGGCGCGATCGTGTTCGGCACCAAGGAAGACATGAAGCAGCACGCGGCCGAGCGCATCGTCGACCTCAAGGAGCGCGGCTTCGACAAAGCCGGGCTCTACGACCCGCCGGGCGTGGGCGGCACGCATGTGATGTACGTGCTGCATCACGCGGACCAGCCCTCGCTCTATCACGGCTTGCCCGACAACCCGCGCATCAGCCCGCTCGTGCAGCTCTGGAAGGGCGTGGCCAAGCCGCTCGCGCTCGCGGGCATCGCGCTCGCGGCGGTGGCGGGCTTCTTCCACTACACGCGGGTGGGGCCGAACGAAGTGAGCGCAGAGGACGAGCAAGCCGCGCGCGACGAGGCGCGGCGCATCCGTGGCGAACCCGAGGAGCGCGACGATGAACAACGATGAACCGCAACTGATCCAGCGCTATACGGCCAACGAGCGCAGCAACCACTGGATTACCGCGATCACCTTCGTGCTGCTCGCGCTCTCCGGTCTCGCGATGTTTCATCCGGCCATGTTCTGGCTTTCCGCGCTGTTCGGCGGCGGGCAATGGACGCGCATCCTGCATCCGTTCGTTGGCGTGGTGATGTTCATTTCGTTCATGATCCTCGCGCTGCGTTTCTGGCACCACAACTATCTGGATTCGGCCGATGTGCAATGGCTCAAGCAGATCGACGACGTGCTGCACAACCGCGAGGACAAGCTGCCCGAGATCGGCCGCTACAATGCGGGTCAGAAGCTGCTATTCTTTGTAATGGTGGTTTGCCTCGTGCTGCTGCTCTTGAGCGGCATCGTGATCTGGCGGCGTTATTTCTCGTTCTACTTCCCGATCACGCTGATCCGCGTGGCCGCCGACGTGCATGCGGCCGCTGCGTTCGTGCTGATCGTGGGCATCGTCGTGCATATCTATGCGGCGTTGTGGGTGAAGGGCTCGATTCGCGCGATGACGCGCGGCTACGTCACCTGGGGCTGGGCGAGAAAGCATCATCCGCGCTGGTTCCGCGAGAGCATCAAGTAGCAGGCGCGCATATTCTGCGCCGCTGGCAGGCCGCCCGCCCGGGAAGGGCGCGGCGGCTTTTCTGTTATTGGAGAATGGGGACGATACGCCGTGACGCAACGCATTCTCGATCCCGAGCAGATTCAGGTGCAGGATCCCTCCGCGATTCCCCGCATCCGGCTGCCCGAGCGCGCGACGCATTTCAGGGAGCGCGCCGCGCGTCTGCGCAAGCTGGCGGACCATAACCCCATCGGCGGCTACGTGCGCCTCATGGCGGCGCTCGTGGACGCGCAGCAGCACGCGCTCGAGCATCTCGAAGCGCTGATGCCGCCGCCCGAAGCCATCGCCAACGCACAACGCCATTCGATGCCAATCCTGCCCGCGCTCGGCAGCGAGCGCGATCCGCAATGGCGAGCGGTGTTGCGCCGCCTCGCGGATCGCGTGGAAGCGGCGGGCGCGGTCACGCCCGCGCTCGCGAAAGTGCTCGATACGCTGCGCGCGATGAGCGACGCCGAACTCGACGCGCAAGCCGATGCGCTGCTCGCGCAACGCCATGCGGAAGTCGCGCCCGCCACGGCGCCTTTCATCATGGCGGCGCTGCAGGTGGTGTGGACCGACCTCGCGAGCCGCGTCAACGTACAGGACGTGCCCTACGTGGATGCACCTGGCGTGTGCCCCGTTTGCGGCGTGCCGCCGGTTGCGAGCATCGTGCGCGTGGGCGGCGCATTCCAGGGCTATCGCTACGTGCAATGCAGCCTGTGCGGCACCGAGAATCACGTGGTGCGCGTGAAGTGCACGAACTGCGATTCGACCAAGGGCATCGCGTATCACGGCATCGAAGGCGGCAATCCGGCCTTGAAAGCGGAATCGTGCGACGAATGCCATACCTATCGCAAGATCGGCTATCAGGAGAAGGACCTCGAATTCGAGCCGCTCGCTGACGATCTCGCGAGCCTCACGCTCGACTTGCTGATGAGCGAAGCCGGTTATCGGCGCGCGAGCGCGAATCCGCTGCTCTATCCCGAAGCGCCGGCCGAGCAATGATGCGCGCGGCCGAGATGAACGAAAGCGCGCAGCAGGGCGCAGCAGCAACGGCGCAAGTGATGCAAGGCGAGCACGATCAGCACAACCAGGTTGCCGGCCACGCGCTGAACGCGCTGCTTGCGCAGATGCCGGCCGTGGAGCGCGTGATTGCCTCGCCGCAGGCCCAGCCGTTGATCGCGCAGCATGGGCGCACGCAGGTGCTCGCAGCGATACGCGCGACGCTCGACGGCTGGCGGCGCGATGCGCAGGCGGGCACGCTGGCAACCGAAGCGAGCGCACAGGCACCGTTTGCCATCGAGCGCGTGATCGCGGACGCGGACCGGGCGCTCGCCTTGCGCGCGCAAAATGCGCTGCGCTCGGTGTTCAATCTGACCGGCACGGTGCTGCACACGAATCTGGGCCGCGCGCTGCTGCCCGACGTTGCCGTGCGTGCCGTGGTGCAGGCGCTCACCCAGCCCGCCAACCTCGAGTTCGATCTGGCTACGGGCAAGCGCGGCGACCGCGACGACCTGATCGATGCGCTCATCTGTGAGTTGACGGGTGCCGAGGCGGCGACTGTCGTGAACAACAACGCCGCGGCGGTGCTGCTCACGCTTTCCGCGCTGGCCGCACGCAAGGAGGTGATCGTCTCGCGCGGCGAGCTAGTGGAGATCGGTGGCGCGTTCCGCATTCCCGACATCATGAGCCGCGCGGGGGCGAGGCTGCGCGAAGTCGGCACGACCAATCGCACGCATCTAAAGGATTACGAAGCGGCGATCGGCGCGCGCACGGCGCTGCTGATGAAAGTGCATTGCAGCAACTATGCGATCAGTGGCTTCACGAAGAGCGTCGAGCTCGACGAGCTGGCGCCGCTCGCGCGCAAGCACGGCCTGCCCGTGGCGGTGGACCTTGGCAGCGGCACGCTTGCCGATCTCACGCAGTGGGGCCTGCCCGCCGAACCCACCGTGCGCGCCACCGTGGAGGCAGGCGCCGATCTCGTGACTTTCAGCGGCGACAAGCTGCTGGGCGGCCCACAGGCCGGGCTGATCGTCGGGCGCAAGGCATTGATCGCGAAGATCAAGAAGCATCCGCTCAAGCGTGCGTTGCGTGTCGGCAAGCTCACGCTCGCGGCGCTCGAGCCCGTGCTCAAGCTCTACCAGGCACCCGAATTTCTGCGCGAGCGCCTGACGACGCTGCGGCTGCTCACGCGTCCCGCGAACGAGATGCACGAAGCGGCCACGCGCGTGCTGCCCGCATTGCAGCGCGCGCTGGGGGACGGCTATGACGCGAGCGTCGAGCCCATGCTCAGCCAGATCGGCAGCGGCGCCTTGCCCGTCGACGTCTTGCCGAGCAGCGGGCTGGTCGTGCGATATCGCGGCAAGGGCGGCAGCGGTCGCGCCTTGCTGAGGCTGGAACGCGCGCTGCGGGCGCTGCCGCGGCCCGTGATCGGCCGCATCGCCGACGACGCTTTGCGACTCGACCTGCGCTGTCTCGAGAGCGCGGACGAAGCGGCCTTCGTCGCGCAACTCGCGGAGCTGCGCCTGTGATCGTCGGTACGGCGGGGCATATCGATCACGGCAAGACCACGCTCGTGCGCGCGCTCACCGGCGTGGACACCGACCGGCTCAAGGAAGAGAAGGCGCGCGGCATCTCCATCGAGCTCGGCTATGCCTATACGCCGCTCGCGAATGGCGACGTGCTCGGCTTTATCGACGTGCCGGGGCACGAGAAGCTCGTGCACACCATGGCGGCTGGCGCGTGCGGGATCGACTTCGCACTGCTCGTGATCGCCGCCGATGACGGGGTCATGCCACAAACGCGCGAGCACCTGGCCATTCTGCAACTGCTCGGCGTAACACATGGCGCGATCGCGCTCACCAAGGTGGACCGCGTGGACCCGGCACGGCTTGCCGAGGTGCACGCGGAAATTGCCGCGTGGCTCGCACCCACTGCGCTGGCCGGCGCGCCGTGCTTCGAAACGCAGGCGACGCAGCCCGGCGATCCGGGCGTTGCGAAACTCGACGCCTGGCTGCGCGAGCGCGCCACGCGCTGGCAGGCACGCCGCGACGACGGCCTGTTCCGCCTCGCCGTGGATCGCGTCTTTACCTTGACGGGGCAGGGCACGGTTGTGACCGGCACCGTTTTCGCAGGACGCGTGCGCACCGGCGAGAATTTGCTGCTCACACCCGCGGGCATGCCGGTGCGGGTGCGTGGCATCCACGCACAAAATCGCGCCTCGGATACGGGGCGGGCGGGGCAACGTTGCGCGCTCAACCTTTCCGGCGTGGAGAAGGATCAAATTTCACGTGGAGACTGGATTGTCGATGCGCGGCTCGCGCAAAGCGCGACGCGTCTGGACGTCGAGCTGAGTCTTCTGGACGATGCGGGCATCACGCTCCAGCATTGGTCGCCCCTGCACGTGCATCTGGGCACGATGCATCGCATGGCGAACGTCGCGTTGCTCGAAGGCGATACGCTTGCGGCCGGAGGTCATGCGCGCGTGCAGCTCGTCTTCGATACGCCGCTGCATGCAATGCCCGGCGATCGATTCATCGTGCGCAACGCGCAGGCCAGCCGAACGGTAGGCGGCGGCCGCGTGATCGACCCGTTCGGGCCGGCGCGGCGCCGGCGCACGCCGGAGCGCCGTGCCTGGCTCGATGCGCTGCGCGCATGGCTGGACGAAGGCAACGTTGGCGCGCTGATCGAGGAGGCGCCGCGTGGGCTTACACGCTCCACGCTGACGCAATTGACGGGATTCGACGCGGGTACGCTCGCGTTGCCCGACGACGCGGTCGTGATCGCGCCACAAGGACGTGCAGCGGAATCCATCGTGCTCGCGCGCGACCATTGGATGCGTCTTGCGGCGCGCATCGTCGAGGCGCTGGGCGAGTTCCATGTGCGCACGCCGGACGAGCAGGGCCCGGACGCCGCGCGCCTGCGGCGCATGGCGGTGCCGCTCGTGAGCGACGAGGTCTGGCGCGCGGCGGTGGACGCGCTCATCGAAGCAGGACGTATTTCGCGCAGCGGGCCGTGGCTGCATTTGCCTTCGCATGCGGTTTCGCTAGATGCCAGCGAAGAAGTGCTTGCCGCGCGCCTCATGCCGTTGCTTGCGCAAGGACGCTACGACCCGCCCTGGGTGCGCGATCTCGCGCGCGAAGTGCAGGAACCCGAAGAAAAAGTGCGTGCGCTGCTGCGCAAGCTCGCGCGCCTCGGCAGGCTGTATCAGATCGTGCGCGACCTGTTCTACGATCGCGTGGCGATTCACGAGCTTGCGCGCCTCGTCGCGCAACTGGCTGAAGCTTCGCAGCCACAAGATGCCGGCGTAGGCGCGGCCGCGTTTCGCGATGCTGCAGGACTCGGGCGCAAGCGCGCGATCCAGATTCTGGAGTTCTTCGATCGCGTTGGATATACTCGATTCCAGCGCGATCAGCATTGGTTGAGGCCCGATAGCCGCATGCGCGAGTGGCTATAGCGTGGGGTGAGGGCCTGGCGTTACTGCGGTTTTCGCTCGGTTTTCATGCCGTTCTCGCCTGGAAATGGAAGGCAATCGTATCGGGTGGTACGGCCAGACTTCAAATCTGGTTGGGGACGTCAGCCGTTCCTGGGACAGTTCGACTCTGTCTGCTTTCCGCCATTCAAGGCTATGGACACGCTTGGCGTGTTGTGGAGTTCATCAATTAACGAGTATCGTACGGGGAAGCGGATGCGGTGATGCGATCAAGACGGTATCTCCGGAGAGACCGATATGCATCGCCGGTCGGTCGTGCACCGGGAGCGAATCGATCCGGCCGACCGCCGGATCCGCGCTTTTCATAAGAAATATATCGTTATCCAAAGTGTTATTTACGTGAAGGATACTGGGCAGCGGTAGTGGTGCCCGCAACGTCCAGGAAAGCGTTGATTGCTGCCATATATCCGTCGCTCGTCACAGGCTGGCCCTGTGCGTCGAACGCCGCCGCGACGAAATAGGTGCCCTCATTCTGCGTGAAACCCGATACGATCGGCACGCGACTGAAATTGCCGCTCGCGAACGCGGCGCTGGTCGAGAGCGGTAGCACGCGGGTGTTAAGCGTGGCATACCAGGTGAGTGGGTTGCCTTGAAGCAGTGCGGATGCGGAAAGCCCACGCAGGCAGGCGGTCGTTGCCGAGCTCCCACATCCCCATGTTGTCGCATAGCCGATTCCGTCCGTTTCGGCCTGTGCCTGCGATTCCTGCTGGCGGCTGAAGTCGCCACTCTGCGCGACGGCCTTCGCGAACAACCCGGCTGACAGCGGAGACGCGAGCTGCACGTATATCGAATGCCCGCCCGACGAGTCGCCGAAAATCGTTACATTGGCCGGATCGCCGCCGAACGTGCGGATGTTTTGCTTGACCCAGCCCAGTGCCGCCGCCTGGTCCATGATCCCGTAGTCGCCGGAGACCTGATTGGGATCCTCGGCGGTCAGTGCGGGATGCGCGAGAAAGCCAAACGCGTTGAGCCGGTAGTTAATCGTCACGACGATGGCGTTCGCTTGTTTCGCGAGCGCGGAACCGTCGGTCTGGCTACCCGACCCGAGGATGAAACCGCCACCATGTATCCAGAACAGGACGGGGAGCGCTGAAGCGGGCGTCGCTGCGTCCGGTACATAGACGTTCAGGTACAGACAGTCCTCGCTGCCGGTCGGCGCACTTGCGGTGCCTTGCATGCAGACGGATCGAAAGTGCGATGCGTCGTATTGACCGCCGGCGTAAGCGGCGACCGGCGCGGGCGGCTTCCATCGCAGTGCGCCCACGGGCGGCGCGGCATAGGGCAGGCCGAGAAACTGTCGCACGCCGCTCTGCTCGATACCGGTGGCCGTGCCCTGTTGAGTCTGCACACTATGCAGGTTTGGCGGATCGGAATCCGCGCTGCCACCGCAGCCACTGAACGCGAGCGGTAGGGTCGCAGCGATGGATACGATATTTAATTTAGGCATACGAATCATTGTCGAAGCTCCTTTAGCAGATTGACGATATTCATATCTGTTCAGAACCTCGTTCGTATGCCGATGCGGACCGCGACCGACGACGCGCCACCGCTCCCAACATAGTTGCCATCGACGAACGCGCTGGTGCCTCCGATCCCGAGGAACACCGGTGCTGCGCCGCCCGACGCGTGGAGGTAGGTCGCAGTGGTATAGACGTCGGTGCGCTTGGACAGCGCGTAGTCAAGAAGCGCCGTCGCGTTCTGCCAATGTTGATCGCCGAGCTTGCTGTACCAGTAGCCGGCCATCAGCGTCGTAGCCGGAGTTAGTGAGAACACTTCGTTGAGTTCGTAGGTCGCGATTGAACCGTTGTCGTTGGCGATGCGCAGGTGCGTGTCGGTGAACAGCACACGCGTGAGGCTGCGGCCGATCTGGTAACTGGCGCCAACTCCGTAGTTCGTGACGCCGCTCGCGAGCATCGGCGCGGGCGGCAAATTCGGGAAGAACGTCGTCCCGGCCTGCACGGGGCCGTGCACGCCCATGTCGTGAATGTCCGTATAGGCCGCACCGATCTTCAGCGGGCCGTTGTCGTACCGCAGCCCGAAGGCGACGACGCGTCCCGTGCCGCCGGACGTCGCCTGGGACTGGAACGCATAGAGCCCGCCGACCGTCACGCCGGCGATCGTCGGCGACACGTAGCGAACCGAATTGTTGATGTGCAGCGTGCCCGCGAGATGATCGAAGTCTCCCGGGTGCCACGCGTACTGGCCCGCGTATTGCCCCATCGCGAACTGCGTGAGGTTGTCCCAGAAGAAGTCGTACTGCTTGCCGAGCGTCACGCGGCCGTAGGGCACCGACGCGAGACCGACCCACGCCTGCCGGTTGAAGATCGTATCGGACTGGAAAAGGGCGCCCGAGTTGAGATTGAAGCCGCCCTCGAGATCGAAAACGGCGCTCAGACCACCGCCGAGATCCTCCTTGCCGAGGAAGCCCCAGCGGTTCGACTGGATCGCGCCGTCGGTCGCCATGAACTGGCTGTGTCCGCCGACGTTGCTCAGGTACGAGACGCCGGCATCGATGATCCCGTAAAGCGTCACGCTGCTTTGCGCGTGCGCGGCGGTGCTGACGGCCGCGAGCACCGCCGCGCCGAGAAGCGACTTCTTCATTGACTGTCTCCATCATCGTTATTTTTTCGGGCAAGCCCGGGCCCTCCCTGCCTGCCGGAGGGATCGAGCGTAGGTGCTGCTGGGTAAAGCCGTGTGCCGCTGGTCTATCGGCCGGTCAGGCGGTTATGCGGGGTGAATCATCGTTCGAACCGGTAAACGGTCGAATCGACGCGAAAGCGAAGGTCCTCGCTCAAAGCGTTGCTGACCACGAGATAACGCGTGCCGTCCGCGACGAACGTGCTCGCCGATGTCGCGCCCGAGGTCGGGAATTCGCCGAGCAGCTCGAACGCGTCGCCGCGCCACGCGAACATCTGCGAGTGCTGGACGACGACTGGGTCGTGCGGCGTGCCGGTGATGAAGCACACGTGTACGAGATAGCGGCATCCGTCGGTGCCGTCGATCAGGCAGAGTTCGCGCCCGCCTGCGCCGCCGAGCAACTGGACCGGCGCGAATGCGCCGCCGTCCAGCCGGTACAGCGTCGTGTGATCGAGGATGTTCACGTAGACCATCCACAGGTCGCCGCCGTCCTCGAAGAAGCGGAACGTGCGCGCGCCGTGGCCGGGCAGCGTCTGGAATGCCTCGAACCGCTCGCCGTTCCAGCGGAAGATCGTCGCGCCGTCGAGATGATCGGCATACGCGAGGTAGTGCACCCCGCCGAACTGCACGGAGATCCAGTCGTAGCCCCACTGGCCGTCGAACGTCTGGAACACGTCGAAGCGGCTGCCGTTCCATTCGAGCACGCATGATTGACGGGGATGGCGCGCGATCGCGCCGTCGATCTTCACGCCTTGCGCAAGCCCGAGGAAGTGCCGCGAGCCGATGTCGAACGCGCGGAACTGCTTCGCGGCAAACGCCGGAATGCGCTGGAACGGCCGCCACGCGCCGTCGCCCCATTCGTACACGAGGGCGTCGGTGTTCAGGTCGTACGGGCCCTTGCCCGATCGCACGCCCGCGGCCGCGAGAAACCGGCGCGCGCCGATCTCGAAGTATTCGAGATCCTCGCCGCCCGTCAGCGGCAGCGTGCCGGCCTCGACGAAGCGGCCGCCGTCCCGGCGATAGAGCCGCGCGCCGATATCGCTGTCGCCGCCGTTCATGTGCGGCGGCTGGCCGGCGATGTCGACTGCGAGTTGTGGAATC
The DNA here is from genome assembly GCF_000685075.1 of Paraburkholderia oxyphila NBRC 105797. Taxonomy (GTDB): domain Bacteria; phylum Pseudomonadota; class Gammaproteobacteria; order Burkholderiales; family Burkholderiaceae; genus Paraburkholderia; species Paraburkholderia oxyphila. The sequence goes on from NZ_BAYD01000052.1 coordinate 26,936, forward strand.
CCGAGACAGGTCGTGCCGTCGATCTCGAAGACGGCCGCCGCGCGCGCGCCGCTCGTCGCGAGCGACTGCACGGGGATGAGGAAGTCCAGGCTCATGTCAGTGTTTCCCGTTGCTCAGTTTGGATTCTGCGATGGACAGCCCGGCGTCGTCGGGGGTGGTGCGCCGCCCGGCCTCGGTCGGCTGCCATCGGTATGCGAGTGCGACGCCGAGCGCGCCGCACAGGGCCAGCAGGCCGACCATCTGGAACATGCGCTCGAGCGGCAGGTGCGCGGCGAGCAGCATGCCGCCGACGAGCGGCCCGATGATCGAGCCCGCGCGGCCGATCGCCATCGTCCAGCCCACGCCGCCACCGCGCACGTCGTCCGGAAAGAGCCGGCTCGCGATCGCGGGAAACGTGAGCTGACCGCCGACGAGGCAGGCGCCGATGCAGAACAGCATCGCGAACACGCCGTTGCCGACGCCGATCAATTGCCCGAGCGCGATCGTCAGGGCCGCGCCCGCGACGAACACGGTCACGACCGGCTTGAACGGACCGAAGCGCCCGACGACAGCGGACAGCGCGAGCGCGCCGAGGATTGCGCCGACATTGATCAACACCGCGCCCATCGCCGCCCGAGCGGGCGCGATGCCGTTCAGGTTCAGGATGGTCGGCATGAAGTTCACCAGAAAGCCGGACAGGATCATCGTCGCCAGCACGCCGCACCACAGCGCGATCGCGGCGGGTGCCCGGCCGTCGGCGAGCGTGCGTCCGAACGGATTCAGCGTGCGCGGCCGGTGCCGTGCGCGCGCCGGGCCCGCATCGCGCGGCGCGGTGCCCGCGGGGATCACGAGCCATACGGGCAGCATCGCGATCAGCGCGCTCGAGCCGCCCATCACGAACACGAGCGGCCAGCCGAACTTCATCATCAGCGCGGCGGTGAGCGCGCCGCCCACGACCGCGCCGAGCGGAAAGCCGATGAACATCAGGATGACCAGCGACGCGCGGCTGCGGGTCGAGCTGTTCTGCGCGGTGACGGCCGCGACGACGGGAATCGCGCCGCCCATCCCGAGCCCGCCGACGAACCGCAGCGCGGCGAGCATCGGCGCCGTCGTCGCGGTCGCGCATGCCAGCGTCAGCAGGCCGGTGAGCGCGAGCGACAGCAGCAGCATCGGCCGCCGGCCGAACCGGTCGGCGGCGGGGCCGATCAGGATCGACCCGAGCACCGTGCCGAGAAAACCGGCGCCGAAGATCCGGCCGAGCGCCGCATGATCGATGTGCAGCGACTTGACCAGCAACGGTGCGATGAACGACAGCATCAGCGTGTCGAAGCCGTCGATCATCGCGACGGCGAAGCACACCAGCGTGACCCTGAGCGCCACGGTGTGCGCTGGCGATGCCGGCGCACGTGGGTCGGTTTGAACCATCATGTTGTCTCCTGTTCCCGGGCTTGCATGCGATGCCGATCCGGCTGCCCGTGCCGGTCGGTTGGGCGGGGATGTGCCGTTGCGGCTACGGGTAGTCCACGTTCGTGAAGCCCGGAATCTCGACGGCGTGCGGTCGATTGCCGTTCTCGTGCAACTGGTCGACGATGTAATCGGCGACGCAGTTCGACAGCAACTGGCCCGGATCTTCCATGATGCGGCGCAGCCGCGCGGCCGTTGCGGCCCGGTCGTCGACGCCGGTGATCGGCGGCATGCCGTCCACGGGCGTCGGGTCGAAGCGGTACGCCGGCTGCGCGGGAAACAGCGCACGGGCGATGTCGACGCTCGCGCGCGTGTTCAACCACAGGTGACGATAGGTGCGTTCGAGCTCGGCGAGCCCGGCCGCGTCGGGCAGCGCGTCGATCTGGAACGACGGCGCGTGCGGTGCGACGTACACGCGCTCGGGCGGCAGCACGCGGCCGGATGCGCGCCACACGAGGTAGCACATGTTGTTCGACGACCATGTCGTGCCGGCCGTCGGCCGCCCCGAGCGTCCGCTCACGAGCACCATCGCGCGGCGCCAGTCGATTTCCAGCGCGCGCAGCCAGTTGCCGATCCGGTACACGATGTCGAGAAACGCGAGACCGAACGTCGCGAACATCACGTCGTTCATCGGTACCGGCAGGCGCTGGCCGTCAGCCGCGAAAAAGCTGTCGTTGAGCACGTCGAACGTCAGCAGTTCGGGATCGTCGAGCGCGCGGACGAGCCAGTCGACCGAAGTCGCGCACGTGTAGTCGACGAGCCGCGCGATCTTTTCTTCCTGACCCGCGAAGCTCTCGACCGCAATGACGTCGCGCCACAGCGATACCGAATTGGCTTCGCGGGTGCGGTTCGCATGTTCGACCAACTGCAGTGCGCCGTCGCGCCAGCGCGTGTCCCGCGGATCGAGCTCGCGCATCTGCGCCAGGTAGGCCAGCGCGAGCGGCAGGTGCGACACGGCCGTCAGTTCGATGAAGCCGCGTGTCGATTTGCGGAAGCTTTCGAAGCACGGCGGCGCACCGACGCGCGGGAACAGCACGATGTCCGATCCCGTCGATACCAGCATCGGGTCGTCTTCGCCGAGCCGATCCATCTGCGCGGTGATGGCGGCGCCGATGCTCTGCGGGTCCGACGTGAACGCGCGGAACAGTCCGGCGAACGATGGATTGGGTTGGTAGGGCATGGTCTTCGATCCTTGCTGCGCGTCAGAAATCGAACAGGCGTGCGGGGTTGTCCGACAGGATCGCCTGTTTCGCGTGCGTATCGTCCGTCCACCGCTCGAGCAGGTTCAGCAGTTCGCCGGTGTCGCGCGTCGAATCGGGAATGTGCGGCCAGTCCGAGCCCCAGATCACCTTGCCCGGCGCGGCCGCCACGATCGCGCGAGCCATCGGCTCGATCGCGCCGTAGCCGCGATGCCTGGCGATCCGGTACGGCGCGCTCAGCTTCAGCCAGCACTGGCCGTCCTTCAGCAACCCCAGCAGCCGCTCGAAATCCGCCGCCGTGAGGCCGTCTTCCTCGAGCATGTAGCCCATGTGATCGATGACGAACTCGGTGCGCACGTCGGCGAGGAACGGAATCAGGTTGCGCACGACCCAGCCGGGTGCATAGAACTGCAGATGCCAGCCGAGGTTCGCGCACAGCGCGGCCATCCGCGTGATGTAGGCCTGGATCTCGGCGGTCGCCAGGCCCGAGCGAGCAAACAGGTCGAGCCGCACCGCGCGCACGCCCGCGCTGTGCCACGCGTCGAGCGTCTTCGCATCGGTGTCTTCCTCCATCATCACGACGCCGCGCGCGATCGGGCCGGCGACCTGGAGCGCGTCGATCAGGCAGCGGTTGTCGGTGCCGTAGTAGCTCGGCTGGACGATCACGAAACGCTGCAGGCCGAGCACCGGCATCATCTTCAGGTAGTGCGACAGCTTGCCGTCGGGCAGCGTGTAGTGCGGGTGCGCGACGCAAGGGTAGCGATCGGCGGGGCCGAACACGTGCATGTGTGCGTCGCAGGCTTTTTCCGGCACGGCGAAGGACGGGCGCGACAGCGTTGCGAGATCGCGCATCGGGGTGGAGACCAACGGGGTTTCTGCCATGATCGTTCGAGTGGTGAGGGTTCGTTGAATTCGGTGGGACGGGCGGTCAGCGCGCGCGCCGCGCGGCGTCCGCGCGCTCGCGCAGTGATGCGAGGAACAGGTCCGAGTCGATGCCGGCGAACACGAAGCGCGCAGCGCCAGCACGTCGCAGGCCGTCGAGCACCTCGCCTTCCGGCATGCCGCCGACGATCGCGATCTTGCGATGCCGCGCGGCCGCGTCGACGACGCGGCGACACGCGTCGACCACCTCGGGGTGCGTGGATTCGCCCGGATGGCCCAGGTCGGCCGACAGGTCATTGCAGCCGAGCGCGACGACGTCGACACCTTCGACCGCGGCGATCGCATCGGCCGCTTCCACGCCGGCCCGGCTCTCGATCAGCACCTTGAGTGCCGTGGCCGCATCAAGCCGCTCGTTGAGTTCGCGCGCCGGCAGCCGTGCATAGTCGACGGTCGGAAGCGTCGCGATCTGCGAACGCTGACCAAGCGGCGGGAAGCGCGTGGCGGTGACGGCGGCGCGCGCCTGTTCAGCGCTTTCGACCCGTGCGATCACGATGCCGAGCGCACCGCCGTCGAGCACGCGGTTGATCACGCCGTATTCGCGCTCCGGCACGCGCACCCACGGCATGAGCCCGACGTCGCGTGCGCACAGGCACATCTGCGATACGACGTCGACGGGCAGCGTGCTGTGCTCCATGTCGATCCAGATTGTGTGATAGCCGGCTACCTTGGCCCAGCGCACCACTTCGGCGGTGCGCGAGGCGCGGATGCCGAGCGCCAGTATCTGCTCACCGCGGCGCAGGTTCGTGAGGAGTTCGTCCCCGGTCATGTTGTCTCCATGTCGACTGTTGGTTGAGCACAGTATCGTTAGCTCTGGCGTTTTGATCTATACTCATTTTCAATATTATTGATTTAGGAATTAAATCAATGAACCTGCGGCATCTGGAGTACTTCGTCGTGCTCGCTGAGGAATTGCATTTCCGCCGCAGCGCGGAACGGTTGGGCATCACGCAGGCGCCGCTGAGCCTTGCCATCCAGGCGCTGGAGGGCGAGCTGGGCGGACGGCTGTTTCACCGCACGCAGCGCAGTGTCGCGTTGACCGAGGCGGGGCTGGCGCTGCTCGACGACGCGCGGGCGATCCTCGCGCGCGTCGCGCATGCGAAGGAGAGTGTATGGGAGACGATCAGCGGCGATGTCGGCCGCCTTAGAGTGGGGTTCACGAATGCGTCATCACTTTCGCCGGTGTTTCCGCGCCTGATCCACGCGTACCGGACCCTTCGCCCGAATGTCAACATTTTGTTGTCCGAACTGCCATCGAGCCAGCAGATCGTCGCGCTGGAGCAGCGCGAACTTGACGTTGGGTTACTGCGGCTGCCGGGTGGGGCGATACCGTCTCGACTCGCATTCGAGCCACTCGCAACCGAGCCGTTGCTGCTGGCGATGCACGAGCGGCATCGCTTTGCCGCGCGACGAGCGATCCGCATTGCGGACTTGCGCGACGAGCCATTCATTGCGTACCCGAAGACGGCGGGTGTCGCGATCTACGAACAGATCCTCGCGCTATGCGCGAAGCGCGGATTCGAGCCGCGCGTCGTGCAGGAGGCGCAGCAGGCCTCGACGCTGATCGGCTTGACGGCCACCGGGCTCGGTATCGCGCTCGTGCCGGCACCGCTGCGCAGCATCGCGGTGCCGGGCGTGATGTTTCGCGAGTTGGCCGATCGCGACACAACGACGGTGCTGCATATCGCGCACCGATACGGCGATGCGAATGCGCGCGTCACGCAGTTCGTCGAGCTTGCGCGCGAGTCCGCGCGGAGTCTTGGTACCTTGGCGTAATCGGCACGTCCGGAGCGGGTGGTGTTGCTGGAGGCATGCTGGCGAAAGCGGCGAGTGACAACCTGATCAGTTGCCAACCGCTGCGGCGCGCGCATCGAGAAACGCACGAGCCTGTTCCCGGCCGTGCCTGATCAGCATGTCGATATTCCCGGATCCGCGATCGATCTTGCCTTCGTAATCGAGCGTGTTCTGGACCTCGGCCGACATCTCGATGCACGGTATGTGATACGACTTGTCCGGGTCATTGTGAAATGATTTTGGAATCCTTATCGGATTCTTGATACCCAGATTCTCGAGATATTCGTTCCTGAAGGCCCCGCCCAGGAGCATGTCATTGAGCATCTCCAGATGAGTCAGGTGCTGAAACAGGGAGATGTTGCCTTCCAGCTGGTTGCGGCGATCGAAAATATCGTCGGGCTGGCTGGGAACGGTTTTGCGGCTCGTCGGGTTGATCTTGATTAGCCAGATTTCTTCCGCGAGGTTCTCGGGGCCAACGAAGATCGGCCGAATCAGCTCATCAACGGGAGGATTGTCAGAAAACAGGCCGTCCCAGTAGGCGTCCTCGCCGATCTCCACTGCCGGAAAAATGCTAGGGACTGCGCACGATGCAAGAACGTGCTCAATGCGGATCGCTTCCTTGCCCGAGACAAATTTACGCAATTTTCCGCTCAGCACATTTGCTGCGCCGATGACCAGTATAGCGTCGGACACATTCTTGCGACGACGCGGTTCCTTCACGGTTATCAATAACGCTGCAATGATGAACCCTGGCAGGCCAACAATCATGAAAGCTGCATGCCAGGTTCGTACGGTGCCGAACAAGGGTAGCAGTACATTGTCGGCATTTCCCGTCAGCCAAAGCACAGCAGCCGGGGCCAGTGGAGCCTCTCCCAGAACGACCATGATCCGGGCAGCAAAAATCTCCGGATAGGAATGCACGAACCCGAATGACACAGTTGCGACACTCCAGCACGAGATGCCGACGATAATCATATTGCGGCGGTTCGAGGAGTCCGCATAGCGCCAGTGGCAATCCCAGCACCGAGTACGAGATCACGAAAGCGAAGCCATAGAGAAGGCTGATTTGCGTGTCAGTAATGTTCAGATCAGCTCGTACGGGCTGCACAAGAAGGCTAAGTATCTGACGGTCAACGTAAGACAGAATTCCGGCGACGATTATATGGTGTTCGGCGACGTCATCTGCTTGCACATCGATGACGACGTCTGGGTCAACGGCCGCGTCGACATGTCCCGTCTTCAACCTGTCGGGAAACTCGATGGGCTGAACTATGCGATGGTCAACGAGATCGAGCGTATCGAGTTGCCAAAGGAGGTCGCGGAAATGACCGAGGACTATGGTGGCGTCAGGTAGAACCGGCAAGAATGGAGGTTCGTCACTTCACCTGGATTAGCAACACGTGCTCTGGCGCGGGATCGCGAAAACATCTCTCACTACGGTCCGGTGCAACATGAATCAAACCCAGTTTAGCCTCTGGAACCCCGCGCCGCTGTGGCTACGTATGATGTCTTCGGCTGCGGTTTGGGGACCCGGCCTGCTGGTGATGTTAGCTGACACGGATGTCGGTAACGGGGTAACAGCCGCGCAGAGCGGCGCGCGGTGGGGCTATCGCCTGTTGCCAATATTGTTGTTCCTGATTCCGTTGCTGTATGCGGTACAGGAACTGACTATACGGTTGGGCATTTTTACCGGGCGGGGCCTGCTCGAATTGGCATTTTTTCTTCTGGCATGGCACTCGCATCCGAAGTTCTCGGACATCAAAGCGCACGTACGCGATCTGCCGTTGCATGATCGTGATTGTTTGTATCTGATAGCAGCGCTCATCGGTGCCACCTTCAGTCCCTGGACGATCTTCTATCAGCAGTCGGCCGTTGCAGAGAAAAAGCTGGGGCCCGAGCACCAATGCTCCGCACGCTGGGACACTGCAATCGGAGCAATGCTTACCCAGTTGCTCACTGCGGCGATTCTGATCACCACGGCAGCTATCACTATGGGCGACGCTAGCTCGCCTCGGCTCTCGCCTGTGTTCTTGGGATGGTTGGCGGCTTGTCAGGGTTGGGTCGAATCGCCTGAGTTTCGGCGTTGCGACGCTCCCGCGCATTGGGCCTTCATGCTCGCCTGAACACCGCCATGCGCTGAAGAATCCAGTCCAGCATCTCATGCGCAGCAGCGACGAGCGGCCGCCCGGATTTCACCAGCACCCGCGCTTTTGTGCCGAGAAAAAGCGGATGGTCGATGGGCACCGTCACGAGTTCCCCCGCCTGGATTTCGCGCGATGCGGCGAATTCGCCAATCAGCGTGATGAAGTTCCCGGCGGCCACGAGGCGCTTGAGCGCGGTGAGCGAGTTGGTGGTGAGGGTCGGGCGGATGGTGATGTTCTCCGCAAACGCGAGCATGTCCGCAAGACGGCCGATACCGAACGTGCTCGGCATGAGCGCGAGCGGCCATGCGAGCAAGTCTTGCACGGATGCATGTGCGCCGCGCAAGGCGAGCGGATGATCGCGCCGCACGAGCAGCACGACCGGCTGCGCGCAGCTGGCCCTGTACTCGATGCGTGGATGGGGCGGTGGGTTGAACGCCAGACCGATATGGGCGCGGCTTTCGGCGACTTCGTTCAGTACATCGTCGACAGGCAGCATGGTGAGGACGATCTCGAGCTTCGGGTACTGCACACAGAACGGCGCGATGACCTCGGCGATCAGCGTATCGACATAACCCTCGCTCGCGACGATATCCACGCGCCCTTGCTGGAGCCCGCGCAACGCGTGCAACTGGTCTTCGAATTTCTCCTGTTGGGCGCGATAGCCGCGCCAGAATTCAAGCAGATGCGCGGCCGCCTCGGTGGGCTTGACGCCGCGCGCCTGTCGCTCGAATAGCTGTGCGCCGAGTTCGTCCTCGAGCAGCTTGATCTGCCGCGTGATGACCGAGGGGGACGTGTTCAGACTGTCCGCGGCGCCGCGTATCGTGCCGTGGGTCAGCACCTCGTGAAAGTAGCGCAGGCGCTGCTGGTTAATTTCCCGCATCGTGTCCTCGCCGGTGCTTGTGTTGCCCTACGGAGAACGATATGTGAACTTTGTTGCTCTTGCTAGCGCGGGTTGCCCTGGTCACGATGTGGATGCCACGACCCACACAACCGTTATCCAGGAGAAAGGCATGGCGGCCATCATCACGACCGCGCAAGCGCGCGACGCTTCTACGCTCTACGGCAAGATCAACGCACGGCTCTTGCCGTTTCTGCTCATCTGCTACCTGTTTGCATACCTCGACCGCGTCAACGTTGGCTTTGCGAAGCTGCAGATGCAGACCGATCTCGGATTCTCGGACGCGGCGTACGGTGTGGGGGCCGGTATCTTCTTCATCGGCTATGTGCTGTTCGAATTACCGAGCAACCTGATGTTGCCGCGCGTTGGCGCGCGCCGAACCTTCGGGCGAATTCTCGTGCTATGGGGCATCGCGTCGGCCTGCATGCTGTTCGTCAAGAGCGTGCCGGCCTTCTATGCGATGCGGTTCCTGCTCGGCGTGTTCGAAGCAGGCTTCGCGCCGGGCATGATTTTCTACCTCTCGCGTTGGTACGGCCCGACGCGCATGGCGCGCGCCATCGCCATCGTCTTTCTGGCCGGGCCGATCGGCGGTATCGTCGGCGGCCCCCTTTCTGCCGGCATCATGACCGCGCTCGCCGGCAAGGCGGGGCTGGCCGGCTGGCAATGGATGTTTCTCGTGGAAGGGCTGCCCTGCATCGTGCTCGGCATCGCGACGCTCGTTTATCTGCCGGATCGCCCGGCGGATGCCGCCTGGCTCAGCGATACGGAGCGGCGTCGCCTGGAAGCCGAAGTCGGCGGCGAGCAAGCGCATGGAGCACAGTTCCGCGACGTGCTGAAGGACCGTAAGGTCTATGTGCTCGCGTTCGCCTACTTCTGCATCATTGCGTCGATCTACGCCATCAGTTTCTGGCTGCCGGCCATTTTGAAGGCGCAGGGCGTGAGCAGTCTTGTCACGCTGGGCTGGTGCGCATCCATTCCGTACGTCGGAGCGGCTTTCGGCATGGTCTACATGGGCCGGCGCTCGGATCGCGTGGGCGAGCGCCGGCTCCACTGCGCGGTGCCGGCCGCGGCGGCTGCGGTGCTGCTCGTGGCGTGCGCGTTCGCCGGTATGCAGCTGTGGATCTCGCTCACCTTGCTGAGCTTCGTCACGGCGGCGCTCTGGATGGCCTATACGGTCTTCTGGGCGATCCCGCCCGAGTACATCAAGGGGCCGGCCGCCGCGGGCGGCATTGCGCTCATCAATACGATCGGCCTCTCGGGTGGCTTCTGGGGCCCGGCCGCCGTCGGCTGGATCAAGACCGCGGCCGGCAGTGTGCAGCCAGCACTTTGCGCGTTGGCCCTGGTCTGTCTGGTCGCTTCGCTCATGATCGTCAGGCTCAGCCTACCGGTTGCGAAACACTGATCACGAGCCATATTCCTGGTTATCCAAAACAACTGTAGAGGGCACTATGCACATTCTCATCGCAGGCTTCCAGCACGAAACCAATACTTTCGCGCCGACGAAAGCCACCTTGCAAAGCTTCGTTCAGGGCGAAGGTTTTCCGCCACTCGCGCGAGGCGAAGACGTGCTCGCGCTGCGCGACGTGAACGTGCCTGCGGGCGGCTTCATCGCGGCAGCGCAGGCCGAGGGTCATACGCTGGTGCCGGTGATCTGGGCCGGCGCGAGCGCGTCGGCCCACGTGACGGAGCAGGCCTACGAGCGCATTGCCGGCGAGATCGTCGAGGCGGTCCGGCGTGGCGGGTTCGATGCGATCTACCTGGACCTGCACGGCGCCATGGTCGCGGAGCATCTCGACGACGGCGAAGGCGAACTGCTCGCTCGCGTGAGGGCGATTGTCGGCCCGCAAGTTCCGCTCGTCGTTTCGCTCGACCTGCATGCGAACGTGACCGGCCAGATGTTCCGGCATGCCGACGCGATGGTCGCGTACCGCACCTATCCGCACGTCGACATGGCCGAGACCGGCGTGCGTGCCGCCCGGATCCTGATGCGGATGATGGCCGCGCGCGAGCGCGGCCTGAAACGCGCGGTGCGGCGCATTCCGTTCCTGATTCCGGTGAACGGCATGTGCACGCTCGCGGACCCGGCGCGCGACCTCTACGAGCGTCTGGAGGCGCTGGAGCGCGACGAGGTCGTGTCGCTGTCGTTCACGCCGGGTTTTCCGGCTTCCGATTTCCCCGAATGCGGGGCAGCCGTCTGGGGCTACGGATTCGACGAAGCCGCGGTGACGGACGCCGTCGACACGCTTGCCGCGACGATCGTCTCGCAGGAAAGCGAGTGGGACGTGCGGTTTCTCGACCCCGACGAAGCGGTGCGCGAGGCCATGCGCCTCGCGGAACACGCGACGCGCCCCATAGTGATTGCCGACACTCAGGACAATCCCGGCGTGGGCGGCGATTCGAACACGATGGGGCTGGTGCGCGCGCTGCTGCGCCATGGCGCGAAGGATGCCGCCGCGGGCCTCGTCTGGGACCCGCACGCGGCCGCGAAGGCGCACGAAGCCGGCGTGGGTGCGACGGTCGACCTCGCGCTTGCGGGTGGATCCGGCATTCCTGACGACGAGCCGCTTTCAGGAGCGTTCGTCGTGGAGCATCTGTCCGACGGACGCGTGCGTTTCGATGGGCCGATGATGAACGGCATGTGGACGGATATCGGTCCCGTTGCGTGTCTGCGTATCGGTGGCGTGAAAATTGCGGTCTGTTCGGTCAAGATGCAGATTTTCGATCGCAATCTTTATCGCGTGGCCGGCATCGAGCCCGAACGTATGAAGATTCTCGTCAATAAGAGTTCGGTGCACTACCGCGCCGATTTCGACTCCATCGCCGAGGCCCATCTCGTCGCGAAGTCGCCTGGCCCCATGGCTGCCGATCCTTCCGATCTGCCGTGGACGCGGATCGATCCGGAGCTTCGCCTGCGCCCGAACGGCGCCTCGCTGGGCGAACTGCGCGGTAGCGCTTCGCGCGAGCATCGCCAGGCGGGGCGCAGGGACTGAAACTCGCTAGACACGCGCAGCCAGAAGCCGGATGCCGGCAATCCCGAATGCTACGGCCAGGCATCCTTCCACGGCACGACGGGTCCGCACGTACAACCTGCGAGCCGGGTCATCGCGCTTGAGCTAACCAAGGAGTTTCGATGCCGTCCGGACGATTTCCTCGACGAACACTTTGACCATGGGATGGTTGCGCTCGCCGCGGCGATAAGCAACGTAGATTTTGCGGCGAACCTCTGGCCTCAGCTTGACCCATGCCACGCCGGGCGGCGATCGTAACATCCTGAGTCCGGGGACGATTGACACCGAGCAGCCGGACGCCACCATCGCTTCGATCATCTCGGATCCGCGGCATTTGGCGTTGATCCGGGGCTCATACCCGGCGCGGCGGCATAAATCGGTGACGTAGCTGCCCAAGGGGCCCCCCCTCGATTCGATTGCCCACCTTTCGTGCCGGAGATCGGCCAGGCTCAGCGAGGGCTTTTTGCTCAGTGGATGGTCAGTCGAGACGGTCACGTACCAGACATCCTCGGCCAGCGGCACAACCGCGACGTTTTCCCGATTATCGCCCGCCACAATGGAGAGATCGTCAATCAACGCGACGTCCGTTCTCCAGGAACGCAGTGCCGCGACCCCGTCAATCGCCTCCAACTCTTCAATTGCGATCTCCAGGCGCGGAAACGCGAGCTGCAGCGCCTTGACCGTGTCAGGGAGCACAACCGAAGCGATCGAGGGAAACGCGGCGACGCGCAGCTCGCCGGCTATCTCGCGCCGAAGCTCTGCCATTTCCGAGCGAGCCTCGTCCAGCACAACCATCATCCGCTCGGCGTGGCCCACCAGCGCGTGGCCGGCGAGCGTCAGCCTGACCCCGCGGCCGACGCGCTCCGTGAGCCTGACGCCGGCCTCGTCTTCCAGTTGTGCGATCTGCTGTGACACCGCAGAGGGCGTCAGGGACAGAGCGTCCGCGGCGGCTGCCATCGTGCCGCACCGCGCCAACTCCAGGAGCGCCCGCAGTCGACTGACCTCCAAAATACGTACCCCCGAAAGAGCGTCTGATTCAACAAGAATACTAATGTATTGCGTAAAAAACGATAAGTATACGTAAGCATATTTGCCGCCTACGATTGAATCGTCGAACAGCGCCAGAGCACGGCCGCTAGACACATCGGTAGCGCCACATCCTGCCAACGTCACGGGTCAGCACCTTCTTGGAGACTATTATGTTTGCCTTCCTCTTCACATGGATTGGCCGCTGGTTCGAGCGCGCCGAACAACGCCGCAATGAAGCGTATCTTGAGGGCGCGCGAGACCTTGCCGAACTCGAACGCCGCATGCGTTCGCTGGAAAGCTGCTGCTGAATGAGGTAAGGCTTCCGCGATCAATGGACCAAAGAGCACACAGCATCAGTTCTCGCGGTGAGCGACGGATGTCTCCCATCCGTCGTAATCCGCAAGCTGCCATTCGCGCTATGAGGCTGTGGCGGTTCACAACAGGCGGCTTTCGGATGGGTATATAAGGCAGTAATCCTTAATGATGATCCGGAAGCAGGATGCGGACGGTCGCTGCGCGCGTGGATCCCGTTCCAGATAGCGGTGAATCGGTCAACGACTTGTTCAAAGGAAGCCGGCGACACCCGGGGCGCGCGAGTTCAAGAACGACGTCGCGAACTTCCTGACCTTGTCCACCAAAGGGGTGGTGAATGATTTCGCCCTGGATCTGCCGCCGGCACAAGCACGCATCCTCGCGGCGACCCAGGGCCGTCATCGGCAAAGGAGGGGTTTCAAAGCCGGTCACGCGGGATTGGGATGGCCCGGCTTTGTGGCAGGCTATAAAGCCGTCAAGTGGGCCTGATAGGCCCGCCCCGTCGCGAGACGTTTCTCGGTAATAGCCCGTGCGCGCTCCGTTACAGTTGCGAGGATCGGTGCTGGCGCCGTAGCGGGAGATCCTGCCTGGAACGGCGGCTTGGGATCATAAGCCATGTAGAGTTGGAGTTCCTGGGCGACCGTCTCGCCGCGCAGAAGCGAAACGACAATCAATGAGCCATCAATTCCAGATGTGACACCGCCAGCGCTGACGAACTGGCCGTCGATTACCACACGCTCGTCGCTCGGCGTCGCGCCGTACAACGGGAGCACGTCCATCGCGGTCCAGTGAGTCGTCGCGCGTCGGCCGTGCAGCAAACCCGCTGCGCCGCAAAGCAGCGAACCCGTGCATACCGAGTACACGTAGCGGGCTCCCGCAGCTTGCTTGCGGATGAACGAAAGTACGGCTTCGTCGTGCATCAACGCTTCCTGGCCGTGGCCGCCAGGTACCAGCAGCACATCCAACTGTGGTGCCTCATCGATGGTTGTGTCTGCCAGCAACTGCATACCGGCGAGATCGCGTACAGGATTCTTGTCCTTCCAGATCGTCATGAAGGATGAGTTCGGGACACGCGCCAACGCTTCGAGCGGTCCGGTGAAATCGCACTGATCCATGTTCGGGAAGATGAGGCCGCCGATCTTCAAATGAATGTCCAGAGATAGGGTCATGGTCCGCTCCAGTCAATTCTGTATTAGTACAAAAAATAATGTGAACCAGTACAAATATATATCACTTGTTCGACGTGTCAATTTTTTCGTTGGAAGGCCGAGTCAATTTTCGTAGACATGCATGTGTTTTGGAGGTTATGGTTCAGCTACTCGGTCAGCTGCGAGTGATGGGATGATTCTTGGTAATGAACTAGGACAAAAATGGGAAGAAGCGCTGCTGAGCGCGGAATTGAAGTCTGCGGTGAGCAGCGCAACAGTCGGGGTCGCCCGGACGTTTGTCTTACTACGGTGGCTGATCGAGTTGCAGAAGGAGAATGGGGAGCAAACTACTGCCCATGAGGTATTAGCATCCAGATCTATTACCTGCGATGTAATTGGCGGGATTACGGCATGCCACTAATCTTCCATTGTCGTGTGATCGCTCCCTGACGCAAGCGCCGGACTGACATCGGTAAGGGTTTCAGTGCGCGACAGCGCAATACGACAAGGAGTTTGCCATGCAGGAAAAACCCGTTGCCCTGGTCACCGGGGCCAATCAAGGAATGGGTCTTCAGGCCCGCGCCAGTGCTGTTCCGGGCGCTTGCACAATGGCGGTAGATATCGTACCGGTACAATAATAAATATGTATCAAACGAATTCAAAGGGAAGGGTTTTTGGGTCAATTTGGAATATGCGGCAGGAACTACGCTATCGGAGCATAAATACGAGTGGCACGGAGTTTTGGTCGCCGAGGCCATGACACGCCATGAGTCGCGAATATCGGACGTGCTTGTGTTGCATTCCTGTAATGTCCTAATGTGGTGTAAGCTATGTCTGCCTTGGACAGGCTTTGACGGCGTGCCCTTTGGTACGCGAGATCGCTCGCATTGCGGGCGGGCGATTCGTTCACACGGCATGCTCAAGCCAAAGGATTCGATTACGCGCGTGAAGCGTGTTCGCAGAGGACGAAGCGGAAAATGTTCAAATTGCGGCGAGAAGAAATTCTGGAGGGTAAGGCGGACTCAATCCGGCGCGCGATAGAGCATGCCATTCTGGAGGAACGGCTCAAACCTGGAGACAGTCTGCCGACGGTCCGGTCGCTTGCCGAGGACCTCGGGATCAACAAGAACACCGTCGCGGTCGCCTACCGGCAACTTCAGCAAAGCGGTCTTGTAACGGCGGGCGGAAGGCGGGGGTCGGTCGTCTCAGGTCAGGCGTCGCATCGACAGAACCGTGGTGCGTCTGTGGCAGGCGGGCAAACGCTGTCTGTGCGGGATGGCAATCCGGACATTGATCTGTTGCCGAGCGAAGCGGAGATTCGGGAGGCGCTCGCCCGTATGAGCGTCGAGCATCGGTTATATGGCGAGCAGCGCAACTACTCGCCGTTCCTGAAGTGGGCGGAGCAATGCTTTAGTGCCGACAATATAGCGGTGCCGCGCGGTATCTTTGTTTCGGCGGGTGCGCTGGATTTGGTGGAGCGGGCACTGAACGCAGCCGGCCTCGCGCCGGATGAGAAAATCGCCGTCGAGGATCCGGGTTACATGAGCCTGCATGCTCTCGTCCGTTCGATGGGGTTCAAGTTGTTGCCGCTGCAACTCGACCAGCATGGCATCGTGCCGGCCAGCCTTCGCAGTGCTTTAAAGGGCGGCGCGAAGGCGGTGATAACCAGCAGTCGTGCGCAGAATCCGACTGGAGTCGCTACCTCGAAGTCTCGAGCGGCTGAACTTAAACGTATAGTGAACGGTGCGGACGATGTGCTGTACATCGACGACGATCATTCGAACATTCTCAATCTATCGCCCTGCAACCCGTGGCACATGGGCGCCCGCCGCTGGCTAACGGTGCGTTCGCTTTCGAAATCGCTCGGCCCAGATTATCGGGTCGCAGTCTCAACGGGAGATTCCGATACGATCGAGCGGCTCGAAAATCGACAGAGTGTCGGTATGGGCTGGGTCAGCACATTCCTGCAGCGAATGGTTTTCGAGTTGTTGACGTCTGCACCGGTGCAAAAGAAAGTCGCCGCGGCAGGCCTGGCCTATCGAGAGCGCTACGAATTGCTACGCGCCGCTTTGAAGAAGAAGGGCTTCAATGTCATCGGCAGCGCCGGTTTGAACCTTTGGGTACCCATCTCCAACGATCGAGAGGTCGCAGAGCAGCTTTTCGATGCTGGCTGGCTGGTGCGTCCCGGCCGCGACTTTTGTGTGACAGAGCAGTCAGGCATCCGTGTCACGACATCGCGTCTGTTATCGCAGCAGACCGTGGCATTCGTTGATGCGCTAGTGGCGGTACGCAGTGCTACGACCACCACACTGGTGGCGTGAGGGATTGAAGGCTCCGGTTTGCACCCCGTGTTTGAGTATCAAAACTTGACGGGGCCGACCGATCCATACCATGCACGAACCTTGGACGGATTGGCCTTGTCCAGAACGTAATCGCCCCATTTTGTCGCCCCGCGCTCGCTAACCTGACAACTCCTCAATTTGCGTTCCTGCTGTTTGACCGTTGCTCGTTGCCCGTCCCGGGAGAATGCGCGACCTCATAGCTGCGCACGCCATCGTCACGCGAGGTCTTGCCAACATAGCCCAGCTCGCGGCGTGCGGCTGCATCGCTCACACTGAATTCCCGCCCGATCATGCGCACCATTGAACGCGAGAGGGGAGGGGCGCTGTTTTTCCGCAGAATGGCCCAGACGGCATCCATCAACCGCCCTGAGGCTGAGGCCAGCCAATAAGGCATCGAACGCCGTTCCCCGACGGAAAGACCCTGCACGCCTGCAATTAACGCGATGAACTCGCGGAACGTTTGCGTCTGCCGGTCAGTGATGAAAAAGGCGCGACCACCCTCGCCGCGTGTCAGCGCGCATTGGACGGCTTCGACGACGTTATCCACGTGGCAAGTGGAGAACGCATAGTCGCCACGGTCGATGAAAGCGAACTGGCCTGACTTGATCGCACGGGGAAGCTCGCGGCTGAACGGGTCACCCGGCCCCCAGAGTGCCGGCGGGCGCAATGCGATGGTGCGAAACCCCGGCTTGTTGGCAGCCAGCACGATTTGCTCGGCCTGCGCCTTGCTCGCCAGATAGGCCGAGAAGTGCTGCGGAAAGGTGGGAGCGCTCTCCTCTGCATGACGGATGGGCGAACCGGATTCGTCCATGATGACACCTGCCGCGCTGATATGAACGAAACTCGCCGCGCCAGCTTGCTCTGCCGCTGCCAGCAATCTGGCGGTGCCATCCACATTGGCGTGAAAGAACGGCGCGCGCGGGCCGGAGAAGCGAAACATGGCCGCTGCGTGAACGACGGCATCGAGCGCGGGCAGTACCAGCGGCGCGCTGTTTTCCAGGTCGCCCTCGACAGGCTGAGCGCCCAGTTCCCGCACCCTTTCACGGGACGACGCCGAGCGCGCAAGCGCAAAGACCTGATGGCCTGCCGTTGCGAGCGCGGGGAGCAAACGACTGCCGAGA
This sequence comes from Paraburkholderia oxyphila NBRC 105797, assembly GCF_000685075.1. Classification (GTDB taxonomy): domain Bacteria; phylum Pseudomonadota; class Gammaproteobacteria; order Burkholderiales; family Burkholderiaceae; genus Paraburkholderia; species Paraburkholderia oxyphila. Next base: position 44,313 of record NZ_BAYD01000052.1, read on the forward strand.
AGGCCGGAGCCTCCGGTGACGAGGATTTTCATGGTCGATCAGCCTTTCGCATCCGTCGTGTCTATTGCCAGAATGGCGCGCATGGCGTTCTCGCGGATGTCCCTTAGAACGTCGGACGTGGGTGCCGCCGCATTGCGCAGTTGCGCCGTGACATAGAGCAGAGAAGCCGCGTTAGCCGATGCCCACATCACATCCGCCGCGGCTTCCACCGCGAGCGCGAGCCGCCCCTCGGCGGCGATGGCGGAAATACGCTCGATGAGGAGCGCGAAAGCTTGCTGGGCAGCCGGTATCTGCGCCCCCTGCAGAACACGTCCCAACATTGCTGCATAGAGCCTGGGCCGTGCCGCCGCGAAGCGCACGTAATCGTCCCAGCCATCGCGCAGGACGGTCACGGGATCGGGGGATTGCGCGGCTGCATTTTTGCTTTCCAGAAACTGCGCGAACGCCTCCGCCATCGCTGCACTTAGCAGACCGTCGGCGCTGCCGTAGTGGTGATAAAGCGTCGGCGCGGTGACTCCCGCCAGGGAGCAGACCGCACGCGTCGAAAACTGCGCCTCGCCTTCCTCTTCGAGAACCTTCAGCGCCGCAGCAAGCAGGGTGGTCCGTGTATCCATATCACGAATATAACGCCGATATAGACGGCTGTATAGCGGTGTTATAGTCTGGTGTGTGGGACGCGCTGTCCTGTTCGACCTTTGAAGCGCTTGTCGCAGGCCTGTCCCCATTCGACGAATTTCCGCATGTCCTCCGGCGTGATTTCGACGCTGGGGTCATCTAACAAGGCCTGGCCGGAGCGGGTGATAAGGGCGGCGGACTTCGTCATGTCCAGTTTGACGAGCGCGATCTGGCGCTCCATCTACGCCTTGCTGCCTGGCTTCGTCCGTTCCGTCTTCACGATAGGCTTCCGTGGTCATGAAGGCCCTCCCCGGATCGCCATTCAGAAACGCCTGCGCTGCGAAATCAGTATCCCGGACTCGTTGGCTGGCCGGCGACGCGTGGGGCGCTGGCGCGCCCCGCACGGTGCCTAAAAGAAAACCGCAGACGAATGTCTGCGGTTTCGAAGTGCAACGTGCGGCAACAACTGGTCCGCCACTACGTCGCTTAGCTAGTGTATTGCACTGCAGCAACACTTCTGCCAGGACAAACCCTGGATCCGGACACGCGTCGGGCGTTTTAAATGCACCTCGGACCCTCAAAAAAAGAGGCCGCAGCGTTGTCTCTGCGGCCCTTTCCAAGACACACAATGCGGCGGGGATTACATGCCGCTCGATGAGTCTATGCCTCCACTTCGCAGACCAAAGTTTCTAAAGCGTTGCGCTGGTAACTAATGGTTATCGCTGCGCAGTGAATTCTCGAGGTCCGCATCTGCAAGCAGCGAGTCGGCCACCTTGTCTATATCGTCCTGCTCGGTGGAAATTGCCAGTCGCACCTGCTCAGGGCCGGCATTGGGCACGATCGTTGGCACTTCTGGATCGTCCGGCGGCAGGCCCGCACGCTCGCGCAGCGTCTCTTCGATATGGATCAGGAAGGCCTGCGTCACGTCGCCGACGAACCGCACGTAGCGCTGCTCCTTGTTGCGTGGTGCCGCTGTCTGGATCGCCTGGAGCTTACCCACCCAGTTTCGGCACGGCTCCGGCAGCACCTCGGACGGCGGCACGTCGTTGATCCGCGCGAGCAGCTGTGCGAGCGACGTCATGCCATCGTGCGTGTCTTCGAGATTGATCGTGATGTGGCCAAGTACAGGCAGCGGCGCGCAGCTTCAATGCAGGCATCTCCTTACATATCTCGGCGCGCTGGATTAACGCCATACAGCGTATAGCATTAGAACAGTCCGTGACGCTGGAGAAAGCGATGGCAACGGTCAAGAAGCTGCATCGGCTTCGCCACATTTTCCTGGTGATATTTGCGCTTTCATTAGTCGTGTGGGCCGTTGCGTATCAACGTGAGGTGGCTCGATCGGTAACAAAGAACGCAACGCCGAGTGCGCTATCGCCAGCGCTGCAGGCCAACATCGATCGATTGACAAAAGAATGGATGGATCAGCCCATTCGTAAGGACCCGGGCTCGGTGCCGCAGGAGCTGAATAGTCCGGTGCTTTGGATCTCGACGATCTCGTCAGTTGCTTCCCTGATCGGTGCCCTGACAACAACGTTTATCGCGGTGCGCAAGGAGAGGCGGGAAAGCACGCGCGCCTCGCTTGAGAACGAGAAGCTAGAGCTCGAAAACACCAGGCTGCGCCGGGAGCTGGAGGCGAAAGGGGCAGCCGACGAGCCGCCGGCATGACGGCTTGTGCGCTTGGGAATTGACGCGGCGGATTAATCCGAATCCCACTTTGCGCAGAAGCCGTTTTTGTCGACCGCTAGACACTTTTTTTGCTTATCGGGAGTGAATCATTCCCGCCGTAAATTATCAGGTCCGAGTCGGCGGCAGGTTTCTTCTGAACATTGGCGCTGACCGATACGTGGCTCGTGGTTGATTTCATCGTCTGATTGCTACACGAGTGATGCTCTCGTCGTATCTGCGAAGCCCGGCAGGCGGATAAGCGGGGGCGGACTGTCGGATTCTTAAGCGTCCGTGTATCAAAGCGACAGGAATTGCCTGGCTTTGCGGGCTTCGAGTCTCTCGGGAGGTCAATTTTTTGGCTCAAAACGACATGAATGGGTTGTCAAACCGCGACATCAATTGCTGAACTCTACACGTCGTGGTGTGAAGGTCGACACCTGATTTCCAGTTTCGTCCGGACAGTCATTGTCCTGTCATCGGTCGAGCTCACATTCGTTGAGCGCCGCCGACGGGCCCGTCATCAATCACAACGGTATTGGCTATCCGGTCGTGCAGCGTCTGCTTTCGCTGGTTGAACAGAACCCACAAGAATCCGGCACCGCACGTCGCGAAGGTCAGCAGGTACCCTAATGTGCGCAAGCCGGCTTGCCGCGCTGTCATTGGCCGTCCGGTATCGGCATCGACTATCCGAAGATGCAGCGCGCGTTTCCCGGGTGAAGTGCCCCATGTGGCCCACAGCAGGCCGGTTATGAGGATGGGAATACATTGCCCGATTGCCAGCCACAAAACGATGGTGGAGGCGAAGGACTCTGGCGCCGTGAGGATTTCCTCAGTTGATGGCCCGAGCGGGACGAAAAGCACGACTACGGTCCACCAGATTGAATCGATGGCCAACGCGCTTGCGCGTCGCGAGCAGGAGGCATATCGCATCTGAACCCCAGGCCTGGTTGATTGACATGATGAACTTCCACGCGGTACGCGCCGACTTGCCACGAATCTCCCGCATGCCGTGCGTTAGCTTCAGTTCAAGAGGAAAGCTGAACCAGCGAATCAGAACACCGACTCGTTACGGGCAGAGATGACGAAAAGAACGTTTGTAAGCAATTGTCAGAGGCTCCGCAAGTCGTTCGTGGACCGTTGGCCGAGCGAACCCAGATTCTGGCAAGGCGTGCAAGGATGTTCTCCAAAGATAACCGGCGATTGGTTCGCCGGAATGACAGATACCTGGACGTGTTGCGGGTCTAGCGCTGGCTGGCACGATGCCGAACTCCTCATTCGGTCGACCCGTTGCCTTGCTCCCACGCGACAGATTTCGGAGCCGTGACTCCTGGCGTCACCCGAACCTTCCTGCCTCACTCGATTCCGCGGAGCATGCTGCCTTCGCTGGTCGCGCTGGCCCGCCTCGCAACAAAGGGTGGCCGGGTGTTGCGTGCGACACGTCTCGTTACACACAAAAACACCCGTAATTCTCCGTCGCAATATAGTGCGTTCACAACTGACAAGTGAGGCACTGATGAAAAGAATTTTCGCGCTGACGCTGATGGCCGTATGTCTCGGAACCGCGCTGGGCGGCTGCATCGTGGTACCGGCAGGCGGCTACTATCACCGCTATTAACAGCTGACTTTCTGCGCATTCAGACGACAAAGCAGACATATCACGGAAAGAAAATGATGAGCTTTACACCTCGCCGCTGGTGCGCGATGACACTGCTTGCAGGTATCGGCATAGGTGTATCTGCCGCCGCCTCGGCCCACGTCGACGTTGGCGTGGACATTGGCGTCCCCGGTGTTGCAGTTGCACCCGCACCCGTCTACGTTGCGCCACCGCCAGTGTATGAGGCGCCTCCGCCTCCGCCTGCTCCCGCTGTTATCGTCAGTCCAGGCTGGTATGGCGACAGATACTACGATGGGCATCGCTATTGGGAACGCAGGGAGTGGGAAGAGCGCCATCATGATGAGCGGGAATGGCACGATGCCCGTGACCATTACGATGGGCATCGCGGTGACTGGGGCCGTTACCATGACGACGGTGGCCCGCGAGGCGACTGGCATCACGAGCAAGGGGACGGCGACGAGAGGCATGACCATTGATACGAGCAGTGCCCGTTAGCGGCACCTTCGTGGACCAAATCGGCTGCAGGAGGCCGTGAGCAGGCGAACAGGAGCCCTGCTCCGCGAGGAACAGGGCTGAACAGGAGTGAAGATGGCAGCAGGCGTACCAACGCCCAGTGCCGGTCCTGCAACAACGCTGCTGCTACTTCGGCGAATGCCCAGTCATGGCTCCCGCTGAGCGCAGCGAAGGAAGAGCTTCAAAGCCGCTGGGGAGGATTCTGGTGGAAGAATCTCGCAGCCAGGATACCGCCAATCGCGCCACCCGGCACGCCTGCAAATCTCAGGCAGCTCCGAGGCGTGCGGTTTTGATTGTCGCCAGTCTGCTGCCAGCGAACGGGTCATTGCCCCAATCTACGCTGGCGCGCTTTCCTGACTCGGGTTCCGGCGTCCCGCTGATTGCAAAGTGCTCCAGCGACTGTCCTGCACTGGTCGCCTGAAGCACCCACTGTGGAGTATCGCCTTTGCCGTCCCAGGTGTTGCCACTGGCGTCGCGGTAACGTGCCGCTCGCGTTCTCGCCTGGTCTGCCGCGATTGACGCGGCTACATCGTCTGGTTCGATTCCCAATTCGGCCATCCTGCGACGCAGGTAGGCGACGATGCTGTCTCGTTTTCGTTCGTCCATCTAGATGTGCTCCGCTCGGAATGCCATTCTTGAGCAGATAAGTGCAGGTCGTATGTGATCACGATAACACAACTCGAATCGGCATCCTCGGCTGCGGCTGTTAGAGCCGCAGCCGGGTATCACGTGGTTAGCTTCTGCGAACGGATTGCTCGTTGTTGTGCGGCCCGTTCCTCCGCATGCTTCTTCGCGACGTTATGACCGACAATGCAACCGCCGACTGCTGACGCTTCACGCCGACGCCGTCCGGTCCGCGGGTTTGTAACGCGATAAGATTGGACTTTGCGTGACTTCCCGGCCTCCCACATGAAGCTCGACCCGGTGTCCCTCAATCTGTTCATCGCCGTAATCGAGGAAGGCAGCATTGCAGCCGCAGCTGAGCGAGAGCATATTGCTGCGCCAGCGATAAGCAAGCGCATAGCGGCACTTGAGGAGACGTTGCGCACCCAGCTCCTTACCCGTCGTCACAAAGGGGTCGAGCCCACCGCCGCCGGCTATGCGTTGTTGAACCTCTCGCGCCGGGCGGTCAATCTTCTCGATGACATCCATGCAGAGATGCTCGACTTCGCGTCGGGCGTCCGTGGGCAGGTTCGCGTCTTCTCCAACATCTCAGCCATTACCCAGTTTCTGCCGGACGACCTCGCAACTTTTCTTGAGGCTCATCCGGCTGTCGAGATTCGCCTCGAAGAGAGAAACAGTCTCGTGACCGTGAGGTCGGTAGCAGAGAACGCTGCAGATGTTGGCATCTTTACCCTCGACCCGCACGGCGAAAATGTTGAGACGTTGCCCTACGAGGAAGATGAGTTGAGCGTTATCGTCCGCCGCGACCACCCACTTGCGGGCCGAAAGAGCGTTCGCTTCGAGGAAACGCTCGCTTGGGACTTTGTTGGGCTGCGCACGGGCAGTGCGATTAACACCCAGCTCACGCAGACGGCGATTCGGCTTCAGAAGGACTTTCGTTTGCGTATTCAGGTCACGGGTTACGACGCGCTGTGCCTGATGGTGTCATCGGGACTGGGTATCGGCATCGCACCGAGGAATCTCACGAAGCTGTTCGTCAAGCGGCTCGGCATCACGGAAGTGCCGCTTGCTGAGCCTTGGGCGAAGCGCCGGCTTGGCATCGCAATCCGCAAACGCGAAAGCCTGTCGCCGGCAGCGGAGAGTCTCGTAGCGCACCTCCAGGCCCGAGCCGCCGCACGTCGCGCTTCGTGACTCTGGCCAGCCATAACGGTTCGTTACGGCTGGCTGGCAAATGGTTAATTCACGAAAACGTCTCGCTTGCTCATCATTTGACCCATCGGCACCGCATCGGGGCCGCATCAAAATGGAGACAACTGATGAGCAAGTCCACCTACCAAATCGCGTTGTTGCCCGGTGACGGCATTGGTCCCGAGGTCGTCGACGCAGCCGTCCGGGTGTTGCAGGCCGGCGTAGCACGAGAAGGCATCGAACTCGAACTGAAGACCTACGAAGCAGGCGCGGGATTGTACCAACGCACCGGCGAGTCGATGGCCGAAGCCGACGCGCAGGCGGTAGGCCAAGCCGATGCCGTCCTGCTCGGGGCAATGGGCCTTCCCACGGTGCGAAAGGCCGATGGCACCGAGATTGCCCCCCAAATCGACCTGCGTGAGCGTTACGGCCTCTTCGCGAGCCTGCGGCCGTGCGAGCTGTTCCCCGGCGTGCCCACCCGCGTCAAGGCGGAAAAGGTGAACATGCTGGTCATCCGCGAGACGACCGAAGGGCTGTTCGCCGGCCGGCATGACAAACAGGAGCCGAGCGACGAAGCCGTTAGCGACCGTCTTACCATCACCCGCGTCACCAGCGAGAAGCTGTTCGAAGTCGCGTTCCAGCAGGCGAAGCAGCGCCGCGCCACGCACGGCACGCCCGGTCACGTGACGCTGCTGGACAAGTCCAACGTCTTGCGCAGCAACGCTTTCCTGCGCAAGGTGTTCGACGAAGTCGCCGAGCGTCATCCTGACATCGAGACCGCACGACTCTATATCGACGCCGGTTCGATGATGTTCGTGACGAACCCGGAACGCTACGACGTCGTAGTGACCGAAAACGTCTTCGGGGACATCACTTCGGAAATCGCAGCCGGTGTCGTGGGTGGCCTCGGTGTCGCTCCGTCCGGCGACGTCAGTCTCAAGCATGGCATCTTCCAGCCGAGCCACGGTAGCGCTCCGGACATCGCCGGCAAGGGCGTAGCGAACCCGGTCGCGACCATTCTGTCGGCAGCCATGATGCTCGAGTGGCTCGCGCAGCAGCATGACGATCCGCGCTGCACAGAAGCCGCGACGGCTATCCGTCGCGCCACGGCCGCGATCTTGCAGGATGGTCCGCGTACGCCAGACCTCGGCGGCAAGGGGACGACCGAGAGCGTCACCGACGCTATCGTCACCGCCCTGAAGAACTGAGGAGCATCAAAATGGCAAAAGTAGCGATTGTTGGCTGCGGCGCCATGGGTTCTGTGTATGCGGGGCTCATGGTCAGCGCGGGACACGAGGTTCACGCAGTCTGCCTCTGGCCGGACCACGTGGCGGCGATGCAGGAAAAGGGATTGCGCGTCGAGGGCGCGAGCGGCGACCGGACGGTGCCGATTCACGCCAGCACGACGACGGACGGAATCGGCGAATGTGACCTGGTCATCATCGCCACCAAGGCTTTCGATGTCGAAGCTGCGGCTCGTGCATCGGAGCAACTGCTTGGAACGAAAACCGTCGTCCAGACCATCCAGAACGGCCTGGGCTCTGCGGAAAAGGCCGCAGCCATTCTCGGGCCGAACCGTATCGCGGTAGGCGTCGTCGGTGGGTTCGGAGCCTCGATCCGCGCTCCTGGTCATGCTCATCACAACGGCATGGAGATGATTCGGTTCGGCGCGTATCAAGGTTTGCCGGCCGAAGACCTCGAAGCTTCGGCTGAAATCTGGCGCTCTGCTGGCTTCAAGGTAGCCATCTTCGAAGACCTCGACCAGATGGTCTGGGAAAAGCTGATTATGAACGTTGCATTCTCGGGAACGACTTGCGCAACGGGCATGACCATCGGCGAAGTGATGTCGAATCCAGACGCATGGAGCGTTGCGCAGGGTGCCGCGCTCGAGGCTATCGCAGTGGCCAAAGCTGCCGGAGTACGCCTCGATGTGGGTGACCCCATCGAGCATATCCGCAAGCTGGGCAGCAAGATTCCAAATGCTCGCCCGTCGATGCTGCTCGATTACAACCTGCGTCGGCGCGGCGAGGTGGAGGCCATCAACGGGTCGATTTCCCGGGAAGGTCGCAAGTACGGTGTCCCTACACCCGTCAACGATACCGTCGTCGCGATTATCAAGGCGCGCGAGGTCGGTTTTACGGAATAGGCCGGTCACATCCGTTTTTCCGAATAACTGAGCCTTGATTGACCGGGCACACCCAGGTGCGGGTCTCGCGGAATGGTCCTGCGCGAACACCTGGGTCGCCACACGACATAACAAGAAAAACAGGCACTCAGTTTCTTCGCGAGACGAGTCATCTTGCCGGCGGCACCTGCCGGAAAACACCTTATGGTCGCCACGTTATCCACGTAGGCGTGCCTGCCCTTTACCCGAGACATAAGGGGATGTTCATGCAAACCAACAAGGCATTGACTGGAGGCGCAGCAATGCGCGATGCCGAGTCAGCACTCATGCTGAAGGTCAAGCTTCGCATTATTCCGCTCATCATCATCTGCTATCTATTCGCATGGTTTGACCGGATCAACATCAGCTTCGCCAAGTTTCCGTTACAGAAGGAACTCGCTCTGAGCGACACCGCATACGGACTCGGCGCGGCGCTCTTTGTCGTCGGCTACGTCGCGTGCGAGGTTCCGAGTAATCTGTTCCTCTATCGCGTCGGACCCAGGAAGTGGATAGCGCGCATCCTGATTTCGTGGGGCATTGCGACAGCCTGCATGGTGTTCGTGAAGACCGAGTGGCAGTTCTACATCGCACGCTTCATTATCGGAGCGATGGAGGCCGGCTTCGCACCTGGCGTTCTGTATTACCTCTCGACCTGGTTTCCCGCGAAGCACCGTGGCCGTGTAAGCGGGTTGCTCTTCCTCGCGCTCGCGTTTTCCGGGATTCTCGGCGCGCCGCTTTCCGGATTCATACTCGGGCATTTCGAGGGAGTTGGCGGGATGGCAGCGTGGCACTGGGTGTTCCTCATTGGAGGCCTCCCTTGCGTGCTGCTTGGGGTCATCGTGCTCTTGCGATTCGACGACAAGGTCGAAGACGCGAGCTGGCTGACGACAGAAGAGAAGAAGCTGTTACGGTCCCAGCTCGATTCAGATGCCAGGAAGGCAGAAAGCCACTCCTTCCTTGGTGCGCTGAAGTCGAAAGCCTTCCTGATTCTGGCGCTTGCGTACTTCCTGGTGCAGATTGCGTCCTATGGCATGAATTTCTGGATGCCCCAGCTCATACGGTCGTCCGGACTACGTGACGCAACAATGATAGGCTTGCTCACCGCGTTGCCCTATCTGTTCGGCGGAATCGGCATGCTTGTAGTGGGAAAGCTGGGAGACCGCACCGGCAATCGTCGAATCGTGTTCGCGAGCTGCATTCTACTGACGGCCGCGGGATTTTTGGGTGCCGGATTGTTCGCTCACGATACGTTCTTTCTCGTCATCTCGTTGATTGTGCTGGGCACGGGAATGCTGACGACCATTCCCGCATTCTGGACGCTGCCGCCTAAAGTCGTGACAGGCGCAGGTGCTGCTGGAGGAATCGCCCTGATTAACTCAATTGGTCAACTCGGCGGGATTGTGAGCCCAGTCATGGTTGGCCGCATCAGCGATATGACAGGAAGCACCACACCTGCGCTCTATGCGATTGTCGCGCTGTGCGTTCTCTGTGCCGCTCTTGCTATCTGGGCTTTTCCCGCTCAACTTCGCGCAAAGGATGTCTGAAGGCGAGAGCAAGTGTCAATCATTCGCGTCAACACGGCGAGTGGCAATGCAAACCGCGCTCTCCTGGTGTCCGGCTACGACTGGCTGCGCAAAGCATCCACAACGATGGAGAGTGCCTTTGAATACTCGCGGCGGCTTGCAAAGAAGATGTGCAGGCCCGGAAACGTGGGATACCAGTCGGGTAACACCCAGCGAAGGCGGCCAGCCGAGACGTGCTGCCCGGCAAGGTCCTCGGGGACGAATGCCAGGCCAGCACCATCAATAGCGGCGTTCAGCATTTGGTACGCACCATTGAACGTGAACTGACCATCCACACGGACCTGCATGTTGCGTGAACCCTTCTTCAATTCCCACGCGTACACGCCGCCCAATGTCGGCAAACGTAGCTTGATGCAGTTGTGATTCAGCAAGTCCTTCGGGTGCTTTGGAGCAGGGTGCTTCGCAAGATACTTTGGCGACCCCACGATTGCCAGGCGCGCGTCCTGGCCTATCCGGACTGCAATCATGTCCTTGGCCACCTGGTCGCCCCACCGCACCCCGATGTCGAAGCGGTCGGCCACGATGTCCGTGAGGCCGTAGTCGACCACGAATTCCACCTTGATATCCGGATACGCCGGAAGGACTTTCGATAGCCTTGGCCATAGGACCGTGTCTATTGCGTAATCAGTGGCCGTAATCCGGATGGTGCCCGTGGGGTTGTCGCGCGTCTCAACCACGGCGGCGAGCTCACTTTCAATTTCTTCGAAGCGAGGAGCGACTGTTTGCAGCAGACGCTCGCCGGCGGCAGTCGGCGCCACGCTCCGGGTGGTACGGTTGAGGAGCTTGACCCCCATACGCGCTTCCAATGCACGCATCGCGTGACTGAGCGCGCTTTGGGACATGCCTAGCCTGGCCGCGGCGCGCGTGAAGCTTCCTTCCTGCGCCACCGCAATAAAGGCCAGGAGGTCGGTGACGTTCTCGCGTAGCATTTATGCACCTCATTCATAGGTCCTTGCCAATTCTACAGGCTAGCCAGTCGTGGCGCAGGCAGACAGAATGTTCCGTATCGCAAACCTTCGATTTCTATCGGGAGCATTATGTCCGGCAAACCTACCGCCGCGCGCCAGTCGTTCGGTGCAATTGCGCCAAAACTTGCTGAAATCAGTGACGAAGTTCTCTTCGGCGATGTCTGGGAGCGCCCGCAACTGTCGAAACGAGACCGAAGCCTCGTGACCTGTGCGGCGCTTATCGCGCTAGGCAAGACGGAACAGATGAATTACCACGTGCCATTGGCAATCAGGAATGGCGTTACTCAAGACGAACTCGTCGAGATGACGACGCATCTTGCTTTTTACGCTGGATGGCCAAGCGCCATGTCGGCGGTGACGAAGCTCAAAGAGCTTTTCGCCGTCTCCAATGAATGAAAGAGGAACGCATGCTTCTGAAGAAACCTGGCTCGCAGCCCGGGACTGCACATCTGTGATGTACGGCCGTTCATCGAGACGGTTCGAACGCAGCAGGTCGTGACATGAAATGGCGATGCGCTGTTGCGCCTTGCGGACGTCCGCGGGCTCCACTGCCGAAGACCCGCGGATAAAGCATACTCACGATACCTTTAGTTGTCGACGCGCCGCTGAAGATGGGCAGGGTAACGGTCGCCCACGACCTTGATTGCGGCAAGCGCTGCCTCAATGGAGGCCAGTTCGTCGGTTGTCAGCGAAATCGCGTCGGCGCCGATGTTCTCTTCGAGTCGCGCAATTTTGGTCGTGCCTGGTATCGGCACAATCCACGGCTTTTGCGCAAGCAGCCAGGCGATGGCGATTTGCGCTCGCGTTGCGCCTTTGTCGTTCGCAATGGTGCCAAGGACCTCGACAAGCTCCGCGTTGGCCCTGCGGTTTTCTTCCGAGAAGCGCGGTACGACGTTACGGAAATCGCTCTTGTCGAAGGTCGTGTTCTCGTTGATTGCGCCGGTAAGGAAGCCCTTGCCGAGCGGGCTAAATGGCACGAAGCCAATGCCAAGCTCCTCGAGCGTTGCGAATACCTTGTGCTCGGGTTCACGCCACCAGAGCGAGTATTCGCTTTGCAGTGCGGCAACAGGCTGGACTGCGTGCGCGCGCCGAATCGTCTGCGCACCGGCTTCCGACATGCCGAAGTGCTTGACCTTGCCTTGCGCAATGAGGTCCTTCACCGTGCCGGCAACCTCTTCAATCGGCACGTTCGGGTCGACGCGATGCTGGTAGAGCAGGTCGATGCGGTCCGTTTTCAGGCGCTTGAGCGCCGCTTCGGTGACAGCACGGATGCGCTCGGGGCGGCTGTCCAGGCCGGCCATGGCTTCACCGTCCTTGAAGCCGAACTTGGTTGCGATGACGACCTGGTCGCGGAACGGCGCCACCGCTTCGCCGACGAGTTCTTCGTTCACGAATGGACCATACGCTTCGGCTGTGTCGAAGAACGTGACACCCCGTTCGAATGCCTTGCGGATGAGTTCGATGCCTGCGGACTTCTCCGTTGCCGGCCCGTAGCCGAAGCTCAGGCCCATGCAGCCGAGTCCAATCGCCGAGACTTCCAGACCACTGTTGCCGAGTTGACGTGTTTTCATGCGCTTCTCCTGTGAAGTGTCCGGCGGGAGCGTGCTGTCTTCATCGCTAGAGAAGTTCTTCTGCCGGCCTGAACGAGATGTAGTGTATTTTTCGGAGGCTGGCTCAACAATAGGCCTACAATTGCATGAACCTGTGAGCAGAATTCATCAATGCGCAAAGCTGGCCTTTCCGAACTCAATGCATTTGTCGCCATCGCCGAGCACGGCAGCTTTTCAGCGGCAGCCCGCGTTCTGGGACTCTCGCCGTCCGCTCTGAGTCATACCATGCGCGCGATGGAGGCCCGCCTCGATTTGCGGCTCTTCAATCGGACGACGCGCTCGGTCGCGTTGACAGAGGCGGGTGAACGCCTGCTCAAGCGTGTGGCTCCCGCGCTGGCCGAACTCGAGGGCGCCGTCGACGAGGTATCGACGGCTGGCAACAGGCCCTCGGGCACCGTACGAATCAGTGCGTCGGAGGCCTCTGCGAGGCAACTCGTCAGAAATGTGCTGCCGGATTTTTTTGCGACCTATCCGGAGATTCATGTCGAGTTCGTGGTGGACACACGCCTCGTCGATATTGTGGCGGAAGGGTTCGATGCCGGCATACGCGTGCTCGAGGATGTGCCGCGCGACATGATTGCCGTGCGCTTCGGCAAGGACATGCGTTTCGTTGCAGTGGCATCGCCGGATTACCTGGCGCGCCACGGCGTGCCGAAACAACCGCACGACTTGATGAAGCATCGTTGCATCCGCTTCCGCTTCGACAGCGGTACGTTGTATCGCTGGGACCTGACTCAGCGCGGAAAGACAGCCAGCATCGACGTCGATGGGCCGATGACGCTCGGCAATCTGAACCTGATGATTGAATCTGCCCTGGTGGGAATCGGCGTAGCCTGGGTGCCGGAAGAGCAGGTCGAAGACCACGTCGCGGCTGGCCGGCTCGTCAAAGTGTTGCCTGAATGGGGGCCGGTTTTTCCAGGGCTTTGCCTCTACTACCCGGCGAATCGTCACCAACCCGTTGCTCTGAAGCTCTTCGCAGACGCAGTCCGTGTCTGGGCTGAACGTGAGGGTGCACTATCGGCAAAGAGCAAGGTGACGACGCGCCAGACGATGGTCGCGAAATCGCACAGGCGGAAAACACCGACCTGAAACTTCATGGGCGACGCAGCAGGTTCAAATCACGTCCTAGACTAATGTCATGGCTCCAGCCCGCGCCGCGACATCTCCACCCCTTTCCCACTATCGAAAGAAGCGGGACTTTCTAGTCACGCCCGAACCGGCGCCATCTGCTTCGCGCCCTTCCGCTGACGACCAGAATTTGAGCTTTGTCGTGCAGAAGCATTGGGCCGGCCGGCTCCACTATGACTTTCGGCTCGAACTCAATGGGGTGCTTCTGTCCTGGGCCGTACCGAAGGGGCCCTGTTACGACCCGAAGGAAAAGAGGATAGCCATCCATGTGGAGGACCATCCCGTCGAGTACTCGAGCTTCGAGGGCAAAATTCCGCCGGGTCAATACGGCGCCGGCACCGTGCTCGTCTGGGACCGGGGAACGTGGGAGCCGGTCGGTGACCCGCAAGAAGGTTTGAAGGCCGGCAAGCTTGTATTCCGGCTTCACGGTGACAAGCTCGCCGGTTTATGGGAGCTGGTTCGCATAGCAAAACCGGAAGACAAGCAAGACGCGTGGATGCTCTTCAAGAAGCGCGACGAGTGGGCGCAGCCACTGGCCGAATACGATGTCATCAAGGCGCTTCCCGACAGCGTAGTGACCCGCCCGCTCGGGCTCGTGGAGGAGCGCGAACCCAAAACGCCCCGGCGCGAGCGCAGTGACGACACCGAAATTGACCTGTCCGCGGCCGTGTCGGCTCCACTCCCCGTAAAGCTCGAACCGCAACTCGCGACGCTGGCGACTTCACTCCCGACAAGCGGCGACTGGATAGCCGAGGCCAAGCTCGATGGGTATCGCCTGCTTGCCCGTGTCGACAAGGGACGAGCGCGGCTCATGACGAGAGGCGGGCAGGACTGGACAAAGAATTTCAAGGGTCTCGCCGCGGAGGTCGAAAGGCTTCCGGTTGAGAACGCCTGGCTGGACGGTGAAATCGCCGTGCTGAAAGATGGCTTGCCGAATTTCGCTGCACTGCAGGATGCGATCGACGGGGTGGCGAATCAGGACATCGTCTATTTCCTCTTTGACCTGCCGTACCTCGACGGCAAGGACCTCCGGCGGGTGCCGTTGTGGGCGCGGCGTGCGCGGCTTGCGCAGCTGCTCGAAAACGCGGGCGACAGGATTCGCTTCAGTCAGGACTTTGCAGCGCCGCCGGCCCAGGTATTCGAAGCCGCCGCGGGTTTGGGCCTTGAAGGCCTCATGCTCAAGCGCCGCGACGCGCCCTATGAATCGGGCAGGACACAGACGTGGTTAAAGGCGAAATGCCGGTTGCGGCAGGAATTCGTCATTTGCGGCTTCACCGCTCGGGCAGACAAGGACGGCGAAATTGGCAGCTTGCTGCTCGGATACTACGCGGGCGACAAACTTCACGACGCCGGCAGCGTGGGGACTGGCTGGGACGCACGTGTGGCCCGGGACCTGTGGGCGCGCCTCGCTCTGTTAGAAGTCGATGCGGAACCATTTGATGTCCCTGTCGCGAGGCAACGCCGGTGGTCACGGCGCGCGGCCGGTAAAGAACGCTGGGTTCGCCCCGAGCTTGTCGCGGAAGTCGAGTTCGCGGATTGGACCGCGGATGGCCTGATCCGACAAGCGTCGTTCAAGGGACTGCGCACCGATAAACCCGCGAGCCGTGTCGTCCGGGAAGGGGGGAAGACGCAGGTGCCGAGCGTTCAGCCGCGGCTGAAAATCACCCACCCGGAGCGCGTCGTAGACCCTTCGACTGGCATCACGAAGGCCGACCTTGTGCGCTACTACGCGAGTGTCGCGGAGTGGATGCTGCCCCACCTGAAGACCCGGCCACTCGCAATGGTCCGTGTGCCCGAGGGCCTCGCGGGCGAGCTCTTTTTCCAGAAGCATGCCGACAGGACGGGCATGCCGGGTCTAACGGCCCACGACCGGGCGCTTTGGCCGAGGCACCCGCCATTGCTAACCGTCGATACCACCGATGCACTGCTGTCGGCAGCACAAATGAATGTCGTCGAGTTCCACACATGGAATTCGACGGTTCGAAAACTCGATAAGCCAGACCGGGTCATCTTCGACCTGGACCCCGGCGAGGGCGTGAAATGGGGGCACGTTCAGGAGGCCGCGCTTCTCGTACAAACGCTGTTATCGGAACTGGGCCTGGACGCCTGGTTGAAGACGAGTGGCGGGAAAGGTTTGCACGTCGTCGTGCCGCTGACGCCACGTCTTGACTACGCATCGGTCAAGGCATTTTCGCAGGCATTCGTCCGGCATCTCGCGAAGACGATTCCGGAACGCTTTTCAGCGACCTCCGGGGCTGCGAACCGCGTTGGCAAGGTCTACGTTGATTATCTGCGCAACGGCATGGGGCAGACGACTGCAGCGGCATTTTCCGCGCGGGCGCGGCCAGGGTTGGGGGTGTCGATGCCGGTCTCCTGGGACCAACTGACCGAGCTGAAAAGTGGCGCGCAGTGGACGGTGCAGACGGCGCGCGAGTACCTCAGTTTTCAGACGCAGGACCCGTGGGCGGCGTATTGGTCGGCGGCCCAGTCGTTGGCTTCAGTGATAAAGCGCCTAAAATGAAAACTCCGCTGGTCGGCGGCGGCACGTGCTTTATGCGAGCGACGTGCTGACCGCGCACATCCGCGAGGAGAAGTCCATGGCTGCCCGCTCAATCGCCTCCTTGTCGCTCTCTTTCGGGCTCGTTTCGATTCCTGTGAAGCTTTACACGGCGACCGAAAGCGCGTCTGACGTCAGGTTCCACATGCTCGCGCCCGACGGCTCGCGCGTGAAGCAGCAGTACGTTTCGGAAAAGACGGGTGCGGTTGTGGAACGCTCGAGCATGAACCGCGGCTATGAGTTTGAGAAAGACAAGTTCGTGGTTTTTACTGGCGACGAACTCAAAGCCCTGGAGGAGGGCGGGAGCCATGTGGTTGAAATACTGGCCTTCATCCCGGAGAAGGCAGTCGACCCGGTTTACTACGACAAAGCGTATTACATCGCGCCCGACAAGCGCGGTGGCAAGCCTTATAGTTTGCTGCAGCAGGCACTGGCCCAAAGCGGCCGCTGCGCGCTGGCCAAATGGGCATCCAAAGGAAAGACTCGAATCGTTCAGGTGCGACCTGAAGAAGACGGGCTCGTTTTCCAGCAGCTGCTCTATGCAGACGAGGTCCGCTCGCTGCAAGAGTTGAATATCGAACACGTTCAGGTGTCCGATAGCGAGATGAAACTCGCACTTCAGATTATCGAACAGGGCGCTGAAGACAATTACGACCCGGCCGCGTACGAGGACGAAGAGAAGAAGCGGATCCTCGCTGCCATCGACGAGAAGATTGAAGGCAAGCAGGTCGTGACTCACGAGCCTGCGGAAGCAACGGCGGGCGGTGGGCAGGTCATTGATTTGATGGAAGCCTTGCGCGCCAGTCTGAAGGGAGGCGCAAAGGCGAAGCCTGCGTCAGCGCCGAAGCGAAAGAGCGCGGAACCCGTCACGGAGATTCCGGTGGCGCCAAAGACGCGCAAGCCGGCGACGCGCGCAACCAAAACGCCCACTGAAGCGCCCGCAAAGGTCCGGGCCCACAAGTGACATCACAAGGCGCGGCGCGCGAGATTTCGATGCGCGAGTTGCAAGCCATGCTGGGGGTCTCCCGCAGCGTGGTTTCTGGTCTGGTCGCTGCGGGATTCGTGAGGCCGTCGCGCGGACCGCGGAACGCATACCGATTCACGTTTCAGGACGTCGTGCTACTGCGTACGGCGTTGCAGTTGCGCGATGCCCATATACCGCCGCGCAAAATCCTCAAGGCGCTCTCGCGCCTGAGAGAGGAGTTGCCCGATGAGTTGCCGCTTACCGGTATACGCGTGTCGGCGGTCGGCAATGATGTGGCGGTGCGAACGGGTCCTGCGCAATGGGACGCGGTGACGGGCCAGTTGTTACTGGATTTCGAAGTCACCGAAATCAAGGGCGATGTCGTGTTTCTCGACTCCACGCCCGCGCAGAACAACCTGGCGCACCAGGCGCACGAGTGGTACGACCTGGGCGAGCAGCTCAGGACATCCGACGTGAGTGGCGCGGAACGGGCATACAGGAAGGCCATAGAGATGTCACCGCAGCCCTTCTATGCCGCCTACGTGGACCTCGGCGCGTTGCTGTGCGAGCTTGAGGCGCGGTGCGCCGATGCACTGCACGTGTTCGACGAGGCTCTCGAGCACTTTCCTGAGGATGCCGTCATTCACTTCAACCGGGCCATCGCGTTTGAAGAACTCGGCCAATTCAACGAAGCTGAGACGAGCTATAGACGCTGCCTGGACCTTGACCCTTCGTACGCCGATGCCCACCACAATCTGGCCATCCTGCTTGAGAAGCGGGGCGACTCACAGGGTCTGGTGCGTCATCTGAATGCTTATCGCAGACTGACCACCTGACATGCTCTGCTCTTGCGTGCGAACTCCGAGCGATTGTGACCTACACTGGAGAGGCGTCTTTCGCGTGCCCGGGTGCCGCGTTGACGCAATGCAATGTCGCTGGCCGCCGACCGAAGCTGACGAATGGCGATGGCACGGGCAACACACCTTCATCTGCAGCAAACCGTCGGTGAGGCATCACGTAGCCCGTCGCCTGGAAGAACAGCTATCTGACTCTCGGGCGCTTTGACGTCCTGGACGTTGTCGAGTGGAATGATCTGAAGCAGCTCGAGCTGGCGGCTTCGACCATCCGCGGCTATGGGCATGCTGCCATCGAGACGCTGCAGGCGACATCGTGGGACGATTTCATCGCGGCCCTGTAGCGCACGACGGATCGGGACAAGGAAATGGTCGAAGCTTCCGGATTGAAGTCGGGCATGGTCGTCATGCTTGAAGGCGAGCTTCATTGCGTTGCCAGCGCCGAGTACCACGCTGGCGGGGGCCAGCATGGTAGCGCAGTGTTTGCAAAGGTCAGAATCCTGAAGACCGGGCATACCAGGGAGTTGCGGCTACACCCGGGCGACAGGCTCGAAGAAATCGCGCTCGATCACAAGGAGATGGAATATCTGTATACGGATGGGGTCGCCTTCTACTTTATGGATCCTGACACCTTCGAGCAGATCAGTTTGCCCTCGGAAACCATTGGCGCATACGAAAAGTTCCTTCAGCCCAATATGCGAATCCCGGTCGCGCTTTATGAAGGCGAGCCAGTCGATATCGCATTTCCGCCTGCGGTCGAGTTAAACGTGGTGTCCGCGCCGCCGGGCCTGCACGAGCATGCAACCTCCACTTTCAAGACGGCCACGCTGCAGAACGGCATGGAAGTACTCGTCCCCCAGTTCATCAAGGAAGGGGACACGGTGCGAATCGAGGCCGCCTCAGGAAAATACCTGGAGCGGGTAAGGCGAGAAACGCGAAAGCCATGACTTCGGCGTTTCTTGATCTGTACCTCTAAGTAGTTCGGGCGTGGGCGGGTACGCACCATTCCAGTTCCAGGGCGGAGAATGAGTGCGGGAAGACGGTAATTGCGGAGTGTTCCGCATTGGTGGGAAGAGATCCGGGTGCGTGTTTGGAGGCAATCATGCATGACATTCTCGCGGGTTACGATGGCTCGGTTTCTGCAGAGGAGGCGGTCCGTTTCGCAAAAAATCTCGCCGAAAAGGAAGGGGCGCGGCTGCACATTCTTACGGTTGCTCGTCTGCCCGACTGGGGCAAGCTGGCCTATGAGCGGCCAGAACTGCTCGAGACCGAAAAGCGCCATTGTCAGGAGCTCCTCACCGAGCTCAAGGGAAAGCTCGGGTTATCCGGGGTAACGGTCCAATACGAGATGGTTATCGGGCATCCGGCCAAGGAGCTGGTGCTCTATGCCGAGCGACATGATATTGACCACGTTGTCGTGGGCCATCGAGGACATACTGCCTTTGATCGTTGGCTGCTGGGTTCCATCGCGAGGCAAGTGATCGCCCATGCGCCGTGCTCCGTCACAATCGTGCGCGACCGGCGAGATGCCGCAAACGAGCATCGATGATGCCCGGATGGGCCATGCGCTCGATCGACAACAGTTACCGGCATGGGGCGCATACCGTCGCGCCCATTGCCAAACGGAGGAATCATGCGTCCCGATCAAATGCTGGAAGGCGAGAAGCAGGCCCTCGAAAAACTTCTGAAGATCGCCAGCGGTGATACAGAGCAAAGCCGAAAGGTTGCGGACTTTTTGCTGGCCTGGTGGAACGCAGGCAAGTGCGGCGGCTACGACTTGACGACCGCCTGGGGCGTCGATGACGCGATCGTGGAGGACATGGTCACCGTATTCCGGCTAGCGTCGCGCGCGCACAGCTATCCCGCTACGCTGGGTTACGACGAGCAGTTCGAGGCGCTCGTACGCGACTGGCACCCGGAGCTCGTGCCGGACGACTAATTCGAATCCGGATTGAAATCCCGGCCTTCGATCCGCGCCACTCCTTTCAATGATTGTCCGACCGGTCGGTTCAGGCACGCGCGTGCGCGCCTCGCAGCGGGATTGCATTGCAGAACTGAAATTTGAATTCCACACTTGAAACGGATTGCAATGATTCGACGGTGAAGTCCGCCAGAATCCGGCGCTGAATGGACATCATTTGCTGTGGCTTGCTTTTTGCTTCAGTCGAACACCGTCCTTGGCAACCTGCTTTCCGGCACGCAGACCTTGAATGAACGGGCTTGCCACCTTGCCCGAAGGACGAAACGCTCCTTTTCAAACGTAAGGTACGGCAATGACTGGCTACAGCAAACGCAACGAAGTCCGGCGCGACGACGAACATCACGTCGCGCGCAAAAGAACCGCCGTAGACGTCGATCCATTGGCCATGCGCCCCCGCTCGAACGGCGTGCAGCGCAACGGCGCGAATTGGGCGTGGGCGAGAAGCGGCGCTCATTACGACTGGATGGATCACGCTGCGCCGTTCGATCACCGCGATTGACGCTGTTCCGGATCGATGGCGTGTGCGTGTTGCCCCCAGTTGACGACCGCCTCGCGAGCCCCACACTCACGTCATTGCCTGGTCGGCTGAGCACCGCTCGTCGTCGCAATGTCGAAGGCGACGGTCCGGCGGCGTGACGACAATGCTGTTAGCCGCAAGCGGCCCGATGCAATTGCGAACCACCGATGCGAGTGATCGTACGCTGTTCAGCGACGCGATCCGGGAGCCGATCGATCGCGTTGGCGGACTTTATTCAACCATTACCGATTCATAGCCGACGTGACTCCTATCCCCATCCAGTCCATTCTCGTCGCGAATCGCTCGGAAATCTCGATTCGCGTGATGCGCGCCGCCGCGGAGCTGAACATCCGCACCGTGGCGATCTATTCGAAAGAAGACCGCCTGGCACTGCATCGCTTCAAGGCCGATGAGAGCTATTTGATCGGCGAAGGCAAGAAACCGCTCGCCGCGTATCTCGACATTGACGACATTCTGCGCGTCGCGCGGCAGGCGAAGGTCGACGCGATCCATCCTGGTTACGGATTCCTCTCCGAGAATCCCGATTTCGCGCAGGCCGTCATCGATGCCGGCATCCGCTGGATCGGCCCCACGCCCGAGGTGATGCGCACGCTCGGCAACAAGGTGGCCGCGCGCAACGCCGCGATCGCCGCGGGCGTGCCGGTGATGCCCGCGACCGCGCCGCTGCCCGACGATCTCGACGCGTGCCGGCGCCTCGCGGCGGAGGTCGGCTATCCGCTGATGCTCAAGGCGAGCTGGGGTGGTGGCGGACGCGGGATGCGCGTGCTCGAGAGCGAGCGCGACCTCGAGGCGTCGCTCGCCGCGGCGCGGCGCGAGGCGCTGGCCGCGTTCGGCAACGACGAGGTGTATGTCGAGAAACTCGTGCGCAACGCACGGCACGTCGAGGTGCAGGTGCTCGGCGATCTGCATGGCACGGTCGTGCATCTCTACGAGCGTGACTGCACGGTGCAGCGTCGCAATCAGAAGGTGGTCGAACGCGCGCCTGCGCCGTACCTCGATCACGATGGCCGCCAGGCACTGTGCGAATCGGCGCTGCGCCTGATGCGCGCGGTCGGTTATACGCATGCGGGCACCGTCGAATTCCTGATGGACGCCGACACCGGAAAGTTCTATTTCATCGAGGTGAACCCGCGCATCCAGGTCGAGCACACGGTGACCGAGATGATCACCGGCATCGACATCGTGAAGGCGCAGATCCGTATCACCGAAGGCGGTCAGATCGGCCTCGCTGACGACGTGAGCGACGCCAGCGGCGCGCTCGCGCAGCGTGCCGCCGGTGTGCCGCCGCAGCAGGCGATCCCGCTGAACGGTCACGCGCTGCAATGCCGGATCACGACGGAGGATCCGGAGAACGACTTCCTGCCCGATTACGGGCGGCTCAGCGCGTACCGCAGTGCAGCGGGCTTCGGGGTGCGGCTCGATGCGGGCACCGCCTATGGCGGTGCGGTCATCACGCCGTACTACGACTCCCTGCTGGTCAAGGTGACGACCTGGGCGCCGACGGCGGCCGAGTCGATCCACCGGATGGATCGCGCACTGCGCGAGTTCCGGATTCGCGGCGTGGCGTCGAACCTGCAGTTTCTCGGCAACGTGATCAACCATCCGGCGTTTATCGCGGGCGAGGTCACGACCCGTTTCATCGACCGCACGCCTGAACTGCTCGCCATCGCGAAGCGCGGCGATCGCGCGACGAAGCTGCTGCGCTATCTCGGCGAGCTGAACGTGAACGGCAACGGCGAGATGAGCGGACGCACGCTGCCGGCGCTGCCCTTGCCGAAACCGGTGCTGCCGAAGATCGATACGTCGACGGCCATTCCGGCCGGCACGCGCGATCGTCTGCGCGAGCTCGGGCCGCAGAAGTTCGCGCGCTGGATGCTCGAGCAGAAACAGGTGTTGCTGACCGATACGACAATGCGGGACGCGCATCAGTCGCTGTTCGCGACACGCATGCGCACGGCCGACATGTTGCCGATCGCGCCGTTTTACTCCCGCGAGTTGTCGCAACTGTTTTCGCTCGAATGCTGGGGCGGCGCGACCTTCGACGTCGCGCTGCGCTTCCTGAAGGAAGATCCCTGGGAGCGGCTCGCCTTGCTGCGCGAACGCGTACCGAACATCCTGTTCCAGATGTTGTTGCGCGGGTCGAATGCCGTGGGTTATACGAACTACGCGGACAATGTCGTGCGCTTTTTCGTGCAGCAGGCCGCGAGCGCAGGCGTCGATGTGTTCCGCGTATTCGATTCGCTGAACTGGGTTCGCAACATGCGGGTGGCGATCGATGCGGTCGGCGAGAGCGGCATGCTGTGCGAAGGCGCGATCTGCTACACCGGCGACCTGTTCGATGCATCGCGCCCGAAGTACGACCTCAAGTATTACGTCGGCATCGCGCGCGAACTGCAGCAGGCCGGCGTGCACGTGCTCGGCATCAAGGACATGGCCGGCATCTGCCGGCCCCAGGCGGTTGCAACGCTCGTGAAGGCGCTAAAGGAGGAGACGGGCCTGCCCGTGCATTTCCACACGCACGACACCAGCGGCATTGCGGCGGCGTCGGTGCTCGCCGCGATCGACGCCGGCTGCGACGCGGTCGACGGCGCACTCGACGCGATGAGCGGCCTCACGTCCCAGCCGAACCTGTCGAGCGTCGCGGCGTCGCTGGCCGGCAGCGAGCGCGATCCGGGGCTCGATCCGGATCGCTTGCACGAAGCATCGATGTACTGGGAGGGCGTGCGCCGCTACTACGCACCGTTCGAATCGGAGATCCGCGCCGGCACGGCCGACGTCTACCGTCACGAGATGCCCGGCGGCCAGTACACGAATTTGCGCGAGCAGGCCCGCTCGCTCGGCATCGATCATCGCTGGACCGAGGTGTCGCGCGCCTATGCGGACGTGAACCGGCTGTTTGGCGATATCGTCAAGGTGACGCCCACTTCGAAGGTGGTGGGCGACATGGCGCTGATGATGGTCGCGAACGATCTCAGCGTGGACGACGTGCGCAACCCGGCCAGGGACATTGCATTCCCGGAGTCCGTCGTGTCGCTGTTCAAGGGCGAGCTCGGTTTCCCGCCGGACGGCTTTCCTGCAGAGCTGTCGCGCAAGGTGCTCAAGAGCGAGCCGCCGGCGCCGTACCGTCCCGGCGACCAGCTGCCCGCTGTCGATCTCGATGCCGCGCGCACGCAGGCCGAAGCCGAGTGCGAGCGGCCGCTCGACGACCGGCAACTGGCCTCCTACCTGATGTATCCGAAGCAGACCGTCGACTATTACGCACACGTTCGCGCATACAGTGACACGTCTGTCGTGCCGACGTCGGCGTTCCTGTATGGCCTGCAGCCACAGGAGGAGGTGGCGATCGACATCTCGCCGGGCAAGACGCTGCTCATCTCGCTGCAGGGGCAGCATGCCGATGCGCAGGACGGCATGGTGAAAGTGCAGTTCGAGCTGAACGGCCAGTCGCGCACGGCGCTCGTCGAACCGAAGACGACCGTGCACGCGGGCAAGGAGCGCCACGGCCTGCAGCGCGCCGATCCGGCCAATCCCTTGCATGTTGCCGCGCCGATGCCGGGTTCCGTGGTGACGGTGGCGGTGCAGCCCGGTCAGCGTGTGACGGCCGGCACGACGCTGATCGCGCTCGAGGCGATGAAGATGGAAACGCACATTGCGGCGGAACGCGATTGTGAAATCGCTGCCGTGCATGTGAAGCCCGGTGATCGGGTGGCGGCCAAGGACCTGCTGATCGAGCTGAGGGGGGACGTGTAGGGAGGGCGGCGGCGCATTTGTGCGGATGGGGCGGGGGATCGACCCGCTACCTCAGGTAATCAGCATGCCTGAGGAGATTCGGGCGATCCCCCGCGTGCGGATGACGCTTACTTCAGGCGCCCCGAAAGGAACTGCTGCAGCCGTTCGCTGCGCGGTGCATTGAGCACTTCCTTGGGGTCGCCTTGCTCTTCGATCTTGCCTTTGTGCAGGAAGACGACGTGATTCGACACGTTGCGCGCGAAGCCCATCTCGTGCGTGACGACGATCATCGTGCGGCCTTCTTCCGCGAGCGCCTGCATCACGCGCAGCACCTCGCCCACGAGCTCGGGGTCGAGCGCGGAGGTGGGCTCGTCGAACAGCATCACTTCGGGCTCCATCGCCAGCGCGCGGGCGATTGCGACGCGCTGCTGCTGGCCGCCGGACAGATGCGACGGGTACTTGTGCTCGACGCCGGTCGCGAGGCCCACCTTGGCCAGGTACTTGAGCGCGCGCTCTTCCGCTTCGCTGCGGCTCAACCCCAGCACGCTCACCGGCGCCTCGATGATGTTCTCGAGCACGGTCATGTGCGCCCACAGGTTGAAATGCTGGAACACCATCGAAAGGCGCGTGCGCATGGCCCGCAGCTGCTTCGGATCGCTCACGCGCAGCGAACCGCTGCGGTCGGGGCTCGTGCGGATCTCTTCGCCGTTGAGCGTGATGCGGCCCGAGCACGGCGATTCGAGGAAGTTAATGCAACGCAGGAACGTGCTCTTGCCCGAACCGCTGGACCCGATCAGGCTGATCACGTCACCGGCTTTCGCCTTGAGCGATACACCCTTCAAAACCTCGTTCTCGCCGAACTTCTTGTGCAAGTCGTCAACAATCAGCTTGTACATTCTCAATACACTCCATCAGCGCTAAACGGGTTTAGTGCCCTTGCGGTTTCAGGTAAGCCAGCATACGGGTTTCCATGCGGCGGAAGCCCCAGATCAGGGCAAAGACGATCGTCGCGTAGAGCGCGGCCGCAATGCCGTATGCCTGGAAAGTCATATAGGTGGCCGAGTTCGCGTCGCGCGCCACTTTCAGGATGTCGGGCACGGTCGCGGTGAACGCGAGCGTCGTCGCGTGCAGCATCAGGATGACCTCGTTGCTGTACGAGGGCAGCGCGCGGCGCAATGCCGAGGGCAGGATGATGCGCGTGTAGAGCTTGTACTTCGACATGCCGTAGGCGATGGCCGCTTCGATCTCGCCGTAGGCGGTCTCCTTGATGGCGCCCGCGAAGATCTCGGTGGCGTAGGCGCACTCGTTGAGCGTGAACGCCAGCAGCGTGCAATTCATCGCGCTACGGAAAAATTCGCCGAGCAGCGCGTGCGTATGCACATATTGCAGGCTGTAGATACCGGTGTAGCAGAGCAGCAACTGCACATAGAGCGGCGTGCCGCGAAACACGTAGGTGTAGAGCCAGACCGGACGCGAAATCCACGGATTGCGCGAAGCGCGCGCAATCGCGAGCGGCACGGCGAGCCCGAAGCCCAGCACGATCGAGACCACCAGCAGCCAGAGCGTGATGACGAGGCCGCTATAGTTGAAGCCGTCGCTGTAGAGGTAGTTCGGCCAGTATTGCTGAATGAGTTCGATCACAGTGCGGCCCTCCGCACACCGGTCGAATAGCGCTTTTCGAGGCGGTGCAATGCCAGGTTGGAAACGGTGGTGATGGCGAGATAGATCGCGCCGGTCACGAGCGTGAAGAAAAAGAATGCCTGGGTGGCCTTGCCCGCGTCCTGCGCGGCCTTCACCACATCGGCGAGCCCGATGATCGAGACGAGCGCGGTCGCCTTCACGAGCACCTGCCAGTTATTGCCGATGCCCGGCAGCGCGAAACGCATCATCTGCGGGAACAGGATGCGCGTGAACACGCGCGTGGAGCTCATGCCATAGGCGAAGCCGGCCTCGATCTGGCCGCGCGGCACGGCGAGAAACGCGCCGCGGAAAGTCTCGGTGAAATACGCACCGTAGATGAACCCGAGCGTGATGACGCCGGCCACGAACGGATCGATGTCGATCTGGTCCATGCCCATCGCGTCGGTGAGGTGGTTCAGCCAGATCTGGATGCTGTAGAAGAGCAGCAGCATCAGCACGAGATCGGGGACCGCGCGGATCAGCGTCGTGTACAGCGTGCCGATGCGCGACACCACGCGGTTGGGCGAGAGCTTCGCGGCGGCGCCGGCGAGACCCAGCAGGAACGCCGCGGCGAGCGACAGCAGCGCGAGCTTGATGGTTTCCCACGTGCCCGCGAGGAGGAGAGGGCCGAAGCCTTGGAAGAGCATGGATGACGTCCTTCAATGACGGGGCGCGTGCCGCGTAGCGGCGCGGCATGCGCACCCGTGTTGATGCAGATGAGGCGTAAGTGCCTAGCCGCCGTATACGTCGAAGTCGAAGTACTTCGACTCGATCTTCTTGTAGGTGCCGTCCTTGATCATGTCGGCGATCGTCTTGTCGATCTTCGCCTTGAGGTCGGCGTCTTCCTTGCGCAGGCCGATGGCGGCCGCGCCCGTGGGCAGCTCCGGACCGGCAAACGCGAAGCCGGCGCCGCGCGGCGTCTTCAGGAAGCCGAGGTCGGCTTGCACTTCGTCTTGCAGCGCGGCGTCCAGGCGGCCCGAGTTCAGGTCCAGATAGACCTGGTCCTGGTTCTGGTAGGTAATGACATTGACGCCCTTGGTCGCCCAGTTTTCCTTGGCGAAGGTTTCCTGGGTCGAGCCCTGCTCGACGCCCACCGACTTGCCCTTGAGCGACTCGACGGTCGGCTGCAGGGGCGAGCCCTTCTTCGCGACGAGGCGCGTAGGGGTGTTGTAGAGCTTCGCGGTGAAGGCGATCTGCTGCTCGCGTTGCGGCGTGACCGTGAGCGCGGAGAGCGCGCCGTCGAACTTCTTGGCTTTCAGGCCCGGGATCATGCCGTCGAAGTCCTGCTCGACCCACACGCACTTCGCGTTCAGGCGCTTGCAGATCTCGTTGCCGAGATCGATATCGAAACCGACGAGCTTGCCATCGGGTGCCTTCGATTCGAACGGCGCGTAGCTGGCGTCCGTGCCGAAACGGATCGTGGTCCAGTCTTTCGCGTAAGCGCCGCCGGCTGCAAGAGCGAGTGCGACACACAGGGCAAGTTTCTTCATGACATCTCCGGAAGGGATTTTCTGCGTAGCAGTGAGTTGTCTATACAAATTACCGATTTCACCGGGTAGCCGGCAATCGGTGTTATTACCTGGGGTGGCGTGCCTGTTCCGTAACCGAAAGGCCCCGTAATTTGGGCGTCAGGGAGGAGTGGCGAGGGTATACACGGAGAATTTTTAACTTGTATAGACAACTCGTTTTGTGTAATCTGCGGCTACCTTGTCCAGACAACTTATTTCACTGCGATGATTACCCTGACTCCCGGCCATCTGACCCTCACACAACTGCGCCAGATCGCGCGTGCCAAGGACAGCAGCAGCATCCAGCTCGAGCTCGATCCGGCAAGCTTCGCGGCGATCGACGCGAGCGCGCGCACCGTCGCCGAGATCACGGCCAAGGGTGAGCCGGCCTACGGCATCAACACGGGCTTCGGGCGTCTCGCCAGCACGCATATCCCGCGCGAACAGCTCGAACTGCTGCAGCGCAACCTGGTGCTCTCGCACGCCGTGGGCGTGGGCGAGCCGATGTCGCGCCCGGTCGTGCGCCTCATGATGGCGCTGAAGCTCTCGAGCCTCGGCCGCGGCCACTCGGGCATCCGCCGCGAAGTGATGCAAACGCTCATCACGCTCTTCAATGCAGACGTGCTGCCCGTCATCCCGGTGAAGGGCTCGGTGGGCGCGTCGGGCGACCTCGCACCGCTCTCGCACATGTCGGCCGTGCTGCTGGGCGTGGGCGACGTGTTCGCGAAGGGCGAGCGCATGAGCGCGGAAGAGGGCCTGCGTCTGGCCGGCCTCAAGCCGATCGCGCTGCAGGCGAAGGAAGGCCTTGCGCTCCTGAACGGCACGCAGGCTTCCGCGGCACTCGCGATCTATAACCTGTTCGCGATCGAAGACCTGTACCGCACGGCGCTCGTCTCCGGCGCGCTGTGCGTGGACGCGGCAGCCGGCTCGGTCAAGCCGTTCGACGCGCGCATCCACGAACTGCGTGGTCATCGCGGCCAGATCGAGGCGGCCTCGGCCTATCGCGATCTGCTCGAAGGCTCGTCGATCAACCTCTCGCACCGCGACTGCGGCAAGGTCCAGGACCCGTACTCGCTGCGCTGCCAGCCGCAGGTGATGGGCGCGTGCCTCGACCAGATGCGCCACGCCGCGCAAGTGCTGCTGATCGAAGCCAACGCAGTCTCGGACAACCCGCTGATCTTCCCGGACACGAAGGAAGTCATCTCAGGTGGCAACTTCCACGCGGAGCCGGTGGCGTTCGCGGCCGACAATCTCGCGCTGGCGGCCGCCGAAATCGGCGCGCTCGCCGAGCGCCGCATCGCACTCCTGATCGACGCGACGCTCTCGGGCCTGCCGCCTTTCCTCGTGAAGGACGGCGGTGTGAACTCGGGCTTCATGATCGCGCACGTGACGGCAGCGGCGCTGGCTTCGGAGAACAAGACGCTCGCGCATCCGGCTTCGGTCGACTCGCTGCCGACTTCGGCGAACCAGGAAGATCACGTGTCGATGGCGACCTTCGCCGCGCGCAAGCTCGGCGACATCGCCGAGAACACGGCCAACATCCTCGCGATCGAGCTGCTCGCCGCCGCACAGGGCGTGGACCTGCGCGCGCCGCACGCGACCAGCCCGGCACTGCAAAAAGTGATGGAGTCGGTGCGCAGCGAAGTCCCGCACTACGATCTGGACCGCTACTTCGCACCCGATATCGCAGCCATGACGCAGCTCGTGCAGAACGGCGCAATCGCGGCGCACAGCCCGTTCGCGTTCGAATCCGAGCAATAACCCAAACAACCAGTCCGAGACCGTTATGAACCATCCCAACTTCACCGATCCCCGCCTCGACCCGTCCCGCACGATCCGCGCGCCGCGCGGCAGTGAGAAGGTGTGCAAGACCTGGCTGGCCGAAGCCGCCTACCGCATGATCCAGAATAATCTGGACCCGGAAGTGGCCGAGCATCCGCACGCGCTCGTCGTG
>NZ_BAYD01000051.1 GCF_000685075.1 Paraburkholderia oxyphila NBRC 105797
GTATCCCGACTCACAACTAAGCTCCACATTCGTCTCGGGAGTGTGCAGCACGCCAGTAGCCTAAGCCCCCCTGAACTGCCGCTCGGACGCCTGCCGTTGCAACGACCGCATTCGTGCACACAGCCGTTTCGCGTCCATCTGCTTGATCCGTCAATCAAACGCATCTGCGGATGCGGGCCGACTCGGGAACGAAACTCCGTTCGGTACCGAACATTTCCGGTTCCCTTGGCGCAGACAGCGTGCCATGCTGACTCCGATGCCCTTCAAGTCTCGTCGACAGTCCGACCACGCATGACGGAGATCGCGATGGATGCCAGGCACTTTGATTTGGTCTATTACATATGGTCCGAGCTGATAGTCGGAGAGGTCGCAAAAATCTCCTTCTGCGTTCGCGGTGTGAGCGGGGGTGGACGCGGTCGGATCGATGGAAAAGGCGAGCGCTCTTTCGATTCCTACTCGCCCTTTCGGGCAACCAATGACAAGAAGGGCATTCGCGGAGGCGCCATACCTCCCGGTCTATATCGAATCGAGCGGCCAAGTGAATACCAGGGTGATGCATGGGACCCTGCCGCTGTAATAACCCCACAGTTCCTTGACGCGCAGTTTGCCGGATGCCGCGAATTCAAAAAGGTCCCATTCGAAATTCACGGCCCAGGCGAAAAGGGCAGCGACGGCTGTATAGTCATTGAGAAAACCAGCAGAACAAGACTCCTGGGCGCCGTTGAGAAAGCAGGCGGCGCAACGTTGCTCGTCACGTTGAATACGAGACCGGGCGACCTGATTGACAGGACGCTTTCCGGCGCACGCACGGCCTGAGCCAGCGCACGAACGTAATGCAAAAAAACGCGCCCCGTATCCAGCCATGCCGGATACGGGGCGCGTTGCAGAGCACAGCAGTGCGTAATAACGCGTCAGCTCTGCTTCGCCATCTCGCGTTTTTCCTCAGCAATGTCAGCGTTGCCGTTGAGCTTGCTGCTCACCCACCAGCCCACCGTCATCACCGCGATCCAGCCGATGCCGACGTATAGGGCAATGCGCGTATCTTTCTCGTAGCCCAGCACGCCGATCACGCACAACATGAACGCGATAGCGACAGCGGGGCCGACGGGCCACAGCGGCACCTTGAATTTCAGCGCGCGCACTTCGTCGCTGGACAGACGCCAGCGCATGGCCACCTGCGAAAGCAGGATCATCAGCCAGACCCAGACCGTGGCGAACGTCGCGATCGACGCGATGACCAGGAAGATCTGGTCCGGAATCAGGTAGTTGAGCAGCACGCCGCCGAGCAGCGCCACGCCCATCACGAGCACCGTCACCCAGGGCGCACCGGCACGCGACGTGATCGTGAACACGCGCGGAGCCTGGCCTTGCGCGGCCATGCCGTACATCATGCGGCAGGCGCCGAAGATGTCGCTATTGATCGCGGAAACCGCAGCCGAAATCACCACCACGTTGAGAATCGTTGCCGCCGACTTGATCCCGAGTCCCGAGAAGATCTGCACGAACGGGCTGCCCTGGCCGTCGATCCTGGTCCACGGGAACACGGCCATCAGCACGATCATCGTGAGCACGTAGAACAGCAGGATACGCACGGGCACCGCGTTGATCGCGCGTGGCAGGACCACTTCGGGATTCTTCGCTTCGCCGCTCGTGATACCGATGATCTCGACTCCGCCATACGCGAACATCACCACCGCGAGCGAGGCGACGAGGCCGCCCACGCCATGGGGTGCGAAGCCGCCATGGGTCCAGAGATTCGAGAGCCCGTGTGCCTGCTCGCCATTCATGCTGATGCCCAGCACGAGAATGGCGGCGCCGCCGATGATCATCGCGCCGATGGCGAGAATCTTCGCGAGCGCGAGCCAGAATTCCATCTCGCCGAAGATCTTCACGTTGCACAGATTGAGCCCGCAGATCAGCAGCACGATGGCCAGCACCCAGATCCACTGCGGCACGTGCGGAAACCAGAAGGCCATGTAGATGCCGAAGGCCGTCACGTCCGCGAGGCCGACGATGATCATTTCGAGGATATAGGTCCAGCCGGTGAGGAAGCCGGCGAGCGGGCCGAGGTAGTCGCCGGCGTAGCGGCTGAAGGAGCCCGAAATCGGATTGCGCACGGACATCTCGCCCAAAGCGCGCATGACCATGTAGACTGCCGCGCCACCCAGGATGTACGCGAGGACGACTGCCGGTCCGGCCAGCTGGATCGCCGATGCGGATCCATAGAACAGGCCAGTGCCGATGGCGGAGCCGATCGCGAGGAACCGGATGTGGCGGGCTCCGAGGTTACGCTGCAGATTTTCTTCCAATGTCTCTTTCCTTGAACGGTCCGGCAGACAGCAGCGGCGGCTTGTGGCCCCGTTGCACTCTGCCGGCACGTTTCGTCTTCTCTTTCATGCGGCCGTTGAGCGTCGCGCGCTGTTGCCAGGCGATGCTGGATGACGCTCAAGGCCGGTGATGCAAATTGCAGGTAGTGCGGATGTTGCGGGTATTACAGGCTCGGCAGGACTGCAGCCGGCAGCAGCGCGTTCAGATGGCGCTTGGCGATCAACGCGCTCGCTGCCTCGATGTCCGGTGCGAAGAAGCGGTCCTTCTCATAGAACGGCACGACTTCGCGCAGGATGTGGCGTGCGGTTTCCAGCGCGTCGGTGGTCTTCAGGCCTTCGCGGAAGTCGAGGCCCTGGCAGGCGCCAAGCCATTCGATCGCGATCACGCCCTTGACGTTGTCGGCCATTTCCCAGAGGCGGCGGCCGGCGTTGGGCGCCATCGACACGTGGTCTTCCTGGTTCGCCGAGGTCGGCAGGCTGTCGACGCTGGCGGGGTGGGCGAGCGCCTTATTGTCCGAGGCGAGCGCCGCGGCCGTGACCTGCGCGATCATGAAGCCCGAGTTCACGCCGCCGTTCGCCACGAGGAACGCGGGCAGCTGCGACATGTGCTTGTCCATCATCAGCGAGATGCGGCGTTCGCTGAGCGAGCCGATTTCCGCAATCGCGAGCGCGAGATTGTCCGC
Organism: Paraburkholderia oxyphila NBRC 105797; assembly: GCF_000685075.1. Lineage (GTDB taxonomy): Bacteria > Pseudomonadota > Gammaproteobacteria > Burkholderiales > Burkholderiaceae > Paraburkholderia > Paraburkholderia oxyphila. The sequence continues at coordinate 3,011 of NZ_BAYD01000051.1, forward strand.
CGCCATCGCAACGGGTTCCGCGTGGAAGTTGCCGCCCGAGATGACGTCGCCTTCTTCGGGGAACACGAGCGGGTTGTCCGAGACGGCGTTGGACTCCACTTCCAGCACTTCGGCGGCGTTACGGATCTGCGTGAGGCAGGCGCCCATGACCTGCGGCTGGCAGCGCAGCGAATACGGGTCCTGGACCTTTTCGCAGTTCTCGTGCGACTGGCCCACCTGGCTCGATGCGCCGAGCAGATGACGATACACGGCGGCGGCGTCGATCTGGCCGCGCTGGCCGCGCGCGGCGTGAATGCGCGGATCGAACGGCGCGCGCGAGCCGAGCATGGATTCCACGCTCAGCGCACCGCACACGCTCGCTGCGGCGTAGAGGTCTTCGGCGAGAAACAGGCCCTTGAGCGCGTAGGCGGTCGAGGCTTGTGTGCCGTTCAGCAGCGCGAGGCCTTCCTTCGCAGCGAGGCTGAGCGGCTCGAGGCCGGCGATCTTCAGCGCGTCGCGCGCCGACATCCAGCGGCCGTCGTGGCGTGCCTTGCCTTCGCCCAGCAGCACGAGCGACATGTGCGCGAGCGGCGCGAGGTCACCCGAGGCGCCCACGGAGCCCTTCACCGGAATGTGCGGATACACCTCGGCGTTCAAGAGCGCGATGAGCGCGTTGATGACCTTGCCGCGGATGCCTGAGAGGCCGCGCGCAAGGCTGTTGATCTTGAGCACCATGATGAGGCGCACGAGCGCGTCATCGAGCGCCTCGCCCACACCTGCTGCGTGCGAAAGCACCAGCGAGCGCTGCAGGTTTTCGAGGTCGTCGCGCGCGATGCGCGTCGATGCGAGCAGGCCGAAGCCGGTGTTGATGCCGTAGGCGGTGCGGTCTTCCGCGATGATCTGTTCGACGCAGGCCACGCTGCGGTCGATGGCCACGTAGGCGCTGGGGTCGAGCGTGAGCCGCACGGGGTTCTGATGCACGCTGCGAAGTTGTGCGAGCGTGAGCGTGCCGGGGGTGATGCACAGCTCCGTAACCCGTTGAGTATCCTGGCGATGCGAAGTCACGGACTTCCTCCACTGAAAGAAATTGAAAGCAAAAGCGGTCCGGGGATGGCCGCGATGGTTGGAGCATATTGTATAGACAACTTTGCAGATATCAGGGTTTACGCATAGGCGGTATAAACGGAACTACGGGCGTGGGGCGGCGGTCCACGCGGCGTAAGTTCGCCGAAAGTTGTCTATTCAATATAAAATGGGGAGCGGTTGGAGCAGAAGCGCGGGTGGGGCGTGAAAGCGCGTACGCGCTGCTTGTCTGCATCGGACAGATTTGTCATACGGATCTTCAAATTCCCACCGTCTGGTTCGTCTTTGAGGGGTGAAGGCGACGGCAGGAGAAGGAGCCAGGGCGGATATTTTTGCTCACGAGGGAAACGTGAGTTTCCTGAGTGTGAAAATCGTGCCAGCCACTGACCACTGAACGATCACGCTTTACTCCGCACACGCCAGGCGCTGGAATCCCAATGCGCCTCCACGCAGCGCGCAAATCAGAATCGCCAGAACAGGAACCGGTGGTGCGTCGTTCGAGGATGGCTTGCAGCAGGCGGAGTGCTCTTCGGCGCGAGTTGCGCACGCGCATCGATCACCCTCGCGCGCAGCGCCATGTCATAGAACGCGCCCACCATCGGCAACGCGCTGTGCGCCCCTTCACCCCAGTAGTCGTTGCGCAGCGTGACGCGGGCATCGTCGAAGCCCACCCATGCGCCCGCAACCAGTTGCGGATGCATCAGGATGAACCAGCTATCGGTGTTGTCCTGCGTCGTGCCCGTCTTGCCGGCCACATCGGCGCGAATCCCGAAGCGCGTCCTGATCTCGGTGCCGGTGCCGTGGTTGACCACGTCGCGCATCGCGTCGATGAGCTTGAGCGCCGCGCCCGGCGGCAGCGCCCGTTCCGGTTGAGCCGCCGGAAATTCGGCGAGCACGTTGCCGTCGCGATCCTCGATGCGCGTCACCATGCGCGGCTCGATATAGGCGCCGTGGTTCGCGATCGTGCAATACGCCGAGACCATCTCCTTGAGCGTGACCGGACTCGTGCCCAGCGCGAGCGATGGCACCGCATCGAGCGGGCTTTCGCGCACGCCCATCTTGCGCGCCAGATCGGCGACCTTTGCGGGGCCTTCGCGCTGCATGAGCTGGGCCGTCACGCGGTTGCGCGAATAGGCGAGCGCGTCGCGCAGCGTCATCGGCCGGCCGGTAGGCGGCTCGGCGTCGGTCGGCCGCCACACCGCGTTGCCCTTGAGCGCAATGGTCACGTTGCGATCGACGATCGTGTCGCCCGGTTGCGCGCCGTCCGCGAAGGCCGCGCCGTAGACAAAGGCCTTGAAGGTCGAGCCGGGCTGACGCCGCGCCTGCTGCACGTGATCGAACGGCTCGTCGTGGAAATCGCGGCTGCCGACCCATGCCTTGATGTCTCCGTTGCGCGGGTCGAGTGCGATGAAGCCCGCCTGGATTTGCGTCTTGCTGCGGCAGAGGGCGTCGACGAACGCGCCGTCCATCGCCAGTTTTCTCACGGCGGCCGGATCCGTGAGGCCCGCATCGCGCGCCGCGCGGTACTCGGGTGTCTGCCTGATGAATGACTGGAACAGGTCATTGCCGGGCCAGCAGCCCGTTCTCTCGTTCCATGCATCCCTGGCTATCCGTTGCAGCTGGCCGGTTTGCCAGGCAACGGCCTGGGTCGCCATCGCCTGTAGCCGCGAATCGATGGTCGTGCGCACGACGAGGCCGTCCGAATAGATGTTGTAGCCGTTGCGGTCCGCCCAGGTGATCAGCCATCGGCGCAATTGCGCCGCGAAATGCGGAGCGGCGCCCACCGGCTCCGTTTGGGGCTCGAAATCGATGTGGGTGGGCTGGCTTTTAAGCCAGGCAAACTCGTCCGGCTTGAGCTTGCCGAACTTCACCATCTGGGCGAGCACCGTATTGCGGCGCTCGAGCGCCCGCTCCGGATTGAGCACCGGGTTGTAGGCGCTATTGGCCTTGAGCATGCCCACCAGCGTTGCGCTTTCGAGAATGTCGAGCTGCGCCGCGGGCTTGCCGAAGTACGTGCGCGCGGCCATCTCGACGCCGTAGGCGTTGTAGAGGAACGGCACCGTATTCAGATAGGTCTCGAGGATCTCGCCCTTGCTGTAGACGTATTCGATCTTGAGGGCGGTGATGGCCTCCTTGAGCTTGCGCGTGAGCGTGGGCGCGCGGCCTACCTCGTCGGGGTACAGATTGCGCGCGAGCTGCTGCGTGATGGTGGAGCCGCCCTGGCGCGTGCCCGAAAACGTGTGGAAGGCCGCCGACGCGAGACGCTCGGGGTCGATGCCATGATGCTCGTAGAACCGGTGGTCCTCGGTGGCGATCAACGCCTGCACCACGTAGGGCGAAATCTGGTTGAGCGGCACCCACTCGCGATTGACGGGCTTGAACTCGGCGAGCAGTTTGCCGTCGGCGGAGACGACCAGCGCGGGGCGGTCGACACGGGCCTTGCGGATGTCGCTCACGCGCGGCGTGAACGGGATGAGTGCAAGGACATAGACGAGAAATAGCGCCGGCACCGCAGCCAGCGTGAGCATGAGACCGCGACGCGTCGGATGTCGAAGCCCGTGCCACGCAGCGCCGCTCACGCCGCGGGCCTTCGCGCCGGTCATCGCCGCAACCGTGCGCAGACGGGCGAGCCCTCGAGCGCAAAGCTCACGAAAATGCGTTACGGACGGGCGGTTCACGTTGGCGGTGCAGTGGACGAAAGGCGCGATCGTACCAAAGTGCCAGCGCGTCCCCAGCGTCAAAACGGGCCTGCGCGTTTACCGCTAACAGTTGATTACACTTGTTTCGAATTTCTGGCCCGGATTGGGTGCCTGATCATCTGCCGGAGATTCGGACTCGCAGCGGCGAGGGCAGTAAGCAGGCCCGCGTGTGCCTGCATGAATCGGACCTGCTTGAACGACACCCGCAACCCGAGCCGCGCTATTGCATATCCCGCGCCACGCGAAAACCATTGGCGTTGTAGCGCACGCTGCTGTCGTACTTGAAGCGCGTGGCGCTCAGCATATAGCCCGCGCCGTCGCGCCACGAGCCGCCACGGATGACGCGCGTCTGGCAGTTGGGTTCGTCCCAGGTGCGCCCGTCGTCGGGGGCGTTCTTGTACGAGTTGTGCCAGCAGTCGCTGACCCATTCCCAGACTCCGCCGGCCATGTCGTAGAAGCCGTAGGGATTGGCCGGAAACGAGCCGACGTCGTCGGGTGCCTCGACGCGCCATGGCGGGCCGCAGTCCTTGCAGTTCGCCGTTCCCTTGCGCATCTCGTTGCCCCACCAGTAGCGCGTGGCGGTGCCGCCGCGCGCGGCGTACTCCCATTCCGCCTCGGTGGGCAGACGGTACGGTTTTCCGCTGACCTTCGAGAGCCACTTCACGTATTGCTGCGCGTCGTCCCAGCTCAGATCGCGCACGGGTGCGTTCGGTGCGGAGTTGCTCTCGCTCGACAAGCGTGGGCACGCACCCGCATTGGCGCAGGCGTTCCACTGCGCCACGGTCACCGCATACTTCGACAGTGCGTAGCTATGGCCGATCGACACGCGATGCACGGGCTTTTCGGATGGATCGTCGGTGTCGTTGCCCATCATGAAGTTGCCGGGCGTCACCGGAATCAGGAGCGGACAAGTGGGGCAGTCCTGAATATCGTGCGGCCCCGGCTTGGTCGTGGCGATATTGACCTTCGCGGGAACTGCCGTTTGAGCGGGCGTTGCAACAGCAGGCGCGGCCTTGGTCTGCGCAGCCGGCGGCGTGGCGGGAGGAGGCGGCGTTTTCGCTTGCGGGGCAGGCGCGGGGACAGGCGCAGGGGCGGCGGGTGCCGCGTTGCTCGCCGCGTGTGCCACTGGCGCTGCGGGCGCGGAGGTTGGTTTCGGTGCAGCGGCGCGCAGGCGTGCAAGGCGCGCCTGGGCGAGCGGCGCGAAGCGCCCGTTTGGATAGGCCTTCAGGTATGCCTCGTAATCGCTCGGGTATTGGCTGTCCTTGATCGAATTCCAGAACGTGATTTCGTATTCTTCCGAGGTGTCTTTCGGCATCAGGCCGACACGCAGGATGACAAAGCCATCATGACGCTGGGCCAGATGCAAATCGAGCGCGGCGGTGGCGCGCGTGTCCTTGAAATGCGGATGCAGATCCTTGGGCGGCGACGCGCTTGCGCAAGCCGAAGCGGCTTGCGCCGGGGGCAGGGGCGAGGGGATCGCCGAGGTCGGGCTGAGCGAGGCCAGCAGGCACACAGGCAACAATAGCCGCCACATGTTTGTTCTCCCTGGCAGGCGACGCCCGGAGGCGCCGCCCAGGAGCCATCGATTTTGAATGCCGAGGGCGAGCTGCCCGGCCGTGCTGGCACGATGCGGGCGTTACAGACGCTGCCGGTCACGGGCGCAAGCATTGTTCGCACACAACTACAAAATAGCACGCGTTCGGCGATGCATGAGGCGAATGACGCACATGAGACGAACGAGGCGGGCACGCTTCGATTTATGTGCATCGTGGTGAATTCGACCTAAGCTGTACAACACGCACCGAACCGCAACGCCGCGTGCCGACTGCCGAAGAAGGAGCAACGAGATGCGAAGAAGAGAAACCTTGCTGGCCCTGGCAGCGGCCGTCCTGATGCCGCGACTCGCGTGGGCCCAGCGCACGCCGTCGCCACCGGGAGCCGAGGAATACATCATCTGGCCGCCGGACGGCGCGACGATTCCCAGCGGCAAGTTCTGGGTGCGCATGGGACTGCGCAACATGGGGATTTGCCCGAAGGGCGTGAACCGGGCGAACACGGGCCATCATCATCTACTCATCGACACGGATCTACCGCCGCTCGACCAGCCGATTCCGTCCGATCGCAATCATCTTCATTTCGGGGCGGGTGAAACGGAGGCGCGTATCGAGCTGCCGCCGGGCAAGCATACGCTGCAGTTGCTGATGGGCGATTACAACCACGTGCCGCATGATCCGCCGGTTTATTCGAAGAAGATCACGATTACGGTCAAGTAGCGCGGTATTGCTTCGCGGCTGTTTTCAGTCAGTAGCGGGAGTGCATGCCATGAACCGGTTTTTTGTGTTTGTTTTCGTGTTTGTGCTGGCTTTTGTGGGGAGTCCCGCGCTGCTTGTGGGAGGTGTCGCGCATGCGGGCACTACGCCGGCGGATCCCCGGGCGATCGTTTATATCGGCTGGCCCAATAACGGGCAGGTGATGCCGGCTGGCAAGCCGTTTCGTGTCTGGTTCGGGTTGCGATATATGGGCGTGGCGCCCAAGGATGTCGAGTTCAAAAACACCGGGCATCATCATTTGCTGATCGATACGGATTTGCCGCCGATGGATCAGCCTATTCCGTCCGATCGGAATCATCTGCATTTCGGCGCCGGGGAAACCGAAACGATGATTCAGTTGCCGCCAGGTAAGCATACGTTGCAGTTGCTGATGGGGGATGCTCACCATATTCCACATGATCCACCTGTGTATTCGAAGAAGATTACTATTTACGTTAAGTGATCCATACGAACAAGGCGCTTACCTTCGCGCGCTGTCGGCCAGCACCGCGTCCGAGCCGGAAATCCATCCGGCCGCGCATTCGCGAACGGTGCGCTCAGGCGAGCGTTGCCTCGAGCACGCGTCGATAGTTGCCGCCCAGCAGCTGTTCGGATTCCTGCTGTGAGAAGCCGGCTGCAAGCAGCGCCGCGCCAAGAGCCGGCAACTGTTCATAGCTGCGAAATACCGGCGGCGAGATGAAACCGTACATGTCCGTGCCGAGTCCCACGTGTTCGACGCCCACGACATCCACCATGCGCCTGAATCCGTGCGCCATCGCATCGAGGTCGTGGAAGGTTCCTGAACTGGGCCACACGCCGATCACGCCGCCCGTTGCCGCCACGGCGCGCGCATGATCGGCCGTGATGAGGCGGCTGCGCGGGCCCGGGTGTCCCGCGAGCGCCGTGTGCGAGAGCACCAGTGGCTTCGTCGTCGTGGACGCCGCTCGCTTGACGAGATCATAGGTGCCGTGCGCGACGTCCACGACAATCCCGAGCGTGTTGCAGCGGCGCACGACGTCGGCGCCGAAATCGGTGAGCCCGCCGTGAACCGGCGCCTCTGTCTGGATGTCACCGAGCTCGTTGACACGGTAATGCGTCAACTGAAGATGCCGCAACTGATGGAGCGCGTAGGCCTCGTCGACGCGCTCCAGTCGACCCTCGAGAAAATCCGCGCCTTCGGCCGCGATAATCACGCACGGCCTTTGGCCGTCAACTGCGGCGAGCATGCCGGCACGCGTCACGATCTCGAGTTGCTCGTGCTCAACCAATGTCTTCGCGCGCGCGAACTCTACCTGGCCGAGCCGGTAAAGCTCGCCAGGCTGCGGCGTGCGCCATGCCTCGAAGCGTTTTCGGTCGGCTGATACACGCGTCACGACGGTGTCTGTGACGATGGCGAGGCAGATCGCATTCATTCCGCCTGCGCGCATTGGCGCACTCACCGACGTCAGCGGTCGACGCTCGCCGACTGCCGGATTACGCGAGACGATCACATGGCCGGCGTGACTGTGCATGTCGAGCGTGAGCGCTCCTGCGGAGGCGCGCCATAGCGGGGGCTCGCCGTGGCCCGGCCCCGGTTCGTCAGACGCGTCGGCATAGCGTGCAAAGCGTCCGGGCGTACACGCGGCAAGACCCAGTGCGGCTCCCGAGGCGAGGAATGCGCGACGGCTCATTGCGGATACCGCCACGGATGAACCCGCGGGCTGCGCCGCTTCGAGCCGATAGCGCCAACCTGCCGGATCGTCGATCAACCTTATCAGACGGCCGCGCAGTCGCACGGATTCGCACCGGGGCACGACAGGCACGCGTGTCACGACCTCAATGCAACGAAAAGGGTCGCGTGGCACACAGCCGCCGCAACAGGGTTCATCCGCGGCAAGAATAAAATAGTCGGCTTCTGCGCCTGTCGTCTCCAGTGGAATGATCCACCCGGAGATATCCACTACGGCGTCGTGCAACCCATTCACGCCGTCGCTGCGGATCGCGGTCCATATGGACTGCGATGGATCGGAATGGGTCTCGGTTGGCATTGTCGTGGTGAGGCCTGACACCCTCTAGAAGCGATAGCCGAAGCCCCCAAGATAGATATCGCTGTCCTTGTCGTAGCTCGTCATCACACGATTCCACGACGCGCGTACGTACCAGTGTCGGGTGAGGTTATATGCAGCCGACATCGTCAGCAAGACCGAGACGCGGCCACTGGTGTCTGTGCCATCCTTGATACGATGCGTATCGGTCGCATAGTAGGGGCCCACACCCACTCCCAGACTCAGTTTGTCGTTGAAGAAACTACGGCGCAACCACACCTGTGCTGCCGCACCGGAGCGGGTGTTGAGCTGCGTATGTCCTTCATCGATCCAGCTGATAGTGCCGTCGAAATATCGTCCAAAGCCATGCCGATACTCGAAGCCATACGCGAACGCGCCCGGTGAGCGCAGGCTGTTGACTTCTGTCGTGCCGGCCATGGCGGTAATCTGGTTGCCACTGGACACGCTGTCGCTGGTGCCGCCCGAGAGCGAGCCGCGCGTGTTCGGTTTATCGAGCTCGTAACCAATGCCGAACATGGCGCTGAACGTGTTGTAGCTGCGTGGCGCGAGGATCTCATTCAGGCGTATCTGATAGAACAGCCGGTCGTCGGCAAACCAGGTTGCCGACAGACTGAAGATCGCCGCCAGGCCATGGCTGTCGATATAGGGCTTGTCGTCGACGGAGGACTCCGTGTCGAAATAGCTGTAGGCACCCACCCCTGCGGCAAGCGAGAGCCGCCGGTCAAAAAACGCGGCACGCCGCCAGTATTGCAACGCGAAGCCATCACGATGATTGTCCTGAACGTGGCCTTCGTTGATCCAGGAGTAGCTCAGTGCGTTGTGTTCATCGAGCGCCTGCAGATAAGTGAAGCCCCACGAGTAAGCGGACTCTCCAGGCCGATCCGCACGCAGCCATCCCCCGAGCACAGTCAACTCTTGCGCATGGGCCGTGCTGACGAACACGACGCTGCCCAATGCCGCGACCCACCTCGACATGCGAGCAAGCCGGCATTGCTTTTTTTCCATAACTTGTCTTCCGTAATTCAATGAAATAACGGGGCAACATCCAGCGCGTTCGAGCAAGTCTACAATGGCTTCCGGCTGCGTGCGATTTCGCGTGCGAAGTTGCTCGCGCACGGTTGTCTATCCCGATGCGCGGACGCTTGTGCTAGATGGTCTGAACAGGGCGGCTATGAGTGCGTGCCTGGAGCATGCGCTCGAAGGCCGCGATTATCTGGTCGATATACGGGTTCTTGTGCGCCAATGGACCGAACCGTGGTTCGCGATGCGCAAGCATGGTGGCGTTGGTTTCAAGCACGAGCCCCTGCCCGTCGGCGGTGAGCTCCATACCGGCCGAAAAGTAGTGGACCATCCAGTGGCTCGAGATGGCGAGATGGTAGGGGTAAGGCTCGCCGTTGACGTAGATGATCCGGTATTTGCGGTAGTAGCCGTCGGCGCTTCGAAAGTCGTGGCAGGCGGTGAGGTAACACGGTGCTTCGAGGTCGACGAGCGCAGACCACAATGACGCAAGCGACGTATGCAGTTCGAGGCCCTCGCCACCGTGGGTCGCGAGCGGGCGCATCAATAGCGGGAACGCGAGACCGGACTGCTCGTGCGGCAAAGCAGGCGAGGCGCGCAGCAAGCGGCGTTGCGACGTCGGGGTCGCCGATTCCATTGAACACCAGGTCATAAGGCGGCAGTTGCGCGTCCTCGGCTTCGTCGGCGTAATCGTGTTCGCGATGAGCGCAAGCCTCCTCACGCAGCCCCTCGCGTTCGAGCGCTGCGGCCAGGTTTTGATGGGCGATGGCAAGGTCCGGATGAATCCTGAGCGCATGCCGGTACCAACACGCAGCGCGTTTCAAGGCGGCGAGATGAGGGACAACCGGGCATCAAATCACCCGACGTGCGTTTCTGGCGGCTTTCATGAGCTTTCAGTCGGGTTGGCCGGCGACCCTCATATTGGCCGTGATCCGGCCGGCCAGGCGTCGGCTGAAGAGCGCCGGGCGCGCCGGCAAACTCCGGAAATCAGAATTTCCAGCTACTCGATCAGCGCCCTGCCAGCCGATGTCTGCGCGACGCCAACACAATTCGCGTATTGAGTTGGTCTTCGCCCATCAGGCCTGGTCGCGCGCATGAGCCGGTTCAGGTGCGGCGCGCACGGCAAGCTCCAGCAAAGTCCTTGTCCAGCGTGCGATGCGCTGCTTCGCAGGCAGTCGGCCGCACGACTGGCACGCCTCGTGCCTCTATGCAACCGAGCCCGCAAAACTGCAGCTCAACCACCAACATCCCGGCAACACCCATCTGGAGAACGACCATGACCAAGCTGACGATCGCAGACCTGAGCGTCGCCCACGAACTCGACCGCCGTGAAATGAGCGCCGTGCGCGGCGGCACGCTGGGCGGCCTGATGCCCTTCTACTACCCGACCCCGAGCGTGAACATCGCCTCGACCACCTTCAACGCTTCGCAATTGATCGGCCAGTCCAACGACATCGTGAACGAAACGGGCAACGACGTCGCTTTCGCCTCGAACATCCGCTCGACGGTCAACCCCGTTCAAACCGCCAAGAACACGATCAACTACTACTGAGCGCGCGGCAAACCGTGGAGGCTCCAGCGCCTCCACGGCGCTTCCCAGGTTCCCCCGTCTCTCCATCCCCCACACCCCCATCGTCGCGTTCCGCTCAAGGAGTCGATCGTGAACACCGCTCTTTCGCCATCGATCACGCCGTCGCACACCAATGCCCATATCGGCATGCCGGGCTTGCTGGCGCGCGTTGCCGGCGCAGCGGGATTGTGCGCCGCGTTGCTGTGCGGCTGCACCGACCTCAGCACGCCCGCCTACCGCCGCCCGGACATGCCGGCCAAGGAAACCTGGGCGCACACGCACGGTGCCGTTTCAGCGGCCGCGACCGTCGACCCGCAATGGTGGAAGGCATTCGACGACCCCTACCTGAACACGCTGATCGACAAGGCCATCTCGGCCAACGTCGATATCAAGATTCTGGCGGCGCGCATTGGCGTGGCCAGCGCGCAGATCGGCGAAGCGCAGGCCGGCGAGCTGCCCACGGTCGATGCGGGCGCCGGCATCGACTATGAAAAGAGCACGGGTATCGGCCTCACGAAGACCTACGATGTGGCCACGGAGGTGAACTGGGACATCGATATCTGGGGCAAGGTCGAGAAGAGCGTGCAGGCCCAGAAGGCCGAATTCCATGCGAGCGAGGCCGACTGGCGCGCAGGCTGGCTCACGCTCGTGGCCAATGTGGCGACCACGTATTTCCAGATCCTCCAGTTCGACGATCAGATCAAGGAGGAGCAACAGACGCTCGACAAGAACAAGCAGATCCTCACGATCTACCAGCAGATGTACGCAAACGGTGTTGCGCCCAAGACCGAGGTCCTGCGCCAGAGCGCCGAGATCAATGGGCTCGCCAATGAGCTGCTCGAGCTGCACCGCGAGCGCGATACGGCCGAAAATGCGCTGGCTACGCTGATCGGCGTGCCGGCGGGCGAGTTCAAGATGCCGGTGGGTCAGTTGCGCCAGCGCGTGAAGTTCCCCGACGTGCCCATGGGGCTGCCCGCCCAGCTGCTCGGCCGCCGCCCCGATGTGGTGGCCGCGCAATTCCGCATTCTCGAATCGTATGATGAAGTCGGGTCCGCGCGGCTCGCGCAACTGCCGACCATCAGTCTCACGGGCCGCGCCGGCACGGCCGCGTTCTCGCTCTCCGACCTCTTCAAGGTGTTCACGCTGAGCTTCATGCCGAGCATCGACCTGCCGATGCTCGATCCCGGTGTGCATGCCCACATCAAGACGACCGAGGCGCAGAGCAAGGTTGCCGAAGAGCAGTATCGCCAGGCCGTCTTCACGGCCTTCGAAGAGGTCGAGAACGCGCTCGTGAACCTCGACGCGCACAAGAAGCAGCGTGTCGAGCTGCTGGAGCAGAACGAGCGTCTGCGCACCGTCGCGGCGCAGGTCGAGGCGCAGTTGAAGGAAGGGCTCGTCTCGCAGCTGGAAGTACTGGAGTCCGAACGTTCGCTCGCTTCCGCGGAGCTGTCCCTGCTCGCCAATCACGAGCAGATCCTGAGCGACACCGTCACGCTTTACAAGGCCATGGGCGGCGGGTGGACCGACGTCGAAGTCGCCAACGTGGCATCCGACTCCGCTGCGCCCGCAGCCCCCGCGCGGTGAGCCCGCGCATCCCGGCGGGCCACGCCGGTTGTTTGATTCCCACGATCCGTCGCCTACACTTTTCTAACACCCCGATCGCCAAGTGCAAGGCGCGCGGCTTCACAAGGACAGTCCGTGCGCGCGCAGTGCTCGCGCTGCGCGCAGTCTGGCGGACAACTGCTGATCGTTGGCGCAATCATGGTGCCTGACGCCGCTTCGATTGCCGAGAAAGAGACTTCGCTCGACCGGACGTTCGATATCGTGCTGCGTCCGATATCGCATCCGGAGCTGGGCGAGATCCGCATCGACAAGGATCTGTTCGCGGTGGGGCGAACGCTGCCGCCGTTTGCGTCGGCGCGTCCCGAGTTCGTCGTGGACCTTTCGCGCCGTCATGCGCGCATCTTCCGCGAAGGCCGCGCCGCCTATGTGGCCGACCTCGGCAGCAAGAACGGCACGGCTGTCAACGGCATCGAAGTCGCCCAGAAACCCCATGTCCTCAACGATGGCGATGAGCTGTGCTTTGCCGGCGCGCTCTCGTTCCGCGTCGGCTTCGCGCCGCGTGCGGCGCGCGAGGCGGTGCGCCTGGCGGTGGTGACGCTCACGCCCGAGCGCGGCGATCTGGGCTTGCAGCAGATCGTCGTCACGAGCTTTCCGTTTCTTGTGAGCAAGGCGGACGAGACCTTCGCCCAGTATCGCGAGGCCTACCCGCATCAGGTGAACTACCTGTCGCGACGCCATGCGCATATCTATGCCGAGGACGACGCCGTCTATGTCGAAGACCTCGGCAGCACCAACGGCACCTTCCTCGATTGGCGCCGTCTCGACGAACAGGCCGTGCGTCTCGAAGACGGGCAGCGGCTCGCATTCGGTGGCGACCACTTCGTCTACCGCGTCGGCCTCGAAAGCGCGTGCGCCAGCGAGGCCACCGCCACCGCGACACGCCGGCCCGATGCGGCCGCCCTCGCAGCGGACCCCGAGCGCACGACGTTCGTCGGCACGGCCCATTCGTTCCTCGATATTTTCTGCACACCGCCGGCCCCGGCACAGGACGACGAGATCAACCCCGATGCCGATGCGCCAGGCCGCGCCGGCGAAGCCGCGCAGGACGCGAGGCGCAAGCGCGGACGCGTCGAAACCTTTCTCAGCGAGTTGAGCGAGGCGCTGGGCGGCAGCGGGCGCATCAACATGCGCCGGCTCGCAGGGTGGGGCGCGGGCGTGATTGCCGCGCTCGTCGTGCTGGTCGCGGCGATGGTGTTCCAGGGCGCGCCGCAACGCGACATGCAGGCCTTGCTGGCGAGCGGCCAATATGAAAGCGCGGCGCTGAAGGCCGATCAATACCTCGCACGCCAGCCCGACGACGGCGCCTGGCGCGCCATGGGGACAGAAGCGCTGATCAAGGCGAAGGTGCCGGCGTGGATCGACGCCATCAATGCGCACGCGTTCGATCGCGCGCAGGCCATCGTGCAGGAGATGCGCACGCTCGCGCGTCACAATGCCGATGCAGCGCCGCTCGTGGACAACATCGACTGGATGGGGGCGCTGCAGTCGTTCGTGCTCGGACGCGGCGGTCCTGAAGCGCCCATCCGCATCTATCGCGACGAAGCGCCCATCCGCGCGCTGACGAGCCGCTGGAACGACGACCCCGGCGAGCATCAGCGCGCGCTCGACCGGATTTCGGCCGAAGTGCCGGCGTTTGCCGCCGTGTATGCCGATGCGCTGAGCCACCTGCGCAAGCTGCAAAGCGACGATTCGGTCTACGTGGCGGCGCTCGACCGGATCAAGGCGGAGATCGACAAGGCGCTCGATAGCGACCGTCTCGACACGCTCGCCGCGACGCTGACCGACTATGGGCAGCGCTATCCGCGGCTTGCCGGTCTCGACGCCGTGCGCGCCGACCTCGACACGTATCAGCAGATCGACAGCGAGGCGCACGCGGGCCATCTGCAGGCGGTGCACGACCGCCTTGGCGCGACTCATTTCGCCACGCCGCAATTCGCGGCCCATGCAGGTGCGCTCGAAAAGCTCGCAGCGGCAGGAGACCACGGTGAAGCTCTCCCGTCTCATTGAGCGCTTGCGCGCGCGCGTGCGCGCAGCGCATCCAGCGGCCGAGCCGCCACGGCCGCTTGGCGAGGCGCTGGACGAGCACAGCGTGGAAGGCGTCGCGATCCTGACCGCGCGGCCATGGCGCCTCATCGAGGCGACGGTGATCGCGATGGTCGCGCTCGTGGTCTGCGGCCTGGCGTGGTCGCTGGTCGGCCGCGCGGACGTGATCGTGAGCGCGCAGGGTACGCTCGCGCCCGAGTCCGAGGTCCGCCGCATTTACGCGCCCGTGGATGGCGAGCTCGTCGACATCTATATCGCCGAAGGCCAGCCGGTCGAGAAGGACGACGTGATTGGCCGCATCAACGCGCGCGGTGCGATCCAGGCGGCGACCAACGCGCTCGATGCGCGCCTGAAGCTGGACGACGCCGAGCGCGAATGGAAGGAGTTCCCCGAGAAGAAGGCGCTCATGGAGCGCAAGGCCGATGCCCTCAAGGCGCAGATCGACGTCGAGGCGCATCAGCACGAGAACCGGGTGACGGAGGGCACGAGCAAGCTTGCGCAGGCCGAGAACGCCCAGCTTGACGAGGCGCGCGCCAATATCGACAACGCGCGCCACGTGCGCGACCTCGCGAAGGAAGAGCAGGACAAGTACGAGCGCCTGTTTGCGCTGCCTGGCGGCGGCGGGATTGCGCAAAGCCAGGTCGAGGAGAAGCGCAGCGCCTATTTGCAGGCGGACAACAACTTGCGGATCGCCCAGGCGCGCCTCGCCGAACTGCAGGCGCAGACCAGTCACGAATTCTCGCAGGCGAAGGCGCAGCTCGAAGGCAGCGCCGAGCAGCTCACGAGCCTGCGCATCGAATACGACGCGACCGAGCGCGAGATCGCCAATACGGAGGACAAGCTGCGGCTGCAGGTCCAGACGGCGCGCCTTGCCGCCGACGCCGCGGCGCGCATCCGCTTCGAGAACATCGACAAGGACAATTTCCTGCTCGTGCTCGCGCCCGTCTCGGGCGTGATCACGGACGTGACGACCACCCAGCCCGGCGACAAGATCCAGGCGAACACGCCGCTCGGCGGCATTGCGCCGGCCAATGCGCGGCCGGTCGTGAAAGTGGCCATTGCCGAGCAAGACCGCGCGTTCCTGCACGAAGGCCTGCCCGTCAAGCTGAAGTTCAACGCGTTTCCCTACCAGCGCTATGGCGTGGTGGACGGCACGCTCGAATACATTTCGCCCACCACCAAGCCGCAGGCGCAGACCCGCGAGCCGGTCTACGAAGGGCGCGTGCGCCTCGCGCGCGATTATTTCTCGATCGCCGGCACGACGTATCCGCTGCGCTACGGCATGACGGCGACGGCCGAGATCGTCGTGCGCGAGCGGCGTCTGATCGATTTTGCGCTGGACCCGTTCCGGCAGATCGCAGGCTGAATCCAGAACACCGTATCCAGAACGCAGTCATCAGGGGAACGACATGACGGCAATCGTGCGTATCGACGACGAGACCATCGGCACCGAGGATTTCATCCGCGTGCTGAAGCTCACGGGGCAGTTCGAGAGCCTGGTCGAGCAGCAGGTGCGCGACCGGCTCACGGTCATCGCGGCGAAGAAGATGGGCGTGCAGGTGAGCCCTGACGAAGTCCAGCAGCGCGCCGACCAGTTCCGCCGTGTGCGGGGCCTGCATCGCGCGGCGGACATGAACCGCTATCTCGACGTCTTCGGCATCAGCCTCGACGAATTCGAGAGCTTTATCACTGACACGCTCTACCAGGAAAAGACCTTCGACCGGATCTGCAACGACGAGGCGGTCGAGAGTTATTTCAAGCTCAACTCGCCGAAGTTCGACAGCATCGAGGTGAGCCATATCGTGGTGGATTCCGAAGGCAAGGCGCGAGAGGTGATGTCGATCCTCGAGGATGAACCGGAGGCATTCGGCGAGATGGCGCGCGAGCACTCGATTGCCGATACGAGCGAGCGGGGCGGCGTGATCGGCAAGGTGCTGCGCGGCTCGTTGAAAACGGATATCGAGGCGAAGGTGTTCAACGCACAGGTGGGCGATCTGCTCGGCCCGTTCCCCGCGCCCGATGGCTCGTTCTTCGAAATCTTCTGCGTGAGCGCGAAGCACCCGGCAACGCTCGATGCGGACGTTTCGTCCGAGGTAAGACGGCTCCTGCGCGAAGAGTGGCTGGCCGAGCGCGCTCAAGAACACATCATCGACGCGCACTGAGTGCGCCCAGGCCCGCATATGGACACCCAGGCGCCCGCACCGGCCAGCGCACCGACGCTCACGGATTTCCTCGCATCGGTCGAGCCGCTCTCGCTGTTTTCGCGCGAAGAGCTCGATCGCCTTGCGGCGCAGGTTCAGGTGCGCAGCTACGCGTTCGGCGACACGGTCTGCAAGCACGGCGAAGCGGCGGCCGGACTCTACGTGATCCGCTCGGGCTCGGTGCGGCTGATTGCGGAGGAGCGCGGCAAGGAGACGAGCCTCGGCGTGCGCAAGGAGCGCGAGGTATTCGCCGAAATCGCGATGCTGCGCGACTACTGGCACGAAGTTTCGGTGCGCGCGTCCGCGAAGACCGAGGTGCTCTGCATACCGCGCGCGGTGCTCGAGCCGTTGCTGCTCGCGAACGCGGGCGCGCAATCGTTCGTGACGAGCTACGTGGCGATCAGCTCCGCCGGCGGCTTCGTCACGCGCCTGTTCGACCTGCGCGGCAAGCTCTCGCGCGCCGAGCTCGAGGAGTACGTGTCGAGCGTCGGCGTCAAGCGCGTGAGCGCGGGCAAGGAGATCGTGCGCCAGGGCGCGGGCGGCGATACGCGGCTCTATGTCGTGCGCCAGGGCGAAGTCAGCATCACACGGGAGGAAGACGGCAACGCCTACGCGCTGGCGAAGCTGGGCGCGGGCGAGATCTTCGGAGAACGCGCGTGCCTGCTGCGCCAGGACCAGCTCGCCACGGTGACCGCGCTCACCGATGTCCGGCTTCTCGTGATTCCCGAGAAGACGGTCCACTTCATGCTCGAGCGCAACGCGAAATTGCGCGAGGTGCTGGAGGAGCGCATTCGCTTCACCGAGCGCGAGTTGCAGCGGCAGAAGAAGCTGGCCGAGCGCCGCAGCCGGCCGCTCGCCGTCGACAGCGGCGCGGACGCGAAATTCAACGAGCGCGTGATCAAGCGCTTCGTGCTGGTCGAGCAGGCCGAGGAGATGGATTGCGGCGCGGCCTGCCTCGCGATGATCTGCCGCCACTACGGCATTGCGATGACGCTCGGCAAGCTGCGCGATCTCGCCAACGTGACCACGCAGGGCGCGACGCTCGACAGCCTCGCGCGCACCGGCGAGTCGCTCGGCTTCACGGCGCGCGGCGTGCAGTGCACCTACGAGGCGCTGCAAGGCTTCGAGCTGCCCTTCATCGCGCACTGGGAGGGCTACCACTATATCGTCGTGTACGGCGTGTCGAAGCAGTGGGTGAGGGTGGCCGACCCGGCGCTGGGTTTTCGCAAGCTGAGCGTGGAAGCGTTCGAGCGCGGCTGGAACGGCACCTGCCTGTTGTTCAGCGCGGGCGAGACCACCGGCGCGCAGGCGGCGACGCGCTCGCCGTGGGTGCGTTTCATCGGCTATCTGCTGCCGTACCGGAAGATCCTCGCGCACCTGTTCCTCGCCACCTTCGTGATACAGATGCTGGGCGTGGTGCCCCCGCTCATCATCCAGACCATCCTCGACAGCGTGATCGTGCACCAGAACGTGAGCCTGCTGCATCTGTTGATCGTGGGACTGATCATCTCGCACGTGTTCACGCAGTTGATGGTGACGATACGCGCGCACCTGTCGAATTTCATGGTGCGCAGTCTCGACTTCGCGATGATGTCGCAGTTCTTCAAGCACACGATGTCGCTGCCGTTCTCGTTCTTCGCGCGCCGCAAGACCGGCGATATCTTCGCGCGCTTCCAGGAGAACCAGACGATTCGCGCGTTCCTCACGGAATCGACGGTCACCACGGCACTCAATCTGCTGATGATTTTCATCTACTTCACGTTCATGTTTCTCTACAACGTGAAGCTCACGCTGCTGCTGATTGCTTTCGTCGTCCCCATCATGGCGCTGACCGCCATTGCGACGCCGAAAATCAAGCGCTATGCGCGCGAGGTGTTCGCCGCCTCGACGGACGCGCGCTCGATGCTGATGGAGACGCTGGGCGGCGTGGAGACGGTGAAGGGCATGGGCATCGAAAGGGCGGTGCGGCTGAAGTGGGAGCGCAAGTACGCGAAGTCGCTCGAAGTGCAGTACCGCGCGCAGGCGTTCAACATTCTCGTGGGCCTCGGCAGCCAGTTGCTCAATGCCGCCACCACGATCGTGATTCTCTGGGCGGGGGCCACGCTCGTGCTCAATCAGGAGCTGAGCATCGGGCAGTTGATCGCTTTCAATGCGTTCATGGGCAGCGTGCTCGCGCCGCTCATGGGCCTCGTCGGGCTCTGGAGCCTCATGAACGACGCGGCGGTGGCCATGGAGCGCCTGGGCGACGTGCTCGACATCGAGCCCGAGCAGAAGCCCGCCGATCTCGCGTCGCGCGTGCTGCTGCCCGATGTGCAGGGCGACATCGAGTTCGACAGCGTGTATTTCCGCTATGGCGGCAACGAAACGCCCTATGTGCTGGAGAACATCAGCTTTTCGATTGGCCGGGGCCAGATGGTGGCGATCGTCGGGCGCAGCGGCTCCGGCAAGACCACGCTCGCCAAGCTGCTGGTGGGCTTCTATGCGCCCACGGAAGGCAAGATCAACGTGGACGGCTACGACATGAGCGCGATCGACCACGCCTACTTTCGCGCCCAGGTGGGCTATGTGATGCAGACCAATCTCGTGTTCTCGGGCACGATCGCGGAGAACATCGCCTGCGGCGATGCGAGCCCGGATTGGCGCCGCATGGAGGAGGTGGCGCGCATGGCCGACGCGCACGCATTCATCGCCAAAATGCCGCTCGGCTACGAGCAGGTGGTGGGTGAGCGCGGCATGGGCCTCTCGGGCGGGCAGATCCAGCGCCTTTGCATCGCGCGCGCGCTTTATCACGACCCGCGCCTGCTCGTGTTCGATGAAGCCACCTCATCGCTCGACACGCAGTCCGAGAGCAACATCCTCTCGAACATGCACGACATACTCCAGGGCCGCACGGCGCTCATCATCGCGCACCGGCTCAGCACCATCATGCAGGCCGACAAGATCCTCGTGCTCTACGAGGGCGCCATTGTCGAGCAGGGGCGGCACGAGGAGCTCATCGCGCGCAAGGGCATGTATTACCAGCTCGTCCAGAAGCAACTGGGTGCGTCATGAAGCTCTTCGACCCGCACGGATTCGGCAGCTCGGTGGTCTCCTATGCCGGGCTGCTCGAAAAGATCGAGATCCTGCGCTCCACGCTGCGCTGGGCGCCGCGCCTCGAACGCGCGGAGATCGAGAAGCTCCTGAACCAGTCGAACGCGCTGCGCGACGAAGTCATGCAGCTCTCGCGCAAGGAGCGCTTCGTCGAGGCGGCGGCCGATACCCACGATTCACACGACGCGCCCGATGCGGAGGACAAGCCCGAGGCGCTCACGCCCTCCGCGCACCGGCGGCGCGAGGCGCTCATCGAGCGCAGCTTCATTTTCGAAGGCATCTTCGGCGACAACCCGAAGCTGCTGGCGGCGCTCGAAATTGCGGAAAAAGCGGCGCCCACCGACCTGCCCGTGCTGATCGACGGCGAAAGCGGCACCGGCAAGGAGCTGATGGCGAAGGTCATCCACGCCAACGGCGCGCGTTCCGAGCGGCCCTATATCTCAGTCAACTGCGGCGCGATTCCGGACAACCTGCTCGAATCGGAACTGTTCGGCCATCGCCGAGGGGCGTTCACGGGTGCATCGAGCGATCGCAAGGGCAAGTTCGAGAGCGCGCACACGGGCACGATCTTTCTCGACGAAATCGGCGAGCTGCCGCTGCAAGGGCAGGTGAAGCTGCTGCGCGTGCTCGAATCGCACGAGATCCAGCGCGTGGGCTCGGACGAGCCGATTGCGGTGGACACGCGCATCGTGGCCGCGACCAACCGGAACCTGCGCGAACTCGCGGCCCAAGGGCAGTTTCGCGAGGATCTCTTCTACCGGCTCAGCGTCATTCATGTCACGCTGCCCGCGCTGCGCGAGCGCCGCGACGAGATTCCCCTGCTGATTGCGTATTTCGGCGACGAGGCGGCCGGCCAGCTCAAGCGCCGGCCCGTGAAGCTCACGCCCAAGCTGCGCGATTTCCTGCTGACGTATGCGTACCCTGGCAATATCCGCGAGCTGCGCAACCTCGTCTATCGGCTGTCGTGCCTTGCCGGCGACACCGCCGATATCGAGCATCTGCCCGACGACATCCGCCCCGGCCCGGCTGCGGCGGCGCTGCGTCTGGTGGAGTCCGAAATGTCGGGTGCGCCGCTCTCGCTCAGCGACGCCAAGCGCGCCGCGAGCGATGAAGCCGAGCGCGCGTTTCTCGAGCGCGGTTTGCAGGAGACTGGCGGCACGGTAGCGGAGCTTGCGCGCCGCTGTGACATGAACCGCTCGCATCTGCAGATGCTGCTCAAGAAGCACGGCATCCGCTCGAAGGATTTTCGCCACGCGGAGAAGCCGGATCGCGAGAAGGAATCCTGAGCGCGGGTTCACTGCCGCGTGGTGGGCAGGGCGGGATTGAGCAGCGTATGATCCCCGGCGTCGGGGTCTTCGACGCGGATGACCACGGCGGTGATGTTGTCGCGTCCGCCCGCCTGCAAGGCCATATCGACCAGCGTGTCGGCCGCGAGCTGGCAGTCGGCGTCCTCGAGCGTGCGTGCCATCTCGGGCGCCTCCAATTCGTTGCTCAGGCCGTCGCTGCAAAGCAGGAAGCGGTCGCCGTCGCGCACGGCAATGCGGCCTTCGTCGAGCTCGAGCCAATCCGATGCACCCACGGCCCGCGTGATCAGATGCTGCGATGGATGGTGGCGCGCCGCTTCGGCGCTGAGGTGGCCCTGCGCCTGGAGCGCCGCTACGTGGCTGTGGTCGGTCGTGAGCGGTTCGAGCCGCGCGTCGCGATAGAGATAGATGCGGCTGTCACCTGCCCACAGCCAGCTGCACTCGCGCCCGCTCGCCATCAGCACGGCAACGGTGCTGCCGATCATGCGCACGCCGCGTCGCGCCGCTTCTTCGCGCAGCTGCTGGTTCACCGTCTGCAGCGCGCCGCGCGCTGCCCCTTGTGTGCTCGCCAGTGAACCCGCCGCGGCAAGGGTGGCCAGTGCGCTGAGCGAGCGCACGATCATCGCACTGGCCAGGTCTCCCGCTGTGTGGCCGCCCATGCCGTCGGCCACGGCCCACAAGCCCTGCTGGGGCAGATCGAGACACGCATCCTCATTGAGCGCCCGCACGCGGCCTACGTCGGTGCGCGATGCCGAACTCCAATGCAGTGCGGTTGTCACGATCATGCCTCCGAAGGCCAGGGCCTGTCTCCCCGCTACCCCCGCTATCCCCGCTAATCTCAGGCCCTACGCAAGGCCATTATTTTTGCCGTTCTGGCCCACACCCACCAGCACGTTCGAATTGGCCGCGGAGTTGGTCACGTCGAGCATCTGGTACTGATTGACCACCTGATTCGCGTAGAACGTGTTGTTGGTCTGGTAGAGATTGATGACGGGGCCAGCCGACGCTTGCGCGGGTTCATAGGGCTGAATCCAGCCGAACACCCACGGCGCCCCTGCGCCTCGTATGAACGACATGGCCCTGGGGTCGATATCGCGCTGCAGGTGAAGGTCGGTGATCGTGAGCGAGGTCATGACGGGTCTCCATCGAGAGAGTGGCCGCAAGCGCGCGGCTCGGCACCCCTACCTTGCAAGCGCCATGCCAGTGCGCCGCGGGCACCCAGAATCGCTCGTCTTTTCGCGGCGAGCCTTGCCCCGCAAGACGCCTCGGGACGGGGACGCGTTCTCCGCATGCTAGTGCCTCGCGGCCTCGTTGCGCAATGGTCGGGTGCATCCCAACACAAGCCGCGTCCGCCGTCGTGAGTACTCCGACACATGGGGCGTCTTCCATCGTTCCCGGTTCGAAGCCAATCTGGTGGCTTGCCGCCGACATCCATGAGGTCAATCCGTTGGTCAGCGGCGAACACGCCGGGGCTACGGTTGTGCGCGATATCCCGCCAGGCCTTGTGCAGCCGTCGTCGGCGCGTCTGGCATGGCTGATGCAGGGTAGTTGGCAACCGGCAAACCTTTCGCCAGCAAACCACCAGATGGACCTCGCCATGAGCCCCGACCTTCAACCGACGAACACTCGCAGCGCAGACACGACACCGTGCGCCGCCGCCCGTTCGATCGCGCAAAAGGCAGGGCTGGCCGCGGCTGAACTGCCGCTTGGCGCCCATCTGGTCTCGCGTCGCGCGGGCTACAGCCATCACGGTATCTATGTCGGCGCGGGCCGGGTCATTCACTACGCCGGTCTGTGCACGTCGCTGCACCGTGGCCCGATCGAAGAAGTCTCGCTCGAGCGCTTCGCGGCCGGTCATGAAGTCGAAGTCGTCGCGCATCCGTTCGCTACCTACGCGGGCCGCGAAGCCGTCGCGCGTGCGCGCTGCCGTCTCGGCGAAGACCGCTATCGCCTGCTGACCAACAACTGCGAGCACTTCTGCACATGGTGCGTGGACGGCAAGGGCCGCAGCGAACAGGTCCGCACGTGCCTCGGTCATCCGCTTGCCGCCCTTCGCGCCATTCGCGCGCTGGTGCGGGCGCGCCGTGCCCAGGCGCAGCGCGCCGCGTTCGCGCTGCAGGCCGCGTGAGCGTCACGTTCAGCCATTGCCGCCACCCGTTGTTTCGGAGACCGTCATGAATGCCACCGGATCGTCGCTGCGCCTGCTCGTCGACAAATGGCTGGCGCCCAATGCAGGTGTGCCGGCTCATGTGGTGTGCTTCAGCCGCATGCAGGAAAACCGGCTGCGCTACGTGTGCGTGGAGGCGGTGCATCCCGCGCGCACGATTGCAATCTTCTTCTTCCGTCACGGCGATGGATCGTGGTGCGTGTTTCCGCCGGCGGCCAGTCGCCCGGCCATGACGACGCGCGCCGGCGCGTGACGCGTCTTGCGCATGACACGCCGGCGCGCATCGGCGTATCGACGCGCGGCAAACAGAGCGGGAAATCAGCGTAGCAATGTGGGGCGGGGCGGCGCCGCTATGACGGTCGCCAGCCCTCGCGGCGTTTGCGGGTCCGCGACTGCCACACGCAGTCCGGTGAACGGCCGCGGCGCGAGCATCGTCTGATGCGAGCCGATCCTCGAGCCGCCGGCGATCGCGGCCATCGCCTGCCTGTCCAGATCCACGCTTTCCGGAAGATCCTTGATGACGAGAGTACCCATGGTCTGCTCCATGCGAGCGGATTCGAAGGGAGAAGGCAGCACGCCGGCGCAAGGGCGGTGCCGCACCGTGATGACGAGCGTTCGGCGCCTTGCCTTCACTATAGTTGACGCCCGGCGCATGCGACGACGCAGACGGCGCCGTAGGGCACCGTCTGCGTCGTCGGGGTGGGGCGGCGGTTAAAACGTCACACCGGCGTTCGCATATTGCGAGGGACTGACTTTGAGATTCAGCGGCCCGAAGCCCGCGCCGATGTAACCGATGTTATTGAGCGCGTTGACGTTGACCACCTGAATCTGTTCGATGTTTTGCTCGACAGTCGGCGACACGTTGATGTTGGCGATCGATCCGATACCGGAGACCGTGTTGCTGGAGCCGCCGCGCAAGGCTGACATGGCGCGGCGGTCGAGTTCCGTCCCGGGGGCCAGCTCGCGGATAACGATAGAAGACATGATAAGCCTCCAGAAGTGGATGAAACGAGACAGGGGCGGCACGACGATTGAGCGTGTTGCGCTCGCCCCGCCAGTGGGGCGATCAGAAGTTGATCGTGTTCTTGGCCGTCTGCACCGGGTTGACCGTGGAGTGGATGTTCGTGGCGAAAGCGACGTCGTTGCCCGTTTCGTTGACGATGTCGTTGGACTGGCCGATCAGTTGCGAAGCGGTGAAGTTGGTCGTGTCGACCTTCACGCTCGGGGTCGGGTAGTAGAAGGGCAGCAGGCCAAGGTTGCCGCCGCGCACGGCGCTCATTTCACGGCGGTCGAGTTCTTGGGCGACGCTCAGGTCTGCGATCATCAGCTTGCTCATGACAGTTCTCCAGAAGGGCAATACAGGGTAGTGGGCGATCGAGCTGCAATGTGTTGCGGGCTCGCTTCTCTTAATGCACAGGGTGTGCCAGCCACGCGGAAACCAGGCGGTACGATGCGTGGCGCCTTGTATGACGGGGGTTGGCGCCGCTGCGTGGTGCGCCGGCCCGCCGTGCGGCCCGGTTCGCGCGCCGGAGTGCTGATGGTGTGCGCCCAACAGCGCGCTGCACGGGCGTTGGGTGGGCGGCAACAGGCGGCGCACGCGATGCGGGACCCGGCTGCATCTCGCTGCATTAAAGCCACGCGAGCCGCGATCTAGCTCAGGCACCGATTGCACTGTGCGTTGCGGCAGACTAATCTCACCTCATACAGGTCGCGAAGGGCTTCGCGCGCACGTTGGCGCTCGTCGCGGCGAGCGCACATTCAAGCTGAGTTGAAGGCATACGAATGATGAGCCTTACGCAGCTGATCCAGACCTTCCAGAGCGGGACGCTGTCACGCGAGGCGTTTTTCGCCGAAATCGATCGCGCGCTTGCGTTCGACGTAGCGAACTGCGCCCGCCTGCGCGAAGCCGTGGATGCGACGCAGACCGTCCATCCGCTCCCCGATGCCGACTACACGGAAGTCCTGCGGCGCATCGAACACTTTCAGGGCACCACCACGACCAGCGGCGACGAAACCCGCATCCAGGAGACCCCCTCGGGCGGCCATGCGCCGTCGGGCGGGCGCGCGCTTGCCGCGCCCGGCGAAGCGGAGCACGGGGAGCACATCAAGGGGATAGGCGACACGCTCAACGGCCGCTTCGTGCTCGAGGAATGTCTCGGCGTGGGCGGCATGGGCACCGTCTACAAGGCGCTCGATCTGCGCAAGCTCGAAGCGTCCGACCGCAAGCCGCACATCGCGATCAAGGTGCTCAATGTCCAGTTTCGCGGCCAGCCGACTTCGCTGATCGCGCTGCAGCGCGAGGCGCGCAAGGCGCAGACGCTCGCGCACCGGAACATCGTCACGGTGTACGACTTCGATCGCGATGGACCGCTCGTCTATCTGACCATGGAGTATTTGTCCGGCAAGCCGCTCAGCAAGCTGCTGCGCGCACCGGGATTCGCCGGCATGCCCTTCGAGCAGGCCCGTACGATTATCGCTGGCATGGGGCAGGCGCTGGCCTATGCGCACGAGCGCGGCTTCGTGCATTGCGACTTCAAGCCCGCCAACGTCTTTCTCACCGATGGCGGGGACGTCAAGGTGATCGACTTCGGCATTGCCCGGGTCTTTCAGCGGCCCGAAGAAGATTCCGATGTCACCGTGTTCGATCCCGCCACGCTCGGCGGCATCACGCCCGCCTATGCGAGCCCCGAGATGTTCGAGCATCGGGAGGCGGACCCGCGCGACGACGTCTATGCACTCGCCTGCGTGACCTACGAGCTGCTGACGGGCAAGCATCCGTTCAACCGCAAGTCGGCGCCGCAGGCGCGCAGCGAGAAGATGCACGCCGAACGGCCGCAAGGGCTCGATCGCACTCAATGGCGCACCTTGAGCGCCGCGCTCTCGTTTGATCGCGCGTCGCGCACGGCGAGCGTCACGCAGTTTCTCGAAGGCATGGGCGTGCTTGCGCATGCGCCGGCGTTTCCCGCCGCGCGGATCGGGATCATGGGCGCGGGTGCCGTGGTGCTTGCCGGGGGACTCTGGCTGGGCTACCGCGTGCTGTCCGGGAACGAGGAGCCGCGAGGTGTAAGCGCTTCCACCGCCGCCGTGGCCCCGGCTAGTGCGACGAATACGGTTGCGCAGTCAGGCGGTCCGGCGTCCACCCCGAGCGCACCGGCCGCGCCCGTGCGCGGGGTAACCTCCGCCTCTGTCGTTGCAAATGTGCATGTGCCTGCTGCAAGCGCAGCGAGCGCCGCAAGCGCACCGGCGTCGGCACCGTCTGTCGTTGCCGCTGTGCCAAGCGCGGCATCCGTCGCCACGCTGAACTCCACGCTCGCGCGCATTCCGTGCTCGGCACTTGCAGCGTCGCTGCCGGAGCACGCGCTGCAGGTCAGCGGCTTTGCCAACGCGGGGGATGGCATCGCGCGCATGCATGGCGCGCTCGCGCAATCGCCCGGTGGACAGGGCGCGAAACTCGACGTGAGCGCCGTGGAAAGCCATAACTGCGAGGTCGTCAATGCGTTCGCGCCATACTGGCGCGCGAATCATCAGGGCGGAGCCGGGGCGACGATCCATACGCGGCCACCCGACGCGCACCTGACACAAGGCAGCCCGCTTGTCGTCGACATCACCACGCCGCACTACGAGTCGTACGTCAACGTCGACTATTACGCGCTCGATGGCAGCGTCGTGCATCTCGTGCCGAGCAACCACGAGCGCGACAACCAGGCGCCGGCGGGTTTTTCGGCCACGATCGGCAGTGCGGGCGACTGGATTATCGATAAACCGTTCGGCACCGAAATGATCGTACTGCTGATCACTCCCGCGCCGTTGTTCGACAGCATCCGGCCGCCTTCGGAGCCGCGCGCGGCGTACCTCGCGGCAGTCGATCAGAAGTTGAAGCAGATCGAAGCGCGTTACGGCACCGGACACATTGCCGCCGATTTCGTGCAGATCACGACGCACGCGCGCAACGAATGATCCAGGGGCTCGTTGACAGGAAGCGAGCCCGCCCGCGCAACCTGCCGACGTCGCCTCCAGCGCGTGGCCCCGCGCGATCACCGCACGGCGCGGCCGGCATGCTGACCGAGCTCGCGCTGGCCGCGATCGCCACGCTCGCCTGGAGCGTACTGCGCCTCGTGTCGGTCTTCGAGCGCGAGGGCGGTGCCTGAAGACCGGCTGGGAGGCAGCAGGGCAAGCCGCGCTTCAGGCGCGGCCCGTTGCCGGTACGCTGATGGACTGTGTCGCGTAGCTGAACGAAAGCCGGGCCACGCGTGCGGCCCATTCCTTTAACGCGGCGCTGCCGCCGTTCGCCCATTCGTCCTCGCCGACGTTCGTCACGCCAGCGACGACGGACCAGTCCGCCGCGAGGCTTTGCAAGGCGTCCAGCGTAGTCGAGGCGGCCTTCGTGACCGTGCGGATCTGGTTGCAGGTCAAGGTGACCTGGGCCAGATCGGCAGTGGCCTGGTCGAGTTGCGCCCATGCCGATTCCAGTTGGCTCAGCGTCGTGTTGATGGCGTCGGTCAGTTCGAGCTCGTCCACGGCGTCCTCGCCGATCTTGATGACGCCCTTCACGAGGGGATCGATATCCTCGCCTTCCGTTCCGACCGCGAGCGCGACGTCCACGGCAACCGCGATGAGATCCACGCCTGAATCGATGGCATCCTGGGTGAGCTTGTCCTCCTGTTGATCGAATTGCGAATTCAGTTGATCCGCCAGTTGGGTCAGTTGAGCGACTTGCTTCGCGTCCGCGTTCTGGATGGATTTGGCAATGCTCTCGAGCTGCACGAGCAGCGGCTGCCCCTCGGTCACCAGATTGGCGACGGAATCGCACAGGGCCACCACGTCGGGAATGTCGTCGTCGTAGAGAACGTCGTGCATGACGCTCTCTTCGTCGATGCCGTCCTGGAACAGACTGGAGATGGACGTGCTATCGCCGGTGAGGTTGGACATCAGTCCCTCCCAGAACTCGGCCCACAGGTCTTGCTGCCAGTCGGAATACCGCGTGACGAGCGTGGCGTATTGCGGATTCTGGGCGATGACGGGGGGTAACACGGCTGTCGTGGCGGAACGCAGATAGCCCTGGATTGTCATGAACGCGTTGAGAAGACTCACGACCGGCAGCGAGGGAATCGAATTGGCCATTTCGGATACCTGATCAAGTGATGTTCGGAAACAAGGAAGAACGGGCCGGACCTCGCGGTCCGGCCGTTGACGTTGCTCGCCTGGCGGGGCGCAGCCGCGAGCTTGAGTTGCGAGCTTCAGTGGCGAGGCTCGGCCACGAGGTTCAGCCAGGCAAGGCGGGCAACTGCTGCCAGGTGTTGTTGGCAAGGCTCGTGAGCACCCAGGCGGCGCCGGTATTGTCGATGGCATAGACCGTGCCGCCGTCGCTCACGCTCACCCCCACGATGCCGCTCTTCAGTTGCGTGCAGACCGGGCTGTTGCCGCCCTGCGGGAGCGCGACGTGCCAGAGGTTGAGGCTGCCGTCGGTGACATACTGGTCCCCCTGCGGTGCCTGAGCGAGCGCGCTCACGCCCGTCATCATCGCGGTCAGCGCATTGCCGTTCGCGGTGTCCATGAACCACGCATTGCCCGACGTGTCGGTCAGGCCGACCTTGCTGCCGTTCGCAACGAGGCTGCTCCATGTTGCCGTGCCGATCTGCTGCCACGCGCCCTCCGCGCGGGTCCACAGGCCGCCGCCATTGTTGGCGATGGCAAACAGCGTGCCGTTGGCGCCTGCGATGGCGGCGGGCGCATCGCTATTCGGCATCGAGCCGACCGCGCTCCAGTTCGTGCCCGAGCCGCTGTACACGTAAGCCTGACGGTCCGACGTCACCTGACTGATGGCCCAGACGGAGGTGCCGTCCGTCGCCACCTGGGCAACCGGGAACGTCGAGATCGGGGTCCACGTGTTCTGCCCGGCATTGAACAGCTTGGCAAAGAAGCTCTGTCCGTAACTGTTGGGCTGAAGTTGCGAGCCGTTGAGCGGCGCGCCGTCTATGCCCGCCACCACGCCTCCCGCGGCGGCCACCGAAAAGCTGTAGCCGGGCAGCGTGGACCAGATCGTGCCGCCGGACGCAAAACCGTAGGTCGTACCCGAATTGCTGACCAGCCACGCGTTGTTGCCCGCAGCCGCCAGATTCGTCGGGTTCACGAGCATGATCGAGCTGGGCCAGATATACGCGGTGATGCCGGCGAGGAAGCCCGCCTGCGAGACGATGTCATTCCATTCGCTCAGCGCTTCGTTGAGGCTGTCCTGGTTCAGGTCCGAGAGCGCGGCGGTGATGTCGTCGCCCAGGGTCTGGCAAAGCTGGAGCAGCGTGTTGAGTTCCTGTTGCGCCTGCGAATTCATGCTCGCCACGCCTTGGGCACTTTGCGAAAACGCTGCAACGGACTGGGCGGCAAGCTCGTCCGCGTTTTCCCAGTTGATATCGTTCTGGATTTGCGCTTTCAACTGCGCAATCTGCCCTTTGAGCGCGGTGATCTCCGCGATGGCGAAATAGGCGCCCGCCGCGCCGCCCGCCATCAGGATCCAGCCGACCGGATTCCAGAAGTTCGCAAGGCCGATGATGCCGACCACGATGGCCGAGCCGGCCGCGAAACCAAGACCGATGATCTTGCTGTTGTCGGAGCTGATCGTGCTGTTGCAATTGGCAATATCGGCATTCAGGGCGTTGATCTCGCTCTGATAGGCCTGTTGAAGCTGATAGAGCACGCCCGTGGTGGAGGCCGAGATGAGCGTGGTGGCTGCCGTGTTCAGGCTGCCGCTGAGCGACTGGATTTGCGTGCCGATGCTCTGCAGCGGCGTCAATTCTGCGCCGACGAGTGCCTTGGTCTGCTGCAGCTGTTGTTGCCACGCGGGGCTGCCCGGCTGCAGATTCGCCAGCACGATGAAATCGGCTTGCACGGTTGCGTTGAGATTCGAAATCGTGCTCGCAACCGAAATGAGGTTGGAGAAGATGCTGGCACCGCCACCGCTGCTCGACGTACTGATCCAGTTCGCGGCCTGGCCCTGCAGCACGGCGAGCTGCTGCGTGAACTGCTGATAGGCCGTCTGGAGACTGTCCACGGGAATCTTCGTGCCGGGAGGCGGCGCTCGAAACGTGATGACGGGCGGTGCCAGCGCCGTCAATGCGTTGACGTACGTGCTGGTGGCAATGATCTGGATCGTCGCGATCGACTGCTGCACGGCGAGCTGGAGCGCCACTGAGCCAAGACGCGTGCGTGGCGCGATCTTGACGAGCGGGTGACCGGCCTGGGCAAGATTGACGTGCCGGTTGGGCGCAAGCAGCACGCTGCGCCCAAGGTGCGGTGCATCCGCGGCTTTGTCGCGCTCAAGAAGGAGTTCCATGATGAGGCCCCGTGATCGAAGAGAACGTTTTGTGACGTTGAAACCATGCGCCGCCAGAATCGGGCTGTGGAAAAAGGCCCCGAACCGGCGAAAGCATGCCCTGGCGACGTAATGAAACGTGTCACCCATTCCAGAATTCAATGTTTGACGAATGCCCGCTTGCCGCCGGCCGTTTTGTCGAGCCGATTTTTAATTCATTGAATCGGGCAAGCGTTGAAATGTTGGCTAACCGAATCTTTTTGATCTTTGAGGTATGCAAGCGTGTTTAGCGCTTTTAACACGGCAGCGCTGGCTGTCGCTCACCAGTATTGGATTGTTACGAGGAATGGTACAAGCTTCGATTGGGGAGGTTGAAAACCGGCTCCTGGTATGCTTTGCATAGGCGCTTACGTTTCTGAACATCTACGAACCTTGTTGCTTCTTCCTCGCGGGACTCAAGTTGGCGGGAAGCTGGTCGAGCGTCGTCAGCAGATCGCGCTGCGAGCGGATGCCCAGCTTGGCGAACGCCCGGTACCGGTACGTGAGCACCGTGTTTTCGGATAGCTCCAGCAAAGCGGCCGTCTCTCTCGATGTCTTTCCCGCGAGCAGCCAGGAGATCACCTGGCGCTCACGATGCGCGAGGTTCGTGAGTATCCGGTGATGCAGCGCATCGCTCACGGCTCGGCGCGCGGTCTTTCTGACGTGTGCGAGCACGGCTTCGTGCAGGACCGGCGCGCAACGCGTAATTGTTTCGAAGTCCTCTTCAGAGAACAGATCGAACGAGAGGTTCCGATAAAGGCTGATTGCGGCGCGGAAGCCATCCCGGTCCAGCAGCAGCACGGATACCCGCTCCCTGATGCCGGGCTTCGTGTAGCACAAGTCGCGATAGCGCTGGTCGCTCACGTCCTCGGCAAACTGATGGCTCATCCAGAGTTGCGAGCGTGCCGGTACGCGCTTGCGCGAGAGCCACGTCATGTTGTTATCGAGCAAGTCGAAGCGATTGCGGTAGTACTCGACGGCCGTAATCGAAGCGACTGCGCCGTGCGCGCTGGCCGTCGACAACGCCGAAACGCGCCCGGTGGATTGCAGTGCGAATAACGTGCAGTGACTCGCGGGGACCAGCGGCTGCACCGCTTCCAGGATGTATTGCGCGAGGTCCTCGGTTCCGATGCCGGCGATGACCTTCGTCACGAACGGCAGGGCAATGTCGTCGCGACGGGATTGGATTCTCCAGTATCTCACTCGTTCCTCATCAGGGTTTATACGTCATAAGAACCTATGACAACGTCGGTGGCCGGTTCACTGAACAATAACGTTGTCGGCGCTTCGATCACGCACGTTACACGCTGCGTGAAGCGCAATCAATGAAGGAGACAAACCCATGAGCGACGCGCGCGGCAGGCTTGACCGCATCGGTCCTTTTGAGTACCGGCGATTTTCCGCCTGCCTTCCGGCGCTGGCAAACGGCGTCGAGCCGCAAAGACACGATGTTGTCATCGTGGGCGGCGGCCCCGTCGGGCTTGCAACCGCGCTGGGCCTGGCACGATTCGGGGTGCGATCCGTCGTGATCGAGGCGGACGATTCTGTCTGCGAGGGCAGCCGGGCGGCCTGCATCTCTCGCCGCAGCTTGCAGGTCGTCGAGCGACTGGGCGCGGTCGATGATTTTCTGGCGAAAGGCCTGAGGTGGAGCCGGGGCCGCAGCTTCTATCGCGAGCATGAGGTCTTCCGCTTCGAGATGCCGGATGAGCCATCGGAGAAGTTCCCGCCGATGATCAACTTGCAGCAGTACTACATCGAACACTACTTGCTTGAGGCCATCGCACGAGTCAACGCGGCCAGTCCAGGCACAGTCGACGTACGCTGGGGCGCGCGCGTGAGTGGCGTATCGGCCACCGACAGCGGCGTCGCAATCGAGATCGAGACGCCCCACGGCCGCTATCGCTCCGGCGCGAGCTGGCTGGTCGCATGCGATGGCGGCCAGAGCATGGTCCGCAAGACACTGGGCCTCGAACTGGCGGGCACGGCCTACGAAGGGCGGTACGTGATCATCGATATCGAACTGGCCAGCGGTGCGCCGGCAGAGCGGCGCGCGTGGTTCGATCCGCCGTGGTGGCGCGGATCGACCATCCTCATGCATCGCCAGCCGGACAATATCTGGCGCATCGACTATCAGTTGCGGCCCGGGGATTGTGCCGAAGACGCACTCACGCCCGCGCGTGTCCACACGTTTGTGCAGACCCACCTCGATGCGATCGGCGAAGGCCATCTGCCCTGGAAGCCTGTCTGGACCTCGGTCTATCGCGCAGGTGCCATGACGCTCGATGCATACCGGCATGGCCGGATTCTGTTCGCCGGAAACGCCGCGCACGCGATGCCGATTTTCGGCGTGCGCGGGCTCAACTCGGGATTCGACGATGCCGACAATCTCGCCTGGAAGCTGGCGTTGGTCCTGTCGAATGGCGTGGACGAAGGACTGCTCGACAGCTACAGCGCCGAACGGATCGAGGCCTTTCACGAGAATGCGGCCAGTGCGATGCGCAGCACCGAGTTCATGTCGCCCCCTTCGCGCGGCTTCGACCTGATGCGCGAAGCCTGTTTATCGCTGGCTCATGAGCATCCCGCGATTGCGAGCCTGGTCAATCCCCGGCAAACCGAGGCGGTCGCCTACACGAACTCGACGCTCACGCCCGATGGCGATGGCTTCGAATCGGGACCCGCACCGGGAAGCGTCGCCATTGATGTCGCGCTCGACGCGCATGGGCGGTTTCTGAGCGACGTGTTTCAGGCTCCCGGTTTTACCGTGCTCGGGTTCGGGCTTTCGCTGGATTGTCAGCAGTCGCTGGCCCAGGCGCTGGCGACTCTTGCGGTGCCGGTTCAGATTCGGAGTGTCGGCGTTACCGGGGGCGAGCACGACGTCCTCGTTTCGGCCGAGGCGATGGCGCGCATCGCCCGGGCATATGGCGCAGGGGAAGGCTCGGTCTACCTGGTCCGCCCCGACGGTCATGTGGCCGCCCGATGGCATCGGCCGTCCGGGCAAAGCGTGCGCGTGGCCATCTCCCGCGCCTGCGGCACGAAACTCGATGTCATGGAGGAAGCATGCCTGAACTGAATAGCCGTTCGAGAGATCGCGTCTACACGCATTGCGCCCGTGCCGTCAGCGCCGCGGGCAGAGAGAGCGAGTCGCTCTTTCTCGCGAGACTGGCGCTGCTGCTCTTCGAACAGCTCGGCGACGCGCAAGCCTGCGAAGCCGCCATAGACGCGGCGCTGCGTAGCCTGCCGGCACCGTCGCTGTCGGCCTGAGAAGCGAGCGCGGCGGCGCCTCCTTTAGCCATTGCGAAACTTCAACCTGTTGATTTTCACCATGAACAATGCAATCGCAAGCCCCGCTGCAGGCCATGCAGCGCCCGTGCCGATGGGCACGATCCTGGGTCTTCATCACTTTGCGTGGCGCTGCCGCGACGCCGAGGAAACCCGCCGCTTTTACGAAGACATCCTCGGTCTTCCGCTCGTTCACGTGATCAAAAAAGACCATGTGCCGAGCACCGGGGAATACTGCCCGTACGTGCATATCTTCTTTCGCATGTCCGATGGATCCCATATCGCCTTTTTCGATCTTGGCGATGGTCAAAGCGCTGCGCCCAGTGCAAACACGCCGGCATGGGTCAATCACATCGCGCTGAGAGTGGACAATCGCGAAAAGCTGGACGCCATGAAAGCCCGCTTGTTGGAGCACGGCATTGAAGTGCTCGGTATCACGGATCACGATGGCTATATCGAGTCGATCTACTTCTTCGACCCCAACGGATTGCGTCTGGAGCTGACAACTGAAGTGGCTCCTGCGGCTGTCGTGAGCGATTTCGCGCGGCATGCCCATGCGCAGCTTGCGCAATGGGCCGTTGAATCCGCCACGCGCCGCGCGGCCGGGAAGGAGGGCGCATGAGCACGCTATCCCCCGCGCTTCGACTCGCAACGCGGCAAGACGGCAGCCGTGACGGCGAGCTGGTTATCGTCTCGTCCAGCTATCGGCGCTGCATGCCGGTGCCTCGCATTGCCAGAACCCTGCAAGAGGCGCTCGACAACTGGTCAACTACCGCGCCTCGACTGGAGGCTTGCTGCCAGCGTTTGGACGCCTGCGGGTGGGCATCGTGCGAGCCGTTCGATCCGGCGGCGGCGCTCGCTCCCTTGCCGCGCGCGTATCAATGGGCCGATGCCTCGGTGTACAGGAACCACGCGCGGCTCATGTATCAATGGCGCCGGGAACCCATTCCGGATCGATACGAGACCGAGCCGCTCGTGTATCAGGGCGGCTCGGATGTCATGCTCGCCGGTACGGCGCCAATCGTGGGGCTCAGCGCGGCGCACGGGATCGACTTCGAGGCGGAGATCGCGGTCGTCACCACCGACGTGCCCCTGGGCGCCACACTCGAACAAGCCCGCAACGCTATCGCGTTGGTTGTTCTTGTGAATGACGTGTCGCTGCGTGGACTCATCCCGGGTGAGCTCGCTCGCGGATTTGGCTTCTACCAAAGCAAGCCGGCAAGCAGCTTCGCTCCGGTCGCCGTCACGCCCGCCGCGCTTGGCCACGCGTGGCGCGACGCGATGTTGCATCTTCCGGTGAGAGTCGAGCTCAACGGCGAGGTATTCGGCACGCCAAACGCGGGTGAGGAAACGGTATTCAATTTCGCGCAGATCATTGCGCATCTAACCAGGACGCGCGCGCTATGCGCTGGGACGATCGTGGGTGCGGGGACGATCAGCAATGCGGACCCATCGACAGGCAGCGCCTGCGTGACCGAAGCCCGGGTACGCCAAGCCCTCTCAGGCTGGCCAGACGAAGCGCAGCAGCGGTATCTGCAACACGGTGACCGGATTCGCATGGAAGTCTTGACCGACGACGGCCGCTCGGTATTCGGCGCAATCGACCAGACGGTAATGAATACATGACGTGATATCGCGTCGCATAGTGGAGACGAGTATGACTTCAGCTACAGCAGGAAATGATCGCGATCTGGCCGCGCTTTACCAGAAAATCGGCCGGCGCATCGTGCCGTTTGTCTTCGTGGGATTCGTGATCGCTTTCCTTGACCGTATCAACATCGGCTTCGCGCAGTTGCAGATGAAGGCCGACCTTGGCTTCAGCGACGCGGTGTACGGGCTCGGCGCGGGCGTGTTCTTCCTGGGCTACTTCCTGTGCGAAGTGCCCAGCAACCTGCTGCTCGAACGTATTGGCGCGCGGCGCACTTTCATGCGGATCATGATTGGCTGGGGCGTGGTTTCGTCGTGCATGGCGTTAGTGACGACCCCATGGATGCTTTATGTGATGCGGTTCCTGCTCGGCGTGTTCGAGGCAGGATTCTTCCCCGGGATCGTTCTTTACTTGACTTACTGGTTTCCCGCTTCACGCAGGGCATCGGTCACCGCCTGGCTATTCGTGGCGGTTGCCGTCGCGGGCGTCACGGGCGGCATCGTTTCGGGCGCCATCATGCAGTATGCGGCAGGCGTGCATGGCCTCGCAGGCTGGCAGTGGATGTTCATTCTCGAAGGATTGCCCGCGATCCTCATGGGCGTCGTCGTGCGACTCTTCCTTGTTGACAGCCCGCAGCACGCGGGATGGCTGACCGAAGCGGAGAAGCAACGCGTCCAGCGAGATCTGGACGTGGATCTCGCGTCCAAGGAAGCGCTCGCATCGGGGTCGATTGGCGCTGCGTTGCGCAATCCGATGGTGTATCTGTTTTCGGCGGTCTATTTCACGCTGACTTGTGGAACGATGGCCATCAGCTTCTGGCTGCCCACCATCATTCACGGCGCCGGCATCCACAGTGTCTTTGACACCGGCTTGTTGAGCGCCATCCCTTATGGGATTGGGGCTATCGGGATTGTCGCCATCTCGCGCCACTCGGATAAACGTCGCGAACGATTTTGTCACTACGCCGTGTGCGCCATTGGCGGCGGGTTTGCGCTCTGTCTCGTTGGCTTGTACGGAAGCGGACTGTATTCGGCCTTGCTGTTCCTCAGCATCGCGGTGGGGTTGACGTTCGCTGCGCTACCGATCTTCTGGTCCATGCCTCAAGACCATCTCTCCGGTTCCGGCGCAGCGGGCGGAATCGCATTGATCAGCAGTCTCGGCCAACTCGGCAGCTTCTTCAGCCCCGCGCTGATTGGCTGGATCAAAACGACCACGGGCCGACTCGATGCGGGGCTCTACGTTCTTGCCGCGTTGCTGATAGCCGGTGGCGTTGCGGTGCTCGTCTATTCAGGCCGACGTATCGGCAGCGCCGCGCGCAGCGTCGCCTGAGCGTTCCCTGGACCACTGCGGTTTCAACGGGGCGGCCCGGATGGCGAGAGCAGGGCGGCCCGCGAAGCACGCTTCGCGGGCGCGCGCGGTTTTCCCGTGCGTTAGTCCTTCGTGCCCACGGTCTGCAGCGGCACCCACTTGCCGCCCGCGACCTTGTACACCGTCACGCCGCCATACTTCAGGTCGCCATACTGGTCGTACGAGAGTTCGCTGGTGGTCACGCCCTTCATGTTCGTGGCCTTCAGCGCCGAGAGGAAGACGTGCGGGTCGGTCGAGTTCGCCGCCTTCATCGCGTTGAACACGGCCATCGTGCCGTCGTAGGCATAAGGCGCGTACAGTTCCACCGGGCGGTTAAAACGCTTCGTGTAGTGGTCGGAAAAGGCCTTGCCGCCCGGCATTTTTTCGAGCGGGCTACCCTCGGATGCGGCCAGCGTGCCTTCGGCTGCCTCACCCGCAATCTTGATCAGGTTATCGGACTGCACCATGTCCGGGCCGATCAGCGCCGCCTTGATCGCCAGCGAGCGCATCTGTTTGAGCATGGGCGCGGCCTGGGTATCGGCGCCGCCGTAGAACACCGCATCGACGTTGGCCGCCTTGATCTTCGTGAGAATCGAGCGGAAGTCCACGGCCTTGTCGGTCGTATATTCCTGGTCCACCACGGTGGCGCCCGCCGCCTTCGCGGCCTTGGCGAACTCTTCGGCCACGCCCTGTCCGTAGGCGGTGCGGTCGTCGACGATTGCAAGGCGCTTGAACTTGAGACCCTTCACCGCGTACTCGCCCAGCACGCTGCCTAGTTGGGT
Organism: Paraburkholderia oxyphila NBRC 105797; assembly: GCF_000685075.1. Taxonomy (GTDB): domain Bacteria; phylum Pseudomonadota; class Gammaproteobacteria; order Burkholderiales; family Burkholderiaceae; genus Paraburkholderia; species Paraburkholderia oxyphila. The sequence goes on from NZ_BAYD01000051.1 coordinate 40,542, forward strand.
ATCCGAAGTGAGCAGGCGGAACGTGGTGGGCAGGCCGAGCCGCGTATAGGTGGGCGCCGTGGCCATGGCAATTTCAGGGATGCCCGCCTTCGCGTAGATGGGCGCGGCCGGGATGCTGGTGCCCGAGTTGTAGTGGCCGATGACGGCGGCCACGCCGTCGTCCACGAGCTTTTGCGCGACCGTCGTGCCGGTGCGCGGGTCGGCCTGGTCGTCCTGGCCGTCAAGGACGAAACGCACGGGCTTGCCGCCGATCACCGGGTTCGTAGCATTCATGTCGTCGATCGCCAACTCCACGCCGCTGCGGAAATCGGCACCGTAGTGGGCCTGGCCGCCCGTGAGCGGCGCGGCGAAGCCGATCTTCACTTCGACCGGCGACGATGCAAAGGAGCAGGGTGCGCCTGCCAGGGTAAAACCCAGGATGCATGCTGCGGAAATGACTGTGCGATGGAACTTCATTGTTTTGGGTGCTCCTCGATGATGAATCGTGCGGGTGCCTGCCGCCCTGGTGGTCTTGCGGGCACATGTCTCCTCGCGTTCCGTTTTCCGGTCGGCTGCAAGCAATATACGAATCCGGGGGTTGCCGGGTCTTGTCGAAAATAAACAGTGCCGATGCAGAAATCGGCATAGTGCGCGTGGCTGCGCACATGCGCATGACAATGCGGATTGCCGATACGCAGCGGCGCGCTCACCGGTAATCCTGAACGAATGCTTGCTTGCCGAAACTGAGAAGGACCGCGCCTCCGTCAAGGAGCAAATCGACCGGATCAAGGCACGAAATTTAAACGCCGCCCGCTACAGAAAAAATTTATAAGCACATCAAAATTAAACTCGACAATGCGTCGTTGGTCCTTGCGATCCAGGCGGAGGGTGGCGGCAAGCACACAGTGTCCGGGCCGTTCTTCGGCCTGGGTCCGCGGATACTTGAACGACGAAGCTGCTCAATTCCGCGCCAGTCCAAGCCGGAAAATTGCGGTTCTTGCTGGGCCTGGGCGTGAGGCCATGGGTTCGCAACGGCGGCCTGGCCGGGAGGCGTTCCGGTCCTTGCCCGGCCTGTTTCGACCACGAGTGGGCGGCCGGCATGAATTGGGGAAACTCCTGGACCGGAGGCCTGAACGCGACAGATTTAACAAAGTTAGAATGAAGTCTCTAAATTGACCAGCGCGTTGGTGTGCTGGCGGCAGCGCTTTCCGGCTGCCGCGACGCCGACTATTGGCCGCCGTGGCAACGGCCAGGCTGCTGGTGCGAAACGGGAGACGATGCATGAATGTTCCTGAAAGAAAATCATTTGCCACTACGCCGGAATTCAACGCGGCCGCTGTGCTCGCCTTGACCGGCTCCGCTGCGTCTGCAGCGGCTCCAGCTCCGCAAAGACGACGGCGCCCCTGTTCAGGGCGTTGCGTACTGCCTGGATAGCCAACGTCCGTCGCGCCTCGTTGCGCTCTGTCGACAGTGCTGACATGCAGCCGCCGCTGCATGCGAACCCCCATTCTGATTTTGGCTTCCCCGATGGGAGGTATTGACATGTTGAGTCCACACGAGCTTGCTACCTTGATGCTGGTGAAGAATGCGCCCGACTGGATCGAGCCGGACCGCATCGAGCTTGGCGCGTTGCGCGAGCTTCAACTGATCGACATCGAGCCGCCGGAATCGGGCGTTGCGCTTGCGCGCGTGACGCCGCGCGGCGACGCGCTGCTGCGCGCGGTGTCCCGCGTACGCTAGACACGCGCCGGGTGTGCGCCAGGTAACGGACAACGTCCAGGAGTCGAATTTATATCCAGGGTATGTGCTGGCCCGTGCGAGAGGCCGGCGCTTGTGGGGGGATCCAGGGAGGCTGATATGGACCAGGCGTGGCTGAACATGGCGGTTGCGGCGATTGTGCCGATCGTCCTTGTCGTTGCGGCAATTTCCATTCATCACCATCGCCGAGAGCGGCGGCGTGCCGATCTGCTGCGCAATCTCGATCATCACGATTGGTGCCGGTGGGTCCGCGCAAAACATTGAGGATCGCGAAGCGTCAAGCCGAAACACGGCGGCTTTGTTGTTCGAGTGGCGTCCGTGCCACAAGCACGCTTGCGCCAACAAGACGTCTCATCCCGAGACCGACGACGGGGATCTTTTGTGAGCTACGATTTCGCCGAAAAGGATCTGGCGCACATTTGCCATGTCCTCAGCCATCTGGAGCAGTCGGCTGCGGGCGCGCGCATTCCTGAAACCGGCCCGATGGCCAACCTCGACTATTGGCACGCGAGAGTCCGGGCGATCCTGGCCATGCCCATGCTGTCCACGCATGTGCAGAAGCAGGCCAAAGAGCTGCTCGGCCGCCTGGAGCGGCTCAAAGACTCGCGCCGATGCGCAGCGGGCTCGTGACGATCGGCTGAGCGGTCGCTACTATTGCGGCTGTCGGGTTTGGCACAGTTTCTGTCATGAGAATCGATCCGTACAGCCTGGAACTCTTCATCTCCGTGGTGCGTGAGGGCTCCATTGCGCGCGCGGCCAGCCGCAATCACATCGCGCCTTCGGCACTCAGCCGCCGCATCGCGGACCTGGAGAGCGCGGTGGGCATGCCGTTGCTCATCCGTTCCCATGGCGGCGTCGAGCTGACCGAAGCGGGCCGCCAGGCGTACACGCGCGCGACCGCTTTGCATGACCAGTTGCAGTCTTTCGCACGCGAGGTGCAGTCGGTCAGCGGCCAGATCGCAGGCGTCGTGCGCCTCTACGCCAACGCCTCCGCGATTGTCGGCTTCCTGCCCGAGCGGCTCAAGGCATTTCAGGCCGTTTGCCCGCTCGTGCAGATCGAATTGACGGAGCAGATCAGCGACGAGGTCGTGCGCGCGTGCATGGAGGATCGCGCGGACGTTGGCGTATCGGCTTGCGGCAAGACGCCCGCGGGGCTCGAATCGTGGCACTTCGCCGACGATCCGCTGATGGTCGTGCTGCCGCCCGATCATGAACTGGTCTCGATGGCCGCGCCCACGTTCCACGACGTACTGCGCTTTCCGCTCGTCGCGCTGCAGGCCGGCGGCTCGCTCGACCAGGTGGTGAAGGAGCGCGCCGACGCCATGCGCGTGCCGCTCAAACTCGCCGTCACCGTGAACAGCTTCGACGCGCAATGCCGCATGGTCGAGGCGGGGCTCGGCATCGGCATCGTGCCCGCCAGCGCCGCGTCCGCCTTTGCCGGATCGAGCGGCTTCGTGCGCAAGCCGCTCGACGAAGCGTGGGCCATGAGCCGCAGCCTGCACGTGCACGCGCTCAGAAAGTCGTCCCGTCTCAGGGCCGTTCAGGCGCTCATTGACGCGTTGACACGCACCCAGGCCTGACCCTGGCATCGCGATCCGCGATGCCCCCATTGCCGATCGAGCACTTTGCACAGAGAGGGCCGCCGTCTAGATTTCCGCTCAAGGAGAGATCGGATGGCAACCCTGGATTTGAGCGGCCGGATACTGTTTCTTTGCACGGATGCGGACGCGATCGAGCAGCAGCTCAAAGGCGCGGACCTCGCGGACGTACCGCCGCACGCGTTGAGAGACGACGTATCGACGGACGAGATTACGCCGATGAGCGTGCTCACGCGCTTCGACGACCGGCTGGGGCGGGTGCCCTATCTCGGCTTGCGGGTCGGCAATCGCAATCCGGTCGGCATGGATGCCGTGCACGCCGGCGGCTTTTGCGTGACGGTCGCGGGCAACCGCTATGGCAAGGGCTCGTCGCGCGAGCATAGTCCGCTGGCGGAATACCGGGCGGGCATCCGCCTCGTGATCGCGAAGAGCTTCGAGCGCATCTATCGACAGAACGCCGACAATCTCGGCCTGTTCACGTCGACGGATTTCGGGCTGATCGCACGCATCCGGCGCGGCGAGCCCATCGAGATCGACGAGCTCGTCGCCTCGCGCGACAGTCTCGCGGCCGAGATCCTGCGTAGTGGCGGATTGCTGCGCTACGGCGCGCGAGCGATGCGGCAGATCCGTTGCGTACGGGAGGCAGTCGACAGCGCACCGCGCACGCTCGTGCAGAAGATTCTTGAACGCCACGCGCTGCAAACCGGGGGTACCGGCGAGACGCTGGTGCCTGGCGCCGGTGCCTTCGTACGTGCAGACTGGCGCTTCATCCACGAGTACTACACGGGCATGGCGGCGCATATGCTCCATGCCACGTTCGGGCGGCCGCTCGCACTGCACGACCGCGCGACGATACTCGCGTTCGAGGATCATCTTTCGTATGCGCACAAGAGCGAGTTGCACGTGCGAAACGGCCTGCTGCCCGATGTGCGGGAGCTTTCCGCGGCGCATCGTCAGTTCGCGCGCGAATACGGTGTGAGGAATCACGGCTATTTGAGCGAAGCCGAGGGGGCCTCTAGCGAAGGTTCGGAAGGGATCTCGCACGCGATGATGGCCGAGCGCTATGCGTTGCCGGGCCAGCTGATCGTGGGCACCGATTCGCACACGCCACATAGCGGCGCGCTCGGCTGCGTGGCGTTCGGCGTGGGCACCACGGACATGGCCAACGCCTTCGTGACCGGCGCCGTGCGCATGACCGTGCCGCAAACGTTGCGCGTCGAGTTCAACGGCAAGATCGCGGCGGGTGTGACGGCGAAGGACCTCGCGCTGCACCTTCTCGCCGACCCGCGGATCCGCTCGGGCCTCGGCGTGGGCAAGGTGTTCGAGTTCGCCGGCGCCGCGATCTCGCAACTGACGACCGACGAGCGCGCGACGCTCACGAACATGACCGCTGAGCTGGGCGGGTTCACCGGCATTGTCGCGCCCGACGCGGAAACCGTCAGGTTCCTCAAGGAACGCCGGGGCATCGACTTCGAAATCGAACCGTGGATGTGCAGTGACGAAGGGGCGCAATACGCAGAAGTCCTGAGCATCGACTGCGCGGCGATTTCGCCGATGCTCGCTGCACCCGGAGACCCGGGAAACGGCATTGCGCTGCGCGATCTCGCCGAGCGCCCGCATGTTGACATTGCCTACGGCGGCTCTTGCACGGCGGGCAAGCGCGAAGACTTCGATCACTATCACGAGGTGCTGGCATGGGCAGCCGCGCGTGGCCTGCGCGTGCCCGCGGGCGTCAAGCTCTATCTGCAGTTCGGTACCTCGGAGGTGCGCGACTACTGCGAACGGCGCGGCTACCTGAAAGCGTTCGATGAGGCTGGCGCCATTCTCCTGCAACCCTCGTGCGGCGCTTGCGCCAATTGTGGACCGGGCGCGTCCACGGCGGCGAGCGAGGTGACGATCAGCGCCATCAACCGCAACTTTCCGGGCCGCTCGGGTCCGGGCCAGGTATGGCTCGCGAGTCCGCCGACCGTGGCGGCGAGCGCGCTGGCCGGGCGGATCGCGTCGTTCGCCGAGTTGCAGGATCAGTACCGGCAAGCCACGCGCTCATGCCGGCAGACGGGCTAACGGCCGGTTGAGCGCGACGATTCATTCAAACAACGAATCAGGAGACAAGCATGGCCATTCTGGAGGGCGCTGCGCATCTGCGCGCCACCGACCTGGCGACGCCAGCCGACGCCGTTATGGACGCCAGCAAGGGCGCGATTTCCGCGCGGCTCGACCGGCTGCCCGCGACCCGCGCGATATGGAAGCTGATCCTGCTGCTGAGTCTCGGATTCTTTTTCGAGCTTTATGACCTGCTGTTCACGGGCTACGTGGCGCCGGGGCTCGTGAAGGGCGGCATCCTCACGGCCACGACGACGGGCCTGTTCGGCACCTCGGGCGTGGCGAGCTTCATTGCGGCGCTCTTCGGCGGCCTTTTTCTCGGCACGATTGCATGCGGTTTTCTCGCCGACCGCTTCGGCCGCCGGGTCATCTTCACGTGGTCTTTGCTCTGGTATGTGGCGGCCAATACCGTGATGGCCTTCCAGGACACGGCGGGCGGCCTGAACTTCTGGCGCTTCGTGTCGGGCATGGGTATTGGCGTCGAGCTGGTGACGATCGGCACCTACCTTTCCGAACTCGCACCGAGGCACCTGCGCGGGCGGGCCTTCGCGGTTTGCCAGACGATCGGCTTTTCGGCCGTGCCCGTGGTGGCATATCTCTCGTATCTGCTGGTGCCGCGCACGCCGTACGGGGTCGACGGCTGGCGATGGGTCGTGCTGCTGGGCGGCGTGAGCGCGCTGTTCGTTTGGTATTTCCGGCGCAATCTGCCCGAGAGCCCGCGCTGGCTGGCAGGCAAGGACCGCCTGGAGGAGGCCGACGCCGTCCTCAGCCGTCTCGAAGGCGAGGTCGCGCGCCAGTACGGCAAGCCCTTGCCCGTGCCCGGCCGCGCCGAGCCGGTGGCGCACGAGGCAGGGTTCGCCGACATGTGGAAGCCGCCTTATCGCAAACGGACCATCATGCTCGTGGTCTTTCACATTTTTCAGACCATCGGCTTCTTTGGTTTTGCGAACTGGGTGCCGACGCTGCTCGTCAAGCAGGGCATCACGGTCACCTCGAGCCTGCTTTACACCACCGTGATCGGTCTTGCCGCGCCACTCGGGCCGCTGCTCGGCTACTGGATCGCGGACCGCTTCGAGCGCAAGCATGTGATCGTCTTCATGGCGGCGGTGAATATCGTCAGCGGGCTGCTCTTCAGTCAGGTCGCATCGGCGGTTGCGATCGTGACGCTCGGCGTGCTGCTCACGCTAGCCGGCAACATTATTTCGTTTACCTACCACACGTATCAGCAGGAGCTTTTCCCAACCGCGATCCGTGCGCGAGCCGTGGGATTCGTCTATTCCTGGAGCCGCCTCTCGGCCGTATTCAGCTCGTTCGTGATCGCGTTCATGCTCAAGGAATTCGGTGTGACGGGCGTGTTCGTTTTCATTGCCGGCGCAATGGCGCTCGTTATCGTCGCGATCGGCCTCATGGGCCCGCGCACGCTCGGTCAATCGCTCGAAAGCATTTCGCATTAGTTTCGCAACTTCTGCGGATTCCCGGCAGCATCTCACGCCCCGCACGCATGAATCAGAAACTGCTGCAACGCCGCTGCAGGCCCGCTCATCTGCGCGTCCTTCTGCCAGATCATGCCGGCCTCCATATGCGGAATCGCATCGAGCACGGGCCGCGCCTCGATACGCTTGCCTTCTAGCGACCACGGCCGGAACACCATGTCCGAGAGCACCGTCACGCCAAAGCCATGCGCGACGAGCCCGCGCAACGCTTCCATCGACGAGGTGCGGAACGCGATATTCGGCTTCACGCTTTTCTTCTTCCAGTAGCGCAGCGTCGACTGCTCGGCCTCATCGACTGTAATCAGAATGTAGGGATGCGCGGCGATGTCCTTGAGCGACGGCGCGTCGATGCGCGCGAGCGGATGCGTGGGTGCCACCCACAACTGCCGCCGCGAGCGGTTGAGCACGTGGCTGCCGAAGCGGCTCAGGCGCTCGACGTTCGATAGCAGCACCACGCCTATCTCCACCTCGCCGTTCAGGACCGCTTTTTCGATATCGGGGCGCTCGCGGTCCTGCAGGTCGAAATCCACGAACGGGTAGGTCGCGCGAAAGCGCGCGAGCAATTCGGGCAGGAAATAACCGAGCACCGTATAGGTCGCGGCAATGCGCACCGTCCCGCGCATGTCGTGCGCCCGGAATGGCGGTTTGTGCACCGCATCACGCGCGGCGTCCAGCACGCGGCGGGCGTGATTATAAAAATCCTGGCCGTCCGGCGTGAGCACGACGCCATGCGGCAGGCGTTCGAACAGGCGCGTGTCGAGCCCGCTTTCGAGCGCGAGCACGGCGTTGGTGATGGCCGATTGAGAGACATGCTCGTTGGCCGCCGCCATCGAGAACTGGCCCGTTTGCGCCGCCGCCACGAAGTAGCGGAGCTGCCGCAGCGTGAGATCGAATGCCATCTGTTTTTCGCATATCAGAGTTGCCTATTTGTGATTTTACGATACGAATACGGCTTTCTATACTCGCCGGAAAACGATTATCCAGCGGAGACATACCCCATGAATGCGCGCGACCCCGTTGCATACGATATGACGACCGATACGCCGGCCACCCCGGTTTCGCTCGACGACAAGTACACGCTCGAACGCGGGCGTGTTTATATCAGCGGCACCCAGGCGCTGGTGCGCTTGCCGATGCTGCAGAAGGCACGCGACCGCAAGGCGGGCCTGAACACCGCCGGCTTCATTTCCGGCTATCGCGGCTCGCCGCTGGGTGCGCTCGATCAGTCGCTGTGGAAAGCCAAGAAGCATCTGCACGAGAACGACATCGTGTTCCAGCCGGGCGTGAACGAGGATCTCGCGGCCACCGCCGTCTGGGGCTCGCAGCAGGTCAATCTGTGGCCGGGCGCGACGCGCGACGGCGTATTCGGCATGTGGTACGGCAAGGGGCCCGGCGTCGACCGCACCGGCGACGTGTTCAAGCACGCGAATTCGGCCGGCAGCGCCGCCCACGGCGGCGTGCTCGTGCTCGCGGGCGACGATCACGCGGCGAAGTCGTCCACGGTCGCGCATCAGTCCGAGCACGCGTTCATCGCGGCGGGCATTCCGGTGCTGTATCCCTCCAACGTGCAGGAGTACATCGACTACGGTCTGCACGGCTGGGCAATGAGCCGCTACTCGGGCCTCTGGGTGGCCATGAAGTGCGTGACCGACGTGATCGAATCCACGGCGTCGATCGACCTCGATCCCGAGCGCGTGGAGATCGTCACGCCGGACGACTACGCGATGCCGGCGGGCGGCCTAAATATCCGCTGGCCCGACACGCCGCTCGTGCAGGAAGCCCGCCTGCTGGACGAGAAATGGTATGCGGCGCTCGCCTACGTGCGCGCCAACAAGCTCAACCGCGTGGTGATCGATTCGCCGGCGCCGCGCTTTGGCATCATGACGGCGGGCAAGGCCTATCTCGACGTGCGCCAGGCGCTCAGCGACCTCGGCCTCGACGACGCAACGTGTGCGCAGATCGGCTTGCGCGTCATGAAGGTGGGCTGCGTGTGGCCGCTCGATGCGCAGGACGCACGCGCGTTCGCGACTGGCCTGGAAGAGATCCTCGTGGTCGAGGAAAAGCGCCAGATCCTCGAATACGCGTTGAAGGAAGAGCTGTACAACTGGCGCGAGGACGTGCGCCCCAAGATCTACGGCAAGTTCGACGAACGCGACAACGAAGGCGGCGAATGGTCGGTGCCGCGCGGCAGCTGGCTGTTGCCCGCGCATTACGAGCTATCGCCCGCGCTGATCGCCAAGGCCATCGCGCGGCGCCTCGCCCGCGCGGACCTGCCTGAAGACGTGCGCGCTCGCATGCTTGCGCGCGTCGCGATCATCGAGGCCAAGGAGCGCGAGGCGGCGAAGCCCCAGGTGAGCGTCGAGCGCAAGCCGTGGTTCTGCTCGGGCTGCCCGCACAATACCTCGACCAACGTGCCCGAGGGCTCGCGCGCGCTCGCGGGCATTGGCTGCCACTACATGTCGATCTGGATGGACCGCAAGACCGAGACCTTCAGCCAGATGGGCGGCGAGGGCGTGACGTGGATCGGGCAGATGCACTTCGCCGGCGACAAGCACGTTTTCGCGAATCTCGGCGACGGCACCTATTTCCATTCCGGATTGCTGGCCATTCGCGCGGCTATCGCGGCGAATGCCAACATCACGTACAAGATTCTTTATAACGATGCCGTCGCGATGACGGGCGGGCAGCCTATCGACGGCGTGCTGACCGTGCCGCAGATCGTGCATCAGGTTCACGCCGAAGGTGCGAAGCGCATCGTCATCGTCACGGACGAGCCGGAGAAATACGATTCGCGCGTCGTGCTGCCCACGGACGTGAAGATTCATCACCGCGACGAGCTGGACGCCGTGCAGCGCATGCTGCGTGAAGTGCCCGGCACGACCGTGCTGGTCTACGACCAGACCTGCGCCACCGAGAAGCGCCGCCGCCGCAAGCGCGGCACCTATCCCGATCCGGCACGCCGCGCCTTCATCAACGACGCGGTCTGCGAAGGCTGCGGCGACTGCTCGGTGCAGTCGAACTGCCTGTCCGTCGAGCCGCTCGAGACGCCGCTCGGCACCAAGCGCAAGATCAATCAGTCGTCGTGCAACAAGGACTTCTCGTGCGTGAAGGGCTTTTGCCCGAGCTTCGTGACGGCCGAAGGCGCGCAACTGCGCAAGCCGCAGGCCGCACGTAGTGCCGCCGCGCCCGATTTCGACGCGCTGCCGGCGCCCACGCTGCCTGCGCTCGCTCGCCCCTATGGCATTCTCGTCACGGGCGTGGGCGGCACGGGTGTGGTGACCATCGGCGGGCTGATCGGCATGGCCGCGCATATCGAGCGCAAGGGCGTGACCGTGCTCGACATGGCGGGCCTCGCGCAGAAGGGCGGCGCCGTGCTCAGCCACGTGCAGATCGCATCCGCGCCCAGCGCGCTGCATGCAACGCGCATCGCCACGGGCGAGGCGCGCCTCGTGATCGGCTGCGACGTGGTGGTGACGGCATCGAACGACGTGCTCTCGCGTACGCAGCACGGCGTGACGGTGGCCGCGGTCAATAGCGGCGCGACGCCCACTGCGGACTTCGTGCGAAATCCGAAATGGGCGTTCCCCGGCGCGCAAACGGAAGCGGGCCTGCGCGATAGCATCGGCGACGGCTGCGAGTTTATCGACGCCAACGCGCTCGCGCTGACGCTGCTCGGCGACACGATTTACAGCAACCCGCTGCTGCTGGGCTTTGCATGGCAGAAGGGCTGGCTGCCGCTGCAGCTCACGAGCCTGCTGCGGGCGATCGAGCTGAACGGCGTGGCGGTCGAGAAGAATCGCCTCGCGTTCAACTGGGGCCGTCATGTGGCGCAGCACGGCGATGCCGCTGTGAAGGCGCACGCCAAGCCGGCGGCACAGGCGATCGTGATGCGCATGCCCGAGTCGCTCGACGCCGTGATCGCCTCGCGCGAAGCCTTGTTGACCGCGTACCAGAACGCGGCCTATGCGCAACGCTATCGCGGCGTGATCGACCGTATCCGCGAGAAGGAAATGCTGGCCACCAGCAATGCGAAGCTGCCGCTCACGCGCTCGGTCGCCGTGAATCTCGCGAAGCTCATGGCCTACAAGGACGAGTACGAAGTCGCCCGCCTGTACGCCGATCCCGCCTACCTCGCGAAGCTGCGCGAGCAGTTCGAGGGCGAACCGGGCCGCGATTACAAGCTGAGCTTCTACCTCGCGCCGCCGTTGCTCGCAAAACGCGATGAACAAGGCCACATGCAGAAGCGCCGGTTCGGTCCCTGGGTGCTCCCGGCTCTGCGTGCGCTCGCCCGCATGAAGGGACTGCGCGGCACGGCGCTGGACGTGTTCGGCCGCACGGCCGAGCGGCGCGGCGAGCGCCAGTTGATTGCCGACTACGTCGCGCTCGTCGACGAGTTCTGCGCGACGCTCGATGCCGATCGCCTCCCCACGGCGCTCAAGCTGGCAGGCATTCCCGACGACATTCGCGGTTTCGGCCACGTCAAGGAGAACAACGTCCGGGCCGCGGCCAGCAAGCGCGAGCAACTGCTGCGCGCGTACCGCTCGCCGGTGCGCATGGCCGCCAGCGCCTAAGGTTGTGTAAGCAGCACGCATACGCCGTGCGATGTCCCTCTCGCCGCAAGACGTTCCGCCGGCGAGAGGGACAGATTGAAAATCCTCGATGTGGCCCCGCCTTCAAGGGAAAACCATTGGTCGTTAACATCAGACGTCTGATGTAAATTGACGCCCAACGCGGTTGATACCCAACGCGGCTACCCAGGGAGCCCATGCGTCTGGGCGTCGATCAGTCGATGAGCGGGCGCATCCAGCATTGGCTTTTGGCAACGCTCGCGCGAGCGAGCGCTCAAGCCCAGGCGACCCCATTCCCAGCGTCCCCTTTCCGCACAGGAAAACCCATGCGCTTCGAGGCTTTCAGCTCTTCCGAACTGGCGGCATACCTGAGGGGTATTCCAGCCGTCCACGCACGGCTAGGCGACGACAGCGAATTGCAGGTCGTCGAAGTGGGCGACGGCAACTTGAACTATGTCTATTACGTGAGCAGCGCGCGCGACCCGCAGCGCAGCGTGGTCGTCAAGCAGGCGCCGCCGTTCCTGCGGCTCGTGGGCGAGGGCTGGCCCTTGCCGCGCGAGCGCATGGAGCGTGAAGTGGCCGCGTTGCGCCGCTTCGGCGCGCTGTGCCCGCAGCATGTGCCGCGCGTCTATCACGCCGACAGCGAGAAGTTCCTCATCGTGATGCAGCGTCTCGACTCGCATCGCGTGCTGCGCCAGGGGCTCATCGACGGCATCGTCTATCCGCATCTGGCCGATCACGTCTCCACGTTTCTCGCGCGCACGCTGTTTCATGGCTCCGACCTGTATCTCGCGCCCGACGCGAAGAAGGCGGCCGTGGGCGGCGACATCAACAGCGAGTTGTGCCGGATCACCGAGGATCTCGTCTTCACGTTTCCGTTCGAAGACGACCCTTCGAACGTGTATAGTCCTGCGCTGCCGGCCGCGGCGGTCGAGCGGCTGCGCACGCACGAGCCGCTGCGCCGCGCCGTGGGCGAGATGAAGTGGGCCTTCATGAACCATGCGGAAACGCTCGTGCACGGCGATCTGCATACGGGCTCGATCATGGCGAACGAGCGCGAGACCTATGTGATCGATCCCGAGTTCGCGTTCTATGGGCCGATGGGATTCGACCCGGGCGCGTTCATCGCGAACCTGCTGCTGGCCTGCTATGCGCGAGACTGGCACGACCGCGTGGCGGGCCGTGATCCCGCCGTCTATCAGCGCTGGCTGCTCGAGCAGGTCGCGCAGGTATGGCACGGCTTTGCGGAGAAGTTCGCGGGGCTGTGGCGCATGCACGAGCGTGAGACGGGCCGCGCGTATATCGGGGGCCCGGCCGACACGCGCGCCGCCGAGGCGTTTCGCGAAGACTTCGTGCGGCGGCTGCTGGCGGACACGCTCGGCTTCGCGGGCTGCAAGATGATCCGTCGCATCGTCGGCATGGCGAAGGTCGCGGAGATCACCGGCATCAAGGACGAAACCGTGCGCGCACTAGTGGAAGTGCGCTGCCTGCGGCTTGCCGAGGCGCTGCTCGTGCAGCGGCGCGAACTGGCTTCGATCGGGGCTGTCACGGCGCTGGCGGCTCAGGTGCTCGCGCAACCGGTGGAAGCGTGAGCCGGCCGGCGTGAACGACACGATCACGAGACAGGCACGAACAATTCGCCGCACATGCGGCATGGTCCGGCGTACCGGCATTCACGGAGAACGTATGGCGTTGCAGCCGCACACATCGAATCTTCCGCCCACTCTCGAGTGGCGCGACGAGACCCTTTATCTGCTCGACCAGACGCGCCTGCCGCTCGAGTGCGTGATCGAGGCGACCGATAGCGTCGAGGCGGTCTGGCGTGCGATACACGAGCTGCGCGTGCGCGGCGCGCCGGCGATTGGCGTCGCAGCGGCCTATGGGCTGTGCGTGGCGATGCAGCCCGAGCGGCAGGCGCCGCGCGACGCATTCCTCGCGCGCCTCGAGCAGCACGCCGCGCATCTGGACAGCGCGCGGCCGACGGCGGTGAATTTGCGCTGGGCGCTCGAGCGCATGCTCGCGCACGCGCGTGGCATCGGGGCCCGCACGGGTGCGGAGATCTACGAGGCACTGGTGGCCGAGGCAACGCGCATTCATCGTGAGGATGTCGAACTATGCGCGAGGATCGGCGAACACGGACGTGCGCTGATCAAGGCGGGCAGCGGCGTGCTCACGCACTGCAACGCTGGCGCGCTCGCGACAACGGGCATCGGCACCGCTACCGCACCGCTTTATTGCGCGCATCGCGATGGCGTGCCGTTTCGTGTCTATGCCGACGAGACGCGGCCGCTCCTGCAAGGCGCGCGGCTGACGGCATACGAGCTGCAGCAGGCCGGGCTCGACGTCACGCTGATCACGGACAGCATGGCGCCCACGCTCATGGCGCAGGGGCTCATCGATCTCGTGATCGTGGGCACCGACCGCGTGGCCGCGAACGGCGACGTCGCGAACAAGATCGGCACGCTCGGCGTGGCGATCGCGGCGAAGCATTTCTGCATCCCGTTCTACGTGGCGTGCCCATCGTCCACGCTCGATCTGCGCACCGCGCGCGGCGCGGACATCGTGATCGAGGAGCGCGGCGCCGACGAGGTCGCGCAGTTCGCGGGCCGGCGCACCGCACCCGAGGGCATCAAGGTGCGCAATCCGGCCTTCGACGTGACGCCGCACGCGCTCGTCACGGGCATCGTGACGGAGTTGGGTATCGTGCGCGCGCCGTTCGAAGACAATCTGGCGGCGCTGTTCGCCGCGGGAGCGGCCGTATGAGCGGCGCGAGTGGAGAGGGCGCAGAGCGCCGCGCGGGTGAGACCGCGGCGCGCGCACGCGATGCCCGCGCCGAGGCCGGGCTGCGGCAGCAGATCGTCGATACCGCGCGCGACATGGAGCGCCTCGGCATCAATCAGGGCACCTCGGGCAACGTGAGCGCGCGCTGGCATGACGGACTCCTGATTACACCGAGCGGCGTGCCATGCGCGGCGCTCACGCGCGAGCGCATCGTCTGGATGCCGCTCGACGTGCGCGAGGACGACCCGCTCTTCGAGGCGCGGCGTCCTTCTTCGGAGTGGCGCTTTCATCGCGACATCCTGCATGCGCGGCCCGACGTGAACGCTGTCGTCCATACGCATTCGAATGCGGCGACGGCGCTTGCAATCCACGGCCGCGGCATTCCCGCACATCACTACATGGTGGCCGCGGCCGGCGGAAACTCCATTCGCTGCGCGCCTTACGCGACCTTCGGCAGTCAGGCGCTCTCGGATCACGCGCTCGAAGCGCTGCACGAGCGGCTCGCCTGCCTGCTCGCGCATCACGGTGTCATCGCGCTGGGGCGCGATCTGGAGCGGGCGCTGTGGCTCGCCAACGAGGTCGAGGTGCTGGCGAAGCAATATCTGCTCGCGTGCCAGATTGGCGAGCCGCCGCTGTTGTCGGACGCGCAGATGGACGAAGTCATCGAGAAGTTCAAGGGCTACGGCCCGCGCAAGTGAGCGGCGGGGTGACGAGCGCGCATTGACGGCCGGTGAATTCAGCGGATGAATCCGGCTCGTTGCATCACGTTGTGATATAAATGTCGCGTGAGCACCGCCGACCACCCGGTGCCCGCCAGGGGGGATCATGAGCGAGCACAGCGAGCACAAGGGCGATTTCGCAACCGATGTCCGGCTTCTGCGCATCAGCGCCATCGCTGCCGTGGGCGGCGCACTGAGCACCGTCGCCGCGGACTTTCTGCTGCACCTCATCCGCTTCTTCACGAACCTGTTTTTCTTCCAGACGCTCTCCACGGCGAATCATTCTCCGGCCCAGAACACGCTCGGCTGGCTCGTGGTGGCCGCCCCCGTGATTGGCGGGCTGCTGGTGGGCCTGATCGCGCGCTTCGGCTCGGAGCAGATTCGCGGCCACGGCATTCCCGAAGCCATCGAGGCGATTCTGTTCGGCAAGAGCAAGATGTCGCCGAAGGTGGCCGTGCTCAAGCCGCTCGCCTCGGCCATCGCCATTGGCAGCGGCGGGCCGTTCGGGGCCGAAGGTCCGATCATCATGACGGGCGGCGCGATCGGCTCGCTCATCGCGCAGTTCTTCCATCTCTCGAGCGCCGAAAGAAAGGCGCTGCTGGTGGCGGGCGCCGTGGCCGGCATGACCGCCGTGTTCGGCACGCCCGTGGCCGCCGTGCTGCTCGCCATCGAGCTGCTGCTGTTCGAGCTGCGTCCCCGCAGCCTGCTGCCGGTGGCCATCGCCTGCGTCGTGGCGGGCTTCACGCGGCCGCTGTTTCTCGGCAGCGGCCCGCTGTTTCCGCTGCAGACGTTGCCCATCGGCCCGATCGGCATCGTGGCGGCGGCCATTGCCGGGCTGATTGCCGGCGCGTTGTCGTGGGGCCTGTCCACCTCGCTCTATAAGGTGGAGGACCTGTTCGGCAAGCTCCCCATTCACTGGATGTGGTGGCCCGCGCTGGGCGCCATTGCCGTGGGCATCGGCGGCTATTTCCAGCCGCGCACGCTCGGGGTGGGCTACGACGTGATCGGCGACCTGCTGC
The DNA here is from genome assembly GCF_000685075.1 of Paraburkholderia oxyphila NBRC 105797. Classification (GTDB taxonomy): domain Bacteria; phylum Pseudomonadota; class Gammaproteobacteria; order Burkholderiales; family Burkholderiaceae; genus Paraburkholderia; species Paraburkholderia oxyphila. Next base: position 56,560 of record NZ_BAYD01000051.1, read on the forward strand.
AGAACCACCTCGTCTTGCACGTCGTGATTGGCATCGTGGTCGTCAAGGCCATCATCTGGGTCATCGCGCTGGCCTCGGGGACTTCGGGCGGCGTGCTCGCGCCGTTGCTGATGATGGGCGCGGGCGTGGGCGCAATCGTCGGCCCGTACATGCCCGGCGGCGACCCTGCGCTGTGGCCGCTCGTCTTCATGGCGGCCGCGCTCGGCGGCATGATGCGCGCGCCCGTGATGGCCGCGGTATTCGCCTTCGAGCTGACCGACGATGTCAATGCCTTGCTGCCGCTGCTCGCGGCCGCCGCCGTGGCCTACGGCTTCACTGTCATGTTCATGCGCCGCTCGATCCTGACCGAGAAGATCGCCCGGCGCGGTTATCATATTTTCCGCGAATACAGCATCGATCCGCTCGAGCGCCATTATGTGGAGGAGGTCATGACGCGTACGGTCGTGACGATCGATGCGGACACAACGATCACCAGCGTGTTGAACGACTATTTCGGCAAGGACCAGAAGTTTCGTGCCTATCCGGTGCTGAGGGATGGCGTGCTGCTGGGCATGGTGGACCGCGCGCTGCTCGACCCGATTCCACTCGGCAAAGCCGGGATGCCGATCGGCTCGGCTTTCGCGAAGACCCGGCCCGAGATCGCCTTGCCTGGCGAGACGTGCAGGAACGTGGCGGCGCGGCTCGCTATCTCAGGCCTCGAGCGCGTGCCTGTCGTGGACGATGAAAAGACCCTGCGCCTGCTCGGCGTGGTCTCGCGGCACGATCTCGTCAAGCCGTCGATGCAGGTCTTCGCGGAGGAGCGCGAGCTCGAGCAGTTCCGCCAGGTCTGGATTCCTCGCAGCACCCTTTTCGCACCCACCCTCAAGCGCCAGGACGGACCCGACGAGCACGCCGATGTGGGCCGATGAACGCCAATTGGGGAGCGGGCAGGCGGGCCATCGTGTTGCCGTGCCCTGCGCTGTGGGGTGCACGCTTGCCCGGCTCGACCGCGCCCGATCCTGCCCGGGAATAATTGACCGTATGAATTACGCCTCAGACGGCCTCATTTGACGGCTGCTTGTGGCGCTGCCTGCCTCGCTTCGCTTCGTGGCGCGGGGACGGTGCACAACAGCATGACCATGCCCGCCGCGAGCAGCACCGCGATCACCACGAGCCCCGCATAGAGGCTGCCGGTATACGTCTTGAGCAAGCCAACCAGCGACGGACTCACCGCACCGCCAAGCGCCCCGATTGCGGTAATCACGGCGATGCCGCCCGCGGCGGCGCCGCCGTCGAGCCACGCCGTGGGAATCGTCCAGAAGATGCTGAGCGTCGCATAGATGCAGACCGACGCGGCCATGAGCAGCACGACGGTGAGCGTCACGCTATGCGCTGCGAACGGCAGCAGCAGGAAGCTGGCGGAGACGATGAAGCCGCAGGCGGCCACATGCCAGCGGCGCTCCATGCGTCGATCGGAGCTGCGGCCGATCAGGGCGATGCCGATGGCCGTGCACACCGAGATCGCGCCGCTCAGCCAGCCGACGTCGCGCACTTCATGCACGCCCACCTGGCGCAGCAGCGTGGGAATCCAGAAGCCAATCGCGTTCAGCCCCATGAAGATGCAGAAGTAGATGGCCGAGAGCACATGGATACGCGGATTGCGCAGCACCTCGCGCAGGTGTGCGGGCGACGCTGAGTGTGCGCGGCGGCGCTGGCGGTCCGCTTCGAGCGCGGCCTCCACGTGCTGTTTCTCGGCGCTCGAGAGCCAGTGCGAATCGGCGGGGCGGTTGTCGAGGTAGAGCATGGCCATCACGCCGAGCACAATGGCGGGCACGCCTTCGATCAGGAACAGCCATTGCCAGCCGCGCAGGCCCATTGCGTCGTGCAGATGGCTCATGATCGCGCCCGACATGGGGCCGCCTATCACACCGGCGAGCGGCACCGCCATGATGAAGAGGCTCATGATGCGCCCGCGCCGGCTATCGGGAAACCAGTAGGTCAGATACAGCACGATGCCGGGAAAGAAACCCGCTTCGGCCGCGCCCAGCAAAAAGCGCAGCACGTAGAGCGAGGTGGCGTTATGCACGAACATCAGCAGCACGGTCAGGCTGCCCCACAGCACCATGATGCGCAAGAGCGTCTTGCGCACGCCTATGCGCGCGAGCAGCAGGTTGCTGGGCACTTCGAACACCACATAGCCGATGAAGAACATCCCCGCGGCGATGCCGAAGATGGCGTCGTTGAGCTTCAGGTCCTGCAGGAACTGCAGCTTCGCAAAGCCGATGTTCACGCGATCGATGAAGTTCACGACGTAGCAGATGAACAGGAAGGGCACGATGCGGCGCGTGATCTTCCGGAACGTGGCCTCGTCGTGCTGCGTGGCCGATGGGTTGTGCATGGTGTCTCCTTTGCGTCCGACTGGCTTCGAGGCTGGCCGGTCTTATCCGCGGTTTTATCGCGCGGTTTTATTTGTTGTCGCGAGGCGGCTCGAGTCCGCGGCGCTCACCACTCGCCGAAGAACACGCCCCATTGCTTGTGATTGTCGGTCTTGCTCTCCACGCCCGCATGGTCGACTGTCACGCGCTGCTTGAGCGTGCCGTGCCACTCGGCGAGCCGCGCGTGCATACGCACACGTATCGGCTCATGGCTCGCATCGGCGCCAAGGTCGATGTACTCGTCGGGGTCCGCCGCCAGGTCGAAGAGCTGCGGCCGGAAGCCTTGCCAGTAGACGTATTTCCAGCGCGAGTCGCGCACCATCCAGCCACGGCAGGCGTCGGGGCTGCGGCCCAGCGTGAGGCGTGCGCCACGGTAGCTGTAATCGAGCTCGGAAACGACATAGTCGCGCCAGCCTTCGGCCTTGTCCGCATCGCCGCGCGTGAGCGCCAGCACCGAGGCGCCTTCCACGCGCTCGTCATAGGCGGGCAGGTCCAGCGCATCGAGTATGGTCGGCACGACGTCGATGCCCGACATGAAGCGCGTTTCCGCCGTGCCGCGTGTGGCGTCGGCTCGCGGCGACGGGTCGTACACGATCATCGGCACGCGCTGCACGGTGTCGTAGAACATCTCCTTTTCGCCGAGCCAATGGTCGCCGAGAAAATCGCCATGGTCGGCCGTGAAGACGATCAGCGTGTCCTGCCAGCGGCCGAGGCGCTCCAGCGTCTCCCACAGCCGGCCGAGGTGGTCGTCGATCTGCTGGATCAGGCCCTGGTAGACGGGCCGCACGGTGTTCGACACTTCTTCGCGCGAGAAATTGAGGCTTTCCTCGTGCTGGCGGTAGGCGGCCACCACCGGGTGCGCCTCGTCGTGCTCGCTGCGTTGCCGCTTGAGCGGCAGGCACTGGTCGAGCGAATAGAGGTCGTGGTATGGGCGCGGCGCCACATAGGGCCAGTGCGGCTTCACATACGAGAGGTGCAGCGCCCACGGCTGGTCGCCCTGCTGCTCGATATAGCGAATCGCCTGATCGGTCATGTACGCGGTTTCCGAATGCGGCTCGGCCACGCGCGACGGCCAGCGCACGTTGCGCATTTTCCATCCGGAATGCACGGCGCCACTTTCGTCTTCCACGCCAATCACGAAATCGCTCCACGGCTTGTCGCTCACATAGCCGTGGCGGCGCAGGAAGGCCGGGTAGCCGCTCTCGCTGCCGGGCTCGTGATGACCGTCGTAGCGGTCCAGCTCGATGAAAGAGCCGGTCGAGAGCCGCTGGCCCAGCGCGCTCGCGCGGGCGATCTCGAGGCGCTCCATGCCTTGCGCGTCCACTTGCACGTGGGTCTTGCCGGCGAGCGCGAGCGTGCGGCCGTGGCGCATCAGGTATTCACCGAGCGTGAGTTCGCCGAGCGACATCGGCACGCGATTCCAGTTCGCGCCGTGGCTCGTCATCGTGCGCCCCGTGTAATAGGACATGCGCGACGGGCCGCATACGCCTGAGGTCACGAATGCGTTGTCGAAGCGCACGCCGCGCGCGGCCAGCGTATCGATGTTGCGTGTGCGCAGGTACGGATGCCCATAGCAGCCGAGATGATCGCGCCGCAACTGGTCGCACATGATGAAGAGAACGTTTCGGGTCGATGTCATGCTGGATGCCGGTTCTGATGCGGGTGGTGCTGCCGTTGGTAGGGGAGCGGTGCGATCTGCCGCGCTTGCAGCGATTGCCGCCATGGCCCGATAGTAGGGAGCAGACCGACGATTGACCTAGTCAAACGTGTGTGCAGGTGCACAATGGCGCGCACGTCCGGGGCTTGCCGCACTGCGTAGCGGCGGCAGGCATAATGGCGAATCACTCCGCTTTCATCCGCTTTCGTTCGCTTTTATCCAGTCCGATCCGACCGTGCCGCGCCCGAAACCCGCTTCCCCCGCGCCCCCAGCGGCCGACCCGCCCGCGTTGAAGCACCCCGCGCATATCGAGGAATTCCTGCTGTACCGGATTCACAATCTCGCCCGGCTCGCCACGCAAGGCGTGGGCTTGATGTTCCGCCGCGAGATCGGCATCAGCCGGCGCGACTGGCGCATCCTCGCTTTCGTCGGACGGTATCCGGATCTGAACCTCACGCGCCTCGCCGAGCTCGCGTCGCTCGACACGGTGGTGGCGAGCCGCTGCGTCGCCCAGCTCGTCAAGCGCGGGCTGATCGCCAACTCGCGGCTGCCGACTAACAAGCGCATCACGGTCCTGACGCTCACCGAGGCGGGCAAGGTGGCCTACGAGCGCGCGCGAGCGGGCGGGCAGAAGTACAACGTGGAATTCATAGACTGCCTGAGCGACGAGGAAGCCGGCGTGCTCGACGCGCTGCTCACGCGTCTCGAGCAACGCGCGGAGGAACTGACGCAGCGCGAGATCGAGAAAAGCGGCGGCGTGGCGCCTGAAGACGACGTGTGACGGACGTCGCGTGAGGCGCGCGCGTCACAACCCGCGCCACAAACCCGCATTAGTCCAAGTCGCTCTCACGTTCGCGCTACCTGCACATCACGCGCCCATCACGCCCCGGCCGATCTTCGCATACGACACGAGCATGGAGGTGAGCGCCGCCGCGATAGGCGAGAGCGGCGGGCTCGCGCGATGCACGATACAGATCGTGTAGATCTTTTGCGGCTCCACGATGGGAATGCGCGCGAGGCCGTCGCGCATCAGGCTGTGCGTGAGCACGGTTTGCGGCAGGGGCGCGAGCAGGTCGGTCCGCGTGATCAATGAAAGCGTGTCGAACAGCGAGTCGCAGACCACGGCGATATTGGGGCGGCCCAGCCCCGCTTCGGCGAACAGGTCGACGATGCTGCTGCCGGGCGCGCCCAGGCTGTCCGCCACGCCGGTGACGATCCATTCGCAGTCGGCCAGCTCCCGGATCGAGCGGCAGTGCGCGCGCGGGTGGCCGCGCCGGCCGACGATGGACGGCTCGGTCGGAAAGAGCGGAATCGTGTGCAGGCCGGTCGCGTCGAAGGGCTCGGGCACCGGCGTGATCGCGATGTCGAGCTGGCCCGAGCGCACGGCCGGCAGCAACGAATGCGAGAGCCCGTGCGTGACGTGCAGCCTTCCGCGCGGATAGCGGCGGCGAAATTCGGGCAGCACGGCTGGCACGAGGTGAATCGATGGCGCCGGCGACACGCCGATATCGACTTCGCCGCCTTCATCGCCCCGCAACTGGTTCATGCCGGCTTCCGCGCGATCGCACTCGCGCAGGATGATGGCCGCGTGCTCGAGCAGGCGCTCGCCGAAGGTGGTGAGCGCCACGCCGTGCGAGGTGCGCACGAACAGCTCCGCCTGCACCGAGGCCTCCAGCTTCGCCACGCTCTTGGTCAGCCCCGCCTGCGATACGCCCAGCGCGCGCGCTGCCGCGCGTACGCCGCCATGGCTCACGATCGACGCGAAATCGCGCAACTGCTGCAGTGTCATGTCTCGCTCCGCCGGGCTTGCATCATGTTGGCCGCGATCTTAAGCGACCTGCCGGGAACCCGGTGATCGCCAAAGGCGAACATGATAGCCAATTTCGGCTTCCCGGGTTATCTCCTGCGTGACACGATTCAGCCACGTTTCGGCTACGGCCAATCCCGCGATAGACGAGGATGTGCCGCATCCACCAGCGAGCTTTTTCATAAAAACACTCAATGGAGATTGGAGACATGCAGGAATTGCTCAAATACCGACGCGTGATTTTCGCGTCGACGGTTGGCAACGTGCTGGAGTGGTACGACTTCATCGCCTTCGGTTATTTGATGGGCGTGATTTCGCGCCACTTCTTTCCGGCGGGGGCGGGCATGTCGGCCACGCTGCTCACGGCGGCGACGTTCGGCGTGTCGTTCGTCGCGCGCCCGGTGGGCGGCATCGTGCTCGGCATCTATGCGGACCGTGTCGGGCGCAAGGCGGCCCTGCTGCTCGTGATCGTGATGATGACGGTGGCCACCGCGCTGATCGGCTTTGCGCCCACTTACTCGCAGGCCGGCGTGGCCGCGACGATCATCATGGTGCTCGCACGCGTGCTGCAAGGCATCTCGGCGGGTGGCGAATTCGGCAGCGCGACGTCGATGTTGATCGAATACGCACCCGCGCACCAGAAGGGCTTGTTCGGCAGCTTCCAGATGTTTGCGCAGGCCGTGGCCGGCGTGCTCGCGTCGCTTGCGGGCGTGCTGATCACGCAGGGCCTCACGCCCGCGCAGCTCGAATCGTGGGGCTGGCGCTTGCCGTTCCTGTTCGGACTGCTGATCGGTCCGGTGGGGCTCTATATCCGCCATCGCGTCGATGAGCCCGAGGTATTCAGGAAAACGATGGAATCGGGCAGCAAGCTGTCGTTTGGAAAACTGTTGAGCGGCTACTGGCGCGAGATGACGATTGCCGCCGCGCTGGTGGCGGGCACGACCATCATGCAGTTCATCTTCAACATCTATATGCCGACGTATGCGGTGAACTACCTGCATATGTCCGCGGGCACGCCGTTCGTCGTGATCGCGTTGTCGGGCGTGGTGCGGATCCTCGCGTGCCCGGCGTTCGGCGCGCTCTCCGACCGGACCGGGCGCAGGAGCGTGCTCGCGTGGGGGTTCGTCGGCAGCCTGCTTGCCGCATGGCCGTGCTTCGCCTGGCTACAGGCGTCGCCCACGCTGGCCACGCTGCTCATGATCGAGCTGATCTTCGGCGTGCTGGGCGCGGCCGTGCTCGGGCCGCTCTCCACCGCGCTCGCCGAGATGTTTCCGATCCACGGGCGCTCGAGTGGTCTCGCGGTCAGCTACAACGTCTCCACCACGATTTTCGGCGGCTTCACGCCGCTGATCGTGACCTGGCTGATCGTCACGACCGGCGACCGGATGGCGCCCGCCTGGTATGTGATCTTCGGCGCGGCGCTGGGCCTCGCCGCTGCTTTGAAGCTTTCGGGCGGGACGCGCGCGCCGCAGTGCGCGACGGACACGCCGCTGCACAACTGAGCCGTGCGCTCACTCATTCTTCGAAATTCGAAAGGAACACCATCATGAACATGACAGGCGGGCAAGCGCTCGTACAGCAACTGGTGCGCGAAGGCGTCACCGATATTTTCGGCATCCCGGGCGTGCAGCTCGACTGGGCGGTGGAGGCGCTGCGCCAGCAGAGCGAGCGAATCCGCTACTGGGTGCCGCGCCATGAGCAGGCGACCGCCTACATGGCCGATGGCTACGCGCGCACCACGGGGCGCATCGGCGTGAGCATGGTCGTGCCCGGTCCGGGGCTGCTCAACGCGATGGCCGGCCTTTCCACGGCGTATGCCTGCAACTCGCGCGTATTGGCGATCAGCGGCAATATTCATTCGAGCGGCGTGGGGCGCGGTTACGGACTCCTGCATGAAATCCCGAACCAGACCCAGGTGCTCGCGAGCGTGACGAAGTGGCAGGGCAGCGCAGCCACCCCGCAGTCGATTCCCGCACTCGTGCGCGAAGCGGTCAAGCAATTGCGCAGCGGCCGGCCGCGCCCGGTGGGCATCGAGATCTCGCACGACCTGCTCAGCGCGAGCGCCGACATTGCCTTGATCGACCCGCCTGCCGGCGAGGACGATGCGGGCCGCGTGCGGCCCGATCCGGCCGCGATCGAGAAGGCGGCGGCGCTACTCGAAGGCGCACGCTTTCCCGTGATCTACGCGGGCGGCGGCGTGCTGGCGGCCGGCGCGAGCGATGCGCTGCGCCGCTGCGCGGAGAAGCTGCAGGCGCCCGTGGTGCTCGACGACAACGCGCAAGGGGCGCTGTCGAGCCGGCATCCGCTCGCGTTGAACACGCTCGGCGGCCGCGCCGTATTTGCGCATGCCGATGTCGTGCTGGTGGTGGGGAGCCGCTTTCTCGACATCATGCAGCCTGCGCCTTCGTGGCCCGCTGCCGGCATCCGCTATATCTACCTGAACGCCGATGCCGCTGACTGGTCGGCGCCGCGTGCGCCGGGTCTCGGCATTGCCGGCGACGCGCGGCTCGGTCTCGATGCGCTCTGCGATGCCTTGAGCGACGCGCGCCGCGTGCCGCCCGCCGATCTCGACGTGGTGCGCGCATGGGCGCAGCGCCAGGCCGACGAGATCGAGCCGCAAAGCGCCTACACGCGCGCGCTGCGCAACGCGATTCCCGACGACGGCATTCTCGTGAACGAGCTCACGCAGGTGGGGTACTTCGCACGACTGATGTATCCGGTCTACCAGCCCGGCACCTTCGTCACGCCGGGCTATCAGGGCACGCTCGGCTATGGCTTCGCGACGGCGCTCGGCGCGGCGGCGGGCAATCCCGGGCGCGCGGTAGTCAGCATCAACGGCGACGGCGGCTTCGGCTGGAACATGCAGGAGCTCGCAACCGCGCGCAAGTACGGCATGGGGCTCGTCACGGTCGTGTTCAACGACGGCCATTTCGGCAACGTGCGCACGATCCAGAAGCAGACGTTCGGCGAGAACATCGCGGTCGAGCTTTGCAATCCGCATTTCGACCGGCTCGCCGCGGCCTTCGACCTGGACTTCGAGCGTGTGTGCAATCCCGCCGAGCTGGAGGGTGCCGTGCGCAACGCGATCGCGGCGCGCGCGCCGGTGGTCATCGAAGCGCAGGTCGGCGAAATGCCGAGCCCCTGGCACCTGTTCCGCCTGAAGGCGCCGCTCAAGCTCGCGGGCCGCGAGGCGCCGCCGAATCCGCTCGGCGAACCCGCCAAGGCCGCGTGAGGAGGCGCCGTGGAAAAGATCGACACGTTCTATTGCGACGGCCGCTGGTTGCCGGTGGACGCAGACACGACGCTCGCGGCATTCGACCCGTGCACCGAACACCAATTCGCCTCCGTTGCCGTCTGCGGCGCAGCGGCTGTGGACCTGGCCGTTGCCGCCGCGCGGCGCGCGTTCGACGGCTGGAGCGCCACGCCCGTTGCCGAGCGGTGCGCGGCATTGGGCCGGGTGCGCGACGCGATGGCGCGCGAGGCCGAGGCGTTCGCCGCCGATCTCGCGATGGAGATCGGCGCGCCGCTCTGGGTGTCGCGCCAGATGCAGGTGCCCATGCCCCTGCGCAATCTCGAACTCGCGATCGAGGCGATTGGCGAAATGCGCCTCGAAACGCGCGTCGCGCATTCGCTCGTCGTGCGCGAGCCGGCGGGCGTGGTGGCGGCGATCACGCCGTGGAATTTTCCGCTGCATCAGATCGTCGCCAAGGTGGGGGCGGCGCTCGCGGCCGGCTGCACCGTCGTGCTCAAGCCGAGCGAGCTTGCCCCGCTGGCGGCCCGGCGTTTCGCGAGGATCGTGCATGAGGCCGGCCTGCCCCCGGGCGTATTCAATCTCGTCTGGGGCGACGGACCGCGCACGGGCGCGGCGCTCGCGGCGCACCCCGATGTCGACATGGTGAGCTTCACGGGCTCCGTGGCGGGCGGGCGCGCCGTCGCGCGCGCGGCGGCCGATACCGTGAAAAAGGTCGCGCTGGAGCTGGGCGGCAAATCGGCGACGATCCTGCTCGACGATGCGCCGCTTGACGATGCCGTGCAGACCGTGCTGCGCCAATGCTTCACGAACAGCGGCCAGATCTGCGCCGCGCAAACGCGGCTGCTCGTGCCGCGCGCGAGGCTGGCCGAAGCCGAGGCCTGGTGCGCGAAGCATGCGCAAGGCTGGACGGTGGGCGATCCATCGAATCCCGAGACGCGGCTCGGGCCGGTTGCGAACGCGCGCCAGTTCGAAACGGTGCAACGTCATATCGAAACGGCGCTGGCCGAAGGGGCGCGGCTCGTGGCGGGCGGTCCCGGCTGGCCGGAAGGCCACACGCGCGGGTATTTCGTGCGTCCGACCGTGTTCTCCGACGTCACGGCGCAGATGACGCTCGCGCGCGAGGAGGTCTTCGGCCCTGTGCTGGCGGTCATGGGCTACGACGACGAAGACGAGGCCGTGGCCATCGCCAACGGCACGCCGTATGGCTTGTCGGGCGGCGTCTGGAGTGCCGATGCCGCGCGCGCGCTGACCGTTGCGCGGCGCTTGCGCACGGGCCAGGTCGTAGTCAATGGCGCGCCGCAGAACCTTGCCGCGCCGTTCGGCGGCTACCGGCAATCGGGCATTGGACGTGAAAACGGGCGCTACGGCGTCGAGGAATTTTTTGAATTGAAGGCCATCCAGGGAGGCTGTACCCATGACTGATACCCACGACTTGACGCTGCGACTGCCGGCACACATTCTGGAGTCCAGACCTTATCTGCCAGGCAAGCCGATCGACGCACTCGCGCGCGAAATTGGCGTGGATCCCGACGCAATCGTCAAGCTCGCGTCGAATGAGAATCCGCTCGGCATGAGCGAGGCCGCACGGGCCGCGCTCGCCCAGGCTGCACACGGAGCCGCGCGCTATCCCGACAATGACTGCCACGCGCTCGTTCAAGCGCTATCGCGCAAGCTCGATGTGCCGGCCAACTGGCTGGTGCTGGGCAATGGCTCGGAGTGCGTGCTGGGGCTCGCCGCGACCGCGTTTCTCGAACCCGGCCGTCACGCGCTCTACGCGCAGTACTCGTTCCAGGCATTCGTCAACGCCGTGCAGCGCACTGGCGCGCAGCACAAGGTTGTGGCGGCGCACGAGCATGGCTGCGATCTGGAGGCCATGCTCGATGCGATCGACAGCGACACGGCACTCGTCTATCTCGCCAATCCCGGCAACCCCACGGGCTCGTTCGTGCCGGGCGCGGCGCTCGAGCACTTCATCGCCCGCGTGCCGCGCGACGTGCCGGTTTTGCTCGACGAAGCGTATTACGAGTATCTGCCCGACGCCGACCACTACGACAGCCTCGCATGGGTGCGCCGCTTTCCGAACCTGATCGTGACGCGCACTTTTTCCAAGGCCTATGGGCTGGCGGGGCTGCGCGTGGGCTACGGCGTCGCTCAGGCACCGCTCGCCGCGTTGCTCAACCGCATTCGCCCGGCCTTCGTGGTGACGGAGCAGGCCGAACGTGCGGCCGTGGCCGCGCTCGACGACGAGGCATTCCTCGCGCGCAGCCGCGTTGCGAACGAGCGCGGGCTCGCGCAGTGGTATGCGGGGCTCGACACGTTGGGGCTGCCGTACTTGCGTTCGCGAGGGAATTTCGTGCTCGTTCAGGTGGGCGATGCCGCCGCGATCAATACCCGGCTCTTGCGCCAGGGCGTGATCGTGCGGCCGGTGGGCGTCTATGGACTGCCGCAATGGCTGCGCATTTCGGTTGGCACCGAAGCGGAGAACGCGCTGTGTCTGGCGGCCTTGAAGACGGCGATGGCGCCGTGAGCGGCCTGCGCGAGCGATGAACGGGACCCGCCGGGCCGACACTGCGAATCCGCAGCAGGTGCCCGGTCCTACGAAGCGGCCGAAGTGCCGCGGCGCTTCGGCTTGGGGGGCTTGGGCGCGCTGGCTGTGCCGCTCATCAGCTCGAGAATCTTGCCGCGCAGCCACAGCCCGGCCTGGTCTTGCTCGCTGCTGCGATGCCAGTACAGATGCCACTCGAGGTCCGGGAGCTGAAACGGCAATTCGAAAATGCGCGCGTCGTGGCGTTGCAGCAGCTGGATGGGCGCGGTGAGCGCGAGATCGGTGCGCAGCGCCACGAGCGGCGCCACCATGTAGTGCTGGACGCGCATCTGTATGCGCCGCTGCTTGCCGATCTTTTTCAGCTCCGCGTCGACGAAGCCGCTGCCCTGGCGGCGGCTCGACACCTGAATATGGCCGAGCGCGAGGTAATCGTCCATGGCCAGCGTCTCGCCCGCAAACGGGTGGTCGTGACGCAGCATGCACGCATAGTGGTCGTTGCCGAGCGGCGCCTGACGCAGTTGCAGGTCGTTCACGAGCGGCACGTCGATCGCGAAGTCGATCTTGCCTGTGGCCAGCGCGGTGGACATCTCAGTGCGCGGCGTGAAATAGCATTCGATGCTCATGCCGGGCGCCTGCTGCTGCAGCAGCTCGCCCAGCGCGGGCAGCAGGATCGCCTCGCTCAAATCCGGCATGCTGAGCCGGAACGTGCGCTCGGAAGTGGCGGGCACGAACACGTCGCCTTCGGTCGCGCTCGCTTCGAGCAACTGCAGCGCCTCGCGCACGCGGCCGATGATGTTCTCGGTGAGCGGGGTGGGCACCATGCCCGTGGACGTGCTCACGAACAGCGGGTCGTCGAATGCCTTGCGCATGCGGGCCAGCGCATTGCTGACGGCGGGCTGCGTGATGAAGAGCGCCTCGGCCGCGCGCGTCAGATTGCGCTTTTCGTAGATCGACTCGAATACGACGAACAGATTCAGATCCAGCTTGGGTGAACGCATCTCACGGTCTCCGTTTGCCGTCATCATAAACGAGCGGCGCCGTGACGATGCGTTCGCGATGGGTCCAGTCCCGTGCGCAGGGGATCAGTCCCGCAGCGGCGCGTTCAGGTAGGCCGCCATGGTGCCGAACCGCTCCTTGCCGCGCGCAAGCTCCATCTTGGCAATGGCCTGGAGGTGGACTTCGTCCGGGCCGTCCGCGTAGCGCAGCGCGCGGCCCCAGCTCCAGTGATCGGCCAGCGGCGTGTCGGGGCTCACGCCCATTGCGCCGAATACCTGCATCGCGCGGTCGCAAACCGTCGTGTAGACCTGCGGCACCAGCGCCTTGATCATCGAGATTTCTTTACGCGCCGATTTCGCGCCCACCTCGTCGATGAGCCATGCTGCCTTGAGCACGAGCAGCCGGGCCTGATCGATTTCGATGCGCGACTTCGCGATCCATTCGCCGACCGTGCCGTGCTGATGAAGATACTTGCCGAAGGTCTTGCGCTCCTGCGCGCGCTCGATCATCAGTTCGAGTGCGAGCTCCGCCGCGCCGATCGAGCGCATGCAGTGGTGAATACGGCCCGGCCCAAGGCGTGCCTGCGCGAGCGCGAAACCGCTGCCTTCCTCGCCGAGCAGGTTCGAAGCGGGCACACGCACGTTGGTGAACGTGATCTCGCAATGGCCTTCCGGCGAGACATGGTTCATGACCGTGATATTGCGCACGATCTTCACGCCCGGGGTGTCCGCCGGCACGAGGATCATGCTTTGCTGGCGGTGTGTTTCCGCGTCGGGGTCGGTCTTGCCCATCACGATATAGATCTTGCAGTTCGGATGCGCTGCGTTCGTGATGAACCATTTGCGGCCGTTGATCACGTAGTCGTCGCCGTCGCGGCGGATCGACGTCGTGATGTTCGTCGCGTCGGAGGAGGGCACGTCCGGCTCCGTCATGGCGAACGCCGAGCGGATCTTGCCCTCCATCAGCGGCTCGAGCCACTGCTCGCGCTGCGCCGGCGTCGCGAACATGTGCAGCAGCTCCATGTTGCCGGTATCGGGCGCGTTGCAGTTGAATACCTCGGAGGCCCACGAGACGCGGCCCATGATTTCCGCGAGCGGCGCGTATTCGAGGTTCGTCAGGCGCGTGCCGGGTTCGTCGTCCTTCAAGTGCGGCAGGAACAGATTCCACAGGCCTTCGGCTTTGGCGACGGCCTTGAGGTCTTCCATGAACGAGACGGGATAGTGTCCCGCGTGCACTTCCTCGAGCCATTGGCGCTGGCGCGGCACGATGTGCTCGTCCATGAAGCTGCGCACGCGGCGGATCAGGTCCTCGACCTTGGGGCTATAAGCGAAATTCATGATGTATTCCTTGTGTACGCGTGTACGGTGGGCTAGATCGTCAGGCCGCCATCGACGACGATGCACTCGCCGTTCGTATAGCTCGCCGCGTCGGACACGAGATAGAGCACGGTGCCCGCCATTTCCTGCGGCTCGGCGTGGCGGCGCAGCGGGATCTCGCTCATCCACTGGTCGTAGATGTCCTTGTTCTCGAACAGGGCGCCGGCGAACTTCGTCTTCGTGAGACCAGGCAGCAGCGCATTCACGCGGATGCCGAGCGGGCCGCATTCCTTCGCGAACGCACGGGTCATGTTGACGACGGCCGCCTTCGTGATCGAGTAGATGCCCTGGCGGTCGCCGGGCTGCAGCGCATTGACCGAAGCGGTGTTCACGATGACGCCGCGACCCTGCGCCTTCATCAGCTTGCCGGCTTCGACCGACATGAAGAAGTACCCGCGCACGTTCACTTCGACGGTCTTGTTGTAGGCGGCGAGGTCGGTGTCGAGGATATGGCCGAAATACGGATTGGCGGCGGCGTTGTTGACGAGAATGTCGAGGCGTCCGTGCGTGGCGCGGATATGCTCGAACGTGGCCGAGATATCTTCCATGCGTCCGACGTGGCAGGCGAAGCCTTCGGCGCTGCCGCCGTTCGCGCGGATGTCCGCGGCAACGGCTTCGCATTCGTCGAGCTTGCGGCTCGACACGATCACATGGGCGCCTTGCTCGGCCAGCAGCCTGGCGATGGCTTCGCCGATGCCGCGGCTTGCGCCGGTCACAAGGGCAATCCGGCCCGAGAGGTCAAACAGGTTCGTGGTCAATCTCGTCTCCTTGATTCGGGATCAGTAGCGGGGCGCACGCGATGCGTGTTCCGCGTGTTTCGTCAGTCAATCAGTTCCGCTGCGAGCGCGGCGAGCGGCTCCACCATGCCGCCCACTTCGTGCGCGTTCGCGTTCGACGCGTTGCCCTGCAGGGCGCGCGCCTTCACGCCCTGGGCAATCGAAGCGAGGCGGAAGAAGCTGAACGCCAGATAGAAGTTCCAGTGCTCGATGCCGGGCAGGCCACGCAGTTCGCAGTACTGCGCAATCATCTCGTCTTCCTCGGGGATCCCCAGCGCGGCACGGTCCTGCCCGCGCAATCCCGTGATATGCCCCTTCGACGGCAGGCGCAGGCACATGCAGAAGTACGCGAGGTCCGCGAGCGGATTGCCGAGCGTCGAGAGCTCCCAGTCGAGGATCGCGCGCACGCGCGGGGCGTCGGGGGCGAAGATCAGGTTGTCGATGCGGAAGTCGCCATGCACGAGCGCGGGGCGTTGCGTGTCGGCCGGGCAATGCGCCGGCAGCCACTCGATCAGCGCCTCCATCGGCGCGACGCGCTCCGTTTCGGCGGCACGATATTGCTTGGTCCAGAGCTCGATCTGGCGCTGGAAGTAATTGCCGGGGCGGCCGTAATCGCCGAGGCCGACGCGTTCGGGATCGACATCGTGCAGCGCCGCGAGCGTCGTGACGATTGACGCGTAATAGTCGCGCCGTGCCTCGCGATCGACTTCGGGCAGCGCGGGGTTCCAGAAAATGCGTCCTTCCTCGTAGCTCATCAGATAGAACAGGCTGCCGATGACTTCGCGGTCTTCGCAGAGATGCCAGACGCGCGCCACGGGAACCGGCGTTTCGGCGAGCGCGCTCAGCACGCGAAACTCGCGGTCGACGGCATGCGCGGACTTGAGCAGTTGCCCCGGGGGCTGGCGGCGCAGCACGTAGCGGCCGCCCGGCGCTTCGATGAGCCAGGTGGGGTTGGACTGGCCGCCCGGGAATTTCGTCGCGCGCACGGGGCCGCGAAAGCCCGCGAGGTGCTGTTCAAGGTAGGGCGTGAGCCGGTCGAGGTCGAGCGACGCTCTGGTGGATTCGCTGGTCATATCGTTCGCTGCTGGACAGGTCGTGGTGGATCTTGGCTTCGATGGGCGGACGGACTAGCCGTAGGTTTGAAACGCGTGGCGTTGCGGATCGTCGAGATGGGCGATGCCGTTGAAGCTCGACAGTTGAACCGCCTCGCGGTTGAAGTAGCATTGCGTCACGCTGCTATTGCGGATCTGCATGTTCAGCGCGATGGCCGTCGCGGCGGGCGCTTGCAGCAGCTGTTGGACGAACGAGCCGATCACGCCGCCTGACGTGACCACGAGCACGCGTTGCGCACCGCTTTGCTGGATGGCGGCGCGGGCATCGGCCACGCGCCGCTGGAATGCGCTCCACGTTTCGGGCGCACGCCCGTCGAGCGCGCCTTCGGTCCACAAATGCAGAACCTGCCGCAAGGCCTTGAAGAACTCGCGCGGATCGCGCTTCACGGCGTCGGCAAGGCTGCGATGCTCGTCGGGCAGGGCGGCAAAGAGCGCGTGGAAATCGTATTCGTCGAGTCCCGCGTGAACGTCGCGCCCGGACGGCAGGCCCGGCAGCGTGCGCCGGATCGCGTCGAGTGTCTGGGCGTGGCGCCGCAGCGTGCCGGTCATGAGGTGGTCGAACCGGACGCCAATGCGCGCGAAATGCTCGCCGAGCCAGAGGCTTTGCTGCTCGCCTGCTTCCGAAAGCCGGTCGTAATTGTCCGTGCCAAAGGACGCCTGGCCGTGCCTGATCAGGTAGAGTTCCGCCATCGCTTCGCTAGCCCTTGAAGTAGTGAGGCTAGCTTAGAGGCAGCGCCGGTATTGATGAAGTTTATTTGCTGAATGAACCGGCATTCACTGCGGTGATGGTTGCCGGGGCGTTCGCCGGCCCCCAACCACACACTCATTCAGACTCGAACCCCTGAGAAATCTCGTCGATCAACGCCCTGATGCGCGCAGTCTGCCGTAGATCCTGATGCGTCACGAGCCATATTTCATACGGCTTTTCCCGGGTACGTCCAGGCCAGATCCGGATCAAGCCATCGGCCGCGCCAATGTTGACGGGTATTTCACCGATCCCGATGCCCGCTTTGACGGCCGCGCGCAGACTCAAGTTGGAGTTTACGCTGGCGGAGATCCGGCCGCCGTGAACCGGTTCGCCGGCGAGTGCTGGCACGCGCATGGCCGCCATATACGGCTGATACACCGCCAGGTCGTGGCCCGCAAACGCCTCGCCCTCGACGGGCAAGCCATGGCGCTCCAGATAGCCACTGGAGGCAAAGAGCCCCATTTCCCAGCTTGCGAGCCGCCGCGCAACGAGTCCGGGCTGGGTCGGGCGGACGGTCCTCAGCGCGATATCGGCGTCGCGCCTGGCCAGATTGACGAGCTGCGCCGACGTATTCAACTGGATCGTGACGTCGGGGTGTTTTGCGCGCAGGCGCTCGATCGCCGGAATCACGAATTCTAGCGCGAGCGCCTCGGTGGTCGTCACCTTGATTTCTCCGGCAAGGCGCTTGTCCATGCCCTGCGTGCGCCGCGAAAGATCGTGCGCCGAGCGCTCCATCAGTTCGGCCGGCGCCAGCGCGAGCTTGCCCGCCTGAGTGAGCACATAGCCCGTTGACGTGCGCACGAAAAGCGCGGCTCCGAGCGCGTGCTCGAGCGCGGCAAGGCGTCGGCCCACCGTCGCCTGATCGAGCTTCAGCGAGCGGGCCGCGGCGCGCAAGGTGGATTCGCGATGGATCGCGAGAAAGATTCGTGCGTCGTCCCAGTTCATGGTGCCTCCAGATCGAGTGATGCATTTTTGCATCACTCGGCCGGCAATTTACTGCGTGGCGCGAAGCAGCCCGAAAACTATACTCGGTCGCAGATCCGATGCGGGCGATTCAGTGACTCAACCAGATTCAGCCGCCCCTCGTTCACGCTTGTGAGGATGACACGATGTCGAATGCAACGACCCCGATTCCGGCCACCATGCCGGCCGTTGAAATTACCCGCCCGGGCGGCCCGGAGGTTCTGGTGCCTACGGTGCGCCCGGTGCCGGTGCCGGGTGCCGGCGAGGTCCTGATCCGGGTTCACGCAGCGGGCGTCAATGGCCCCGATGTCTTTCAGCGCAAGGGGCTTTACGATCCGCCGCCGGGCGCGTCGGATCTTCCGGGCCTCGAGGTGGCGGGCGAGGTCGTCGCGCTCGGCGCGGGCGTGACGCGTTTTGCAATCGGGGATCGCGTTTGCGCGCTGGTTCCGGGCGGCGGCTACGCCGGGTACGCCACCGCGCACGAGTCGAATACGCTGTTCATTCCCGAGGGATTGAGTGTGGTCGAAGCGGCCGCGATGCCTGAGACCTTTCTGACCGTGTGGCTGAACGTTTTCCAGCGCGGCCAGTTGGCGAAGGGCGAGACCGTGCTCATTCACGGCGGGGCGTCCGGGATTGGCACGACCGCCACGATGTTTGCGAAAGCGCTTGGTGCGGGGCGCATCATCACGACCGTGGGTTCCGAGGAGCAGCGCGTGGCCAGTCTTGCGCTGGGCGCTGATCTCGCGATCGATTACCGGCAGCTGGATTTCGTTGAGGAGACGATGGCGTTCACAGGGAGCAAAGGCGCCGATGTGATCGTCGATATCATTGCCGGCGACTATGTGGCGCGCAATTTCGCAGCCGCGGCCGTGAACGGGCGGATTGTGCAGATTGGCGTGATCAAGGGGCCGGCCACGCAGGTCGATTTGTTCCCGATGCTTGCGAAGCGTCTCACGCATATGGGCTCGACGCTGCGCTCGCGCACGCATGAGGAGAAGGCTGCGATCATTCGTGAGCTTGAGATGCATGTCTGGCCGCATGTGCGGAGTGGCGCTGTGAAGCCGGTGATTTATCAGCGCTTTGCGCTTGAGTGTGCGCGTGATGCGCATGTGTTGATGGATTCGGGTACGCATATTGGCAAGATCGTGTTGACCACGCAGGCGGGTGCCGGGGATTGAAACTGGCGTTGGCATTTACTTGTTTTCGCGGCGGGCCGCAAGCGTTG
>NZ_BAYD01000050.1 GCF_000685075.1 Paraburkholderia oxyphila NBRC 105797
GGCAAAGAAAAGTAGGTGCCGCCCCGCACAGGGGCAACGCTTGCGGCCCGCCGCGAAAACAAGTTTCACATACAGGATCCAACATGATCTCGATAGACAACGTTTCGAAGTGGTACGGTCCGTTCCAGGTACTCACCGGCTGCACGACGCAGGTTCAAAAAGGCGAAGTCGTAGTCGTCTGCGGGCCGTCTGGCTCGGGCAAGTCCACGCTCATCAAGACCGTCAACGGGCTAGAGCCATTCCAGCAAGGCGATATCCACGTGAACGGTCTAAGCGTCGGCGACAAAAAAACCAACCTTTCGAAATTGCGCGCAAAAGTAGGCATGGTCTTCCAGCACTTCGAACTGTTCCCGCATCTATCGATTGCCGAAAACCTGTCACTCGCGCAAACCAAGGTGCTGGGCCGCACAAAAGACGAGGCCACCGACAAGGGCCTGAAGCTGCTCGACCGCGTAGGCCTGCGCGCGCACGCGGACAAGTTCCCAGGCCAGCTCTCGGGCGGCCAGCAGCAACGCGTCGCAATCGCGCGCGCGCTCTCGATGGACCCCATCGCGATGCTGTTCGACGAACCGACTTCGGCGCTCGACCCCGAGATGATCAACGAGGTCCTCGACGTGATGGTCGAGCTCGCCCAGGACGGCATGACGATGATGTGCGTGACGCACGAGATGGGCTTCGCGAAGAAGGTGGCCCACCGCGTGATCTTCATGGACAAGGGCGTCATTGTGGAGGACGATTCGAAAGACGCCTTCTTCGCCACGCCCCGCTCCGAGCGGGCACGCGATTTCCTCGCGAAAATCCTGCACTAAGCGCGTTGCCCGCCGCGTCCTCTATCGTCCATCATTCGCCATGAGACGCCTTCCGCCGCTCAACGCCCTGCAGATCTTCGAGACGGTCGCCCGCTACAGCAGCTTCACGCGCGCGGCCGACCATCTCTGCCTCACGCAGGGCGCGGTCAGCCGCCAGATCCTCGCGCTGGAGGACTACTACCGCCTGCCCCTGTTCAAGCGCTCGCCCAAGGGGCTCGTGCTCACCGCCGAAGGCGAGCAGCTGCTGCCCGCCGTGCGCGAGGGCTTTGCCCGCATCGAGGAGGCGTCGGTGCGCCTCACGCGTCAGCGCACGGAGCTCGCGCTGAAAGTGCCGACCTGCGTCATGCGCTGGATGCTCCCGCGCATCATGCGTTTTCAGACCGAGCATCCCGAGCTGCAAGTGCAGATCACGACCACGTGGCATCACGAAGTCGATTTCCAGGCGGAACCCTTCGATGCGGCCATCATCTACGGCTCGTCCGCCGGCACCGACGTTCACGCGATAGCGCTCTTCGACGAGCACCTGACGCCGGTCTGCGCACCGGCTTTGCTCGAACAGCGCCCGCTCGGCAAGCCCGAGGACCTCGAAGGCCACACCTTGCTGCACCCGACGCCGGACCACGCCGACTGGCGGCTGTGGCTCAACCACGCCGGCGCGGCGCAGGTCGATGCGAACCTCGGGCCCACGTTCCAGTCGCTCGATCTCGCGACGAGCGCCGCGTTGCAGGGATACGGGATCGCCATAGGCGACCGGACGCTCGCGAGCGAGGATATTGCGGCGAAGCGGCTCGTGATGCCCTTCGATCTGGCCGTGGAAACGGGCTCGCGCTATTACTTCGTGTATCCCGAATGCGTGGCGCAGCAGCAAAAGGTCAAGCTGTTCAGCGACTGGATGGCGCGGCAGGCGCCGCGATGAGCGCGCACCGGTGCACTTTGCCGGCGTCCTCGGCTATTCACGATTCAGCAGCGCAACGCGGCGTTCCGCAAGAACAACGCCCCCTGAAGTCACTGCTCGGCGGTCAATTCGCCATCCCAGGGACATTCACCGATATCCAGATCAATCGCCTCTTCGGGATGAGTGTCGATTAAACCATCGCGCAGCGATTGGGCAAGCGCAATTCTCGCCAGGTCTTCGGCGCCAACGTGGGCCGGCCAGTTGTCTCGTTCTCTCGGAACCATCAGGCAAAACGGTTTCCTTTTCGATCCTGTCCGAATGAAGGTCACGCTGATGTTGTGAATGACAATGACGCTGTACCGTATCTCCGCGCCTTGAATTCCCCGTGTGCGAAACTTGAATGCTGTTGTTTTCATTTTTTTGTTCCAGCCTGAACCCAAACACCCCAACCCGCATTTGATTCCCCTGCGCGGGCCAGTCCCCTTCCTGAAGCCAAGGCACACTGCCTTGGCCCAGCGACACCTTCAATCGCCGGCTAGCCCGCCGCGCGCCGCGCGGCGCTCGCCACTGCGGACGAGCCAGATTGCCACCCACGCGAGCACGGCGCCAGCCGCCAGATCGGTCAGATAGTGGCCGCCCTGCGACGGCGTCGAAACGATCATGACCGCGTTGAGCACCGCGGCGGGAGCCGCAAGGCGCGGCACGCATCGCAACGCCCACGCGAAGAGAATCGCCATCGTCACATGCATGGACGGCATCGAGATCAACCCTTGCAGTTGCATGAGATCGATCACACGAAGCGTTCCATCACGTAGCGGAAAGAACTGCGAAACCGATGAAGCCGTTCCCGGATCGGTAACGTGAAAATGCAGATACGCACTGGCAGCAGGAAACGGCGTGGAAATGGCAATCGCCAACAGCGTCGCCACCATCGTGCGTGCGATGTGACGGACCATCTCGCTTCGCTCGCCCGTTGCGCCCAGAATTAGCGGGACGAGCAGCGCCTGCACCAGCCCGGCCGCGTAGGCGATGCTCAAAACGATGGCAATCGCTCGATGGTGTGAGACCCAGCGGTACCAGGTCATCCAGTCGAAGCCGACTGTTTCGTCAATGCGCAGAAGCGCCCCATCGATCAACGGGAAATGCGCGGCCACGCTGAGATAGCTCAACACGCCAGCGCCCCGGCAAAAGGCCGCGAATACCATCATCCACTGAACGGTGAAACTGAGGTCCGCAAGCCGCCTTCCCCACTTCGAAGTGTCGCCGCTCGCCTCGACGCGCCATGCCAACAGGGCCACCGTGCCCGCAAGCAGAAGAAAACCGGCTGTGATACGAACGCCGCCTGCCACCTCGGGAGAATGAGGCAGCCATCGCAGACCCGCGAGGTCGAATGCGACAACAGCGGCGACCGCAAACCAGGCCCAGCCCAAAGGGGTGATTTGACAGCACGTTGCGCTAGTGTCGCGTCTGACGCCCTGGCTGGAAAAGGAATTCATGTAGTGCCTGGTGATGAAACGACCGAGTTTGACCTATGCCGGGCCGATTTTCCAGTAAACCCGTCTGCTTTTATATGGCCACCGGTGTGAAACTTTATGCACGCCATTAGAATCCGCTTGACGCGATCAATTCCGATCACGCGTATTTCGACAGGCAAACGTTTTACATCGCGTTTTCCATCTATTTCCGTTGATCCATTCGACTCGATTCAAAGCCGATGACCTCGGCTTCTGAAATGCGCATGAGCGAACGGCAGCGCTCACCGGCCGTCCCAAAGTCTGGGCATCGGCGTTCGATGCTACGGGTCGTCCTTCTACAACTCGCCACCCTGCGCGAAAAAAATATTGGCGGCTATCGCAAGATCGTGCCGGGTCGTGCGATTGTGCGAACAAACGAACGACAAACGTTTGCGGATGGAATTTCAAAGAGCCAATCTGACGAAAACGGAGTCCAGCTTACTTTTTTAATTTTTCCGTTGATGCAAAAAACCAGGCGCTAGAGCGGTTTACCGAACGGAATCCGGTTGTTTTTTTTCAATCTTTCAATAGAATGGCGAGCCGCGAATCCGTCACGGGGGACGGCGCGCATCTCTTCCTGGAGACCAAAATGATCAAACTCATTAACAAGGTGTGGTGCGACGAGCGCGGCGTGAGCGCGCTCGAATACGCGATTCTGGCGGCATGCGTGGTGTCGGCAGTGGCCGCGGCTGGCGCTGTGTTGACGACTGGCACCAACAGCCTGGCCACGCTGTTCACGACCATCATGACGACGATCACGGGCAAGATCTGATTGCTCCTGTGGCGGCGCCCGAACGTTGCGGCGTTCGGTCGTCGCACGAGCTGGCCACACGCCAAAGGAAACGGCCAGCACTCCCGGCTTCATTGCCTCGCTTTCTCTGGTCCGTCGCAATGCCGTTGCTAGCCTGCATGCTCACCGTTGCGCTGCTCGCGAGCCTCGCATGCTTCGACGTCGCGCAGCGGCGCTTGCCGGGCAAGCTCGTCGGTGCCGTCGCGCTCATGTATTTCATCATGGCCGCGTTCGCGAAAGTTTCGCTGCTTTCGATCGCGACACATTTTGGCGTGGCGCTGAGCGCATTCTTGATCGGAACGCTGCTCTTCGCAGCGGGCATGCTGGGCGGCGGCGACGTGAAGTTCGCGGCTGCGGTATTCCTGTGGGCCGGCGTGAAGTTCGCGATGGCCGCCTTCATCCTGATCTCGCTTGCCGGGCTCATAGTGGCGCTCGTGGCGCTCGGTGCAGGATGGCTCGCGCGCCGGGCGCCTGCTGGCGCGCTGGCTGGCATCGCGTCGCCGTGGGCCGCGGCACGGGGCGTGCCCTACGGCGTGGCCATTGCGATCGGTGCGTTGCCCATTGTCGTCGCGCGTACGCTGGCGGGCGGCATGACCCTGTAATTTGCTCGATGTTGCGACTAGCATGTCAAACACCATTAAAATAGGGCTGCTAATCATCATGGCGGCGATCGTCGCGATGATCATGCGAGGATTCTTCATCGCCGCATCGAAGCCTGCCGGACCGCAGGAGCCGACCGTCGACCGCATTCGCGTCGCGGCCGCCGACTTGCCGCGCGGCCTGCTGCTGCGCGAGGACGACCTCGCGTGGAAAACCGTGCCACACGCGAAGACGCCCGAAGGCACGGTCGTCGACGGCGCGCCCCATCCGCTCGAGCTCAAGGGTGCGGTGCTGCGCCAGTCCGTCACGGCCGGCGCGCCGATCGTCGCCTCCGAAGTCATTCTCGCGAATGCGCCCGGCTTTCTTTCGGCCACGCTGCGTCCCGACATGCGCGCGGTTTCCGTTGCGATCGACGACGTCTCGGGCAATGCAGGTTTGATCCAGCCCGGCGACTACGTCGATCTCATTCTCACGCAGAGCATGCAGGGGAAGACCGACGCGCCCGATGAATCGGTGTCGAGCGAGACCGTCGTGCAGCACGCACGCGTGCTCGCGGTCGGCTCCGAACTGCAGCCCGCGAAAGACAGCACGGACGCCAACACGCGCGCGCGCACCGTCACACTCGAGGTCTCGCCGCACACCGCGCAAGCGGTTGCCGTGGCCGCCCGTCTGGGCAGTCTCTCGCTCGCGCTGCGCAGCTTCGCCACGCTCGAGCGCACGGCCGACGCCGCATCGGGCACGGATGCGACCTCGGACTCGCTGCCTGACTCCAAGCCGGTATGGGCGGGCGACATCTCGCGCGCGTTGCGCGCGCTGCCGAACAACGCGCGCCGCGACAGCGCCGCAGCCGCTGCAATGGCCACGCCGGTGCGCGCCGCGGCGCCCGCAGCCGTGGTGATCTATCGCGGGTCGTCGACGTCGACGCAATCGGGCGACGACGGCGCAACGGTTGCTGGCGGCGCGATCGCATCGGCCAATCCGCCATCGCTGCCCCCGCTTCCGGCCGGCATTCCCGCACCGTCGATGAACCTGCATTGAGCGCGTGTGCGTGCCACGTCGCGCGGCACCTATTTGGAGTCCGGGGCATGCCCGGTAGATCGTTGCTTATGAAACCCATCCAGGCCCCCGGCCACCGCCTCTCGACCTTCGGGACGCTGGCCTTCGTCGCCGCCGCCTTGCCGCTCGCGATGACCGCAACGGCCGCCACCGCCGCCGGCGCGCCCAGCGGCGTAGTCGTGCAAACGAGCACGAGCGCGGCGCCCGCGCCCGGGGCGGCGCTCGCCGTCGGCTCGGGCAAAGGCGTCCTGCTGCAACTGGGCGCACCCGCAACCGCGGTCTTCGTGGCCGATCCCGATATCGCCGACGTCCATGTGCCGAATCCGCAAGCCGTATTCGTGCTCGGCAAAAAGGCGGGCACCACCACGCTCTACGCCCTCGGCGCGAACAACAAGACCCTGCTGCAACGCACCGTCGTCGTGAACACCGACGTCGCGTATCTGCACGACCTGCTCGCCACGCGCTTTCCCGCGTTGACACTGCACGTCGAGGCCGCGCCCGGCTCCCTGCTCGTCTCCGGCCAGGTGCCGAGCGCCGCCGATGCCGATGCCGTCGTCCAGACGCTCACGCCGTATCTGCACGACAAGGAAGCGCTGATCAACCGCCTCTCGGTCACGCAATCGCTGCAGGTGAACCTGCATGTGCGTATCGCCGAAGTCGATCGCAGCGTCACGCAGCAGTTCGGCGTGAACTGGTCGGCCGTGGGCGGCATGTGGGGCAACTTCATTGGCGGGATGCTCTCCGGCCGCACGATCCAGGACCCCACCACGGGCATCTACCAACTGCCGTCCAGCAACGCTTTCTCGACCCTGCTCGGCTTCAAGGCCGGCCAGACGAGCATCCAGGCGCTGATCGACGCGCTCGATCAGGAAGGCCTCGTCACGATGCTCGCCGAGCCGAACCTCACCTCGATGTCGGGTGAAACGGCGAGCTTTCTCGCGGGCGGCGAGTTCCCGATTCCGGTCTCGCAGAGCGGCAGCACGAGCGGCGCGATCGGCGTGCAGTTCAAGCAGTTCGGCGTATCGCTGAACTTCACGCCCACCGTGCTCGCCGACAACCGTATCAGCCTGAAGGTCAACCCCGAGGTCAGTCAGCTCGACCCCACGGCGAGCGTCACCACCAATGGCGTGACGATTCCCGGCCTCTCCGTGCGCCGCCTTTCGACCACGGTCGAGCTCGGTAGCGGCCAGAGCTTCGCGATCGGCGGCCTGCTCACGAGCGATTCGAGCGACACCTTGTCTGCACTGCCTGGCATCGGCACGCTGCCCGTGCTTGGCAAGCTGTTCTCCTCACGTTCGTTTCAGGACAAGAAGTCGGAGCTCGTCGTGATCGTCACGCCGTACCTCGTCAATCCAACGGCCGGCAACCGCCTGCGCACGCCGCTCGATACGCTGATTGCACCGAGCGGCGACATCGAATACGGCTTCCAGCGCACGCTTGGCATCGATCCGCTGTCCGGCGACACCCCGCGCCTCGTCGGCGCGGCGGGCTTCGTCTACTGAAGGAGTTTGCATGTTCAATCAGAGCCTGCGCATCACGCGCTTTTCGCTCGGGTTGCTGCTGAGCCTCACGCTCGGCGCCTGCATGTCGGAGCGTCCACCGCCCGGTTTGCCCGACGCTCGCGTCGTCACGTTCGACGGCGTGCAGGCGCACGGCCCCGACTGCGCCTCGATCGCGCTCCCCTCGCATCTGGGCGACCCGGACAGGCTCGCGCATCCGGCCATTCCGTTTGGCTGTGCGAACTACACGAATCTCGCTGCGCAGCTCGCGCGCCCGGCGGACATCGCGCAGCCGACCCCGTACGCCGGCGCCGACGGCACCGCCGCCGCGCGCTCCGTGCAGCGCTACGACAATCCGCCGCCACCGCGCGCCGAGTCGCAGGACAGCTCGCCCGCGACGAGCAACATCAGCCAATAAGATGCGCCAAGGGAGCCTTTTCCATGGGTGTGACTGAAACATTGTCCCGCTTTCGCGGCGGCGGCACGGCAGCGGCGCAGGCGGCGGAGTTCGTCGCGTTCGTGAGCGACGCGCAGACCGAGGACTCGGTGCGCCGCTTCGTGCACGAGCGCATGATCGCGCACGCGTTCGTCGCGACGGGCACCGTCGACGACGCCATCGCGCAGTTGAAGGCCATGGATCGCTCGCCCTCGAAGCTGCTCGTCGACGTGTCGGGTTCGGTCATGCCGCTTTCCGACCTCGAGCGGCTCGCGCAGGTCTGCGAACCCTCGGTTCAGGTCGTGACGATCGGCGATCGCAACGACGTCGGCCTGTTCCGCAATCTGCTGAAGATCGGCGTGCAGGACTATCTCGTCAAGCCGCTCACGCCGGATCTGCTGCAGCGCACGTTCGACACCACCGCCAAGGCGGAGCCGCTCCAGCACCGCCGCACGGGCAAGGTGCTCGCGCTCGCCGGCACGCGCGGCGGCGTGGGCACGACGAGCGTCGGGGTGGCGCTCGCGCGCCATCTCGCCGACGTGACGATGCGGCGCGTCGCCTATGTCGACCTCAACCTCAACGGCGGCGCCGCGTGCACGCTGCTCGGCATCACCAGCAACAACGGCCTCACCGACGTGCTCGAAAACGTGCACCGGCTCGACGTGCAGTACATGGAACGCACCTTCGTCACGCAAGGGCCGCGCCTGTTCGTGCTGTCGTCCGAGCTCGACTACAGCAGCACGTTCGAACTGAGCCGGGGCGCGCTCGGCGAGCTCGTGGCGATGCTCAAGCATCACTTCCACTACGTGCTGCTCGACGTGCCGGACCCGGCGAGCAGCGTGGCCGAGCAAGCGTTCGAAGCCGCCCAGAACATCTATCTGGTCGCGGACCGGTCGGTCCATTCGGCGCGCGAAGCGACGCGCCTCATTCGCCACGCGCAGGCGTGCGGCAACGAGCCGTCACTGTTCGTGCTACTGAACAATCCGGGCCAGCCCGTGACAGGCCGCGTCAGCTCGGGCGACTTCGCGCAGGCGATCGGCTTTCCGGTTACCCAGGAATTTCCGTTCGATGGCAAGGCGGTCGCGACGGCCGAAAATCTTGGCGAGCGCGTCAAGCCCGACAGCGAGTTCGGCGTGGCGATCAGCCTGCTCGCCGACAACTTGACGGGCACGCAGGCCGCCGTGGCCGCGCCGTGGTACGCGCCCTGGCTGCGAAGGAGCATGCGATGAGTTTCGGCCTCAAGCGCTTGAGCGGCGCACTCGACGCGCAAGACCCAGGGCTGCCCGACGAAAGCGACGTCGGCGCGGCGCAGGAACCGGCGCGCGACGCCACGGCGAAGCCACGTGACGCCGCAGCCGCACTGCCGCCCACCGAGCACATGATCCGCTCCGAGGCGTTTCGCGTGATACGCGCGAGTGTATTTTCATCGATGAACGTCTCGGCCGCCGTGCTCAAGACGCGCGACGAAGTGCGCGACGGCGTCGCGCAGATCGTCGCCGATCTGGTCGAGCGCGAGCGCATGAACTTGACGCTCGCCGAGCAGATACTGATGGTCGACGAGCTGCTCAACGACATGTTCGGCGTCGGCCCGATCGAGCCGTTGCTCGCCGACGATACCGTGACCGACATTCTCGTGAACGGCCCCGATCACGTCTATGTCGAGCGGCATGGCCGGCTCGAGCTCACGCCCGTGAAGTTTCGCGACAACGCGCACGTCGTGAACATCGCGCAGCGCATCGCGTCGGCGATCGGCCGCCGCGTGGACGAAAGCAGCCCCATGGTCGACGCGCGCCTCGCCGACGGCAGCCGCGTCAACGTGGTCTTGCCGCCGCTCGCCGTGCATGGCGCCTGTATCGCCATCCGTAAGTTCTCGAGGCGCAACATCACGCTCGCGCGCATGGCGCAGCAGGCCAACATGTCCAACGAGATGGCGCGCGTGCTGAAGATCGCGGCCACCTCGCGGCTGAACATCCTGATCTCCGGCGGCACGGGCTCGGGCAAGACAACGCTGCTCAACGCGATGTCTCACTTCATCGACGAACGCGAACGGGTCATCACGATCGAAGACGCGGCCGAACTCCAGCTGCAGCAGCCGCATGTCGTGAGCCTCGAAACGCGGCCCGACAACTCGGAGGGCACGGGTGGGGTCAGCCAGCGCGAGCTCGTGCGCAACGCGCTGCGGATGCGCCCCGATCGCATTATCCTCGGCGAAACGCGGGGCTCGGAAGCCTTCGACGTCTTGCAGGCCATGAACACGGGCCACGACGGCTCGATGACGACGATTCACGCGAACAGCCCGCGCGACGCGATCTCGCGGCTCGAAAGCATGGTGATGATGGCCAACGGCAACCTGCCGCTCGTCTCGATCCGCCGGCAGATCGCGAGCGCCGTCCACATGATCGTGCAGGTGGAACGCATGCGCGACGGCGTGCGGCGCGTGACGCGCATCTCGGAGATCGCGGGCATGGAAGGCGACGTCATCACCACCCAGGATCTGTTCGTGTTCCGCTACGACACGACGACCTACAACGACGAGGTCAAGGGCGTGTTCGAGTGTCTGTCGATCCGCCCGGTCTGCGCCGGCCGCGCCGCCTATTACGGGCTCGAGGAAGCCCTCATGGAAGCGATCCGCCAATGACGCCCGCGGATATCGTCACGGCGGGCGCGTTTCTCGGCGCCCTCATTATCGGCATGATCGTGTCGACGCTGCGCGACGCGCGTCGCGCCCAGCCCGAGGTGCGCATTCGCGCGCGCCTGCGCGAATGGCAGGCGCGCCAGCTGGCGCAAAGGCCGGACGACACCACGGCCGCCGAGCTCTTTCGCCTGGGTTCGCCCGAGGGCCGGCTCGATACGCAATACCGGCGCTACCGGCAGCGTCTGAACACGGTGGGCGGCAAGCACGCGATGACGTGGCTAGCGCTCGCGGCGCTCGGGGGCTTCGTGTTCAGCCTCGTGCTCGCGCGGCTGCCGTGGGTCAACGGCGCGCTCGTGCCGTGCGCCTTCGTGGCGTTGCCGGCGCTGGGCGTCGTCATGGCGTACCGCACGCTGAACCAGCGCTTTCGCCAGCGCTTTCTCAAGGCGTTCCCCGATACACTCGACATGGTCCTTCGCGCCGTGCGCGCCGGCGTGCCGGTCACGCATGCGATCGCGAATGCGGCCGAGCAGGCCGACGAGCCGGTGCGCGGCGAATTCCGCATCATGGGCGACGCGCTCAAGCTGGGCATCGACGTCGTGGAGGTGCTCGAGGCCGCGAACGCGCGCATCGAGATCCCCGACTTCGCCTTCTTCTCCGTGTGCCTGCGTCTGCAGCGCGAAACCGGCGGCCAGCTCGGCGAGACGCTCGAGAACCTCGCGATCATCATCCGCGCGCGCCGCGACGTGCAAATGAAGACCCGGGCGCTCACCGCCGAAGGCCGCATGAGCAGCCAGCTCATCGCAGCGGTGCCGTTCTTTATCGCGGCTTCGCTTTACATGCTGAATCCGGCGTACATCGAGACGCTCTTCACGACGGAGCTCGGTCATGAGATGCTCGCCGCCGCCGCTGTGCTGCTGACGATAGGCCTCACGATCGTGAGCCGCATGGCGAGACTGGAGACCAGCCGATGAGCCCGATGTCGGTTGCATCCGGAAATCTCGTGCTGCTCGTGCTGCTGCTCGTGGGCATCTACGTCTACCTGCGCGCGAGCAACAGTGTGCGCGCCCGCGTGGCCGAGCGCGCGCGCGAGCGCGCCGCGTGGGCGCCCAACGCCGGCGCAGGCACGGAAGAAGTGACGGCGAAAAGCCTGCGAGGACACATGGGCCGTGCAAGCCGCGTGCTCGCGCTCGTCGGCGAGCATCTGCCGCTGTTCGACGCGAAGCAGCGCGCCAAGCTCGCGCTCGCCTGCCGGCGCGCCGGATTCTATGGTCCGCGCGCCGTTTCGGCGCTGGTTGGCGTGAAGTTCACGAGCGGCATCGGCGCGGGCGTTTGCGCCGTACTGTTCGGCTCGAAGCTGCCGCTGCTCGGCCAGTTTCTGGCGCTGCGCGCCGTGCTCATGCTCGCGGCGTTCATCGTCGGCATGATCCTGCCGGAGTGCGCGCTCGCCTTCCGGGCGCGCCGCCGGCAGCGCCAGATCGCGGCCGTGCTGCCCGACGCGCTCGATCTGCTCGTGATCTGCACGAACGCGGGTCATAGCCTCGCGGTTGGCATCCAGCGCGTGGCGAGGGAAATCCGCATGATCTCGGTGCCGCTCGCGGTCGAGCTCGAGATGACCGCATCCGAGCTTCATTTGAGCGGCGACGCCTCGGTCGCGCTGCGCAACCTCGGCGAGCGCGTGGATCTGCCTTCGGTGCGCAGCCTCGTCTCGACGCTGATCCAGTCGCAGCAATACGGTACGCCGATCACGACAGCGCTCAAGACGCTCTCGAAGAGCAGCCGCACGCAGGCGATGCTCGAGCTCGAAGAAAAGGCAGCGAAGCTTGCCCCGAAGATGGTGCTGCCGATGATGCTTTTCATTCTGCCGACCGTGGCGATCATCGCCGCCGGCCCCGCTGTGTTGCGCCTGATGACGGTGTTTGGAAAATGAACGAAATCCCTACGATGAAGCGCCGCGCGCGCACCCTGCTCGCGACGCTGCTGTTCCCGCTCGGCCTGATCGCGGGCTGCTCGAGCGCGCCACACTATGCGTCGATGCCCGCGCCCAAACCGCTCACGCGCACGCTCGGGAGTGCAGACGACTTGCGCATCGCCGCCGGGGCGCTCGAATCGGGCGACGTGCAGCTCGCGGGCTCGCTCTATGAAAAGGCGCTCAAGGCGGATCCCAATTCGGTCGAAGCGTACCTCGGTCTCGGTGATTGCCTGTTCCAGACCGGCGACATGGAGCGCGCGCGACTCGCCTACCAGCGCGCAGCGGCGCTCACGCCCGACGCGCTCGCCCCCAAGCTCGCGCTCGCGCGCGTGGCCCTCAAGCAGCGGCGCTTCGAGCAAGCCTCGCAGCTCTACCGCGAGTTGCTCGCGCGCACGCCCGACGATCCCGCCGCCAGCGCGGGGCTCGGCACCGTTCTGGACCTCACCGGACATCACGACGAGGCGCAGGCCCTCTATCGCAGCGCCCTCGCGCATCATCCGGAGAGCCAGGCATTGCGCATCGACCTCGGACTCTCGCTCACGCTCGCCGGCCAGCCGCGTGAAGGCGTGAACGTGCTGCTGGACGTGGCGAGCATTGGCGATGCGCCGCCGCAAGCGCGCCAGGATCTCGCACTCGCCTATGGCCTGCTCGGCAACGACGCGGCGGCGGAGAAAATCCTGCTCGCCGACCTGCCGAAGAACTCCGTGCAGGACAATCTGCGCTACTACGCGAGCGTGCGTGCCGCCATGAATAGCAAGGCCGCGCTGGCACGATCCACACAACCCGCCGAACCGGTTGCCGGCACGGCGATTTCCACCATACCGCCGGAGCAGGCTCGCGTCGTCGCGGTCGTGCCGGCCGCGCCCACACCCAAAACCCCGCCGGTAGAGCCAATGGGCGGCAACTTCGCCAGCCAGTCGCGCCTCATCGAGGCGTCGGACAAGTAAGCCGTCACGCAACAGATCGACGTGAAGATGCCAGAACAAAACCAGACGAAAAGCGTGCGGCCCCGAGCAACGAAACTTCTGCGGCGCCAACACGGCGCGACGACGCTCGAATTCGTGCTGATCCTGCCGTTCTTTCTGCTTGTCGTGTTCATGATCATCGAGTTCGGTCTCGTGTTCGTCGCCCAGGAGCTGCTCGACAACGCCGCGCGCGACGGCGCGCGCCTGTTGCGCATCGGCACGCTCTCGGGCAGCAGCTATTCGACGGCGCTGACCACGGCGGTCTGCAACGACCTCACGTTCACGACCGTCTCGTTGCTCCCCTCGTGCACGGCGACGATCCAGATTTACGTGGCGGCGGCGCCATCGGGCACGCCCGCCGGCAGCGGCTTCCTTTCGCTCAAGACCGCGGCGGTGACGGGCACGATCATGACGCAATCGAGTGCGGCCGTCTCGGCAAACTACGACGTTCTAATGCAGATCAGCTACCCGTACCCGTGGCAGGTGCCAGGCCTGTCGCTGCTCACCGGCACGACCTTGCTGACATCGACGATCGCTTTCCAGACGGAGCCCTACTGATGCGCGCGCTGCACTCCCTGCTCGCGAACGATCGCGGCCTTGCATCGCTCGAATTCGCGATCGTCCTGCCCATCATGCTCTCGCTGCTGTTCGCGACCTACGAGCTCTCCCAGCTCGTGCGCGCGCAACTCAAGGTGGACACCGCGGCGCAATCGATCGCCGACATGGTCGCGCAGCAGGCGGCCGGCGTCACGAGCGGGACCTCGGGCTCGCTCGGCAACTTCTGCGCCGCGGGCAAGCTGATGATGACGCCCTTCGCGGCGGGCACCGGCAGCAGCACGTTCGCGGTGTCGATTGCGAGCGTGACGAACTACAGCTCGGGCGGCGTCACGCTCGACTGGGAAAGCGACGCCTCGTGCAGCACGACCGCAACGGCGCTCGGCGCGACCGCCAAGACGCTCGCGACCTCGCCCACCAACCTGATCCCGACGGCCGGCACGCCCGGCGACAGCGTGATCGTGGCGACGGTGACGTACGCCTACAATTCGCCGCTTCAATACTTCTTGCCGGGTCTGCTGAGCCTCACACATACGGCGTTCGCGCGGCCGCGCAGCAACAACGTGGTGGCTTGCGGCTCGCCCTGCACGTGAGGACCGATCCCGTGAAAACCCCGTTGCCGCGCCCACGTGCGCGCCTCACATCGCGTTCGGGTTGGCGCAAGCCTGCATCGCGTGCGCGTCAGCGCGGCGTGTCGAGCCTCATGCTGCTGCTTCTGCTGATTCCGCTGCTGCTCGCCGTGGGCGTGGCGGTCGATCTCGCGCGCATGGTGCAGTTCCGCTCCGATCTGCAAAACGCCGTAGACGAGGCGGCGCTCGCGGGCGCCGCCGTGTTCGTCGATCCCACGCAATCGGCGCAGGCCGTCACCGCCGCGACGAACTACTTCAACCGCGCCATCCTGCCCGTCAGCCTTTCCGTTTCCGCGCCAACGGTCACGCCCAATGCGAACGGCACGATCAATCCGGCGCTCGGCAGCGCGCTCGCGTACACCATCACGGTGAGCGCGACCGCCACGGTGCCGACGACCTTGATGGCGATCGTCGCGCCCTCGATGGCGACCATCAGTGCGACGGCAACGGCGGCCGATCCGGTTGTCTCGGCGACGCCCCAATTTACGAAGCAAGTCTGGACCGCCTGCGACGGCAACACGCTCTACTACTACAAGGTGCCGAAGAACGCGAGCAATACCGGCTACGACTATTCGAGCGTGCCCGCCTTCAACACCCAGAATTACTTCTGGATCTTTTCGACCTATCCGTCCACCTCCCCATACGGCAAGGCACCTGCGCAGACGGTCCCGACCTTCTCGGCGAATCAGCCGATCGGCATCATGCTGCGCAACGACACGAACGGCAACGTCGGCAATTCGAACTGCCCGGGGACGATAACGGGCGCGAACTCGTACGGTGCGCCAAACGGCGCATCGCAGTCGTTCTATTCGTCGCTGATCATGAACGGGCAGTCGCCCAGCGAGCTCTCGAACTACACGTATACGGCGAGCGTCACCACCACCGGCAGTTCGGTCGCCTCGACCACCACCACCACGGTCACCACCGGCTCGGGAGGCAACGCCACGTCGAACACCACCCAAAGCACGAGCAACAGCACCACGAGCAACGGCGTAAGCAACTGGACGATTTCATTGCCGCCCAATGCGAAAAATCCGAACAACCAGACGTTGACGGGCACGGCCCCGTCAGGGTCCAACCAGCTTGCGGAGCTATTTGGCGTCAACGCGCCGGGCACGGCGAATTCGGCGTGTACGACACTCAATACGCAGACGACGAGCGGCAGTCCGGTCACGTCGAACGGCAATCCCGTCACGCAGAAGAATGGCTCGACCAGGACAACCACGCAGACCACGACGGTAACGACACCCACCACGACGGTTACCCAGTACAGTTGCAAGACCCAGTACCGCACGAGCCAGCAGGGACAGGGCAATTGCCTGCTCTATGTGCAGACCGGATCGGCCGTGACCTCCGCGTACGTGAATGGCCTCGTGCCCGGCTCAACGCCACCGACCAATTACAACTGCTTCAATGCGACCTCCGGTGGCGCGCAGTACTCGGCGCCGAGCTGCGCACAACTCTCGGCGCTCGCGAGCGGATCGGGCACGAGCGCCGTGCAGCCGGCTGCCGTGTTCTGGTGGGACGATGGCGGCGGCGTCGGGCCGAACGAACAGAACTACGGCACGAAAACGCATTGCGCGCCGATGGCGGGCAACCCGGCGCTTCCCGGCTACGGCGAGGACTGCAAATACGGGAACATGATCCTGGCCTTGCAGTGCACGCCCACCGGCGGGAGCGGAACCGGTTATACCTCGGTCGTGTTGACGCAATAGCGCAAAGCGTCTGGATCTGGACAGGCTGAAGCCTGAGATGCCAAAGCGCGCGCACGCCCGTGTTCACTTCGGCCTGGTTGGTCGCGCCCTACGTCGTGCCGACCGCGCTCAAGTGTTCGTAGTTTTATCCCATGCAACACATCCTGAACGAAGTGTTGCACGTGCTCCTTGAAACCGCCCTGTGCCCACTGGCGTCATTCGTATCCATAGGCGCGAAGTGCTGCTTCATTGTCTGCCCAGCCGCTTTTTACCTTGACGAATGTCTCCAGATACACGGGGCCGTCAAACAGCTTTTCCATGTCGATCCGCGCGTCGGTATTGATCTGTTTGAGTTTCGAACCATCCTTGCCGATCACCATGCCCTTTTGCGAATCGCGTTCGACGAGGATCGTCGCGAAGATGCGCTTGAGGCGCCCTTCTTCCTCGAACTTGTCAATGAGCACCGTGCTCGTGTACGGCAGTTCATCCCCGGTCCAGCGGAATACCTTCTCACGCAGAATCTCAGCGGCAAGGAAGCGCGAACTCCGGTCGGTCAGGTCATCTTCGTCGTAGATGGGTTTGCCTTCCGGCAGATACGGCTTGATCGTCTCCAGCAGACGTTCGATGTCTTTCGGATGCGTGGCGGAAAGTGGCACCAGCTCGACAAATTCACGCAGTTTGCTCATCTCCTGCATGAACGGGAACAGCGTCTCCTTGTCCTTTACGCGGTCGAGTTTGTTTGCGATAAGCAGCGTGGGCATGCCACGCGGAATCAGGTCCAGCACCTTCTGGTCATCCGGACCGAACCGTCCAGCCTCGATCACGAACAGGATCACATCGACGGAAGTGAGCGTCGACGTGACCGCCCGATTCAGTGACCGGTTCAACGCTGCGTCGTGGCGGGTCTGGAAGCCTGGCGTGTCAACGAAGATGAACTGTGCATCTTTCGTCGTATTGATGCCGGTGATGCGGTGACGAGTGGTCTGCGCTTTGCTTGAAGTGATGCTGATTTTCTGGCCAACCAGCGCGTTCATCAGCGTCGACTTGCCGACGTTCGGACGGCCGACGATAGCAATCAGGCCGCAACGGTAACCCGGGAGAGAAATGTCAACGGCAGGCTCGTTCATAGTCCATACCTCAGTGATGACAGCGAGTTCGAAAGACGGCGCCGAACGCGGATACTGGCTCAGTTAATTATAGCGAAGCTAATCTCCACAGATAGCATTCGATATGTCGAGTTGATTATCAAAATGACCGATACTTAGTATCGTTAAATTGACCGCATACTGTTTTCTTTGACGCCAATGCGTCGATATAAAAAATCGGCATCACCCGATCTGCAGGATGAATACGTTGACGCCGAACGATGTATCCTGTGCGACATGCCGGTCTGCAAACGCAGCATCGGCATTGACCGAAGATAGGGTTCGGCACAACGCCTTGAGGAGCGACAATGAGCAACGCAACATGGATTGTGGTAGCTGGGGAAGGTCGCGCACGTATCTTCGCATCAGAAGAGGGCTCGTTCGCGTTGCAGCAAGTCGAAGATATCTCAAACGCACATCATGCTGCGACCATGCTCACGGAGAAACAGGCCGCTGCGTATTCCGAGAGTGAACGCAAAGAGAAAGAGAGAGACAAATTTGCGTCCCAAATTGCGAGTTATATTGAAGATTCCAGATTGCATGGACGGTTTTCCAGGATCCGACTCATTGCAGAGCCCAAATTTCTTGGTATGTTGCTTGACTATCTAAATGAACAGACCCAAAAAACCGTGATCGACAAGATTAGTAAAGACTATTCGAGTTTAAGCACGAAGGATATCGAGGAAATTTTGCTGGGTGGCCGGACCCGTTCTGAATAAATAAAGTCTGAGCTAACGCGTATTGAGTGACGCACGCGAGCGACCGTGAGCCTCGCTGCGCTGAGGTTTTTCCCGCCTCCAACTGCAACGGGCCTCGCATTGCTGCGGGGCCCGTCATTTCGTGCTTCCAGATTCGTGCAACCGTTCGCGCGGCCACTTCGTCACAACCGCAGCGGCCACGCTGTTGCCAAGCACGTATCGTTGCTGCGTGCGATTCTCCGCATCGATATGACGGTGGCTCAATCGTTTGAGGAACGGCCGTTTATCTCGAGATAATCTCGCCACGTGAGCGCTCAGCCGGCGCTGATTTCATTCGTCAGCGCTTGCCCTGTCTCGAACTCCGTGATGCTTCGCAAAGTCGTTTCACAAATCGTCGATACGGCCTCACGCGTCAAAAACGCCTGATGCCCTGTCACGATCACGTTCGGGAAAGTCATCAGCCGCTGCAGCACATCGTCGTTGACGATCGTGCCGGATAAATCGCGGAAGAAAACGTCCGCCTCCTGCTCGTAGACGTCGATTGCCAGACCGCCCAGTTGCCCGCTCTTGAGCGCCTCGATTGCTGCTTCCGTATCCACCAGTCCGCCGCGGCTCGTGTTGATCAGCAGCGCGCCGCGCTTCGCGCGTGCCAGCATGTCGGCGCCGATGATGTGGTAGGTCTGCGGCGTCAAGGGGCAATGCAGCGAGACGATGTCCGCGTTCGCGCCGACTTCCTCCACCGGCGCGTAGCGGCCCCCCAGCGCCTCGAATTCCGCTGACGGGTACGCGTCGTAGCCGATCACATTGCAGCCGAAGCCCACCATGATGCGCGCGAACACACGGCCGATCTTGCCCGTGCCGATCACGGCGACGGTCTTGCCGCACAGATCGAAGCCCATCAAGCCGTCGAGCGCGAAATTGAAATCGCGCGTGCGGTTATAGGCCCGGTGCACCTTGCGATTGATGGCCATCAGCAGGGCGACCGCATGCTCGGCGACGGAATTGGGCGAGTAGTCGACCACGCGCACGACCTTGATGCCGCGCGCCGCGGCGGCCTTCAGGTCGACGTTGTTGTAGCCGGTGCAGCGCAACGCAATCAATTGCGTGCCGCCGCGCGCCAGCACGTCGAGCACCGCCTCGTTGGCCTCGTCGTTGACGAAGATGCAGACGCCGCGATGGCCCGCGGCGAGCCCCGCGGTATCCGCATTGAGCGGGTCATCCAGATACCGGATCCGATGGCCATGATCCGCGTTCGCCGCGTCGAGAAACTGACGATCATAGGGCTTCGCGCTGAATACGACGATGTCCATCAAGACTCTCCGGGTCGAAAGTTCGCACAGGGTTCGCACAGGGACCGCGCTGGAGCCACGCTGGGCCCGTTGCCGGTTATCCGCCGATCAATACGACGGCGATCTGCACGAACAGAATTTTCACAATGGTCATTGAGGGGAAGATCATCGCATAACCGACGTCCGGACGATCCGTCGGTGCGAGGCGGTTGGCAAACGCGAGTATCGCCGGGTTGCCGGTCGCTCCGCTGATCACCCCCACCGCCAGGTCGAACGGCATGCGGAAAATCCACAGGCAGAACACCGCCGTGATGATCAGCAACGCGAGCGCGATCACCACCCCATAGAGCAGAAACGACGCGCCCGTCACGCCCACCGTCGCGAAGAATTTCGGCCCGGAGGCAATCCCCACCTGCGCGAGAAAAATCGTCAGGCCGAAATTGCGCAACACCAGATTCGCGGTGAGCGGCATGGTCCAGACGAACGGCCCGAAGCGGCGCACCCGGCCGAGGCAAAGCGCGACCAGCAGCAGCGCGGCCAGCCCGAACGTCATTTTGCCGACGCTGGGAATCACGATCGGAATCGCACCGACCAGTAACCCGAGCGCCGCGCCCACGCCTATCGAAATGAAGCTCAGCTCGGCGGTGCCCTTGATCGAGTCACCGAAGAACGCACGCATCGTCTTGTGGTGGGCACCGTTGACCAGCAAGCCGACCCGGTCGCCGAATTCAAGAATCAGATCCTGGCTGGGCATCATGTCGGCATCGCCCCGGCGCACATGCGCGATCGAGCAGTCGACCCCGTCGGGGAAACGCAGGTCGCGCAGCGCGTGACCGACCACGAGCTTGCTCGACGCGAACACGCGCAGATAGTCGAGATCCTCTCGATGGCTCGTCATGCGCCCCGGCTGCAACTCGCCGAACATCGACGTCGTTTCGCGCAGCAAGGCCGGATTGGTCGCGGTCGCGAGCAGCACGTCGTCCGGCTCCAGCACGAGATCGTGAGCGGGCTGCTGGTTGTGGTGAGCGCGGCGCACGGCGGCGATGGCGACCTCATCGGGCAGACGCTTGATGAGATCGGACAGTTTCAGGCCGATCAGCGCCGGGTTGCGCAGCGCGATCTCCGCGGTCTCCATCACCTTTTGCGGTGGCCGCTCGATCTTCGGCTTGAGCAGGGCGCTGAGCGCATACAGAAAGAGAATGGGCCCGGCCACGCCGAACGGATAGGAGACGCTATAGCCAACTGTCGCCCCGTCGCCTTTCAACATGGCCATCGCCGCCTGCAGGCTGGCGGTGCTGGTGCCGGAGCCGGCGAACATGCCCAGCGACTGATCGAGCCCCACGCCGAACAGATGAACCAGCGCGACCGAAACGAAGCCCGCGCCGATCACACCCAATGCCGCCGCGATATTCGCCTTCAGTCCGTCGGCACTGGTCAAGCCCTTGAAGAACTGCTCGCCGTATTGAATGCCGATTCCATAGAGAAACAGCAGCAAGCCGAGCGTGCCGAGCAGTGCGGGCGGCGCGGACTTCGGCGCCCATCCGCCGATCGCGAGACCGACGAACAGCACGGCGCCCGACCCGAGCGACACGCCCTTGATATTGATCTCGCCAACCACATAGCCCAGCGCCACCGTTACAAAGAGCGTGAGCAACGGCTGGGTTTCAAGCAACGTCTTGAGCATGTCCATGCCAGCAGTCCCTGTTGACCAGCCTGATTCGCTTCATCTGCTTGCGCGCGCCGGGTTGTGGCCAGGCGGGCCGCGTCGCCGTCGTTCATACCATCTGAAAATATCAAATTCATCGATTCCGTGCGCTACTCGTGCACCATTCAACAGGATTGCTAACATCACGAAAGAATGACATCGCACGGCGATGCTGCGAGCCGTGTTGGGGCCATAGCGACCATCGGCCACTTTCTTGCATTGTGTCTGTGCAATACGATTGATTCGGTTACCTCAGAAATTGAAGCAACGTTGCCTGATTGGCAAAGGAGCAATTGGCAAATGAATGAATCGATGGTTGAAGCTTTTCTCTGTATGCGCGATGAAGATGAAGATCGCCAATACATTATTGACGCTGCCTATTGCCTTGACGCCAACGCAGCCCTGCCCGCCGGATCGACCATAAAAGAACAGCAGCCCCGCAGCCTCATCGAACGCGGACAGCCTCACTGGTACACGACTACGAGCGCGGCCACGCGGCACTGAATACGCTCGATCATCCACGCATTCCTGCGTATTCGATCCTGGCACTGCACGAACGCGCGCCCGCGCGCGTTAAAATATCGGCGTTACCGTCAACCGCCCATCACGATGTCCAGCTACAAAGAATTGATCGCCCAGCGCGAACAGCTCGAGGCACAGCTTCAGGAAGCGTTCAAGGAAGAACGCATGAACGTGCTCG
This sequence comes from Paraburkholderia oxyphila NBRC 105797, assembly GCF_000685075.1. Classification (GTDB taxonomy): domain Bacteria; phylum Pseudomonadota; class Gammaproteobacteria; order Burkholderiales; family Burkholderiaceae; genus Paraburkholderia; species Paraburkholderia oxyphila. The sequence continues at coordinate 21,584 of NZ_BAYD01000050.1, forward strand.
ACGAGATCGTCCGGAAAATGAAGCTGCACCGGATCACGCTCGATGAAGTCCGCGGCCCCGCGCCGGCGGCAAAGGTCAGCAAGGTGCCGCCGAAGTATCGAGACCCGGTGACGGGCAACGAATGGTCGGGGCGTGGCAAGCCGCCGAACTGGATCAAGGACGAGCCGGATCGCAGCAGGTTTCTGATCGGCGACTGAGCTGCATTGACCTGACTTCAGCTGAATCGACCTGCAGCCGGCTCGCCCGCCCGCGTGTGATGACCGCCGCGCATGCGGGCGGAGCCCGGCAACGTCGAGAACACGGTGCCGTGATCGCTCGGAAACGACGGAAGTCAGGTTGAAGTACCGCCGCGCGCGTGGCTCGCCTGGGCGACGCGCACTTGCGTGCCGGTCGCGTCGAGCAAATGTCGCCGGCCCTCATCGAGTATTTCATCGGCCAGCGCCGGAGCCACGTCCACCACGGCGCGTGACAGCACCAGCGTGCCCACCAACTGGCTGAGCAGCGCGATCGCCTCTGCGCGGCTGCCTTCGCTGCGCACTGCCGCCTCGCTCGCGGCCTGCGTCCCCGCACGGCTTCCTTCACGCTCCTCAATCACCGCGGCGATCCCGTCGAGATACGCTGCAAGACCCTGCGCGTAGGCGGCGCGCGCTTCATCGTCGAGCCGGCGTGCGTCGCCCGCGAAACCGGACAGCGGGCAGCCCGCTTCGATATCGGCGCGATGCTCGGCGGAGAGGTACGTGCGTATGTGCTGCTCGATCGCGTCGGCGCCGGCCTGCCTCGCGTGATCGATGACGCCGGCAATCGTCTCGCGGCCCTCCTCCAGCGCCTTGTCCATCACGGCGGCCACCAGCGCGTCCTTCGATTTGAAGTGGTTGTAGAAACCGCCCTGCGTAAAGCCCGCCGCCTTCATCAGCTCAGCGAGCCCGACTGCATCGACGCCGCGCTCGCGAAACAGCTTTTCCGCGGCCGCCACGATCGCGCGCCGGTTCTCTGCTGCCTGTTCCCTCGAAACACCCATATCGCCCTCTTTTCGGCCGGCCCCGGCCCAATCAGATTCATCGAAAAATACAATGGTGATCACCATTGACATCATCAAAGCGGGCGACCACAATGGCCTGCAATGACGATGTCGATCACCATTGTCTTGAGTATAGCCGGCTTTTGCCCCGCTGGTCAGGCAAAAGCCGGTTCAGTCACCAGTTGACGCGCCTGCGCGCCCTTGCAAGAACCTTTCAAGAGAGATTGAAGATGACGAAAACCACGGCGGAACAGAACAAGGCACTCGTGCTGGAGGCCTTCGATACGTTGTTCAACAAGCGCGACTACGCCGCCGCGCAGCGCTTCTGGTCCGAGCGCTACATTCAGCACAGCGCGCATATCGCACCGGGACGCGACGGCCTGTTCGATCTGGTCCGCACGCTGCCCGCCACCTTGCGCTACGAGAACCAGTTGATCCTGGCCGAAGGCGATTACGTGATCGCGCATGGCCGCTTCTCGGGGCACGGCCGGCCCGCCGCGTGGATCGCCGCCGACGTCGTGCGCTTCGAAAACGGCAAGCTCGCCGAGCATTGGGACGTACTCCAGGACGAGGCGACGCAAGCCGAATCGGCGAGTGGCTTGCCGATGTTCGGCGACCGTTTCCCCGGCGGCCGCTTCCCCGCTTGATTCCCGCTTGATTGAACCATCCGCATCCCTACCATTTATTCAGGAGTACGATCATGAAACTCAGCGGCAACACGATCTTCATCACGGGCGGCACCTCAGGCATCGGCCGCGCGCTCGCCGAAGCGCTGCACCAGCGCGGCAACAAGGTCATTATCAGCGGACGCCGGCGCAGCCATCTCGACGAGGTGGTGGCCGCCAATCCAGGCATGGCCGCCGTCGAGCTCGACATCACCGATCCGGCCAGCATCGAGCGGGTCGCGGCGCAACTGATCGCGGCCTATCCCGATCTGAACGTGCTGATCAACAACGCGGGCGTGATGCAGCCCGACGACGCGGCCGGCCATATCGACGACGCGCTGTTGGTCTCCACCATCGACACGAATCTGATTGGGCCGATCCGCATGACGTCGGCGCTGATCGATCATCTCAAGACGCGCAAGGACGCCGTCGTGGCCTACACGAGCTCGGTGCTGGCATTCGTCCCGCTCGCCTTGACGGCCGTGTATTCGTCGACCAAGGCGGCCGTGCATTCGTACGTGCTCTCGCAGCGCTTCATGCTGCGCGACACGAGCGTGCGCGTGCTGGAGATCGCGCCGCCCTGGGTCCGCACGGACCTGATGAACAGCCGCGAAGCCGAGCAGGCGATGCCGCTCGACGCGTTCATCGAAGAAACGATGGCGGTGCTCGGCACGGATACGGACGAGGTGCTGGTCGAAGCAGCGAAGGCGTTCCGCGCGAATCCGGGTCCGGGCGAGCATGACTTCGTCAATGGCTTCAACGCGGGTGCCATGGAGATATTTGGCCGGTAAGCGAAAAGGCTTCCCGAAAGCCGACACCGGACCGTTGCGCGGCGGATTCACGGGCGCAAGCCGCGTAGCCGGCAAGGTCCGGACCGGGTCGGGGCAATCCGCGCACGCCCCGTGGCGCCCCGTGCGAGCGTCTTGCCCGGCTCCACGACCGTGATCTGCCCTGTGTATGCAGGCCTTGCCACGGCGCCGGGCGGCACCTGCAACGTCTACTTCCCCCCCGGCACCCCCTCCCACCGACCTGGATCCGCGCAAAGACCGCGATTCGTTCGACATGAGCGAACGATGGCATTGCCCCTTCGGGCAATATCGTTGCCTCATTCCCCAATGGCGTTCGCGCCGGAACCAGGCAAAGCTTTAAGAGGTGCAACGTGGCAATGGGTCCGATCGGGCATTGCATCTGCTCGCCGCCACCGGACGAGGCCCACCTCGACCCAAAGCTTTCGATCAACAGACTGTGAGATTCAGCGTTTCCTTGCAATTCTGGCAACCAGCCCGCGAACGATCACATAGGGAACAAGAGCAAGAATTAGCGCAACCAGCACGACTCCACCTGGGTAAATCCTGTGAAATGCAAAGATCTGAAATACAAGATCGAGCACCATTGCAAGAATGAAGATCTTGCCCACATTTCGCCAGCCGCTGCGAATCAGTTCGGCCTCACTGCGCGCGCCCGTGACGATCGCCTCGAAATAGGGCGTCCTGCGAAGTTTTGCATCACGAAGGCCCGAGCGAATGGCGAAAAAAGATGCCATCGCAGGCTGAAAAATGATCCTCAGATGAAGCGGTCCAGTGACGCGATCCTGCATGTTGGAAACGACCCGCATCAAAAATTCGCTCACTCCCCTCTCCTTTCCACGGATACGCAACGCGGCACCCAAACGAGTACGGATATCGCGCGGCTACATGATCCGTTCAACGATGCTGACGAAGAGAAAAGCTCCCGAAGCCGCAAGAATCATCGCAATGACAAACGTCGGGCGCCAGACGCTCCCGGCCTGGTATTCGCGCAGGTCCGCAAGGGTGCGCCAATATTCGATCGCACCCAGCACGAGCGCCGCCGTGCCCATGCCAATGAGAAAAAGACCCACTGTGCGGGCGCTATGCGGGTGAGAAAGCTGCCCGCCAGCCGCTTCGAAGCTCTGCAAAACCTTGTAAATCGTGAAGCCGAAGCTGATCATGGAAAGCGCGGTGCGCACCCATGCCATGAGTGTCCGGTCAGCGGCCATCAATGTACGTCTGGCCGCGAGATCGGTGCGGTCGACTGCCAGCTCATTCGTCGAGCGGGGTGTGCCATTTTCCGTCACGGCATGCTCCTCATGTGTTATCCAGTGTCTGAATCGCGATTCAATGTGCATGCATTTCTGGTCATGTGCACCGTGGAAAAGATACCGGTGTTTCTGAAAAATTCAATATCGAATTTACGAAAAATTTTTCGACGAAAGATGTCGTTACCTCGTCAAGAATGACATTTCCCTTTCTAATTGAAATAGAGATCGATTAAGGAACGTATTTACTGTTGCGAATACGCACATCGTGATAGCCTTGCATCGCACGCGGTGCAATGGCGGAGAATTCACTAGTCGAACAGGCGTGGGGAGATTGTCTTGAAGGATTCCAAAGCATCGAACGGTATCGCAGAGCAAAACAGCGCTGGTTTCATGCCCGCTGCTGTCCCGGCCGATAACGCACCACCGGGATTTCATCTGCTGGCCAAGCCGAGTGGCTCGACCTGCAATATCGATTGCCAGTATTGCTTCTTCCTCTCCAAGGAAGCGCTCTATCCGAACGACCGCCACCGGATGTCCGATGCGACGCTCGACGCCTATATCCGCCAGCTCCTCGAATCCCATCGCACCCCGCAGGTCACGGTCGCGTGGCAAGGCGGCGAACCAACGCTGATGCGGGTGGACTTTTTTCGCCAGGCCGTCGCGCTCGTGGAAAAGTACCGGAAGCCCGGTCAAATCGTGAAGCATACGTTTCAGACCAATGGGCTGCTCCTCGACGACGAATGGTGCGCCTTTTTCAAGGAGCACGATTTCCTCGTTGGCCTGAGCGTCGACGGGCCCCGCGAGCTGCACGACACCTACCGCGTCGACCGGCAGGGCAACGGCACCTTCGATCTCGTGATGCGCGGCTGGCGGCTATTGCGCAAGCACGACGTCGAATTCAATATTCTGTGCACCGTCAATGCGGCGAACCAGGCCCACGGCCGCGCCGTCTATCAGTTTTTCCGCGACGAACTGGGCGCGCGCTGGATCCAGTTCATCCCCATCATCGAGCGGGCCACCGAGCAAACGATCCAACTCGCCAATCTAGGCTGGCGGGAGCGTCCCGGGCACCAGCGCGTGCTCTACACGCAGTCCGGCAATGTCGTGACGCAACGCTCGGTCGGGCCGCGCCAGTACGGCCAGTTCCTCGTCGATATCTTCGAGGAATGGGTGCGCCACGACGTAGGCAGCGTTTATGTGCAGCTGTTCGACGTGACGCTGGAGGCCATGTTCGGCCGTCATCTGCTGTGCATTCACGCGCCTGTCTGCGGTCAGGGCCCGGCGCTCGAGTACAACGGCGACCTCTATTCGTGCGATCACTTTGTCGAGCCCGGCTACAAGCTCGGCAACATTCATGAGACGCACATGAGCACACTCATGGCCCTGCCCGCACAGCGCGAGTTCGGCGAAGCCAAGCGCGATTCGCTCACGCAACAGTGCCAGCACTGCGAAGTCAGGCCGCTATGCAACGGTGGCTGCCCCAAGGACCGCTTTGCGCTCTCGCGCGAGGGCGAACCCGGGCAAAACTATCTTTGCCCGGGCCTCGAACTGTTCTTCACCCACACGCGCCCCGCCATGCAGAAGATGGCCCGGCTATTCAGCGCGGGCAGGCCGCCCGCCGACGTCATGCCGCTGATGAAAGCCGACGACAAGCGCCGCGACCCGTACAGCCCCTGTTCGTGCGGCAGCGGCCGCAAGTTCCGCTTCTGCCATGGCAGCACGGTTCGCGCGGCGGCCGCCATGGCCGGTTGAATCACGCTGGAGGCGGGCCGGTATCCGGCTGGCGACGCTTGCGCCAGTCCCTGAGCAGCGCTTCGAGCAACGGGCGTCACGCCAAAACGTATTGGAGTAGCAGCGGGGCCGCTTTGCAAGTCATCTGCACGTATCGGCCAGTCTGTCGGGAACCCTCCCGATCAATGAAGCAACACCAAGCGAAGGAGAAATAGCATGGCCAGCAAGTTGCCGAATATCCTGATCCTGTGGGGTGACGATATCGGGTGGTGGAACATCAGTTACAACAGCCGTGGACAGATGGGCTATCGCACGCCCAATATCGATCGCATTGCTAACGAAGGCGCGGCGTTCACCGACTACTACGCGCAACAGAGCTGCACGGCGGGCCGCGCAGCCTTCATCACCGGCCAGAATCCGATCCGCACGGGTCTCACGAAGGTCGGCATGCCGGGCGCCGACATTGGCCTGATGGCCGAGGACCCCACCATCGCGGAGTTGCTCAAGCCGCTCGGTTACGCCACCGGGCAGTTCGGCAAGAACCACCTCGGCGACAAGGACGAGTTCTTGCCCACGATGCACGGCTTCGACGAGTTCTTCGGCAATCTTTATCACCTGAACGCCGAGGAGGAACCAGAAGATCCGGACTACCCGAAGAACCCCGAGTTCAAGAAGCGCTTCGGGCCGCGCGGCGTGCTGCACTGCTGGGCCGACGGCAAGGGCGGGCAGAAGGTCACGGACACCGGTCCGCTCACGAAAAAACGCATGGAGACGATCGACGAGGAGACCACCGCTCACGCGCTCGCGTTCATCGACAAGGCGCACAGCGAGGACAAGCCGTTCTTCATGTGGTACAACACCACGGCCATGCACTTCCGGACGCACTGCGCCGAGAAGCACAAGGGCAAGAGCGGCCAGGGCGACTATAACGACGTGATGGTCGCGCACGACGAGAACATCGGCAAAATGCTGGCGAAACTCGACGAGCTGGGCATTGCCGACAACACCTTCGTCATGTACTCGACCGACAACGGTCCGCACTACAACAGCTGGCCCGACGCGGGCATCACGCCGTTCCGTTCCGAGAAGAACACCAACTGGGAAGGCGGCTGGCGCGTGCCCGCCTTCGTGCGCTGGCCCGGCAAGATCAAGGCGGGCTCGGTGTTCAACGGCATCGTTGCGCACCAGGACTGGCTGCCCACGATACTGGCCGTGGCCGGGGTGCCCGACATCAAGGAGAAGCTGGTCCAGGGCTATCAGGCCGGCGAGAAGACGTTCAAGGTGCACATTGACGGCCACAACCTCGCGCCCTACCTGAGCGGGCAGACAGACAAGAGTCCTCGCGAGAGCTTCTTCTACATCAGCGACGACGGCGACATACTCGGCATCCGCATGAAGGACTGGAAGATGGTCCTGCGAGAGCAGCGCGCAACGCGGCTTCAGTGCTGGTCGGAGCCGTTCATCCCGCTGCGCATTCCCAAGATGTTCAATCTGCGCCGGGACCCGTTCGAGCGTGCGGATGAAAACTCCAACACGTACTATGACTGGATGATTTCCCATGCCTATCTGATCTACGCCATGCAGGCCGTCGTGGCGAGCGAAATCGACGAGTTCAAGCACTTCCCGCCTCGCCACAAGGCGGCGTCGTTCAACCTCGATGCCGTCATGCGGCAACTGGAAGACGTTGGCGGCAGCGCAGGCCACTGATTCTTCCGGGAAGTCGCAGCGATGCCGCGCCTTTCCGGCGCGGCATCGCGTCTTGGTGTCTGCTCATCGAACCTGTTGCGTCAAGATGCAATCTATTGCCCCATCCCTGCTCCACCGGTTGCGCAGCCGTCTGTGCGTATCGCCATCGCTGTGGCGCGCTTTGGTCCGCGCGGCACGATCGACCGCGTTGTGGGGACCCGGCATCCTCGTGATGCTCGCCGACTGTGATGCCGGCAACGTCGTCACGGCGGCGCAAAGCGGTGCGCGCTGGGGCGTGCGCCTCATGCCGCTGCTGCTCGCGCTGATTCCGCTGCTCTACATGATTCAGGACCTCAGCGTGCGGCTGGGGATCTTTACCGGCGAGGGGCACGGCGAGCTGATCCGCAAGCGCCTTGGGCCCGTATGGGCATGGCTCGCCGCGTTCGGGCTGCTGGTGGCCGTGCTCGGCTCGCTCGTCACCGAGTTCACTGGCGTCGCCGGTGTCGGCGAGATGTATGGGGTCTCGCGCAACCTCACGCTGCCCCTCGCCGTGGGTGTTCTGCTCGGCGTCGTGCTCACGGGGTCGCACAAGCGCGTCGACCGCATCGCGATGCTGATCGGCGCGCTCGAGCTCTCGTTTTTCGCGGTGGCCTGGCATGCTCACCCCGATGCCAGCACGCTCGCACGGCAGCTACGCGACTTGCCGCTCACGCACCCGGAGTTTCTCTGGCTCGCGGCGGCACTGATTGGCGCGACCTTCAACCCCTGGATGGTGTTCTATCAGCAGGCCGCCGTGGCGGACCGTCAGCTGAGCGCGCGCGACTATCCGGCTGCCAGGCTCGAAACGGCCGTGGGCGCCGTGCTCACGCAGTTGCTGACCGCGGCCATCCTCGTGGCGGCGGCCGCCACGCTTGGCAATCACGCCGGTGCGCAAGGCGTGCAGAGCGTGGGCGACATCAGCACGGCGCTGTCCGCCGCCTTCGGCTCGCGGCTCGGACGGCTGCTGTTTGGCGCCGGCGTGCTGGGCGCGTCACTGGTCGCCGCCATCGTCTGCTCGCTGGCGCTCGCGTGGGGACTCGGCGAAGTCGCGGGCTACAAGCGCTCGCTCGAGCAGCGCCCGGCCAGCGCACCGTGGTTCTACGGCATCTACGCAGCCGCGGTAGCAAGCAGCGCTTTCATCGTCTGGCTTGCACCGAACCTCGTTTCGCTGAACGTCGGGGTGCAGGTCGTCAACGCGGTGATGCTGCCGCTCGTGGCCGGCCTGCTGGTCGTGCTCTCGTTCGTGGCGCTGCCTCATGCGCATCGGCCGCGCAGCGCCTATCTGTGGCTCGTGTGTGCCTGCGTAGCCGTCGTGAGCATCGCGGGACTGGCGGGAGCCGTGGCGGGCATCTAGCCGTGCCGGTCGCAACGAGGACGGTCTTTTACCAAGCGAGAAGGAATCCGCCGATGAAGATTTCGACCATACTGGCAGGCCTGATACGTTCGCTACCGCTCGCCATGTTGTACGCCATGCCCGCCTGGGCCGCTCAGGGGCCGGCGCTGTCGGGCCGCGACATCGCCGTTTCCGGCATGCAGCAGGGTACGGCGAGCTGCGCGGCTTGCCATGGCGCCGATGGCTCGGGCAACCTCGAGATGGGCATCCCCCGGCTCTCGGGACTGCCGCAGGATTATCTCGCGCGGCAGCTGGCCTATTTCGCCGATGGTGAACGGCAAAGCATAGTCATGGCGCCGTATGCAAAGGCGCTGACTACGCAGCAGCAACTCGAAGTATCCAGATATTTTGCCGCTCTGCCCGCGGGGGCTCCCGATACGCCCGCCCATGCCACGCAGGCGCAGATCGATCACGGCCGAAACCTCTACGAGAACGGACTGCCCCGATTGGGCGTGCCCGCATGCGTGCTTTGTCACGGCGCCGCGGGCCGCGGCATTGCAGCGTTTTCGCCGCCGCTCGCCGGTCAGTCGGCAGCCTATGCCAGCACGCAGCTCTATCGCTGGCGCGCCGGGCAAGCACGCGGCCCCGCCGGCAAATTCATGGTGACCGTGTCACAGCATCTTTCGGATGCCGATATCGATGCGGTGTCGGTCTATCTCGCCGGACTCCCCGCTGCGTCCGGCACTCAGACATCTTCAAACCCGACAAACGGAGACGGTAAATGACCCGGCATCGTGGGCAACTCGCTCTGGTTTCGATTCTCGCGATCGCATTTCTCGCGACGGTCATCTGGGCCATTACGGAGAAACCGTGGCGCCGAGCCGGTGAGGACACGACGGTGAGTGCCGCCGCTTTTCAACCCCCGCCCGATTCGGCCATTCCGAACAACGAGTTCGGCGAAATGGTTCGCGAAGGCAAGAAGATATTCGCGAACCCGGGACAGTATGCGAGCGGCTTCGTGGGCAACAAGCTCAGTTGTGTGAACTGTCACCTGTCCGATGGCCGTCAGGCCAACTCGGCGCCGTTATGGGCGGCCTACGTGGCCTATCCCGCTTACCGGAGCAAGAACGAGCACGTCAACACGTTCGCCGAACGCCTGCAGGGCTGCTTCCAGTACAGCATGAACGGGAAGGCTCCGCCGCTGGGCGACCGCACGCTCGTCGCGCTCGAAAGCTACGCGTACTTTCTCGCCAAGGGCGTCCCGACCGGCGAGCCGCCTGCCGGACGAGGCTACCCGGCACTCCCGGCACCCGCCCTCGCCGCCGACTACAACCGGGGCGCCGCCGTGTACAGCCAGAACTGCGCGGTATGTCATGGTGCGAATGGAGAAGGCAAGTCGTCCGACGGACACGCGGCCTTCCCGCCGCTCTGGGGTGCGCAGTCCTATAACTGGGGCGCCGGCCTGACTGCGATCGACACCGCGGCTGCGTTCGTCCGGGCGAATATGCCGCTCGGCATGCCGAACAGCTTGACGGTTCAGCAAGCCTGGGACGTCGCCACCTATATCGACAGCCAGGTCCGTCCTCAAGACCCGCGCTTCACCGGCGACGTTGCTCAAACGCGCAAGCAATTCCACGACAGCCCGTATTCCGCGTACGGCACGACCGTGAACGGCGTCCTGCTCGGCGCTCCCGATCACACCCCACCCTTCGGAACCGTTCCGGTCTCGACATCCGGGACGCCCGCCCACGCCACTGGAGCAACACACGATGAGCAATCCTGAACACACGCGCCCGTCGCCGGACGGCACGCCCGATCGTCCGGCGGGCCCGGTGCGGCCGGTGGGAAGCTGGGTTGTCGCCGGCTTCCTGCTGGTGGTCTTCGCGCTGGTTTGGGTGACCATGTCCGCGGTCTTTCTGAGCAGAAGCTGAGGAGGCCATAGCAATGAGCGAAGAGAGCACGAGCTTCGAACAGGCGTTTCACCACAGCGCCGAGCGGCACGAGCGTGTATGGATCTTCATGGCACTCGTCATGCTGGCCCTGTTGACGGTCTGCGCGATGTTCTACGTCGTGTACGACTATGGCGTGGTCGTCAAGGGCGCGGGATCGATCCGCGACCCCGACTCGGTCATGGACACACCGGCCTTTCGCGACGGCCAGCTCGTCCAGACCGGACCGGATAGCTACGCGGTCCATGTCGTGGGCCACATCTGGCAATGGACGCCTGGCGTCATCCACGTCAAGCAGGGTTCGGAAGTCACGTTCTACGTGACGAGCTCGGACGTGCTGCACGGCTTCGAGGTTCAGGGAACGACGATCAACCTGACCGCCGTTCCGGGCGCCGTCGGCAAGGTGACCTACACCTTCAGTCATGCCGGCACCTACCACGTTATCTGCAACGAGTACTGCGGCATCGAGCACCACTCGATGATCGGCAGCATCGTCGTCGACCCCAAGGATGCGTCATGAGCCTCTCGACCGAAAACCAGACCGTTTCCGGGCACTACGCGAGCACAGGCGCCGGCAGCGCAGCGGTGCGTCACACCATGCTCGCCTATCTTGTCGTCGGCTTTTCCGCGCTGATGATTGGCGCGTCGATCGGGCCGCTGCAGGCGCTCAATTACGGCGGCATCAACGCCTATCCCGCGCTGCGGCCGGTCCTGCAAACTTACTATGAAGGCCTCACGATCCACGGCGTGCTGAACGGCTATGTCTTCACGTTCTTCGTGATCTGCGGCCTGCTGGTCTATCTGCCCGCACGCGAGCTCGGCCTGAAGCCGAACATGCCGCTGTGGCTGAGCGGCTTCGTCATCATGGCGCTTGGCACCGCGCTGTTGCTGCTCGCCATGTTCGACAACTCCTCGAGCGTGTTGTGGACGTTCTATCCGCCGCTCAAGGGCAGCCCGTATTTCTATCTCGGCATGACGCTGCTCGGGGCCGGCAGCCTCTTTCCGCTGCCGATCGTCCATGGCCTGCGCGCCCGCTGGAAACGCAGCAACCCCGGGGAAATCACTCCGCTCGTCACCTACATGAGCATGATCACCATGTGGATGTGGAGCTTCGCCGCGCTGGGCGTCGTGGTCGAGCTCGTGGCGTTCCTCGACCCGTGGGCGCTCGGCCTCGTCGGCACGGTGGATCCCCTCATCACGCGCACCCTCTTTTGGCTCACGGGTCACCCCATCGTCTACTTCTGGCTCATGCCAACCTATATCTCGTGGTACTGCCTGCTGCCCCGCCAGGCCGGGGGCAAGCTGGTCTCGGACCCGATGGCCAGACTGACCTTCATCCTGCTGCTGGTCTTTTCGCTGCCGGTGGGCAGCCATCACCAGTTTCAGGATCCGGGCTTCTCGCCGGTGTGGCGCGGCATCGTGACCGTCCTGACGATGTCGGTCGCGCTGCCCAGCCTGATTACCGCCTTCTCGCTCGGCCTGAGCCTCGAATATGCCGGGCGCTGCCGCGGCGGCAAAGGATGGTTCGGCTGGTTCAAGGCTCTGCCATGGAGCGATCCGAGCGTGGCCGGCCAGGTCCTTGCCGCATTGACCTTCATTCTGGGCGGGGCGACGGGCATGGTGAATGGAAGCTGGCAACTGGACGCCACCGTTCACAACACCGTGTATGTGCCCGGGCACTTCCACGTGACGGTCGGCACCGTGACCGCCATGACGCTGATGTCGGTGACGTTCTGGCTACTGCCCAATCTCACGGGCCGCGCGCTGCTCAGCCGCAAGCTGGCGCTGGCCGCGATCTGGCTGTGGTTCGCCGGCATCATGACGTTTGCGCTCGGATTCCTGTGGGCTGGCGTGTATGGCGTGCCGCGCCGGGCCTGGGTATCGGATCTGCCGCACATGGCCTATCAGAACCTCTATGGCTCCGCGCAGGTGCCATTGACCATGGCGGCCGTGGGCGGCGTCATCCTGTGGCTGGCCATTGCGTGCTTCTACATCGTGTTCTTCGGCACGCTGATCGCCGGCAAGCGGCAAGCGGCGCTCACGCCGGTTCCGTTTGCCCAGGCGATCGGCCGCCGGCCGAGCTATGCGCTCGATCTGGCGCCTTCGGAGCGCCCGGCGCCGCAGGCCCGCATGCCCGATACACCGGCGCTCGCCCGTGCATGCGAGCCCATTGGACGCTGGTCGGCATTCGCCTTTGTCGTCATGCTGGCCGCGTATCTGCCGATCTTCTGGCCACTCGCCACCCACGTCATTCATGCACCGGGCTGGATGGTCTGGTGACGGATGGTGAGCGAAAGTCGCGACTCCGCGCTTTGCCGTTCGCTGTCGAGAGCGGCGCTCACCTGCATCCTGCTTGCCCTCGCGCTGTATGGATACGCGGTACTCGGGCGCCATGACACGTATGCGGGAACGCGGGTGGCGCAGATCGCGGCGCCGCCGCTCGCACTGCAATCCGTTCAAGGTGGCGCGTTTTCATGGAACGCGATGCGCGGCAAGGCCGTGCTCGTCTACTTCGGCTATACCCGGTGCCCCGATGTCTGCCCCTCGACGCTTGCCGCGCTGCTGCACGTCATGGACAGGCTCGGCGCCGCGGCAAGCCATGTGGCCATCGTGTTCGTCACGCTCGATCCGCAGCACGATTCCCCGGCTCGCCTGCGCGACTACCTCGCACAGTTTTCCCCCGCTATCGTGGGCCTGAGTGGCCCGCCAGCGGAAGTCGCCCAGGCGGCTGCGGACTGGGGCATCACATGGCGGCGGGCCGAGGACGGCCGCTATATCGACCACACGTCGGTCGTCACCCTCGTCGATCCGCAAGGCCGGTTGAGGCTGCGCTACGGATATGGGCAACTGGGCGACCCCGCTGCGATGGCCGGTGACATCCGGCACGTCGTGCGCCAGCAGAGCGGGTGGACTGAATGAGCGGCAGCTGGAACTCGAGCGCACCATGGCTCTGGCTCGTTGCATCCGCAACGATCGCCGTCACCAGCGTGTCGGCCGCCGTGCTGCGGCGCTGGTCTGCCTGGCATGCGCTGAGCGGCGTCGCAGCCGGCGTCCTGATCGGCGCCGCCGCGTCAAGCCTGCGCAATCCGTTGTCGTCGATGGCCAGCTACACTGCGGCGCTCATGGTGCTCAACCTCTGGGTTCCGCCGCTCCTGCTCGCCAGCGTGCCGGCTTCGACATGGGCGAGCTGGCGCGGCGTGCCGGCGCCGGCCGCGGCGCGGGGCCTCGCAGGCTGGCTGCTGGACCCGTGGGTGGCGGCGTCCGTCTTTGTGCTGCTGTCCGTGATGGTGAGCCTGCCAGGCATATTCGAACCGGCACTCGTCAACGCGTTGTTCAGCGCGCCGCTTGGCATTGCCGAGCTTTGCAGCGGATTGCTGTTCTGGTGCCAGCTATTCCGCTGCCTGCGCGCCATCCGCCACGACTGGCAGGCGGGCTTGTTCGTGCTCCTCGGAACGATGCCGATGATGGCAGTCGCGGTCGTGTGGATGTTCTCGCAAAACGTGCTCTATATGCCGTACCTGAACGTGATCTGCCAGTGGAATGTCCCGCCGCTCGTCGATCAACATTGGGCCGGTTTTGTCATGCTGTTCGCAGGGCTGCCGCTGCAGATCGTGGGCATGTGGCGGCTCGCCGGACTCGGCTCCGTACAACGCGCGGCGGCTGGCTGACGGTGCGAGCATCGGGACGTGGCGTGCGCCCCGTCCAGCCAGCGCACCAGACGCTGCGCCGCTACGGCGGCGCCTGCAAGCCGAGCCGCCACGCCAGGTTCTGTCTCGCGCGCTCTTCGCAGCGCGCATAAAAGAAATCGGTCTGGTAAATGCGCGGCCGCGCAAGCCAGCCGCCCAGAATCCGCCGTTCCTGCTGGTCGTACGCGAGATCGTCGAGATCCGGGCGCTCGGCACGCAAGCGCGCGCCGTTCTCGCGGAACCGGCTGCGCGGCGCCCCCAGCGTCGCCAGGTCGATGTCGCACGCGTAGCGCTCGTCGAGCTCGTCCGGCACGCCGGTATGGCGGGTCGTGAGGATGATCGCGCCAATGCGCTCGCGCGCCGCGATCCCGTCGCCGGCCCAGTGACGGAACCAGTCCGCGCTGCGTTGCTCGTTGTCCCGCGCGCCCGGCACGTAAATGACGTCGTGGCACCACAGCGCAAGCTCCACGACATCGGGATGGGGAATCGCGCCGCGCGCCAGATCGAAATCGCGCAGGCAGCGGCGTACGTGACGCAACGTGTGATAGTGGCGTACCGGCTCGCCATAGCATTGCGCAAGATCGGCATAGACCGCCTCGGCGCGCGTGCCGCCGTTGCGCGACCACAGCGAGACGAAACGTGCCTGCGTCCCGTTCATCCCTGCTCCTTTCCGCGCGGCCCGGCCACGCCGGCCGCCGCCGCGATGCTCAGAGAAACTCCCTGCGGATGTCGATGCTCGAACGCTGGCCGATATTCACGTAGTGCTGCATCAGCCACGCATCGGCTTCGCGCCGCCCGTTGTCACGCAGTTCGCAAAGGAAGCTCCAGTCGGCGTTGTACTTGCTCGACACGCTGAGCGCGCACATCGCGGCGTCCGAGCGGATCGAGTGAATCAGCATCTCCTTCATCTCGTCGCGGTCGACCTTGCCTTGCTGGATCAGCTCCGTGACGAACGCGATCGCGCGCATTTCGCGCATCAGCGAGGAATTGAAACTGATCTCGCTGACGCGGTTGAGGATCTCGGCGGCCGTGACGGGCACGCCGCGGCGCACGAGCGGGTTGATATGGACGATGACCACATCGCGCGTCGTGCCATGGTAGATCAGCGGGTAGATGGCCGGATTGCCCATGTAGCCGCCGTCCCAGTAGTGCTCGCCGTCGATCATGACCGCCTGGAACAGCGTCGGCACGCATGCGGACGCGAGCACGGCGTCGGCGCAGACATCCTCGCCCGTGAACAGTCGGATCTTGCCGGTCTCCACGTTGGTCGCGCACACGTAGAGCGGGATCGGGCACGCCTTGCGCAGCGCGGCAAAGTCGACCTGGCTTTCGAGCACTTCGCGCAAGGGATTGAGGTTGTGCGGATTGAACTGGTACGGCGAGAACACGCGCAGCATCATGTCCGCAACCGCATAGAGCGGCGAATGGTCGAGCCCGAAGCTGTGCGTGCCCTTGAGCCACGGCACCCAGCGCAGCGGGTTATAGCGCTCGGCAGACTGCGAGATCGCGTGCCAGAAGTCGTGCAGCGCCTGCCGCGCGCCTTCCTCGCCGCCCTTGAGCAGCCCGTACGCGAGCACGGCGCCGTTCATGGCCCCGGCGCTGGTCGCACTGACGCCCTGGATCGAGAGCCTGCCGTCTTCGAGCAGCCGGTCGAGCACGCCCCACGTAAACGCGCCGTGCATCCCGCCGCCCTGCAAAGCCAGCGCGATCGGCTTGGGCGCCGCCTGCTCGTGGCTTCTTGTTTGCTTCGTCGCCATATGCCCTCTCCTCGGCCCGTGCGGATCGGCGCACTACCCCGCGTCGAGGCGCTCCCTCGCCTCGTGCAAGCGGACTGAAAAGAAAGCGGTGGCCGCCAGCGCTTCGGTGAGCAAAGCCCTGTGCCATTATGCGCTGCATTTCGCGATCGGCCGACGACTCGCGCGGCGCTTTCGCTCACCCGGCCGCGGGCCGTTGCGCGGCGGGCCGCTGGGCCGCCGCCCCACTCGCGCTCGCGCGTGGCCAGTACGGATGAACCGGCGCATCCGTGGCGCGCCACGCGTAGAGGCGCAACAGCTCGCGGTAGCCGCCGCGAATCACGAAATGCCCGCTTTTGACCGCATAGGCGTCGCGGCGCAGCCGGTACGCGCCGGGCAGGCAATACCAGGCGAGCGAGGGCAAGTCGTGGTGCACGAGGTGATAGTTGTTGTTGAGGAACAGGAGCCGCATGACGAAGCCCGCCTCGTTGATGACGATGCGCGCCTTCGGATCGGGCGCCGCGCGATGCTCGTAGAGCGAGCGGATGGTCGCGAGCGACAGCGCGGGCCAGCTCACGGCGAGCAGGTAGTACCACCAGGGCACGCTCGCCCACCGGTCGAGCGCCGCGAGCAATGCGGCAACGCACAGCAGATGCGCCAGCCACATCGGCGCGTAGCGGCGGTCGCGCTCGCGCAGCGCGCGCCATGCCGCCGCGAGCACGGCGGCGGCGCTCATGGGCGGCCCCACCACCATCCTGCCGACGAAGCGCTTGCGCGCGTGCCACAAGGCCCGGCGCCATGCCGGCCAGCGGCGCCAGCGCGCGGCGGGCACGTAGTTGCTTTCGGGATCGAGCCCGGGCAGCGTGAGCGCCTCGTCGCGATGATGTTCGAGATGGGTGTCGCGATAGAGCGTGTAGGGGAACCAGATCGCGAGCGGCGGATAGCCCAGCCATTTATTCAGGGCTGCGAATCGCGTGGGATGGCCATGCAGCAGCTCGTGCTGCATCGACATGTGCAAGGTGCACAGCACGACGAGGAGCGGCGTGGCGGCGCCCAGCGAGAGCGTGTGGGCGCGCACGAGCAGCACGGTGGCGGCCCAGCCGCCATAGACGCCGGCGATCAGCAGCCACGTCGGCCATTCGGTGCGAGCGGTCAGACTCGCCTCGAGCACGGCGACGTCCCGCGCATGCTCCGCGTCGATATATTCAGCCATGGTTTGCCTGATTCAATTCATTGGCCGGCGCAGCGGCCCGTATTTGCCTACACTTGCACGATGAGCCACTGGATCGCCGCCCTGCCGATGTACAACGTGACGCCGCACCACGGCGCGCTTTGGCGCGCCCTGATGCAGGACGCCCTCGAAACCTTTGCGCAGGCAGGTGGCCCGCGCGACGTGGCCGTGCTCAACGCGCCCGGCGACGACCTGCTCGCGCTTTGGCGCCGCCCCGATCTGCTGCTCTCGCAGACCTGCGGCTTCCCGTATCGCATGCTCGGCCTCGCGGACGCCGTGCAACTGCTTGCAACGCCGGCCTTCGATGCTGAAGGCTGCGAAGGCGCGCATTACCGCAGCACGCTCGTCGTCTCGGCGCGCGCCGCATCGCAGGGCGCCGTCACGCTCGCCGCCTGCCGCGGCTTGCGCGCCGCCTGCAACGGCCGCGATTCGCACAGCGGCATGAATGCGCTGCGTCACGCCGTGGCGCCCTATGCGCGAGAGGGCCGCTTCTTCTCCTCGGTCGCGTGGGTAGGCTCGCATCTGAACGCCTTGCGCGCGCTCGGCGCGGGCGTGGCCGACGTGGCCGCGATCGACTGCGTGACGCTCGCCTACGTGCGCGACGCCCTGCCCGAGCTGCTGCGCGACGTGCGCACGATCGGCGCGACGGCGCTCGCACCCGGCCTGCCCTTCGTCGCTTCGCGTGCGCTGCCCGCCGGGGACGCAACACGCCTGCGCGACGCGCTCGACCTTGCCTGCGCCGCCGATGCGGCGCGCGCCAAGGCGCTGCGCCTGCGCGGCTTCGTGCGCCTTGCGAGCGCCGATTACGCTGCCATCCAGCAATGCGCCGACGAGGCCCGCGCGCTCGGCTATCCGGAGCTCGCGTAAGCGCGACTCAGCCTGCAATCTAACAACGAACGCCGCACCGGCAAAACGAGCGTTTGACACATCGATATTCCCCGGCATGGCAAACCGGCAGGCGAACCAGGCCGCCCCAGGCCGGATGTGTCGAAATGAGCGAATTTCACGCGATTTTCGCGATTTCGAGTCGCTCAAAACAGCATCGGGGAATATCCGTAAAGACAAGGCGCCACCGAGGCAGTGCACTATGCAAAGGGAATGCGCGCATACGTCATGGCATGGGAGAGCGAGACGGCATGGTGGATACAGAGAAAAGAGCACACGCTCAGGGCGACCCGATGAAGCTGGTCACGCCCAAGGGCGCGCGCGTGGATAGCGTGCGTTACCCCGATATCGCGGACCTGATGTCGCGGCTGCGTTTTTCGCCCGGTGACGGACGCATCTGGCTCGACGACCAGCGCATGGTGCTGCTGCACACGGAGTCGATCGGCACGCTGCGGCGTGAGCTGATTGAAAGCCTCGGCATCGACACCGCGCGGGGCCTGCTCACGCGCATGGGCTACAACTCGGGCGCGCGCGACGCGGAGCTCGCGCGGCGCGTGCGCCCCGACAACAGCATCATGGACATGTTCTCCGTGGGCCCGCAGTTGCACATGCTCGAGGGGCTCACGGCGGTCGAGCCCGTGCATGTCGAAATCGACGTCGAAAAAGGCCTCTATCACGGCGAATTCATCTGGAAGAACTGCTCCGAGGACGAAGAGCACGTGCGCATTTACGGCATCGGCGTGGAGCCGGTCTGCTGGACGCAGATCGGCTACGCCTGCGGCTACACGAGCGTCTTCATGGGGCGGCCGATTCTCTACCGCGAGGTCGAATGCCGGGGCCTCGGGCAGCCGCACTGCCGCATCATCGGCAAGCCGATCGAGGAATGGGGCGACGAAGCCGCCAACGACCTGCGCTTCCTGCAGGCGCAGTCGTTCACCCAGGGGCTTTCCGCCGGCAGCGCGCGGCGCGGCGGCGTGGCCGATCTCGGCCAGCGCCCGACGCCCACTGCGTTCGGCGACAGCAACATGGTGGGCGCGTCGCCCGGCTTCAACGCGGTCTGCCACATGATCCGGCGCGTGGCCGACACCAAGGCCACGGTGCTCTTTCTCGGCGAAAGCGGCGTGGGCAAGGAAGTGTGCGCACGCACACTGCACCGGATCAGCCGCCGCAACGATGGGCCTTTCGTGGCCGTGAACTGTGCGGCGATACCCGAGGCACTGGTCGAGTCGGAGCTCTTCGGCGTGGAGAAAGGCGGCTTCACGGACGCCACGCAGAGCCGCCCGGGCCGCTTCGAGCGGGCGCATGGCGGCACACTCTTTCTCGACGAGATCGGCATTCTGAGCCCGACCGCCCAGGGCAAGCTGCTGCGCGCGCTGCAGGAAGGCGAGATCGAGCGCGTGGGCGACACGCAAACGCGCCGTGTCGACGTGCGCGTGGTGGCCGCGACCAATCTCGATCTCAAGGACGAGATACGCGCCGGGCGCTTTCGCGAAGATCTCTATTTCCGTCTGAACGTGTTCCCGATTCGCGTGCCTTCGCTGCGCGAGCGGCGCGAGGATCTGCCCGTCCTGCTCAATCACATGCTGCACAAGTACCGCGAATTGCATGGGCGGCCCGTCACGGGCTTCACGAGCCGCGCGATCGATGCGCTGCTCAGCTATGGCTGGCCGGGCAATATTCGCGAGATGGAGAACATCGTCGAGCGGGGCGTGATCCTCGCGCCCGAGGGCGGCGCGATCGACGTCGGGCATCTGTTCATTAGCGGGGAGACCCTCGAGTCCTCACTGTTCGGCCTCGATACGAGCGGTGCGCTCTCGCCTTCCGGCTCGCTGCTCGCCCAGATGGAAAGCCAGGCCGGCACCGAGGTGGACCGCGTGAGCCGCAAGGTCAACAGCCTGCTCATGGGGCTCGGCGGCGACGTGGAGCCGACTTCGCTCGACGACATAGAATCCGCGCTGCTCAAGAGCGCCGTGCGCCAGGCCGACGGCAATCTCTCCGCGGCGGCCCGCACGCTGGGGATCACGCGCGCCCAGCTCGTGTACCGGTTGAAGAGCCGCGGATTGCGGGTTTGAATGCGGCGATGCACATGGGTGCGGGGCGAAACCCGGCGGCGCCGGGATCAGGCCGCCTCGCCGAAAATCCGCACAACGGGGCTCACGTCGCTCGGCGGGAAGATGTACCACGCGCCGTCGTCATGGCGAAAGAAGAAGAGCCCCACCTCGCTCGCCATGCCAAGGGCGCGAATATAGACACAGCGCCGCTTGTTTCCGCGCCCATTCGCGTGTTCACCCTGGCGCCCATGCGCGTAGCGCGTCACCTCGACCAGCGTGTCCGCCCGCAGTGCCAGCCATTTGTCGGCCATGGCCCGCAGCGACTGCCTTGTCCCGTCCATCTTCGTCTCCTTCGCGCCTGACACAGTGCTTGATGTTTTGCACTGAACCTCGCCGGCACACCCTATAAGGCAATCACCGTGCCAATCGCGTCCCGGCAGTGGCTGCAAGCGGCCAGCGCCGGGCGATCCGCGCCAGACGCCCGCCCAGCAAGGCGCCGCGCGCGCTTGCGCCTACGTCAGACGAAATCCCGCGGGCGTCACGTCGCTGGCGCAATTGCTCAAATGAGCAACACCCTGCCTCGGCGATGCGTCGCGAATGGATCAATTCGTCACGTGCAGCGGCATCCGCGCGCGCTGCGTCGTGCTCGAGCGTCCGGGTTATTCCCGATGCTCGTTTGATCAACCGAATTGCCGCCCGCCTCCGCCAGTTTCGATCACTTCATCGAATCGCAAATCGCGGCTCGCTCACGCGTTGCATTGGCGTTCGCGCGTCTGTTCACGCCAGAGCCTTGAAGCAAAAGCGTTTTTCAGGAATCGCACGACACCGCGCGGCACTCGCGCGCCGCACTGGCCCGCTCATTGCGTATAGAGAGCCACACGCGGTCCGCCAGACGAAAACATGCAGCGCAGCCGCGCACACATACTCAAGGAGACAAGCCGTGAGCGAAACGCAAACACCGCTTGGGCGGCCGTTCGATGTCTCGCAGCGCTACGTGCGCTTGCGGGAGCACCGTGCGGACGGCTTCGTGGCGTTCGACTTTTCGATCGGCGACCCGCGCATCTGCGTGGAACTCGTCATGCGCGAAGCCGACTATCGCGCCTTCTGCCGTACGCATGAAGTCGAACATCTGAGCGGCGAAGACGGCGCCGCGCTCGATGCGGAAGAACTCAAGTGGCGCTACGGACTGCCTGGCATTTCGCAATGAGCGCAATAAGCGTGATCACCAGGCGTTGAGCCCAACACCCAACTACACGGAGGAGCACACGATGCAAATCGATATCAAGACCACGGCGGTGCAGCCGATACGCCAGACGTTCTCGCACGTCGCGCGGCGCCTGGGCGCCGACAAGCCCGCGTCACGCTATCAGGAGGCCACGCTGGATCTGCAGCCCGAGGCGAACTTCCACTATCGCCCGCTCTGGCAGCCCGAGTTCGAGCTCTACGACACGCGCCGCACGGCAATCCGCATGAGCGACTGGTACGCGTTCAAGGACCCGCGCCAGTACTACTACGGCGCCTACACGATCGCGCGCTCGCGCCAGCAGGAGATGATGGAAAAGAACATCGAGTTCGTCACGCGCCGCGCGTTGCTGAGCGGATTGCCCGACGAACAGAAGCAGGCGATTGCCGCGCTGATGGTGCCGCTGCGCCATGTCGAGTGGGCGGCGAACACAAACAACTGCTATGTCACGGCCTACGGCTGGGGCACGGCCATCACCCAGGCCACCATGTATCACAGCATGGACCGTCTCGGCCTCGCGCAATACCTCTCGCGCGTGGGCCTGCTGCTCGACGGCAACCAGGGCACCTCGCTGGAGCAAGGCAAGGCACGCTGGCTAAACGATCCAGTGTGGCAGCCGCTGCGCCGGCTCGTGGAGGACCTGATGGTCGTGCGGGACTGGTTCGAGACCTTCGTCGCGCAAAACGCCGTGCTCGACGGCCTGCTCTATCCGCTCGTCTACCGTCACGCGGACGCCCATCTCTCGGCGCAGTGCGGCGCCGGCCTCGGCATGCTCAACGAGTTCGCCATCGGCTGGTTCGACGAAACGGTGCGGTGGGTGGACGCCACGCTCAAGACCGCCGCTTCGGAGTCGCCCGAGAACGCCCAGCGACTCGCGCAATGGATCGCGCGCTGGCGCGAGCGCACGCTCGAAGCGTTGCGGCCGATAGCGCGCGAAACACTGGGGGCTACGCAAGGCGATGCAGCCCTCGCCGAAGTCGATGCCGCTTTCGCGGCGCGCATGACGAAGCTCGGCATCGACGCTCTGGCTCAGGCCGACACGGCCCGCGCCGAAGCCCTCGCCACGGAGGCCGGCCATGTCTGACACCGTCTTTATCGCCTTCCAGACCAACGACGATTCGCGCCCGATCATCGAGGCCATCGCCGAAGACAACCCGCATGCGGTCGTGAACGCCATGCCCGCGATGGTCAAGATCGATGCGCAGGGGCGGCTCGTGATCCGGCGCGAGTCCATCGAGGCGCGCATCGGCCGCGCGTTCGACCTGCGCGAGCTGCAGCTGAACCTGATCTCGCTCTCCGGCAACATCGACGAAACCGACGACGAATTCATCCTCGCGTGGAATAACTGAGAGAAGGAAAGAGGAGCACGAACATGACCAATGCCACCAATACTGTAAGCATGCCTAAGAAACTCAGCATCAAGGAAAACTATGCGCTGCTCACGCGCGGCCTTGCCTGGGAAACCACCTACCAGCCGATGGACGCGATCTTCCCCTATGACCGCTTCGAAGGCATCAAGGTGCACGACTGGGACCGCTGGGAAGACCCGTTCCGCCTCACGATGGACGCCTACTGGAAGTATCAGGGCGAAAAGGAGCGCAAGCTCTACGCGATCATCGACGCGTTCCAGCAGAACAACGGCCAGTTCAACGTCACCGACGCGCGCTATATCAACGCGCTCAAGCTGTTCCTGACGGGCGTGAGCCCGCTCGAATACGCGGCGCACCGCGGCTTCGCGCTCGCGGGCCGCAACTTCCGCGGCGCGGGCGCGCGCATCGCCTGCCAGATGCAGGCGATCGACGAGTTGCGCCACGCGCAGACCCAGGTGCACACCATCAGCCAGTACAACAAGTACTTCAACGGCTTTCACGACTTCAAGCACATGCACGATCGCGTGTGGTACCTCTCGGTGCCGAAGTCGTATTTCGAAGACGCCATGAGCGCCGGGCCGTTCGAGTTCGTCACCGCCATCTCGTTCTCATTCGAATATGTGCTCACCAATCTGCTCTTCATGCCGTTCATGTCGGGGGCGGCGTTCAATGGCGACATGGCGACGGTCACGTTTGGCTTCTCGGCGCAATCGGACGAATCGCGGCACATGACGCTCGGCCTCGAAGTCGTGAAGTTCCTGCTCGAACAGGACCCCGGCAATGTGCCCATCATCCAGAAGTGGATCGACAAGTGGTTCTGGCGCGGCTATCGCCTGCTCACGCTCGTCGCAATGATGATGGACTACATGCTGCCCAAGCGCATCATGTCCTGGCAGGAGGCGTGGGAGACCTACTTCGAGCAGAACGGCGGCGCGCTGTTCCACGACCTCGAACGCTACGGCATCCGCCTGCCGAAGTATCACGATGTGGCGGCCAAGGAGAAGGACCGCCTCTCGCACCAGGCGTGGGGCATCTTCTACAACTACACGCACGCGGCGGCCATCCATACGTGGATTCCCTCCGACGACGAAATGGACTGGCTCGCGCAGAAGTATCCGCGCACGTTCAACCAGCTTTACCGGCCGCGTTACGAACACTGGCGCCGCGAGCAGCAGGAAGGCAGGCGCTTCTACAACAACTCGCTGCCGATGCTGTGCCAGATCTGCCAGATTCCGATGGCCTTCACCGAGCCCGACGATCCGACCAGGACCTGCTACCGCGAGAGCGACTACCTCGGCAACAAGTTCCACTTCTGCTCGGACGGCTGCAAGGACATCTTCGACAACGAGCCGCAGAAGTACGTGCAGGCGTGGCTGCCCGTGCACCAGATCCACCAGGGCAACTGCTTCGAACCCGACGTGGACCCCACGGCCAGCGACTTCGACCCGATGCGCGAAGTGCTGCGCTACTACCACATCGCGCCGGGCGCGGACGGCCACGAGTTCGACGACTCGCCAGACTGCGCGAACTGGCGCCGCTGGACCGGCAAGCCCGCACACGGCGGCGAGACCGCGACGGACGAAGCCACGCCATCCGCACGGGCCGCCTGAAGGCATGCAAAGCCGCATCGAGCCGCACCAAAGCGGCGACTATCGAAGGAGACAGATCATGGCCGTAATCGCATTGCACGAAGACTACGCGGGACCCATGCGCGACCGCGTCGAGAATTTCCACGGCAAGCAATTGCTGTATGTGGGCTGGGACGATCACCTGATGTTCTGCGCGCCGCACTGCATCGCCGTGCAGCCGTCGATGCCCTTCGCCGCGCTCGCGCGCGACGTCATTCCCGCGATGTACAGCGCGCATCCCGACTGGCCCTCGGTGCGTGCCGAGTCGATCGAGTGGTATCGCGGCAGCGAGCGCTTCGCGCCCGACTTCGACGCGAGCCTCGCTGAAAACGGGCTCGGCCACAAGGCCGTGCTGCGTCTGCGCACGCCGAGCCTCACGGGCATCGGCGGCTCGTGCAGCTAGCCGCCGGTCCACCAGAAGGAGCTGAGCATCATGAGCTATCAATTGACCATCGAGCCCATCGGCCAGACCATCGAGATCGAAGAGGATCAGACGATGCTCGACGCCTGCCTGCGCGCGGGCGTCTGGCTGCCGCACGCGTGTTGCCACGGTCTGTGCGCGACCTGCAAGGTCCAGGTCGTGGACGGCGACGTGGAGCACGGCGAGGCCTCGCCGTTCGCGCTGATGGACTTCGAGCGCGACGAGGGCAAGTGCCTCGCGTGCTGCGCGCGCGTGCAGTCCGACGTGACCATCGAGGCCGATATCGACGAGGATCCCGATGCGCGCCACTTCCCGGTGCGCGATCACGTGGGACGCGTTGCTGAAGTGGTCGATCTCACGCCGACCATCAAGGGCATCTTCGTGGAGCTCGAAGGCGCCGGCATCGAGTTCCAGGCGGGCCAGTACGTGAACGTGCAGATTCCGGGGGAAAGCGTGCCACGCGCGTTTTCGCTCGCGGGAGAGCCGGGCGGGCAAGGCGCAAGCGCGCGCATCGAGCTCAACGTGCGCATCGTGCCGGGCGGCAAAGGCACGACGTATCTGCACGAGCAACTGAAGCCCGGCGACGCGCTGCGTTTCGCCGGCCCGTTCGGCCGCTTCTTCGTGCGCCGCTCCGACCCGCAGCCCATCATCCTCATCGCGGGCGGCTCGGGGCTCTCTAGCCCCAAGTCGATGCTGCTCGACCTGCTCGCGCAAGGCGAGTCGCGCACGATCACGCTGCTCTACGGCGCGCGCAGCCGCGCCGAGCTCTACTACCACGACCTCTTCCGCGAGCTCGAGCAGGCCCACCGGAACTTCCGCTACGTGCCCGCGCTGTCCGACGAGCCCGCCGATTCGCCGTGGGACGGCTTTCGCGGCTACGTGCACGACGCGGCGCGAACGCATTTTTCGGGCGATTTTCGCGGCCACAAGGCGTATTTGTGCGGGCCGCCTCCGATGATCGAAGCCGCCATCCGCACGCTCATGCAGGGCCAGCTTTTCGAACGCGACATCTATACCGAGAAGTTCCTCACGCATGCGGACGGCGCGCAGGCCGCCGCGCGTAGCCCGCTTTTCAAATCGATCTGATTACAGATCCAGCCCCCACTATCAGGAGACGACATCATGAATCATCAGGCCATCGACGCCCTGCTCGCCAAAATCAGCGCGCCCACCACGGGCGAGCCACAGGCACGGACCAAATCGATCGTCGATCGCATCGTCCGCGACCTGTTCTACACGATCGAAGATTTCGACGTGACGCCCGACGAATTCTGGACCGCCCTCAACTATCTCGCCGCGGCGGGGCCGGAGCTGGGCCTCATTGCGGCGGGCCTCGGCTTCGAGCATTTTCTCGACGTACGGCTCGATGAAGCCGAAGCGAAGCTCGGGCTCGAAGGCGGCACGCCGCGCACGATCGAAGGGCCGCTCTACGTGGCGGGTGCGCCAGAAGCAGCCGGGCACGCGCGCATCGACAACGGCACGAGCCCCGGCGAAACGCTGCTCATGCGCGGCCGCGTGCTGGGCGAGGATGGCGCACCGGTTGCCGGTGCGCTCGTCGAGGTGTGGCACGCGAATCATCTCGGCAACTACTCGCACTTCGACGCCTCGCAGCCGCCGTTCCATCTGCGTGCCTCGATCCGCACCGGGGCCGACGGCAGCTACAGCTTCCAGAGCATCGTGCCCGTGGGCTACAGCGTGCCGCCCGCAGGCAAGACTCAGCAGTTGCTGGACGCGCTCGGGCGCCACGGCCACCGCCCCGCGCATATCCACTTCTTCGTTCGCGCGCCCGGCCATCGCACGCTCACCACGCAAATCAACATCGACGGCGACCCGCATCTGTGGGACGACTTCGCTTTCGCCACGCGCGACGGCCTCGTGCCCGAAGTGCAGCGCCAGGGCGCGGGCGACGGCACGGCCTTGGGCATCGACGGCCAGTTCGCGCTGATCGACTTCGACTTCAAGCTGACTCGCGAGCACGCCGAAGCGCCTGCCAGCGAAGTCGCACGCGCCCGCGCAGCGGCCTGACAAGCCAGATAAACGCATCAGCAAGGCGGACCGCACGACGCTGAACCCCGCGTGGCCCGCCTCGCGACTTAGTTCGTCTGCTGCAACGTCAACTGGTTCTCCACGGATTTGACTCCCGGCACCGCCCTTACCACGGATTCGACTCGCGATCTTTGCTCCGCATTTTCCAGTCTGCCTCGCAGGAGCACGGCACCATCCTTCACGCCCACCATCACTTCGGACGCGTCAATCCCTTTGGTATGCACAAGTTGCTTACGTATCTGTTTCGCCAGGGCTTTGTCATCGGCGCTTGGATGGGCATATTGGCGTCGCGTGGAAACGCTCGCCTCGGACGATCCCTGATCGGGCATCGTCTGCGCCGCGGCGAAACAGGACCAAAGAGAGACCGCACAAACAATCGACTGAAGCGTGATATTTTTAATCATTTCCATTCCCCATTTCGAGGAGCCTGAAAGCTCCACGGCTATTGGTTCACATTCGCCCTTGAATAAGCTCTCACGCGCTTTTAAAAGTAATGCCTGATCCCGACACCAACGCCGGTCGCGGTTCCCGCCGGCAGCCCGCTCACGCCCGAGGTGATCGACAGACCGGTACCCATGTTCCCCTTGTTGTTGACAACCGCGACCTGACCGTACAGCGTCGTTCGAATCGAGAGGTTGTACTCGACCCCGGCGCCAAACAGCAAGGACTTATTGGCCGTTACATTCCGGTCGAATAATGCATACACGCCTGCGCTGACCACCCAGAATGGGCTCAGGTTCGCGCGCCCGCCAATGCTGTAGACACTCACGTTAGACAGCGCAGTGTCGATTGAAGGGTTTCTGAAGTTACTGAATGCGGCGCGCAATGTCGTGGACCCGAGCGTGTAGCCCACGCCAGCCGTCCAGGCTCTTGTTGTCACTTCGCTGAGCACCGGATCTCTTGCTTCGTAGTATGCGAGGTCCGCCGACACGCCATAGTGGTTATAGTTGAGCGCCGCCGACAGGCGTCGACCGGCGTCGAAACTGCCCGCCACGCCACCAGGTGCATATTCGAATTGCGCATCCAGACCCGCAATGGTCGGCGTGAGATAGGTAATGGCGTTGCTATCGAACAGCCCATTGATCTTGATCAGCTGAATATACGGAACAGCCATGCTTCCCGTAAAGGACGTTTCATAAGGCGACGAGGACCGTGGATCAGACCGGATCTCGGCAATCACAAATGGCGAGAATTGCAAGCCCGCGCGGAGACGTCCATAGTCGTCGTTTTCAACCTCGACGAACGCGCGGCGGCCAAACAGGTTGCCGTTCGAATTCGAAAACTTCCCGGAAGTCACGCTGAAACCGTCTTCGAGCGCAAAGCCAACGTGCGTGCCGCCGCCTATATCCTCATCCCCCTTGATCCCGAATCGGGAAGGCGACAGACCACTATCCATCAGTTGCAGATCCTGACCTTTTCCTCCCGGAGATTTCGTCGCATAGAAGAGCCCTACGTCCAGCGCCCCGTACAAAGTCACTGAGCTCTGCGCCAATGCTTCGCCCGCCACCACCGCCGAGACCAATCCAACCGCGCACAAAGTTGCAATTCGCATTTCACGTCTCCATCTATTTTGTATAGTTATTTCAGAAACAGATCACTACTTATGCATCGCTTTAATCACGCCATTAATTCGCATACCTTATTATTAATAAAGATCGATATCCTCCCGGATGACCTTGTCGTCACCCGTGCGTGCTCCCGCGTCTGTGCAGGCGAAGCGTCAGACCAGACGTTGCAGAATTTTTCCTGGCGACAAAGGCAAATCGCGCATGCGGGCGCCCGTCGCATTCGCCACGGCATTGGCCAGCGCAGCGCCCGTGGGACCGATAGAGCACTCGCCTGCGCCCAGCGACGCTTCCTCGGTCCGTTCGAGCAGCCCGATTTCGATCGGCGGCACCTCCGCAAAGGACAGGATCGGATAGTCCTGCCACGTGCGCGTCGTGATCTCGGTCCGGCTGAACGTGACACGTTCCTTGAGCGTCCAGCTCAGTGACTGGATGATCCCCCCCTCGATCTGATTCTTCACGCCGTCGGGATTGATCACGCGGCCCACATCAATCGCTGCGGTCACGTTCGTGACGTTGACAACGCCCGTGGTGCGCTCGATCTGTACATCGACGACGATCGCGGCGTAGGCCCCGATGTTCTTGTACCGTGCATAGGCGAAGCCCCGTCCACGCCGCCCGTCGCCTTTCGCGCCGGTCTGCCATCCGGAGCGGCTCGCCGCTTCCCGAATCACGGCGATGGCACGCGGATCGCTGAGGTGTGACAAGCGGAATTCGACGGGATCGGCGTTTGCCGCGAGCGCCAGCTCGTCCATGAACGACTCGATCGCAAACACATTGCCGAATGCGCCCAGCGAGCGCAGCGAGCTATTGCGGATAGGGGCGTCCAGCAGCAGATGGTTGGTCACCTTCCTGCGCGGCAAATCATAGAGCGGCACCGCATTGCGATCGCCGTTGCCATAGGGCTGCGGAACGTCCGGCGCTGGCGACGGCTGGAACGGCGTGGCGAGATGCCAGGCAGCCAGCAGATTCACGCCGCCGGGTTGGCCCGGCCGCTGCGCGTGCGAATTGCTCCACACGTCATAGTTCCAGTCGGTAATCCGGCCGTCGCTCGACAAGGCCGCTTTCACGCGCATGACCATCGCCGGGCTGATCGGCGACCACGCGAATTCGTCGTCGCGCATCCATTGGACTTTGACGGGACGCCCCGCGGCTGCGCGCGCCAGCAGCGCCGCGTCGAGCGCGACATCGTCGGCGCCGTTATGCCCGTAACAGCCCGAGCCGGGAACGTGCACGACATCGACAGCGCTCGCGGGCATGCCGAGCGCCGTGGCGAGATCGCCGCGCAGTGGAAACGCGCCCTGCGTGTGGGACCAGACCGTCATGTGTCCGTTCTGGAGCAAGGCGACGGAACACGAGGGGCCCATCGACGCGTGCGACAGGTAGGGGCGAGAGTAGCTCGCCTCCAGGTGCCGCGCGGAATCGGGCACCGGCGTATCCTGGCCGCCTTCGCTGATGACTTTATCTCTGCTGCGCCATTGAAGCAGCGCCGTTTGAAGCTGATCGACATCCGGCAGTGCGACGAAATCGGCGCTCGATTTCGCCCCCTCGATCAACGCACTGCGCGCCGCGATTGCCTGCTCTTCCCGCTCGGCGATCACACCGAGGAAGTCTCCATTGCGGACCACGGAGACGACGCCCGGCAAGCGCATGACGGCGTCTTCATTCACCGAAACGAGCTTCGCGCCATAGCGCGGGGGCCGCACGATACGGCCGAACAGCATGTTGGGCAGGCGCATGTCCTGGACGAACGCCGCCCCGCCCGTGAACTTCGCGGGCAGGTCGATGCGCGGCACCGATTGACCGACGAACTTGTACGCCGCCGGGCGTTTCGGCGTGAAGCCTGCCGTCACCTCGCGCGTCAGCAGGTCCGGATTGTTCTTCACGATGTCCGCGTACGTCGTGCGCCGGCCGTCGGCGGCCTGAATGACACCGTTTTCGACATGTAGGTCCGACTCCGCCACGCCGAGCCGCTGCGCAGCCGCTTCGAGCAGCACGGCCCGCGCCTCGGCGGCAGCGGCACGCAATGCCGCGCCGCCCTGCTCGATCGATTGGCTGCCGTACGTATAAGTCTCGTTCGGGCTGCGGGACGTATCCGCCGATATCATGTGGATGCGTGCCATATCCACGTCGAGTTCGTCGGCAGCGATCTGGGCGAGCGCCGTGAGAATGCCTTGCCCCAGCTCAGCCTTGCCCGTGAAAATGGTCACCGTGCCTTCGACATCGACGCGAATCCAGCCGTCCAGCTTGCGATTGGCGCGAAGATCGAAGGGCAGGTCCGAAGCCGCTTGAGCAAACGCCGACAGCGGCGCAAGCGAAAATGTCACGAGCACCGCCCCAGCCAATTTGCCGAACGCGCGTCGGGAAAGACGAACCGTATTCATGCGCGCAACTCCTTCGCGGCGCGCTGGATCGCGCGGACAATCCGATTGTGCGTCCCGCACCGGCATTTCTGGCCGGCCAGCTCGCGCCGTATCGTCTCCGGGTCGGGATCGGCATTGCGCTCCAGCAGGGCTTGCGCGGCGATCAACATCCCACTCGAGCAATAGCCGCACTGCGCGGCCTGCTCGGCCAGAAAGGCCTCCTGCAACAGGTGCAGCGGCTTGCCCTGGCCCAGGCCTTCGACCGTTGTCACCCGAGCCGCGCCCACTGCGCCGACGGGAAATACGCAGGAGTACGTTGCATCGTGGCCAACCAGTACCCTGCACGCCCCGCATTGCGCCTCGCCACAGCCAAACTTCGGGCCGTTCAACTGGAGGTCGTTACGCAGCACGTAGAGCAGCGGCGTATCTGAAGCCACATTCAGAACGTGATGTTTTCCATTTACCGTGATCGAAACGCTCATATCGAATCCCTATGTCTGTGAGACATAAAATGTCAGGGTGCCGGGTACGGCGATCAGATCCGTCCGAATGACTTGTGCAGAACGGCTGAACGCGTGGTCCTGGCCGCCTGTGCAAAACGTGTAACGCTCCATGACGATCTCCTCGATCTTGCAGGGTTATGCCGCACCGGTGCTCGCGCTGGCATCCCCGGGCAAACCGTAGGAATAGGGACCCACGGCCAGGATGCAAACGCTGGCCACGGCGAGCGCCAGGCCGCATCCGGCAAAACCGGTGTCATAGCTATGGAAGCGCGTAAACGTCACCCCCAGCAGCCACGGGCCGAGGCCGGCCCCGACAGTAAAGATGGAAAAGAACACGCCATACATCTGCCCGAAGCGCTTCAGGCCGAAATAGCGCGAAACGAAAAAGCCCACCATGTCGACTTCCGCACCCGCGGCGAGTCCGATCGCCACCATGCCCAGCACCGGATTGGCATGGCTTCCGAGCAGATAGAGACCGGCGATGGCGAGCGCGAAGAAGGTCGAGGCGACATAGGCCGCGAACACCCGATCCATCAGGTAGCCCGCCAGCAATCTTCCGGCCAGCCCCGCGGCGCCGGCGGCCGCCAGGACGCGCGCCGCCGAGCCCGGCGTCCAGCCTGAATCGACGAGCAACGGGACCACATGAACGAGGGCGCCGTTGACAGCCGTCGAGACCAGCAGCACGGCAATCGCAATGCACCAGAATGAGCGAAGCGCAACGGCCTCGCGAAGACCCAGCCCGGGGCCGAGCGAGCCCGAGCCGCGTTGATGGCTGACGCGCGGTTCCCGCAGCAGCAACGCCACGGCCGGCAACGCCACCACCACGATCGCCGCTCCGAGGCCCAGATACCCTGCACGCCAACCGAAGGCGCCGATGAGCCACTGAACATACTGCGGGATCAGCGCCGTACCCAGGCCGATGCCGCTCATCGCGACGCCAATGGCCAAGCCGCGGCGCCGGTCGAAGTAACTGGCGATCGACTTCACATAGCCGATCGGACTCTGGGCGGCGCCCGTCACGCCTGTCAACGCCGTGAGCGCGATGAACCATGGCAGCGTGGAGGTCCGGCCAATCAGCGCGACATTGAGGCCGAACAGGCAGATCGCCAGCGCCTGGATGCGCCGCACGCCGAACTTGTCCATCAGCAAGCCAACGAAGGGAAGAGACAGTGCCGATAGCAGCGCGCACAGCGCCGACGCGAAACCCAGCGACGCGCGGCTCCAGCAGAACGCCATCTGCAGCGGGCCCATGAAGACACCAAACGCAAACACGCTGATCGGCCCATTTCCGACGATCAACCCGAGCGTGCCGCCCACCGGTATCAACCAGTTCTCCCCGAAGCTGTCGGTCTCGCCCGGCCAACCGTGTTCCGTTTGTTTCACCTGTCTCTCCCTACTTGATTACTGAAGCTTGATCGGATCGAAGGCAGCTATCCCTCAGGCATCCAGACTATTTACCGGTCAATGCCCGCCGGCGCGTGCGCCATGCCCGTGAGACGCGGCGACCTGGATCGTGGTCTTGGTCTCCTGGAATTCCTCGAGGCTTGCAGAGCCGCGGGCCCGGCCCAGGCCGCTCTGCTTGAACCCGCCTTCCTCGTAGCTGTCGGACAAGGTGGCCCATCCGTTCACCCATACCGTGCCTGCCTTGATGGCGCGCACCACGCGCTGTGCACGATCGAGATCGCGGGTGAAAACCGACGCCGCAAGACCATAGTGCGTGGCGTTGGCCAGACGCACGGCATCGTCCTCGTCCGCGAAAGTCTCGAAGCTCAGCACCGGGCCAAAAATCTCCTGCTGAACCAGCGGAACGTCGACATGAGACGGCTCGATCATCGCCGGTCGAAAGAACGCGCCCTCGGCCAGGGGCCCCTCGAGAACCGGACCGCCGCGGACCAGCACGCGGCCATACCCGGCCGCATCGCGCACGAACGCGTCCACGCGCGCCACGTTGGCCTTGTCGATCAGCGGTCCCATCTGGCTGGAGGGATCGTCCGCGGGTCCCAGCACGACGGCCTCGAGCATGGCCGCGAGCCGGGTACGCCATGCATCGGCGACGCTGCGCTGAACCAGCACACGCGAGCCCGCCATGCAGAACTGCCCCGAGAACATCGTGATGGCAGCGACCACCACCGGCGCCACCGCCTCGATGTCCGCGTCTTCGAAGACCACGAGCGGCGTTTTGCCCCCCAGCTCCAGGCTCACGCGTTTCAAACTCTCGGCGGCCCTGGCGGCGATGAGCTTGCCCGTCCTGGTGCTGCCCGTGAAGTTGATGGCGTCGACAAGCGGCGACTCGACGAGGAGCGTCGCACAATCGCTGCCGCTCTCCGTGATCAGATTCACCACGCCTCGCGGGAGACTCGTCGTCGAGGCCAGGGCTTCGGCGATCAAGGCGTTGGTGAGCGCGGTCTGGGCCGGCATCTTGATGACGACCGTGCATCCCGCCGCGAGAGCCGGCCCCAGCGCGCGTACGCATAGCGCCAACGGCGCGTTCCACGGGATGATCAGTCCAGCCACCCCGATCGGCTCGTGGGTCGAGATGCCGAAGACGCCCGGCAGGATCTCCGATGCACCGCCCCGCTGAGCGAGCGCGAGACCCGCGTTGTGCCGCAACGTCCCGGGAGCGGTATGCGCCTCGAGCGAGGCACCGCGGATTGTCTTGCCGGTCTCGCGCGCATTCATGCTGATCAGCGCTTCGGTTCTTGCCTCGAGCTGGTCGGCAAGCTCCATCAAGGCGCGCGCGCGCAACTGGCGGTCATGCGCCCATTGCGTGTGGTCGAAAGCCCGGCGCGCAGCGGCGATCGCCAACTCCGCCTCGGCGCGCTGCCCGTCGTAGAACTCACCGAGCGCCTTGCCAGTCGAGGGATTGATCGATACGCCAACGGTGCCCGATTGAGCCCATGCGCCGTCGATCCAGAGACGGGTCGTAGTCATTGCTGCACCTCATGATTCATGACGTTCGAGTACTTCAAAATCGCGCTTTGGCACTCCGACACCATGCGTTCGATCAGTTCGGCACAAGTCGGCACATCGTCGATAAGACCGACTGATTGACTCGCCCATACGAGCCCATCGTCGACCGCGCCGCTCTCGAGTGCGGCTCGACCTCGCGCACCGGCAACGAGCGGCTGCAACTCCGGGAACGCGGCACCCTGCGGCCGTCGTTCCAGCGCGACGACCGCTTCCGAGACGGTATTGCGCAACACTCGGCCCGTGTTCCTCAGCGTCCGGAAAATCAGCGTCGTGTCGCGCTCCGACGCGGCGAGCAAAGCCTGTTTGATGTTCGGATGCAGCGGTGCCTCGCGCGTGGCGCAGAAACGCGTCCCCATGTTGACGCCGTCGGCGCCGAGTACCAGCGCGGCGGCCATACCCGCGCCGTCGGCAATGCCGCCCGAGGCCAGAATGGGCACATCGAGCTTGCGTGCCGCCGCGCGGATCAGCACGAAACCGCCGATATCGTCTTCCCCGGGATGCCCAGCCGCCTCGAATCCGTCGATCGACACCGCGTCGACACCCTGCTTCTGGGCCGACAGCGCATGCCGAACCGACGTGCACTTGTGTATGACGGTGATCCCATGCGCTTTCGCCCTGGCAATCAGCGTGCCCAGTTCGCTACCTGCTGTCTCGAGCACGGGCACATCGCGCCCCAGGATGACATCGAGGTACTCGTCGTAGCGGGGCGGATTGCTGGTGGGCAGCACCGTGAGGTTCACCCCGAACGGCCGTGACGTCATCCGCCTGCAGCGATCGATCTCTTCCCCCAGGGCTTCTGGCGTGGGCTGGGTCAACGCGGTCAGCACGCCCAGGCCACCGGCATTGGACACGGCGGAGGCAAGCGACGCGCGCCCCACCCACTGCATCCCGCCTTGCACGATGGGATATTGAATCTTGAGTAACTCTGTCAACCGGGTTCGCACAACCTCATCCTCCTTTTCAATTACCGTTCCCGCATCGCCCCACTAGCTCGCGGCAGCTTCGATCACGGTGTTGCTCAGGCCGCCGAGCACGCGGCCCTCGCCGGTCTCGACCAGCGTCGCCGTGACGACATCGCCCGCGCGCAGGAAGGGACGCCCCCTGGTCATCTCCACGCGCAACTCGTCCCGCCGGATTTCGTCGTGAAGAAGGTGGGTCTGGATGATCTCGACCATGCGCGCCGTGACTGGCGTGGTCACCCCGCCGGGCGTGCCGGTCAACAGCAGATCGCCTGGGTGCATGTCGAGGACGGTGCCCACGAAGTTCAGCGTCTCCACGGGCTTCCAGATCAACTGTTGCGAGCTCGCCTGCTGGCGCAGTTCGCCATTGACATGCAGACGGATCTCCAGTCGTTCGAGAGCCGCAGCCACCTCATTGGGTTCGAGGAGCCACATGACGGGTCCGACCGGACAGAAGGTGCGATAGCTCTTGCCCCGGAACCACTGCAGCAATGACTCTCCGAACTGGACATCGCGCGCGGATACATCGTTGCAAAGCACGACGCCCGCAACGTACTCGCCGATGTTCTCGTCAGTGATGCGATCCTGGGCGCCAATCCGCTTGCGGATCACGAGCGCAAACTCAACCTCGTAGTCGAGCAACTCGACCTCCGGCGGACGCACGATATCGTCATAGGGGCCCGTGATCGACGATCCCGCCTTGCCGAAGATGAGATTGCTCTTGCGCTCGGCGTGCTTCGCTTCCTGCGCATGCGACACGTAGTTGAGGCCCTGACATGTCAGCGCGGCGCCGGATGTCACCGGCGACAGCAGCGCCGCGGCCTTGATTTCCACGGCCTGGCTTTCATCGGCTGGACCGATGCCGGATGGTTGTGCGAGGAACTCCGCTGTCGTCGCGCCCTGCACGGCAAGCGGTACCAGGCGAACAGCGTCGTCCGCGCGCTGCGGCGCAGCGCCGATGAGTTCGCCCCACTGGACCACACCATTGTCCTCATATCGAACGATCAGTTTCGACATGTTTTACTCTCCATATTTCTGTAACCCGATCCGCACCGTTGCGTGACGCCGGCCGGTGCGGCGCGTTGTTCATCGAACCTCAGAAAGCCACGTTGTCCGCGCCTTTCAGGTCAAGCAGCGCACGCGCTTCCGCGGGCGAGGCGATCTCCAGCGACAGCGACTCGAGAATGCCGCGCAGCAGCGTCACCTGTTCCGCGTTCGAAGTCGCGAGCCGTCCTTTACCGGTATACAGACTGTCCTCGAGGCCCACGCGGGCATGGCCGCCGTTGAGCGCGCCCATCGTCGTGAAGCCGAGCTGGTGGCGTCCCACGGCCATGATCGACCAGAGATAGTCATTACCGAACAGCTTGTCGGCGATCCGTTTGGCATGCAGAAGATTTTCCGTGTCCGCCCCCTGGCCACCCAGCACGCCGAAGATCGACTGCACGAACAAAGGCGGCTTGACCAGTTTTCGGTCGAGAAAGTTGGCTAACGTGTACAGGTGACCGGTGTCGTAGCACTCGAACTCGAAACGCGTGCCATGCCCCTTGCCGAGGCGCTCGAGAATCTGCTCGATATCCGAGAACGTGTTGCGAAAAATCCAGTCTCGCGAGCGCTCGAGATAGGGCGCTTCCCAGGCGTGCTGAAAGTCCTTGTAGCGACCAAGCGCCGGAAACAACCCGAAGTTCATCGAGCCCATGTTCAACGACGCGAGTTCCGGCGACGCGCGCAGCGCCGCGGCCAGCCGGTCGTCCAGAGACATGCCCTGCCCGCCGCCTGTCGTGATGTTCACGATGGCATCGCAAGCCTCCCGGATGCGCGGAAGAAACTCCATGAAGATGTCGGGATCGGGACTCGGGCTGCCGTCGCCCGGGTTGCGCGCGTGGAGGTGCAAGACGGCGGCACCGGCTTCGGCAGCCGCGATGGATTCGCGTGCAATCTCGTCCGGCGTCACCGGCAGATACGGACTCATCGAAGGCGTATGAATCGAGCCCGTAACGGCACAACTCAGCACAACCTTGTGGGGCGCCCGCGGCGGGTTCACGACGTGCTCCTATCTGCCAGTTCGGGTTCCTCACGAAGGCGGATGAGCAGCTTTCCGGCGTTGCCGCCCTCGTACAGCGTCTGGATCAGTCCGGGCGCGGACTCGATGCCTTCACGAATGTCTTCGCGATACTTCAACTTGCCGGCGCGAATCCAGCCCGCCAGGTCGGCGATGGCCTCTTCGTAGCGCGCGGCGAAGTCCGTCGTGAGAAAACCACGCATGGTCGCGCGCTTGACGAGCAGATGCCGCTCCGGTCGCGGGCCCTGATTCCAGGGTTCCCAGCTTGCGAACGACGCCGTGCCGCAGATGCCGATGCGCGCATGCACATTGATCTGGCGAAGCACGGCATCGAGCGCCGCGCCGGACGTATTGTCGTAGTACACGTCGATGCCATCGGGGCACGCCTTGCGCAGCGCGGCGTCAATGTCGGCCTCGCGCTTGTAGTCGATGGCGACGTCGTAGCCGAACTCCTCGACGCATTGCCGGACCTTGTCTTCCCCGCCCGCAATGCCCACGACCCTGCAACCCTTGATGCGCGCGATCTGGCCCACGGCGGAACCGACGGCACCGGCCGCAGTCGACACGACCACCGTCTCGCCCGGCTTGGGTTGGCACACGTCGAGCAGGCCGAAGTACGCAGTGAGCCCATTGAGACCGAGCACACCCAGCGACAAAGACAATGAAAGATCGCGCTCGAGCACCTTGCGCATGACCTGTTCGGGGCGCACGGCCGCATAATCCTGCCAGCCGAAAATGCCCATCACCTGCTCGCCGACGGCGTAGTCAGGGTGCCGTGACGAAACGACTTCGCCGACGGAAAAGGCACGCATCGTGTCGCCGACCTCGATCCGGGGCCAGTAGGTGCTCGTGTCGGCGATCCAGCCACGCATTGCAGGATCGACGGACAGGTAACTGTTACGGACCACGAACTCGCCTTCCGCCGCGCTGGGGACCGGCGCCACCCGGATGGCAAAATCTTCCGCCTGCGGGATGCCATTGGGTCTGGACTTGAGCCAGACCTGGCGATTAATTTGTTCCATGATTGCATCAGTCTCCGAATTGGATGGGTTCACAAGTGATGAGATGAAACGGCAACGTAACTTCCCCTATGGCTGACCCTTCATGTAGCACTCCGAAGTGCATCATGAGGCGCCGCCACGGGCGATGCCTCACCCAGAAAGCGCATCGCGTTGCCCGACAGCAGAAGTTGCCGCGTTTCGCTATCGAGGTCCATCTCGTCGAGTCGTTGCACAGGCCGGGTATCCTGGATCACGAACGGATGGTCCGTGCCGATACACAGTTGCGTCGCGCCGAAGGTCGCAATCAGATGGGCCAGGGTCGGTCCGTCATAGACGAGTGTGTCGTAGAACAGACTGCGCGCCTGCTCCCAAGGCGACCTTTGATGCGACAACCCGAGTTGCTGCCATCCGGCCGCAAGGCGCGGCAGCGTGAGCGCGAAGCCGCCTGCGCCATGGCTGAACGCGATCCGTAGCCGAGGATGGCGATCGAGCACGCCCCCCGTAATCAACGACGCTGCCGCCAGCGCGTTTTCGCCCGGAAAGGCCACCAGTTGAATCAGCCCCGGGGGGCCCACCAGCCGGTTCATCCCCGCCGCCCTCAGCGGGTGCACGAAGATTGAAGCACCGAGCTCTTCGGCCGCTGCGAAGAACGGCTCGAAGCGCGGGTCGCCGATCACCACGTCGTCGATATTGGTCCCGATCTCTACGCCGCGGAAAGTCCCCTGTTTCATCAGCCGCTCGAGTTCGCGCGCGGCAAGCTCCGGGTCCTGCAGCGGCACGCAGCCGAGCGCGGAAAAACGCTCGGGCGCCTGCGCCACCATCTCCTCGATGGCGTGGTTGATGTGCCGGCACAGCACGAGCGCGTCCGTGGCCGGCATCCAGTACGACAGCAGCTCCGGCATCGGCGAGAGCACTTGCCGGCCGATACCCGTTTTGTCCATGTGATGAAGACGCTGCTCGACGTCCCAGCACTCGTGCGAGACCGTGCGAAAGACCTTGCCGTCGATCATCACGTTTCGGTGATTGCACTGCGGGGAGTCGCACATGTGCGGCCAGGACGCGCCCGACGCGGTGCCTGCGTACGCGGGAAAATCGTACGGAACGATGTGCGTGTGAATGTCGATGGTCGAGGTGTTCATGCCGCGCCCTCTACCCAGGCCTGCCAACCTGAACCGGCACGGTAGGGTTGAACGAGTCCCGTCGCGGACATCCGCGGATCACGGATGCCCCCCCAGCCGTCGATGGACTCCGGCACCGGAGGCAGCACCCTCGGCTCGCGCGGGGAGACCTCGGCAAACTCCTCCATGCCGAAGCTGTACTCGAGCGTCAGACCGTCCGGGTCCAGAAAATAGAGGAACACGCTCTCCGAGGCCGGGTGGCGGCCGGGACCGAAAACAATGGGCACGCCGGCCCGTTTGAACCGGTTGATGGCGATCCCGATGTCGTCGATCGCGGACACCATGAAATTGACGTGATGCAAGCCGTCACGCGCGCCGAGCCCCACCCCCACGCCGTGGTGATAAGGGTTGGGTGGAGGCCGCAACAACGTGATGACACCCTCGATGTCGTCCGACATCGCGAACCCCAAGACGTTGCGCATGAACGTGACCGCCTCGGCACGGCGCGGCGTGCAAAACACCACGTGGCCGATGCGCTGAATCCTGGCGACCGTCGGCGTGAACGTGCGGGACAGCGCGCCGCCACGCGGGAGACAGAACTCGAAGGCCGCGCCGGTGTTGGGTTCGGCAATACGCCAGGCGCGCACGAGCGAATGGGCGTTGCATTCTTCGGCCGACACCTCATCAAAGGCAATGTGGTGCTCGCTGAGTCGTTCACCCAGCTCGTCGAACGCGGATTCATCTTCCAGTGACAACGCAAGCGAGCGGAAGCCCGGCACTGCGGATTCGTGCAGCACCACCACGCAATCGTCAGTACCGCAGAGAAACGACGCCGAGCCGTCCGCGTTCCGCCCGATCGGCGTCAGTCCGACGATTGCTTCATAGAAGTCGCGGGAACGATCCAGATTCGTGACGTTCAAGTCGACTCGGGCGAGTCGCTGGTATCGAAGCATGTTTGTCTCCTTGCGGAGAAGCCTGTGTGCTTCCCCCTTCGCAGCTAATGTAGGGTGGCGGTCCGATCGTATCTATCCGATTCGCGCGCATTTGCAGAGCCTGTATCCGATTTGCGCAGGGAGTTGAGCAACCGGCGTGAAAACCGCCTTCTTCGGGGTGCACAAAGGACCGCTGGAGCAGCGGCGTCGACATTTGCCGCACCGCAGCACCTTGGTGTCAGAACGCTACCGTGGCAGCGCCCGCACCGGTTGACGCCCGCTTCAAACCGCAAGACGGTGCCCCGCACGGCACCTATTGACCCCACCAGGTCCCACGGCATATGCTTGCTGTTTGATCGACTCGAACGTCGACCGGAGTCTGGTGGAGCTAACATGAACCTGGTCACTCACCACAAGCTTCCCCTGTTGAGGTCGTATGAGCCGGCCGAGACGGGCCAGCATCTAGCCCGTTTTCTTGCGTCCACCAAAGTGACTCCATTGGGCCATCTCGAGCGCCCGGCCCAGGTCAGCGGCATTCACATCGGCGCGTTCTCGATCGCCGTGATTGCATTGGGGACAGAGGCCTCACTCGAGGCGGTGGGGGATGGTGACTACGCGGTCATGATCGCGTGCCTGGAAGGCTCCGGTGAAGTGGAGGACAACGGCCAGGTCCATCCGATGCTTGCCAACCGGGGATATCTGGCCTGCCCTCGCGGCGTATTGCGGGCAAGGTTTTCGCGTGACAGCGTCAGACTCGTGATTCGCATGGAAACCGGCCTGCTCGGGACACTGCCTCTCCAGAGGAACATGGCTTTCGGCGTCACGAACCCGGCGCTCGCGCCCTGGTTCGACTACGTGCAATTTCTGCTGTCCTCACGTGCGTCCATCGACGCGATTGGCAAAGATTACGGTGTGCGCGAGCGCGTCGAAGCGCTGATGGTTACGCTGCTCGAACGCACCGCTCTACCTGCCATCCTCGATGACCAGCGGCAGCCCAGTGTGAGTCGCGAGATCCGGCGCGCCGAGGCGTTCATCCGCGCAAACCTCTCGCGAATTCTGAGTCTCGAGGACATCGCCGATGCGGTGGGCGTCAGCGTGCGAACCTTGCAAGCGAGCTTCAAGCGGCACCATGATGTCTCGCCGATGCGCTACATGCGTGACCTCAGGCTCGACGTCGCGCGTGAACAGATCCTCGCCGGTTCCTCCATCACGGAAGCCGCGTTCGACTGCGGCATCCCGCACGCGGGGCGCTTTGCGCAGTACTACCGGTCGCGCTTCGGACACCTGCCGTCCTCGACGGGACCGGGCACCGAGTCCGACTCCTGAAAGGTTGCGACAGCGCCTTTTGGCCCCATACGTCTGGAGAAAACCCGGAGCAAGGCGAGAACGCCCCTTGCCGAAGGAGCGCCCCTATTCACACGTCGCGCGCGGCCGGGCGCGAAGTCGAATCGGCCGCCACCCGAATTCGCGCTATCTCGCCGTCATCCGGATAGCGCCGTCCAGGCGGATGACCTCGCCATTGAGCATCGGGTTTTCGACGATGGACTGCACAAGCTGTGCATATTCACGCGGCCTGCCGAGGCGCGACGGAAAGGGTACCTGCGCACCGAGCGACGCCTGCACGTCCGCTGGCAAGCCCATCAACATAGGCGTCTCGAAGATGCCGGGCGCAATGCTGACCACACGGATGCCGTAAGCGGCCAGTTCACGTGCAACAGGCAAGGTCATACCGACCACACCGGCTTTCGAGGCCGCGTACGCGGCCTGACCAATCTGCCCGTCGAACGCCGCGACCGATGCGGTGGTGATCACCACGCCCCGCTCGCCTTCCTCATCGGGCGTATTGTTACGCATCGCCTCGGCGGCAAGGCGGATCATGTTGAACGTTCCAATCAGGTTGATCTGGACTGTCCTGATGAAGCTGGTCAACCCATGCGGTCCCTGTTTGCCGAGGACCTTCTCTCCTGTTGCCACGCCGGCGCAGCAGATCAGTCCATGGAGACCGCCGAACTCGGTGACAGCATGCGCCACCGCACGTTCCACGGAGATTTCATCGGTCACATCGGTCTGGATGAATCGCACGGCTGCGCCAAGCTCGCTCGTCAATTCCGCGCCCGCCTGGCCGTTGACGTCGGCCAGCACCGCTCTGCCTCCATGACCCACGATCATGCGCGCGGTCGCTGCACCCAATCCACTGGCGCCGCCGCTAATGAGAAAAGTCCTGCCTTGAATCTCCATGTTCCATTCTCCAAATCGTCAGCCCGTCAATTCACGGACGAATACCTTGCATGTGATACAGACGCGTGTAAAAACTCCCGCGCGTCTGGCGAGCCGCTCTAGGTGCGTTCAAAGATCGCCGCAATGCCCTGGCCACCGCCAATGCACAGCGTGACCAACGCGTAGCGGCAGCCCGTACGCTGCAATTCGGCCAATGCCTTGATCGTGATAATCGCGCCCGTTGCACCCACGGGATGGCCGAGCGAGATACCCGAGCCGTTGGGATTGACCTTTGCCGGGTCAAGTCCCAACTCCCCGATCACGGCACAAGCCTGTGCGGCGAACGCCTCGTTGGCTTCGATGACGTCCATGTCCTCGATCTTGAGGCCGGTGCGCGCCAGCACCTTGCGCGTGGCGGGAATGGGGCCGATGCCCATGAATGCCGGCTCGACGCCCGCATGTGCATATCCCACGAGGCGTGCCAGGGGCGTAAGACCCAGTGCAGTGACGCGCTCGCCTGTCGCGAGCACCACGGCACCGGCGC
Organism: Paraburkholderia oxyphila NBRC 105797; assembly: GCF_000685075.1. Lineage (GTDB taxonomy): Bacteria > Pseudomonadota > Gammaproteobacteria > Burkholderiales > Burkholderiaceae > Paraburkholderia > Paraburkholderia oxyphila. The sequence continues at coordinate 64,589 of NZ_BAYD01000050.1, forward strand.
CGTCGTTGATCCCTGAGGCATTCCCGGCGGTCACCGTGCCGTCCTTTTTGAAGACCGGTTTCATGCCGGCGAGCGTATCGACTGTGGTGGCAGCACGCACGTGCTCGTCTGTGTCGAACAGCACCGAACCCTTGCGCGTCTTGATCTCGACAGGGACGATCTGCGCTTTGAAGCGGCCCTCCTCGATGGCGATTGCCGCCCGGCGGTGGCTCTCGGCTGCCAGCACATCTTGCTGTTCGCGCGAGATGCCATATCGCAGGGCGACGTTCTCCGCCGTGATGCCCATGTGCATCTTTTCCCACGGGTCGTGCAGAATGCCCACCATGTAATCGATGAGCTCCGCGTTACCCATGCGCGCGCCATAGCGTGCGGCAGTATCGAGGTAGGGGCCGCGGCTCATGGACTCGGACCCGGCACCGACTGCAATATCGCAATCACCCTGTCCAAGGGCCTGCGCGGCCGACACGATGGCTTGCAGGCCCGAGCCGCACAGACGGTTCACATTGAAAGCCGGCGTTTCGATGGGACAGCCCGAGTCGATGGCCGCCACACGGCTCAGATAGGCGTCGCTCGGCTCGGTCGGGATCACGTTGCCCATCACCACATGGCCAATGGCATCCGGGGAGACGCCGCTTCGCTCGATGGCCGCCCGCACGGCAGTCGTGGCGAGCTTCGTATTGGGGACGTCCTTGAGAGCGCCGCCAAAGGTGCCGATTGCGGTGCGGGCGGCGCCGACTACGTAGATTTCGCGCTGAGACACAGTACCTCTCCAAATTGAACAAGAAAAAAATCAGTCAATGCCCTTCTCGACGAGCTTGTCCGCAAGCTCCTTCAACGCATGCTGCGCACGCGCCACCGCAAGACCATAGCCCGGCACGATCACGACACACGTGAGCGTTTCATTTCAGCGGCACCTTTCCCAGATTCGACCGTCCAACGAAGTCGGTAACGCGTTGCCGGAATTCATCCGTCAACGCGCATCTCAGAAACGCCTGCTTTTCGCGCTCGAGATGTTGTTCAAGGCCACTCTCTGAAGCCTCGCCCACGAGAGACTTGAACTCCCTGACCGCCGCCCCTGGCGTCTCTATTACCTTGCGTGCAAGCGCGAGCGTATCGCTTTCCAGGGAAGACGGATCGGTGACATACTGGACGAGCCCTGACGCACCCGCTTCGTCTGCGCTCAAAGCACCGCTGGCCAACAAAATCTGCAACGCTCGCGCAGATCCCAGCCGCCGTGCCAAATGAAAAGAGAGCCCTCCGTCACTTGACGTCCCCAACTGCGCGTAGCCAACGACAAAACGAGCGGACCTGGATGCCACAACCCAGTCACACGCCATGGCCAGCGAAAAACCTGCACCCGCCGCGGCACCCTGGACACTGGCAATAACCGGTATCGGCAGCCGCCTGATCGACAGAATGACTGTGTGGAGCGCATCGATGAGCTTCTCGAGAGAGTCATCGGCCTTCTCCAGCCCGTCGAGAATCTGAGCCAGATTTCCACCGGCAGAAAATATCTTCCCTGTCGCCTGGAGTATCACGGCACGAAATCGCGGGGTATTCCGGATGTCATCGAGCACGCGCAGAAACTCGTCACATAGCGGAATGTCGATTGCATTCGCCTGTTCTGGATTTCTCATCGTAACGACGGCGATGTCGCCACTTGAGGTCAGAGTAATCTTGCTTTCCATTTAGTTCTGGTCCGTGTAAAGCGGATTCGGAATTTGAACCCGGTACGTTCGACGTCGCCTTAGCCGTTCTTCCAAACCGCCTTACGCTTTTCCAGAAAGGCATTGACGCCTTCGCGCTGATCATCCCCGTCAAAGAGGTCGATGAATCGCTCGCGCTCCAACGCCAGCGCCGCCTTTCGGGGGATACCCTGACGCGCGCTGTGAATCAGTTGCTTGCTGAACGCTACCGCCTGCGGGCTCAGGCTGGCGACGCGTTCCGCCATTTTTAGCGCCGCATCCAGCGACTCGCCCTTGCCCACCACCTCCTCCACCAGGCCGATGCGTAAAGCCGTTTCGGCATTCACCCGTTCGTTGGTCAGGATCATGCGCTTGGCCCAGCCCTCGCCCACCAGCCAAGGCAGGGTCTGAGTACCACATCCGGACGGAAGCAAGCCCACTGCGGGCTCCGGCAAAGCCATCTGCGACTGTTCCTCGGCAATGCGAATGTCGCAAGCAAGCGCGCACTCCAGTCCCCCGCCCATTGCGTAGCCGTTGATTGCGGCGATAACAACCGGGCGTGCCTCCTGCAATGCTTCAAAAGCTTCACCGAATCTTTGCACCATCAGGCGCGCCGCAACTTTGTCGCCTGCCGCAAAGCGCTTCAACTCCGCGCCCGCGCTGAAAAACTTGTTGCCTTCACCCGTCACCACGACGGCGTAGACTTCCCGATCGTCATTCAATGTACGGACTATCTCCTTCAGCGCTAGCAGACTTTCAGCGGTGAAGGTATTTGCAGGCGGATTGTTGATGGTCAGGACCGCCGTGTGGCCCTCCTTCCGACAATCGATCATTCTTTCTCTCCAATAACTGAATTGGTACGACACACCTCGTCAACGCGAAACGCTTGCACGCACGAACGTCCATATGAAGATCGCTTATCGTGTGTGGATTGACGCCTTATCGCCTCTACATCAGATTCCGCGTTCTTTGACGTAACGACCCGGCGCGGCCTCGATCTCCTGATATTTTCCGTTGCCGACGTTCTCCGGCGCCGCGACCTCTTTTCCAGAATGCCCTTTGAGCCACGCGGCGTAATGCGGCCACCAGCTTCCCGGCATTGACTGCGCACTGGCAAGCCACGCGTCGGCGCTTCCGTCCAAATCTCCGTCGACCCAATAGTTCCGCTTATTTCTGGAAAATGGATTAACGGGACCCGTGATGTGGCCGCCTCCACCCAGTACGAACTCGACCTTGCTCCGTGACCGTTTCACGCTCTCGTATCCGGACTTCCACGGCACCAGGTGATCTTCGCTGGCGTTGAAAATGTAGGTTGGCACATCGATCAAATCCAGATCCACTGGCTCACCGCACACCGTCATGGCCCCGGGCTGTATCAGCTTGTTTTCCGCATAGCAGTCACGCAGGTAGGATGAGAACATTGGCCCCGGAAAATTGCTGTCGTCGCTGTTCCAATAGAGAAGATCAAATGCCTGCGGCTTCTGGCCTTTCAAGTAATTGTTGATCACGAAGGACCACACCAGGTCGTTCGCGCGCAGGCTGGCAAACGCCCGCGAAAGTTCCTTTCCGGAGACAATTCCACCTTGGGAAAGCGCTTTCAATCGCTGATCGAGAAAGGCATTGCGTAGATAAACGCCGATCTCGCCCGGGTTGGCGTAATCCAGCATGGCAATGAGCAGCGTCATGCTGGCGAGCGGATATTTGCCTTTTGAAGCCAGCACCGCGAGCGCGCAAGCTAGCAGAGAGCCGCCAACGCAGTAGCCTAGTGCATTGACCTTCTTCTGCCTGGTGATTTCCGACGCTACCTCGAGCGCTGCGATCACGCCCTTCTCGACGTAATCATCCCAGGTGAGGTGCTGCGACGCCGGCGATATATTGCGCCACGACACGATAAACACGGTATATCCTTGCGATACATAGTAGCGAACGAAGGAACTTTCGGGTGCGAGATCCAGTATGTAGAATTTGTTGACCACGGAAGGCACGATAACCAGGGGAACGGCATGTACCTTCCCCGTTGTCGCTCGATACTGGATTAGCTGGATCAGCTCATTTTCGTATACAACCACGCCGGGCGTATTGGCAAGATTCTCACCCACTTCAAAAGCTGCCTCGTCAGAAATGGAGATATATCCCTTTCCGAGATCTTCAGCCATCATTTTCAGGCCGCTTACGAGGCTTTGCCCCTTTGTCTCAGCCGCCAGTTTGAGGACTTCCGGATTGCTGAGCGCATAGTTGGCTGGGGACATGGCGTCAAGAAAATGGCGAGCGACAAACGTGACTTCCTCCTTGTTTTTGTCGTCCAGGTTCGCGGAGTCAATCACCTTCAGAAGTGCGTCAGATGCAAGCAAATACGACTGCTTGATATAGTCGAACAACGGATAGTCATTCCACTCCTGAGCATCGAAGCGCCGGTCACCCTTATGAGCGTCAATGACAGAACCCGCAGTGTTCTTCATCCACATGCTCGACCACAGTGCAAACTGCTTTTCGATGTACTCGCCTTCGATTCCGGCGACTTTACCTGTGTTTAATCTATAGAGATCCAGCAATAGCCGGCCTGATTCTATCGCTGGATTTGTCGGCATGGAAACGCCGAGCGCGTCAGCCTGCCTGGCGGCTTCGGTCAGATAGTCTTGCTGTGCCTGCCAAAGCGCCTGGAATAAACTATCGAGATTAATGCTACCGACGGTCGACTGCATGACATTTTCCTCAATGGCCAGATGACTTTTCTCTGACTCATTCAAATTATCCAAACTCAGCACACACCAGATATAATATGCACTCCTGCATATCAGGCCATGGCCATCGCACCCAAACGCACCCAGTTGCCTTCTCTATCGGACGAGATCTCAGTCAGGTCCCTGACCGTCGATTGCGGCGACAAGTTCGGGTGTCAGCGTAAACAGATCTCCCACGAGGCCGTAGTCGGCCACGCTGAAGATCGGTGCCTCTTCGTCCTTGTTGATCGCCACGATCACCTTTGAATCCTTCATGCCCGCGAGGTGCTGGATGGCGCCCGAGATGCCCACTGCGATATACAGATGCGGGGCAACGATCTTGCCGGTCTGGCCGACTTGATAGTCATTCGGGGCATAGCCTGCGTCGACTGCTGCGCGTGAGGCGCCGAGCGCTGCGTTGAGCTTGTCGGCCAGCGGCTCCAGCGCCCTCGTGTAGTTCTCGCCGCTACCGAGACCCCGGCCGCCCGAGACGACGATCTTCGCGCTCGTGAGTTCCGGACGGTCGAGCCTGGTGACTTCGCGGCTCACGAATTGTGAGAGGCCGCTGTCTGCCGCCGCCTCGAGCTTCTGCACCGCCGCGCTGCCGCCTTCGGCCGCCGCAGCGTCGAATGCGGTCGTGCGAACCGTGATCACCTTGATGGGATCTTGCGACTGAACCGTCGCAATGGCATTGCCCGCGTAGATCGGCCGCTCGAACGTGTCCGGCGAATCCACTGCCGTGATATCCGAGATCTGCGCGACGTCCAGCTTCGCGGCGATGCGCGGCGTGACGTTCTTGCCCGCAGCCGTGGCAGGAGCCAGGATGTGCGTGTAGTGCTGAGCGATGCTCAGGACCGTTGCTTCGACATTTTCCGCGAGGCCTTGCTCGAGTTGCGGCGCGTCGGCCAGCAGTACCTTCGAGACGCCAGCGATCTTCGCCGCTGCTTCAGCGGCAGCCTGGGCGTTGTGACCCGCGATCAGCACATGCACGTCGCCGCCGATCTTCTGCGCGGCGGCCACCGTGTTCAGCGTCGCAGCCTTGATCGACGCGTTGTCGTGTTCGGCAATAACCAGATTCGTCATTTTGCTTCGCTTCCCTTACAGCACCTTGGCTTCGGTCTTCAGCTTCTCGACCAGCGTCTTCACATCCGGCACCTTCACACCCGCGCCACGCTTGGGCGGCTCGGCAACCTTCAGGGTCTTCAGGCGCGGCGTGACATCGACGCCAAGCTCTTCGGGCTTGACCGTCTCCAGCGGCTTCTTCTTCGCCTTCATGATGTTCGGCAGCGTGACGTAGCGCGGCTCGTTCAGGCGCAGGTCCGTCGTGACCACTGCGGGCAACTTCAGCGACAGCGTTTCCGCGCCGCCGTCGACTTCACGCGCGACCGTGGCACGGCCGTCGGCGATCGTGACCTTCGAAGCGAAGGTCGCTTGCGGCAGGTTCGCCAGCGCGGCGAGCATCTGGCCGGTCTGGTTCGAATCGTCGTCGATGGCCTGCTTGCCGAGAATCACGAGCTGCGGCCGCTCCTTGTCGACGAGCGCCTTGAGCAGCTTCGCCACGGCGAGCGGCTGCAGATCTTCATTCGACTCGATCAGGATCGCGCGGTCCGCGCCGATCGCCAGCGCCGTGCGCAGCGTTTCCTGCGCCTGCGCCACACCGGCGGACACAGCGATCACCTCGGTGACGACGCCGGCTTCCCTCAGGCGCACGGCCTCTTCCACGGCGATTTCGTCGAACGGGTTCATCGACATCTTGACGTTGGCGATATCGACACCCGTACCGTCCGATTTCACGCGGACTTTCACGTTGTAATCGATCACTCTCTTCACTGCTACGAGGACTTTCATAACCTGCTCTCTGTTCGCACGCGCATTGAACTTTCATCGCTCCCCCAAACCTCGCCCCAAGAGCCTATACTGTGGCGAGCCGCTCGGGCAGGTGAAGGCACTGGCTTGCAGTGTATTCACGCACTGTTGAAATTGGGATGCTCGGCGCGGTCATTTGACATGACCGTTAATGCCATACGCGATTTAGGCGAACACTTCAAACACGCAGAATATGCATGGAAAGTGAAAAGGGAACCGTTTCGGTGATCCTCGTCGAGGAGACGTTGAGCCTTGCACGGCGCGCAGGCCTTGATACCGGACCTCTACTGGATGCCGCGGGAATCTCCCCGACTGTCCTGGCATCACCGCGAAGCCGTATCACCTCGGAGCAATATGGAACGCTGTGGAACAGCATCGCGCGCGCCATGGATGACGAATTCTTCGGACAAGATTCTCACCCGATGAGGAGCGGTGGCTTTGTCGCGATGACGCGCACAGCACTCACCGCTCAGACAGGCGGCCGGGCGCTCGCAAGCGCGGTGGCGTTCATGCGTCTTGTGTTAGATGACATCTTCGTGCGAGTTAGCGCGAAAGACCAAAGCATTCGACTGGAATTTGTGCATTCGAAGCACGCGCAAGCGCCAACCATGTTTGCTTACGCAACTTACTTTCTGCTTGTCTACGGGCTCGTCTGCTGGCTCGTAGGCAATCGCATATCTGTCTTGCGGGCATGCTTCCAGTGTTCCGAGCCGGCTGCGGTTGACGAATACAAGCTGCTGTTTTGCGAAGACATGACGTTTGGACAAGACACGACGTACGTTGACTTGACCGATGAATTTATCGATTTACCCGTTGTTCAAACCAAAAAATCCGTCAAAGGTTTTCTAAGGGATGCACCGGGCAACTTTATCGTCAAATACCGCAATCCCGATTCCCTGGCGGCTCGGGTCCGGCGCCTTCTACGAGAGAGTCCGGCCGAGCGGTGGCCCTCATCGAGTGAGCTGGCAAAGCACTTCCGCCTTTCTGAAGCAACGATGCGACGGCGGCTGAGGACGGAAGGGCAGACATACCTCTCGATCAAGGACCATCTCCGGCGCGATTTTGCAATAAGTGCGCTTCAAGGGTCCGACCGCCCCATCGGCTTGATCGCGCAAGAGCTTGGATTCGCCGAGCCCAGTGCGTTTTACCGGGCTTTCCAGAAGTGGACCGGACTGCGCCCCAGTGACTACCGGAGCGAAAAACAAAAGCCTGTCAAATGATCCATGCCTTCAGATGATGCCGGATATGCCGTCTTTTCCGGATGCACATTCTCGCCTCACGGCAACGTCGAGCTCAGGAAATGCTCGACCCGCCGGTAGAGCTCGAAGCGGTTAACCTCGAGACACATGGAGTGCGTTCCCTGGCCCAATACCTCCATGCGCTTATAAGGCGCTCCAGTCAAACGCTCAAACAATTCGGACGCCATGCGCACGGGTGTATCGACATCCCATTCACCCAGAATAGTCAAAACCGGAACTTCAATGTTTTTGGGCTCGTATGTGGGAATGCCCGCGGCCCAATATTGAGTCAGATCCGCCAGCACGCCGTTCGGAGCGTACAGTACGGGCGGCGTCTGCGACGCACCAACGGGATCCGTACTCAGTGCATGATCCCACCACCGTTCGATTTCCTCCTCCGGACAAAGCACTTGCGCTGTGCTTGCGTCTACTCCACGAAACCACCGCGTTCTGGTGTCTTTTAGCGTAACTTTCCGATATGGGGAAAGCGTCGATGCAATGAGCGGCCCCAATGCCGACATCCACATCTTTGCAGCCAAAGATAGCGGCGGCGCCGTCCAAAGTGGCGGCGAAATCTTCCATAACGGCGCGTACATTACCAGTCGCCGCACCTTTGAGTTGTTCCTTGCGGTGTAACCGCCAGAAATCGCCGTACCCCAAGACCACCCGACAAGATTCACGCTTTCTACCCCGGTGCGAGCAAGGACAAAATCTACCGCAGCGCTCAGATCGAGAATCGCTTCCTCCGTACGTGGGTGGGGCCGGTCGGCCGACGTCGCTTCATCATCGCCTGGCGGGCGCGACGAAAGACCGTAGCCTCGAATGTCGACGGCGTAGGCATCGTGACCGTGTGCCGCTGCAAAATCGAGCCACGAGCCGCCGTGTAACGGGGTGTCGAACGCGGATACGCCAGAGAACGTGGCACCATGAACAAATATCGTTACCGCGCGGTTGCCTCGGCTCGCCTCGGGTGACAAGCATTTGCGCCGGAGATGAATCTGGACACTGGAAGGCTCTGATGGCAAGTAAAAATCTTCGCAAATCAGGTTCGACGATGGGACTATTTTTGTCATTCTCTCTCCCTTCTACCGCTTGCCCCCGGGTCCCTGCGTGACATCCGTAGAGACGCCGGGTTTAGTGTGCTGCGCGATGACAATTATTTCGTATGACTGACTCAGTCAACACAATAAACGCATCAGGTTCACACATCCAGCGTTGGCAACCACGCGCTCAGTCTTTGAGCGTACGCGCGATCACCATACGTTGAATCTCGCTCGTCCCTTCGTAGATCTGCGTAATTCTCGCGTCCCGGTAGTGTCGCTCTACCGGATAGTCCTCCAGGTAACCGTAGCCGCCGTGGATCTGGATCGCCTTTGTGCAGACCCACTCCGCTACCTCGGAGGCAAAGAGTTTGGCCTGCGACGCCTCCGAAAGACACGGCTTTCCAATTGTCCGCAGGCGTGCTGCGTGATGAATCAACATACGTGCAGCGTTGATGCGGGTCGCCATGTCTGCGAGCATATTGCCAATGCTTTGGTGGTCGACGATTGCCGCGCCGAACTGCTTCCGATCCTTGGCATAGGCCAGCGCTTGCTCGAACGCCGCTCTGGCAATACCGAGCGCCTGCGCCGCGATGCCAATTCGCCCGCCTTCGAGGTTGGAAAGCGCGATGGCTAGTCCCTTGCCCCGCTCCCCAAGGAGTTGGTCCTCCGCAACCGTGCAATCCTCCAACGTTACGGCGCAGGTGTCGGAGGCACGAATGCCAAGCTTGTGCTCCGGCCGGCCGACGATAAAGCCCGGGGTGTCCGTGGGGACGATGAACGCTGAAAGCCCTTTCTTGCCCAGCTCGGCGTCGGTAACGGCGAATACGATCGCAACCTTCGCCCGCTTGGCGTTCGTCACGAACATCTTGCTGCCATTTAGCGTCCACATCCCGTTCTTCAAAACAGCCCGGGTCTTGAGGTTATTCGCTTCGGAGCCAGCTTGAGGTTCGGTCAAGCAGAAGCAGCCAATTATTCGTCCGCTCGCCATGTCTGGCAAATACGTGTGCTTCTGGCGATCGCTCCCGAAGTTCAGGATGGGTCCACAGCCTACGGAGCTATGCACGCTCATCATTGCGGCCGTCGCTGCGCAACCGGCTGCGATTTCCTCGACGGCAATCGCGTACGCCACGTAGTCCGTATAGGAGCCGCCCCATTCTTCAGGGACGATCATCCCGAGCAAGCCCAGCGCTCCCAACTGCGAGACCGCTTCATCGGCTATCCAGTGGTCTTTCTCCCATTGCGCCGCGTTGGGTGCGAGTTGCTCTTGTGCAAACCCGCGCGCCGCTTCACGGATCATCCTTTGCTCTTCTGTGTAGAACTCTTCCATCGCGTATTCCTCCGTCGATAGTGCCCGTGCACCTTGGGAAATCGCCAAGATCGACCGCCCGCGGCGGTGGCGCTAACGTGGTGCCAAGTTTAGCCACCAGGAATCGAGAAGGGGATGTTCGACTCAGTCAATCTGCTTGACCGAAATTGCAATTCGCGGGTGGCCCTGGAGTCGCCGGCCGCAACGCGTAACCGTACGGTTAGCGATGTAACGCCGTTGTCGCGACACCGCACACGCAGTTCACATGGCGCGGAGCACTTTTCACAAGCCATCGGTTTGAATAGATACACAAGATACATGTTGTTACGCGCGGGCATCGCACGGGTCGACTGCCTTTCCTTATACTCCCGCGCATTCGCCTTACTACTCATGCTCGCCGCGCCTGGTGCGACGCCGATGCACATAACACCGTGATGCCCATGCTCTCTACCAAGTCCGCCCTGATCGCCGCCCTTGCCGCCGCTGCAAGCCTTTCGTTGTCGGCGTGCGTCGCGCCGGGCTATGCGCCTTATGGCGCGCAGCAAGGCTACCAGGGCCAGGCGCCCGCCTATGCCCAGCCGGCCTACGCGCAACCGGGCACCGTCCAACAGCCCGCCTACGCGCCGCCGCCCCCGCCGCAACAGCCGTATGACACGCAAAGCAACGGCCAGTCCGGTAGCCAGTACGACTCGCAATACGGCAATCAATATGGCGTGCAGTACGGCACGATTGCGAATATCAGCCCGATCAGCAACGCCACGGGCGCTTCGGGCATTGCCGGCACCGTGGTGGGCGCGCTGGTGGGCGGCGTGGTCGGCAATCAGTTCGGCGGCGGTCATGGTCGCGATGCGGCAACGGTCATCGGCGCGCTCGGCGGCGCCTACGCCGGTAATCAGATCGGGCAGCAGATGGGCCAGCCCGCGGGATATCGTATTGACGTCCGTTTGAGCGACGGATCGATGCGCTCGTTCAATGTGCCGACGCCAGGGGATCTGCGGCCTGGTGATCGGGTTCAGGTGAATGGTAGCCAGCTTGCTCGCTATTGAGCGCTGGGCGCGCCTGGTTCGTTTTCCTGACGATATGCGATCCTTGGTGTGAACCTTGGCCTTTCCTTGTTTTGCATTCGGGATGCAAGTGTTGC
>NZ_BAYD01000049.1 GCF_000685075.1 Paraburkholderia oxyphila NBRC 105797
AATGACCCCCGCAAGTCTTTTGGAGCAATACGGCCCACGCGAGTCGATGGAATACGACGTGGTGATCGTAGGCGGCGGCCCGGCGGGCCTGTCCGCGGCGATCCGCCTGAAGCAGCTGGCAGCAGAGAAAGGCGTCGAGATCGGCGTATGCGTGCTGGAGAAAGGCTCGGAGATCGGAGCGCATATCCTCTCGGGCGCGGTCATGGACCCGCGCGCCATCGACGAGCTCATTCCCGACTGGAAGGAGCAAGGCGCGCCGCTGAACGTGCCTGTGACCGAAGATCAATTCCTTTTCCTGACGGAAAACGGCGCGAAGGCCGTGCCCAACTGGGCGCTGCCGGACAACTTCAAGAATCACGGTAACTACGTGATCAGCCTCGCGAATGTCACGCGCTGGCTGGGCCAGCAGGCCGAAGCGCTGGGCGTGGAAATCTTCCCGGGCTTCCCGGCTGCCGAAGTGCTCTACAACGATGATGGCTCGGTCAAGGGCGTGGCGACCGGCAACATGGGTGTCGGCAAGGATGGCGAGCCCACGGAGAACTTCCAGCTCGGCATGGAGCTGCATGCCAAGTACACGCTGTTTGCCGAAGGTTGCCGCGGGCACCTGGGCCGTCAGCTCAACGAAAAGCTCAAGCTGGGCAAGGATGCCGACCCGCAGGTCTACGGCATCGGCATCAAGGAACTGTGGGAGATCGACCCTGCAAAGCACAAGCCGGGTCTGGTGATCCACACGGCAGGCTGGCCGCTCGAGAAGGACACCTACGGCGGCTCGTTCCTCTACCACATCGACAACAACCAGGTGATGGTGGGCTTTGTCGTCGGTCTCGCATATCAGAACCCCTATCTCTCGCCCTTCGAGGAATTCCAGCGCTACAAGACGCACCCGGCGATCCGCAAGTATCTGGAAGGCGGCAAGCGGGTTTCGTATGGCGCGCGCGCGATGACGGCGGGCGGACTGATGTCGCTGCCGAAGCTCGTGTTCCCGGGCGGCGCGCTGGTGGGCGACGACGCGGGCTTCCTGAACGCGGCACGCATCAAGGGCAGCCACGCGGCGATCAAGACTGGCATGCTCGCGGCGGAAGCCGCGTTCGATGCGGTGCAGGCAGGCCGCCAGAGCGATGAACTGACGGCCTACCCGGAAGCGTTCAAGCAGTCGTGGCTCTACACGGAGCTCTACAAGGCGCGCAACTTCAAGCAGTGGATGAGCAAGGGCCTGTATCTGGGCACGCTGATGGTGGGCATCGAGCAGAAGCTGCTGGGCGGCAACGTGCCGTGGACGCTGCATCACCAGCATCGCGACCACGAGATGCTGCGTCCGGCCTCACAGTGCAAGCCGATCGAGTATCCGAAGCCCGACGGCAAGCTCACGTTCGACCGTCTCTCTTCCGTGTTCATCTCCAACACGAATCACGAAGAGAACCAGCCCGCGCATCTGACGCTGAAGGACGCAAGCGTACCGGTGAACGTGAATCTGCGCACCTATGCAGGCCCTGAGGGGCGCTTCTGCCCGGCCGCCGTCTACGAATTCGTGAAGAACGACGACGGCAGCGACCGCCTGCAGATCAACGCGCAGAACTGCGTGCACTGCAAGACCTGCGACATCAAGGACCCGACGCAGAACATCGTGTGGGTCACGCCCGAAGGTGGCGGCGGGCCGAACTATCCGAACATGTAAGCCCGGAAATCAACAAAAAAACCGCTCCCCGGAGCGGTTTTTTCGTTTCATGCGTGCGCGGCAGGGGTTGCCTCCCGCGCGGCAATCAGGCGTCGCTGGCCGGGATCTTCGGCGTCGTCACGACGACATCGCCGTTTTGCGCGCGATGACGCAACGCATGGTCGATCAGCACGAGCGCGAGCATCGCCTCGGCGATGGGCGTCGCGCGGATGCCCACGCATGGGTCGTGGCGGCCAAAGGTCTCGACCGTGGCCGACTCGCCCGTCTTGTCGATCGAGCGGCGCGGCGTGCGGATGCTCGACGTCGGCTTGATGGCGATCGACACGGTGATGTCCTGCCCCGTCGAAATGCCGCCGAGCACGCCGCCCGCGTGGTTACTGTGAAAGCCACCGGGCATGAGCTCGTCGCCGTGCTCCGAGCCGCGCTGCGCCACGCTGGCGAAGCCCGCGCCGATCTCGACGCCCTTCACGGCATTGATGCCCATCATGGCGTGCGCGATGTCGGCGTCGAGGCGGTCGAACAGCGGCTCGCCCCAGCCCACCGGCACGCCGCTCGCCACCACGTCGATGCGCGCGCCGATCGAGTCGCCGTCCTTGCGCAAGGCGTCCATATAGGCCTCGAGCTGCGGCACGACATCCGCGTTCGGGGCGAAGAACGGGTTTTCGGGCACGTGCTTCCAGTCGACGAACGGCACATCGATCTCGCCGAGCGCGCTCATGCAGCCGCGCACTTCCACGCCAAAGCGCTCGCGCAGCCACTTCTTCGCGACGGCACCCGCCGCGACCGTGGGCGCCGTCAGGCGCGCCGACGAGCGGCCGCCGCCGCGATAGTCGCGGATGCCGTACTTCTGCCAGTAGGTGTAATCGGCGTGACCCGGGCGGAAGGTCTCGGCGATGTTGCCGTAGTCCTTGCTGCGCTGGTCGGTGTTGCGGATCAGGAGCGCGATGGGCGTGCCCGTCGTCACGCCCTCGAACACGCCCGAAAGAATCTCGACCTTGTCCTCTTCCTGGCGTTGCGTGACGTGGCGCGAGGTGCCAGGACGGCGGCGGTCCAGGTCGATCTGGATGTCGACTTCGGTGAGCGCCATGCCGGGCGGGCAGCCGTCGATGACACAGCCGATGGCCGGGCCGTGGGATTCGCCGAAGGTGGTGACGGTGAAAAGCGTACCGAGCGTGTTGCCGGACATGGCGGTCGTCCAAAGTGAATCGGGGAATCCAGCATTATGCCAGCCCGCGCGGCGGCCCGCCCGGCTAGACTATGCGCGGCACGCGGCTCGGCGCATCGCCGGGCGCGCATGTCTCACGTTTGTGCCGCCCGTGTACCGGCCTGTGTGCCGTGCATGTGCCGCACTTGCGCGACGTTTGCACCGGCTTTCCGCCACCCCTGAGCCGCTTCTGCGAGCGAGCGGGCGCTACCCGCTTCGCTCAGCGCCGCGCGCCGCGCAACTCGGCCACCGTGCGCTGCAGGACCTCGGGCGTTACCTCGCCGGGCGCCACCGGCTCGCCCACCGCCAGCGTGAGCCGGCTCGTCAGCCCGCGCCGCACCGGCCGCTCCTGCCCCGACGCCGCATGCCGCGAGAACACGCTGCCCCACAGCCCGCGCAGCGCCATCGGCACGACCGGCGCGGGGTGGCGCTTGAGGATCTCCGTCACGCCGTGACGGAACGGATTCATGTCGCCGGTTTTCGTCAGCTTGCCTTCGGGAAAGATGCAAACGAGATCACCCTCGGCGAGCGCTTGAGCGCACGTGTCGTAGGCCGCCGTGAGCATCGCCGCATTCTCGTGCGCGGGCGCGATCGGGATGGCCTTGGCGTGCCGGAACAGCCAGCCGAGCAGCGGCGAGCGGAAGATCTGGTGATCCATCACGAAGCGGATCGGCCGCGGGCTCTCGGCCATGATGACCACGGCATCGACATAGCTCACGTGATTGCAGACCAGCACCGCCGCGCCCTCGGCCGGAATGCGCTCGGCATGGACGAGCCGCACGCGATAGACGGTATGCACGAGCACCCACGCCACGAAGCGCAGCAGGAACTCGGGCACGAGCGTGTAGATGTACGCGGCCACGACGATGTTGAGCAGCGCGGTCGTGAGAAAGATGCCTGGAATGCCGACGCCCGCGGCCGTCAGCGCCATCGCCATGAGCGCCGAGACGATCATGAACAGCGAGTTGAGAATGTTGTTCGCGGCGATGATGCGCGCGCGGTGGCTGGGCGCGCTGCGGCTCTGGATCAGCGCGTAGAGCGGCACGCTGTAGAGGCCGCCGAACATCGCGAGCAGGAACAGATCGGCGAGCACGCGCCAGTGCGCGGGCATGCGCACGAACTCGCCCACCGAGAGCAGATGCGGCGCCGTGGGCAACGCATGGCTCGCGAAGAACAGGTCGATGCCGAACACGCTCATGCCGATCGAGCCGAGCGGCACGAGGCCGATCTCGATGCGCCGCCGCGACAACTTCTCGCACAGCAGCGAGCCGAAGCCAATGCCGAGCGAGAACATGGCGAGCAGCAAGGTCACGACGTCGGGATTGGCCGACAGCACGTCCTTCGCGAAGTTGAAGAACGAGGCCAGAAAGGTCGCGCCGACGAACCACAGCCACGAAATCCCGAGCAGGCTCAGGAATACGGTGCGGTTGCCATGCGCGAGGCGCAGGTTGCGCCAGGTCTCGGAAAACGGATTCCAGTTGATCTGCAGGTCCGGCTGCGGCGGCGCGCAGGGTGGCACGAACGCGCTGGCCACGCGGCCGACCAGCGCGATGCCGATGCACATCCCGCCGAGCCACCACGCGCCCACCGGCGGCCCGGCCAGGGCCTGGGCGGAAGCGGCATCGGACGCGCCGATGCCGGCCGCGATGCCGCCCACGATCGTCCCGATCAGGATCGCCACGAAGGTGCCCATCTCCACGAGCCCGTTGCCGCCGACGAGCTCGTCTTCCGCGAGTTTTTGCGGCAGGTACGCGTACTTGATGGGCCCGAACACGGTGGAATGCACGCCCATCAGGAAGGTGCAGAGATAGAGCAGCGGCGCGCTGTGCATCCAGAAGCCCGCGGCGCCGATCAGCATCACCGCGATCTCGAAGGTCTTGACCCAGCGCGTGAGCACGGCCTTGTCGAACTTGTCGGCGATCTGTCCCGACGTAGCGGAGAAGAGCACGAACGGCACGATGAAGATGGCCGAGATCAGGAACGCCACCGTCTTCGGATCGACGCCCGAAAAGCGCGCCGCCTGATAGGTCACGAGCGACGTGAAGCCGATCTTGAAGACGTTGTCGTTCATCGCACCGAGGAACTGCGTCCAGAAGAACGGCGCGAAGCGGCGCTGGCGCAGCAGCGCGAACTGCGAGCCATGGTTGCTCGCTTCACGGGCCGCGCGCTGCGCGACGGGCATCGGACTTTCGCTCATCGAGTCGGATTTATGCTGTAGGAATTGGAAGCCAGACGTGAAAAAGCGCGCTTGACGCGCGCTTTTCAAGCGGGTTTGTGCGGGTTCGCCTCGCTGTGCACGTCGCGCGTGATCGCGCGCGCGGCACCGGGATCAGCGCCCCGAATGTTGCTCCTCTTCGGGCCAGTCGCGAATATAGGCCTTGAGCAGCTTGTTCTCGAAGCCCTGTGCCTCCACCACCGCCTTCGCGACGTCGTAGAACGAGATCACGCCCATCAGCGAGCGGCTTTCCATGACGGGCAGATAGCGCACGTGATGCTCGAGCATCATGCGGCGCACTTCGTCGACCTCGGTTTCGGGCGTGCAGGTAATGGGGTGGTCGTCCATGACCTTGCGGATCGTGGTGGTGCCGACGCTGCCGCCATTCGTGCGCAGCGTGAGAATGATCTCGCGGAACGTGAGCATGCCGACGAGATCGCCATACTCCATGACCACGAGCGAGCCGATATCGTGCTCGGCCATGGTGTTCACCGCGTCATGCAGCGACGTCTCGGGCGTAACGGTGTAGAGCGTATTGCCCTTGACTTTGAGAATGTCGCTCACACGCATGATGTGTCTCCTGTGCCGATGGACCCGGTAGTGAAGCGCCGGGCCTCATCCCATGCAAAAAATGTTGTCGGCGCTGGCGCCAATCGTTGGGGGAGATGCTGAAAAGAATTCCTGCCTCTTTTCGATGCTATCGGAAAGGCCTGCAAAAGGAAAGACGCGCCAAAGCGGGCCGAAAGGCGCGAATCTGGCCAGAAACGGCCTGCTCCAGCGCTCAAACACCGGCTTTTTCGCAAAACGAGCGGCGTCTTGCCGGCCATTTGCCCTATGTCTTGTGGCCAGCAAGCGACGCTCCCGAGCGCGCGCGCGGCGCGGCCGGCAAGCCGGAGCCCCCCGCCGCCCGCCCCCGCGATACGTCCCCGGCGCGCACGGGCCGATGTTACGATGCCTGCACCTTTCACCCGACGCCGGTTCGCGCCGGCTGTGCTGCCACGATGTCCGACCCACGCTTCGACACGCTCGCGCTGCATGCCGGCGCCGCGCCCGACCCCGTCACCGGTGCCCGTGCGACGCCGATTTATCAGACCACGTCGTTCTCGTTTCGCGACACCGACCATGCGGCGGCGCTCTTCAACATGGAACGCGCGGGCCATGTGTACTCGCGCATCTCGAACCCCACGGTCGCCGTGTTCGAGGAGCGCGTGGCCGCGCTCGAAGGCGGCGCGGGCGCGATCGGCACCGCGAGCGGCCAGGCGGCGCTGCATCTGGCCATCGCCACGCTGATGGGCGCAGGCGCGCATATCGTGGCCTCCACGGCGCTCTACGGCGGCTCGCACAACCTGCTCGACTACACGCTGCGCCGCTTCGGCATCGAAACGACCTTCGTGAAGCCAGGCGACCTGGACGCCTGGCGCGCGGCGCTGCGCCCCAACACGCGCCTGCTGTTCGGCGAGACGCTGGGCAATCCGGGGCTCGATGTGCTCGATATCGCCGGCGTCGCGCAGATCGCTCATGAGCACCGCGTCCCGCTGCTCGTCGACTCGACCTTCACGACGCCCTATCTGCTGCGCCCGTTCGAGCACGGCGCCGATTTCGTCTACCACTCGGCCACGAAATTCCTGGGCGGCCACGGCACGACCATCGGCGGCGTGCTGGTGGACGGCGGCACCTTCGACTTCGAAGCCTCGGGCCGGTTTCCCGAATTCACCGAGCCCTATGCGGGCTTTCACGGCATGGTCTTCAGCGAGGAAAGCAGCGTCGCGCCGTTCCTGCTGCGCGCGCGCCGCGAAGGCCTGCGCGACTTCGGCGCGTGCCTGCATCCGCAGGCCGCGTGGCAACTGCTGCAAGGCATCGAGACGCTGCCGCTGCGCATGGAGCGGCACGTGGCGAACACGCGGCGCATCGTCGAATTTCTCGATGCGCACGACGCCGTGCAGTCGGTGGCGTATCCCGAGTTGCCGCAGCATCCCGATCACGCACTCGCCAGGCGCCTGCTGCCGCGCGGCGCGGGCGCCGTGTTCAGCTTCGATCTGGCTGGAGGGCGTGAGGCCGGCAAGCGCTTCATCGAGTCGCTTTCGCTCTTCTCGCATCTGGCGAACGTGGGCGACGCGCGCTCGCTCGTGATCCACCCCGCTTCCACCACGCACTTCCGCATGGACGAGGCCGCGCTCGCCGCGGCGGGCATTGGCGCGGGCACGATCCGCCTGTCGATCGGCCTCGAAGACCCCGACGATTTGATCGACGATCTCAAGCGCGCGCTCAAGGCGTCGCAGAAAGCGGCCCCCGCCGCCAAAGCCGCAGCGGGCAAGGAGGCGTCATGATCGTCGACGTCGCAGGCCAATCCGTCTACGCCTACACGGGCGGCCGCCCATTCGATCCGGCCCGGCCGGTGGCCGTGTTCGTCCACGGGGCGCAGCACGATCACAGCGTCTGGGCGCTGCAATCGCGCTACTTCGCGCATCACGGCTTCAGCGTGCTGGCCGTCGACTTGCCGGGCCATATGCGCAGCGCGGGGCCGGCGCTCACGAGCATCGGCGCGCTCGCCGACTGGCTCGACGCCTTGCTTGCGGCGCTCGAGGTCGACGAGGCGTTCGTCGCCGGGCACAGCATGGGCTCGCTCGTGGCGCTCGAATTCGCCGCGCGCCACCCCGAGCGCGCCGCGGCCGTCGCGCTGCTCGCCACCGCCATTCCGATGGTCGTCTCCTCCGCGCTGCTCGAGGCCGCGCGCGAGCGCGAGCCGGAAGCCATTGCGCTCGTGAACGCCTGGTCGCATTCGACGCTCGCGGCCAAGCCTTCGAGCCCCGGCCCCGGCTTCTGGCTGCGCGGCATGAACCAGCGGCTGATGGAGCGCGTCGCGGCGTCAGGCGAGCCGCAGCTCTTTCACACCGACTTCGCGGCCTGCAATGGCTACGCGGACGGCCTCGCGAGCGCGGCCAAGGTGCGCTGCCCGGTGCGCCTGATTGTCGGCCAGCGCGACATGATGACCCCGCCGCGCGCAGCCGGCGCGCTCGCGAAGGCGCTCGCGCACGCGGGAGTCACCGTCGATACGGTGACGCTGGACGCAGGGCACGCGCTGATGGCGGAGCAGCCCGACGCAACGCTCGACGCGCTCTATGGTTTTGCGGTGCAGCATGGGCCGCGGATTGTGGGGAACGACTGACCGGACTGTTCCAGGGCCGGCCCGCATGAGCCGCGCGCGGCAGTACCGGATGCCGCGGCCAAGCCGGCGGGTTGGTCCGATGGGGCGGGCCGGCGGCCGGGCTAGCGGCAACGCGGTTGTCCCCGCAGTCGTGTCGGCCAAGGTTGCACGGTCGTTCGGATCGCCGGAGAATGTGGCCATGAGCGACCCTTGCGCGGCAGGATTCGATGCGCGAAGGAGGAGACCATGAGTCACCCCATCCATACCGAGCACTTCGCGAATTTCGCGCAGTTCTATCCGTTCTATCTGAGCGAGCACAGCAACCTCATGTCGCGGCGGCTGCATTTCATCGGCTCGCTCGGTGTGATCGGCTGTGTCGCCATGGCGATCGCCACAGGCGACTGGCTCTGGCTGCCCGCCGCCGTGCTATGCGGCTATGGGTTTGCCTGGATCGGCCATTTCGCGTTCGAGAAGAACCACCCGGCCACCTTCCGCCATCCCATCTACAGCCTGATGGGCGACTGGGTCATGTTCTCGGATATCTGCCGCGGAAAGATCACGATCTAGCCGATCGTTGTGTCCAATGGCCGCCGCCCGGTTGGATCACGGGCGGCGCCCGATTCCCCTCAAGCCGCCGGGTGTGGCAGCGCCGGCGACTCGCCACCCGCCTGAGCAAGGCGAACCCGCTCGCGCCGCGCCGCCAGCAGCGAGGCGAGCGAGATCGACAGTTTGTCGTTTTCGAGCGAGCCGAGCAGCGTGGCCGCGTCGATATCGCTCGATTTCAGTTGATACGCCAGCTCCTTGCGATCGATCACGAAGCGCGCGTAAATGCGCTCGACCGAGATGCGTGCGGGATTCGCGACGAGCACGTAGTGCGGCTTCTCGCCGTCCTTTTCCAGCCGCCCGATCAGTTCGTCCTCTTCCAGATCCGCCACGATCCGCGTGACGGTCGAGAGGTCGCGCCGCAGCAGTTGCGCGAGCTGCTCGGCGGTGCTGCCCGGCTGGCCCGCATCGCGCGCATCCGCGAGCCCCGCGAGCAACTCGAGCGCGTCCAGCAGATCGCTGCCCGGAAAGCGCGGCCGGTTGAAGCGCCCGGTGCGGATCTCGGGCAACGCCGACGTGATCATCGCGCCCACGAGCGTGATGAACCAGCTCAGATACATCCACAACAGGAACATCGGCGCCGCCGCGAACGCGCCGTACACCGCCGTATACGTGGGGATGCGCCGCACGTACAGGCCAAAGCCCCGCTTGGCCAGCTCGAACGCGACGGCCGCCGCCACGCCGCCCACCACGGCGTCGCGCCACTCCACGCGGCAGTTCGGCAGATAGACGTAGAGCATCGTGAACGCGAGCGCCGTGAGCGGCACCGAAGCGCTGATGAGCAGCCAGTCGAACAGCATCGACACATGCTGCTCGGTGGCCAGCGCGGCCGAGCGCGTGAACAGATACGACGAGATCGAGAGGCTCACGCCGATCAGGATCGGCCCGAGCGTGAGAATGGCCCAGTACACCAGCACGCGCTGCGCGAGCGGACGCGCCTTGCGCACGCGCCAGATCACGTTGAAAGCCGACTCGACCGTCATCATGGTCATGACCGAGGTGACGAACAGCACGATCATGCCCATCGTCGTGAGGCCCTTGGCCTTCGACGCGAACTGGTTGAGGTACATGAAGATCTGGCTGTTGATCTGCGCCGGCATCAGGTGGTCGGCGAGAAAGCCCTGCAGCGAGTTCTGGAACGACGCGAAGATGGGGAACGCGGTGAACAGCGCGAACGCGACCGTGGCGAGCGGCACGAGCGAGAGCAAGGTCGTGAACGTGAGGCTGCCCGCCACCTGCGGAATGCGGTCTTCGCGGCTGCGCCGCGCCGCGAAGC
Organism: Paraburkholderia oxyphila NBRC 105797; assembly: GCF_000685075.1. Taxonomy (GTDB): domain Bacteria; phylum Pseudomonadota; class Gammaproteobacteria; order Burkholderiales; family Burkholderiaceae; genus Paraburkholderia; species Paraburkholderia oxyphila. The sequence goes on from NZ_BAYD01000049.1 coordinate 10,119, forward strand.
GCGCGAGCCGCTTCACGATATCCAGATCGATCCGTAATGTCGACAACACGTCCATTGGCCTGCGCTCTCCAGACGGCGCCCCCATTTCCTGGAAAACTCGCGGAAAACTGGCGGCGAACCCAACCCCTATAATATCCCGTCCACCGACGAGGCCCGATGAAACCGATTCTTGTGCTCTACTACAGCCGCCATGGCGCCACCCGCGAACTCGCGCGCGCCATCGCCCAGGGCATCGACAGCGTGCCTGGCGCCGAAGCGCGCGTGCGCACGGTGCCGCCCGTATCCACGGTCTGCGAGTCCAGCGCGCCCGACATTCCCGACGACGGCCCGCCCTACGTGGAGTTGCGCGATCTCGAGGAGTGCGCCGGCCTCGCGCTCGGCTCGCCCACGCGCTTCGGCAACATGGCCGCGCCACTCAAATACTTCCTCGACGGCACCACGCCGCAATGGCTCTCGGGCGCGCTCGCCGGCAAGCCCGCTTGCGTCTTCACGTCCACCGGCAGCCTGCATGGCGGCCAGGAAAGCACGCTGCTCTCGATGATGCTGCCGCTCCTGCATCACGGCATGCTGCTCGTGGGCATTCCGTACACCGAAAGCGCGCTCACCTCGACGCAAAGCGGCGGCACGCCCTACGGCGCGTCGCACCACGCGCGCGCCGACGGCCGCAGCCATGGCCTCACCGCCGACGAAAAAGCGCTCGCCGTGGCGCTCGGGGTGCGGCTCGCGCGTGCCTCGCTGGCGCTTTCGCAAGGCGAGCGGCCGTGACTGGCGGCCCGCGCGACGCGACCGAGTCGCCCATGCCGACGTCAACTTCGCCGGCGCGCATGCCAGCCGACCTCGCAGGGCGCCGCCCTGCCGCATTGGGTGCGTTCGTCACGCTCGCCGCGCTCACGCTCCTGTGCATCGCGTGGGAATGGCGGCTCGCGCCGCTGCGTCCCGGCGGCAGCGCGCTGATCCTCAAGGCGCTGCCGCTTGCCGCCGCGCTGCCCGGCGTGCTGCGGCGCCGCCTCTACACGCTGCAATGGGCGTCGATGCTGGTGCTGCTCTACTTTGCCGAAGGCATCGTGCGCGGCATGACCGACCCCGCGCCCGGCAACCTGCTCGGCTGGGTCGAAGTCGCCCTGGCGCTCGGGTTCTTCGGATGCGCGCTTGCCTATGTCGCGCCCTTCAAGCGCGCCGCACGGCGCGCGAAGCGCGAAGGCGCATGAGCATGTAGATACGGGCGCCGCGCGGTCCGAATGCCGGCCTGACTCAGGCTCCGCCGCGCGGCCCGAATGCAGGTTCGACTCAGGGTCCGCCGCTCGATCCGGCAAATCGAGCCGGCTCGAATCGGCAACCAGTCGCAAACCCGCCCGCGCCCACCCGCAGCCCCTGCCCGCGTCTCCCCCACCCGGTCACCCGGCGTGTCAAACTAACTCTTTAGCCACAAACGATATCCGTGTCCCGGCTGCCGAGCGCAGGCACGCTCTCGCCCCGCCGCCTCGCCCCGGAGACACCTCAGCCGCCATGACCGCAAGCACCGCACTCGCCCCGCAACTGTTCCTCGACGCCTGCGCCGCCGCCATCGGCGCGCAGCACGTGCTGACCGACGCCCACGACACCGCCCCCTACCTTGCCGACTGGCGCAAGCGCTACCAGGGCGCCGCGTGCGCCGTGCTGTGTCCCGCGAGTGCCGAAGAAGTCGCCGCCATCGTGAAGCTCGCGCGCGAGCATCGCGTCGCGCTCGTGCCGCAGGGCGGCAACACCGGCCTCGCGGGCGGCGCGACGCCCGACACGAGCGGCCGCGAGGCCGTGCTCAGCCTGCGCCGCCTCACCCGCGTGCGCGAGATCGATGCGCACAACAACACGATCACTGTCGAAGCGGGCGTGATCCTCGCCGAAATCCAGGCGCGCGCCGCCGAAGCCGGGCGTCTGTTCCCGCTCTCGCTCGCCGCCGAAGGCAGTTGCACGATCGGCGGCAATCTCTCGACCAACGCGGGCGGCACCGGCGTGCTGCGCTACGGCAACACGCGCGAGCTATGCCTCGGCCTCGAAGTTGTGACGCCGCAGGGCGAACTCTGGGACGGCCTGCGCGGCCTGCGCAAGGACAACACGGGCTACGATCTGCGCGATCTGTTCATTGGCGCCGAAGGCACGCTCGGCATCATCACTGCCGCCGTCATGAAGCTGCACCCGCAACCGGCCGCGCGCGTCACGGCGCTCGCGGGGCTCGCGTCGGCCCACGCCGCGCTTGACTTCCTCGCGCTCGCGCAGCGCTTCGCGGGACCGCTCCTCACCGGCTTCGAGCTGATGTCGGACTTCTGCATGCAACTGGTCGGCCGGCATTTCCCGCAGCTGCGCTACCCATTCCAGCAGCGCCACGCGCAAGTCGTGCTGCTCGAGCTGTCCGATAACGAGAGCGAGGAGCACGGCCGCGCCCTCTTCGAGCGCCTCATGGAAACAGCGCTCGAAGAAGGACTCGTGGAGGACGCCGTCGTCGCGGAAAGCCTCGCGCAGTCGCAGGCGTTCTGGAACATCCGCGAGCACATTCCGCTCGCGCAGGCGCAGGAAGGGTTGAACATCAAGCACGACATCGGCGTGCCGATCTCGCGCATCGGCCATTTCATCGAGGAAACCGACGCCGAGATCGCGCGCGCGGTGCCGGGCGCCCGCATGGTCACGTTCGGCCATCTCGGCGACGGCAATCTGCACTACAACGTGCAGGCGCCCGAGGGCGGCGATTCGCAGGCTTTTCTCGCGGAAAACGAAAAAACCCTGAACCGCATCGTCTACGACAGCGTCGCGCGCCACCGCGGCACGATCAGCGCGGAGCACGGCCTCGGCCAGTTGAAGGTCGACGAGAGCGCGCACTACAAGAGCGAAGTCGAGCTCGCGCTGATGCGTGCGGTCAAGACCGCGCTCGATCCGCTGAATCTGATGAATCCGGGCAAAGTGTTGCGCTGAGCGCGCAAGGAGGCGAAGTGAAGGTCCGCGTGCTATCCGACCTGCATCTGGAATACGACGAGCCGGACACGATCCCGCACGCGCAGGCAGACCTCGTCGTGCTTGCGGGCGACATCCACAATCACGGGCTCGGCTTGCGCTGGGCGGCGGAAACGTTCGATCCGCAGGTGCCCGTGATCTATGTGCCGGGCAATCACGAGTACTACGACGGCGAACTCGGCGCGCTCGAAGCGGCCATGCGCGACGCCGCCGCGACGCTCGACAACGTGCACTACCTGAACAACGGGACTTATGTTGATCCGGCGGGCCGCTTTCGGGTGCTCGGCACGACGCTGTGGGCCGATTTCACGCTCTTCGGCGCCGACGATGCGACACGCGACGCAGCGATCGAGGCCGCGAAGCGCGTGATGCTCGACTTTCGCGGGCTGATTCAGGTCTCGTGGCCCGCGAGCCCCGAGGCCGCCGCGCGCGACTTCACGCCCGCGGACTCGATCGCCCTGTACGCGCAGGCACGGGCATGGCTCGAAGCGGAGCTGGCCAAGCCGTTTGCCGGCAAGACGGTCGTCGTCACGCATCATGCGCCGCATCGGCTGAGCCTCGCGGCGCGCTACGCGGAAGATCTGGTGTCGGCGGGATTCGTGAGCGATCTGGGCGCGCTGCTGGGCCCGCCCGCCGCGCTCTGGGTGCACGGCCACACGCATACGTGCTTCGACTACACGGTGGACGGCACGCGCGTGGTGTGCAACCCGCGCGGCTATCGCGACCGGCGCACCGGCCAGCCGGAGAATCCGGCCTTCGCGTGGGACAAGGTAGTGGAAATCTGAGCGCCGCGCCGCCCGGTGGCAACGGGCCTGGCAGGCGCAGCGGGCACGGCCGGAGACAGCGCCCGCTCAAGAAGACGATCGGCGGACGATCAGCGCTGGCCGCGGGAGCGGTCGGCGGCGCGCTGTGCGCGCAGGGTGACGGGCTGAAGCTGGGCGCGGCGCATGCGCAGCAAGTCGCGTGACGCGGCGATGCCGATCAGGCCCATCATCACGGCGATGCCGAACATCAGATGCGTATCCATGGAAAACCTCGGGTTCTGGCGGATTGACGTTTCAGTTCCGCTACCTTACCAAGCCGCCGCGCTGGCGTGCGTAAGGAAGTGTTGCCATAACCCGAAGCTGTAACAGGCTGTCACAGCGCACTGCCAGCCTTGCATGCGCCGTCGGTCAGGTCCGCGCGAACTGGCGCAACTCGGCCTGATCTTCCGCCAGCGTCGCGGGCAGCTTTTCGCGCAGCAGCTCGACCCACGTGCGGATCTTCGCGTCGAGATACTGGCGCGACGGATACATCGCGTAGACATTCATCTCCTGCGACTTGTACTCGGGCAGGATCCATACGAGCTCGCCGCTGCGCAGCCCGCTGATGGCCGAATAGATCGGCAGCAGCCCGACGCCCATCCCCTCGCGCACCGCCACTGCCAGCGCTTCGGCCACATTCACCTGGAACGTGGCGGCGCCAAGGTCGATCGTTTCGTCGCCGCCTGGCCCCGTGAAATCCCACTGTGACGCCGGAAACACCGGCGTCACCATCTGCAGGCAGCGATGATTCGCGAGATCGCGCGGCGTCTGCGGCACGCCGTGACGCTCGAGGTAGGACGGTGACGCGCACGCGATGCTGAACGCGCTCGTCAGACGCTGCGAGACGAAGCCCGAATCCGGCAGATCGGTGGCCAGCACGAGCGCAACGTCGTAACCCTCGTCGAGCAGGTCCGGCATGCGCTGGGCGAGCGTGAGGTCCACGTGCACGTCCGGATAGCGCTGCTGATACTGCCCCACCGCCGGCACCACATAGTGCTGGCCGAAGCTCGTCATGGCATGGACCTTGAGCTTGCCGGAGGGACGCGCATGCGCATCGCCGGCTTCGGCCTCCGCCTGGTCCACATAGGCCAGGATCTGCTCGCAACGCTGCAGATAGCGCTCGCCGGCCTCGGTGAGCGCGATGCGGCGCGTCGTGCGATTCAGGAGCCGAGTACGCAAGTGGGCCTCCAGATCGGAGACCGCGCGCGACGCGTAAGCCGTCGTCGTATTCAGGTACTGGGCGGCGCCGGTGAAGCTGCCGGCCTCGACCACCCGCACGAATACCCGCATGTTCTGAAGCGTATCCATAACCATCCTCTGACTGACGGACGAATTGTTACACATTTCGCAAAGTCGATTATCTCATATCGCGTAAGAATGCCTTGCATCCTTACCGGTTATTCGCCAATCGGGCAAAAAATATAATGTCGTACGTCAATCTACGCATGGAAAAGGAGTAAATCGTGCAGTCTCCGGTACCGAAAGGACTAGCCGCACTCACGGTTCTTACGTTCTCGTTGATAATCGCGGGCTGCGCCAGTACCGGGGGAATCGCACCGCAAGCGAAGCACACGGACGCGTCCGAACTCGACGCCGGCTCGGCCATCCGCGCCGCCGACACGGACGCCCAATGGCCCGTCAGCGACTGGTGGAAGAGCTACAACGACCCGCAGCTGAACGCCTGGATCGAAGCCTCGATCGCGGACAACCCGTCGCTCGCGGCCGCGCAGGCGCGCGTGCGTGAAGCGCGTTCGATGGCCGGGGTGGCGCAAGCGGGGCTCCTGCCCCAGATCAACGGCAGCATGTCCGTGCAGCGCCAGCAATGGGCCGACAACGTCTATTACGGACCGGGCCCGCTCGCCGGCGCGAACACCTGGAACAACACGGCCACGCTCGGCCTGTCGTACCACCTCGATCTCTGGGGCCAGGACAAGAACAATGCCGAGCGCGCGCTCGACATGGCGCACGCGAGTGCCGCCGACGCGCGCGCCGCGCAGCTCGAGCTCGAAGTGAACGTGACGCGCGCGTACATCGATCTCTCGATGAACTACGCGCTGCTCGATATCGCCAAGCAGACGCTCGCCGAGCAGCAGAAGATTCTGACGCTCGCGCAAAAGCGTCTCGCGGGCGGCATCGGCACGCAGCTCGAAGTGAGCCAGGCCGAAACGCCGCTGCCCGAATACGAGCGCCAGATCGACGCGCTCGAGGAAGCCATCGCGCTCGGCAAGAACCAGCTCGCCGCGCTTGCGGGCAAGGGCCCCGGCGCGGGCGAGTCGATCCAGCGCCCGGCGCTCTCGCTCGGCGCGCCTGCGGGCCTGCCCTCGGCGCTGCCGGCCGAGCTGATCGGCCATCGCCCCGACGTGGTCGCGGCGCGCTGGACCGTCGCCGCGCAGGCGCGCGGCATCGACGTCGCGAAGGCCGACTTCTACCCGAACATCAATCTGCTCGTCTCGATGGGCGGCTATGCGGCAGGCGGCCCGCTGTTCCAGTTCCTCAAGTCGATGAGCGGCAGCTACGCGGGCGGCCCCGCCCTCTCGCTGCCGATCTTCGACGGCGGGCGCCTGCGCGCGCAGCTCGGCGCGCAATCGGCCGCTTACGACATCGCGGTCGAGCAGTACAACCAGACGCTCGTGACCGCGCTCAAGGAGATCGCCGACCAGGTCGTACGCATGCGCTCGCTCGCCACGCAGGAGGACGACGCGCATCGCTCGGTCGCGGCCGCGCAGCGCAACTACGACCTCTCCGAGGCTGGCTTCCGGCGCGGGCTCAGCGACTACGTCAACGTGCTGATTGCGCAGACCCAGCTCCTGCGTGCGCAGGAAGGTGTCGCGCATATCCAGGCCGAGCGGCTGGCCGCGCATGCCACGCTCGTGGCTGCGCTGGGCGGCGGCTTGATTGACCCAGCGGCCGATCCTGCAACGGCGGGACCGACGCAAGCCGAGCAACTGCCCGCGCACGGCAAGAAGACACGCGACGTGCCGCTGATGCCCGCTGCGCTGCTCGCGCCGAAGCTGCCTGATGTGGATGCGGATGCAACCAGCGCCGCCAGGACGGCCAACGCGTCGCAAGCTGGCGCGGATCACACCGCGGCCGGCACAGGCGCCCCGGCCAACACCGCGGCCAGCGCGCACTGAGGCACGCGAAGATGCAAGCATCCTCTCCCTCCCCGGCGCAACCGGGCACCCAGCGCATCCTCCAGGCATTCGCCGACTGGGCTCGCACCGACGGCCTCGTCTGGATCTATCTCATCAAGACGATCGCCGCCGCCCTGCTCGCGCTCGGCGTCGCGATGAAGCTCGATCTGCCCGGGCCGCGCACGGCCATGACGACCGTGTTCATCGTGATGCAGCCGCAAAGCGGCCCGGTGTTCGCGAAGAGCTTCTACCGGCTTTGCGGCACGCTGGTCGGCCTCGTGGTCATGCTCGCGCTGATCGGCCTGTTCGCCCAGCAGCCCGAGCTCTTCATCGCCAGCACGGCGCTGTGGGTCGGCATCTGCACGGCGGGCGCCGCGCGCAACCGCAACTTCCGTTCGTACGGCTTCGTGCTCGCGGGCTATACGGCCGCGCTGATCGGCATTCCGGCCTCGCAGAACCCCGACGGCGCCTTCATGTCGGCCATGACGCGCGTGGCCGAGATCTCGATCGGCATCCTCGCCTCGGGCTTCGTGAGCGCCGTGGCGTTTCCGCAATTCACCGGCGAGGCGCTGCGCTCGACCGTGCGCCGCCGCTTCTCGTCGTTCGTCGACTACGTGTCGGCGGCGCTCGGCGGCCGCGTCGATCGTTCGCAGATCGAAGCGACCAACGCGCGCTTCGTGGTCGATATCGTCGGCCTCGAGGCGAGCCGCAGCAACGCCGTGTTCGAGACGCCCGACTCGCGCATGCGCTCGGGGCGTGTCGCGCGCCTGAACACCGAGTTCATGGCCGCATCGACACGCTTTCACGCGCTGCACCAGTTGATGAACCGCCTGCGCGACCAAGGCTCGACGGTCACGGTCGACGCGCTCGAACCGTACTTCCGGGAGATCGCGCCGCTCTTCGACAAGGCAGGCGAGCCCGTGCTCACCGCGGCCGATGCAGTACATGTGTCGAAGCAACTCGAGGACTATCGCGCAACGCTGCCCAAGCGCGTGCGCGAGACGCGCGTGCAGCTCGAAGCCGATCTCGACAGGCAAGGCAAAGACGCGGACATCCGCGCCGCGCGTCTGCTCGACTTCGACACGGCCACCGAGCTCCTTTACCGCTTCGTGGCGGATATGAACGAGTACACGGCGACCTACGCCTCGCTCGCCGTCGACACGCATGCGCGCGAGAAGTGGGTCGCGCGCTACGTGCCGAAGACCGACCTGATCGCAGCCGGCGTATCGGGCCTGCGCGCGGCGATCGTCATCGGCCTGCTCGGTGCGTTCTGGATCGCCACTGCGTGGCCGAGCGGCACGACACTCGTGCTCACCGCCGCGGCCACCTGCGCGCTCGCCTCCTCCTCGCCGCAGCCCGCACGCATGGCGGCCCAGATGGCGGGCGGCACGGCGCTCGCGACGCTCGTCGGCATGATCCTCACGTTCGGCGTGTTCCCGCACATCGACGGCTTCCCGCTGCTGTGCGTCGCGCTCGCGCCGGCGCTGGCGTTCGGCGTGTTCCTCACGACGCGCCCCGCGTACGCGGGCTACGGCGTGGGCTACTGCATCTTCCTGTGCTTTCTCGCAGGCCCGGACAACGTCGTGCAGTACAACCCGATCAGCTTCATGAACGATGCACTCGCGCTCGTGCTCTCGATGATCGTCACGGCGCTCGCGTTCGGCGCGATCCTGCCACCGTCCGCGCCGTGGCTGCGCAAGCGCCTGCTCGCGAGTCTGCGCGGCCAGGCCGTGCACGCATGCCGCGCTCGCCTCACCGGCCTCGCGGGCCTGCGCAACCGCTTCGAGAGCGGCGCGCGCGACCTCGTGTTCCAGTTGCACGCGCTCGCCGGCAACGATCAGGTCTTGCGCCAGGACACGCTGCGCTGGATGTTCGCGACGCTCGAGATCGGCAATGCCGCGATCGATCTGCGCGAGGAACTGGCCGCGGTATCGGCAGAATCGGCACCAACCGCCTCGCATGCGGGCACGACGGACCCGCTCGCGGCGAACACCGCATGGCGCGACGCCACCACGGCGACGCTCAAGGCCGTGAGCGCGCTGTTCGCGCGCCCCGACGCGCACCGCCACGCCACCGCGCTCGCCGCGACCCGCGCGGCCATCGCGGCCTGCCAGCGCGTGCTCGAACAGATCGTGCGCGACGACGCGCCGCGCGAAACGCGGCATCGGCTGCAGCGCATCCTGAGCCATCTGCATTTCATCCGCACCGCGCTGATCGACCCGCAATCACCGTTCGCCGCGTACGTGGACCCGCGCGCGGGCCATGCTGCGGACAACCCTCCCGACAACACGCAAGGAGTGAATCATGCCGCGTGACGTTGCGTTTCTCGATGCCTACATTCCGGCGATCGTCCTGCTCTTCATCCTGGGCGCGGCGCTCACCTGGGTGCTCGATTCCGTGCTGGCCCGAACCGGCCTCTACCGGATCGTGTGGCACCCCTCCCTCTTTCGCGTGAGCCTGCTCGTGGTCGTGTGCTGCGTGCTGGGGCTCGCCGTATACCGCTGAAACACGCTGACATAGCGCTGAAAAACGCTGAACCGGATTCAAACGCATCATGACTATCCGAAACATCATTGGCTTTATCGCGACGGCCATCATCTTCGTCGTCGCCATCCTGGTCGGCCGCGTCCTGTGGGTGCACTACATGGACGAGCCGTGGACCCGCGACGGCCGCGTGCGCGCCGAAGTGGTCAACATCGCGCCCGACGTCTCGGGCGCCGTGGTCGAGCTGCCCGTGAAGGACAACCAGTTCGTGCACAAGGGCGACCTGCTGATGCAGATCGACCCGTCGCACTACCAGATCGCCGTGGAGCAGGCACAAGCGGCCGTGGCCGCGCGCAAGGCCGAGCTGACCATGCGCCAGGATGACGCGCGCCGCCGCGCCGACCTCGACAGCGAGGTCGTCTCGCAGGAAAACCGCGAAAACGCCTCGCACACCGCCAATTCGGCGCAGGCGCAGTACGAGCAGGCGCAAGCCGCGCTCGACGCCGCGAAGCTGAATCTCGAGCGCACCCGCGTGATCTCGCCGGTGGACGGCTACATCACCAACCTGCAGGTGTTCCAGGGCGACTATGCAACGGCCGGCCAGGCCAAGCTCGCGGTGGTGGACAGCCACTCGTTCTGGGTCTACGGCTACTTCGAGGAAACCAAGCTGCCGCGCGTGAAAGTCGGCAACAAGGCCGACATCAAGCTGATGAGCGGCGGCACGCTCGAAGGCCATGTGGAAAGCATCTCGCGCGGCATCTACGACCGCGACAATCCGCAAAGCCGCGAACTGCTCGCCGACGTGAACCCCACCTTCAACTGGGTGCGGCTCGCGCAGCGCGTGCCGGTGCGCATCCATATCGACAAGGTGCCGGACGGCATGATCCTCTCGGCGGGCACGACCTGCACCGTGGTCGTGAAGCCGGGCGCATGAGGATCATGAGGTCCATGGTGTCCATGAAGCCGGTCGGAGGCGGGACTACTGATTGAACCTCCGATGACTGGCTAAAAGGCAAACGTGACTGAAAAAGAGCGCCCTGGTGGCGCTCTTTTTTATTGGTGCGTCTCAACATTGCTCGAGACTTTTAACCATATACCAGGCATCGCCTGACGGCGAATCTCTTGAACCTGCAAAACTTCTCGCGGCGCCTGGACAAATTCCTACTACCTTGACATACCTCAACACAAAAATGCGCGTCACCTAAGAGTATTCTGAGTTTTGTCTCTTTCGCAAAGTGATTCGCGTGAGCTTTCTCTACGAACACGTCCCGTTTATCTTCGCGCGCTCCCTTGCAGCGCCGACCCAGGCCGCCGCGCGCACGCCCGCGCTGCCGCGCATCGTCGTGCTGGGAATCGGCAACGTGCAATGGGGCGACGACGGGTTCGGCATGCGCGCAATCGAGCGGCTCAAAGCCGGCTGGCAGTGTGCGTCGCATGTGGAGTTCGTGGCGGGCGGCACGCAGGGACTCGCGCTGCTGCCGCTCGTGGAATCGGCGCAACGCATGCTCGTCTTCAACTCGGCCGACTTCGGACGCGCGCCCGGCACGCTATGCGTGCGCGAAGGCGACGATGCCGCACAGCATCTGCATACGCGCCCCGTGAATCTGCATCAGATGGATTTCGCCGACGCGCTCGCCTGCGCGCAGCTCAAAGGCCACTATCCGCGCGAACTGGTGCTGATCGGCGTGCAGCCGCTCGCGCGCGACGATTACGGCACGGGCCTCGGCGCCGCGGTGAGCGCGCAGCTCGACCCCGCGGTCGCGATCGCGTGCCGATGGCTGCGGCGCTGGCATGCGCAGCCGCGTCCGCTCGCGCAGCACGATGCCGGCCTCGAAGCGCCGCTGCGCTCCGGGTCGCACACGGACATCCCGCGCCGTTGATTCACCTGGTGCACCCTGTGCGCTCGATACGCCCGTCCCGCAGACGCGCCGGCGCATAGTGGTGAACCCGCGTTGCCCGCGCCCGTTGCACTGCACTATCCTCGACCCTTCAGAGCCGGATCCGGCCGCCACGCGGGGCCTGCCCAACGCGCAGAAGCCCGCGACACCGCACGGGAGGATGGACGTCATGCGCCGTTACCGCGAGTTCCACCGCGAGTCGATCGATCGACCTGAAGACTTCTGGCGCCGCGAAGCCGCGCGCATCCATTGGGAGACGCCGTTCGCCGAGGTGCTCGACCGCTCGAATCCGCCCTTCGCGCGCTGGTTCACGGGCGGGCGCACGAACCTGTGCTTCAACGCCGTCGACCGGCACCTCGCCACCCGCGCCCAGCAGAACGCGCTCGTCTACGTGTCGACCGAAACCGGCATCGAGCGGCGCTACACCTATGCCGATCTGCACGCCGAAGTGAACCGCATGGCCGCGGTGATGCGCTCGCTCGGCGTGAAGCGCGGCGATCGCGTGCTGATCTACCTGCCGATGATTCCCGAAGCCGTGTTCGCGGTGCTCGCCTGCGCGCGCCTGGGCGCGATTCATTCGGTCGTGTTCGGCGGGTTCGCGGCGCCCAGCCTCGCCGCGCGCATCGACGACGCCAGGCCCGCGCTGCTCGTGAGCGCCGACGCCGGCGCGCGCGGCGGCAAGGTGATCGACTACACGCCGCTCGTCGACGAAGCCATGGCGCGCGCCGAACATGCGCCGCCGCGCGTGCTGCTGATCGACCGCCAGCTCGCGCCCGAGCGCCTGAACGCACCGTATCTGGTCGACTACGAACCGTTGCGCGAGCAGCATTACAACGCGCAAGTGCCCTGCGAATGGCTCGAATCGAACGAACCCTCGTACATCCTCTACACCTCGGGCACGACCGGCAAGCCCAAGGGCGTGCAGCGCGACGTGGGCGGCTACGCCGTCGCGCTCGCCGCCTCGATGGACTACATCTTCGAGGGCCGCGCCGGCGACACCATGTTCACGGCATCGGATATCGGCTGGGTCGTGGGCCACAGCTACATCATCTATGCGCCGCTCATCGCGGGCATGACCACGGTGATGTACGAAGGCACACCCATCCGGCCCGATGGCGGCATCTGGTGGCGCCTCGTCGAGCAGCACCGCATCAATCTCATGTTCACCGCACCCACGGCGATCCGCGTGCTCAAGAAGCAGGACCCGGCGCTGCTGCGCGCGGCCGACCTCTCGAGCCTGCGCACGCTCTTTCTCGCGGGCGAGCCGCTCGACGAGCCCACGGCCGTCTGGATCGGGGACGCGCTCGGCAAGCCTGTCGTCGACAACTACTGGCAGACCGAGACCGGCTGGCCGATGCTCGCGATCCAGCGCGGGGTGGAAGCGCTGCCGCAGAAGGTCGGCTCGCCTGGCGTGCCGTGCTACGGCTACGATCTCGTGCTGCGCAACGAGCATACGGGCGAGCCGTGCGCGCACGGCGAGAAAGGCGTGATCACGCTCTCGTACCCGTTGCCGCCGGGCTGTATGCAGACCGTCTGGGGCGACGATGCGCGCTTCGTGAAGACGTACTGGGAGAGCGTGCCGGACCACCAGGTCTATTCGACCTTCGACTGGGGCGTGCAGGACGAGAACGGCTACGTGACGATCCTCGGCCGCACCGACGACGTCATCAACGTGGCGGGCCACCGGCTCGGCACGCGCGAGATCGAAGAGGCGATCTCGTCGCACGCGGCCGTCGCCGAAGTGGCCGTGGTGGGCGTGAACGACGCGGTGAAGGGTCAGGCCGCGCTCGCCTTCGTGGTGCTGCGCGACGCGGCCGCGGCCGCGGACCCCGCCGCGGCGGACCAGCTCGCCGCCGCGATCGCGGCCACCGTGGACCGCCAGCTCGGCGCGATCGGGCGGCCCGCGCGCGTGCACTTCGTCTCGATGCTGCCAAAGACGCGCTCGGGCAAGCTGCTGCGCCGCGCGATCGCCGCGCTCGCCGAAGGGCGCGATCCGGGCGAGCTGCCGACCATCGAGGACGCGACGGCGCTGCAGCAGATCCGCGAGGCGGTGGCGCTGGCCGGCAAGGCCTGACGCGCCGACGCCTGTCGGCTGACTGGCCGACGCGTCTCAGGCGGGCAGCTCACGGGCAGGCGCGGCGCCTTCAGGAAAGCTGGGCGCCGCGATCGGCGGCGTCTCGCGCGCCGGCGTGCGCCTCCACCGCCTCGCCGCCCTCGGCCGCCTCAATGCCCGCCTCGACGCGCGCACGCGACGGCAATGCCGCGACCGCCAGCGCCGCCACGAGCCCCGTCACTGCGAAGGCCACGAAATTCCACGACCAGGCCGCGCCGACGCTCGCGATATAGCCGCCCATCAGCGGCCCGCACATCGCCCCGAACCGCGCGAAGGACAGCGCCCAGCCCGTGGCCGCGCCGCGCGCATGCGCCGGATAGAAGTGCGTCAGATGCCCGGTGAGGATCAGCGAAGCAGAGATGCTGCCGATGCCCGCGAACGCCACGAGCGCATAGCTCACGAAGAGCGCGTGGCGCGTCATCAGCGCGGCGATCGCGAGCGCGCCGATCCCATAGGCCAGCACGACCGTTGCGCGCACGCCGAAGCGGTCGGCGAGCTTGCCGAGCAGCACGCCGCCGCACGCGGAAGTCAGGCTGAACACGAACAGGAAGGCGAGGCTCGAGCCGAGGGCGTAGCCCTGCTTGCGCATGATCATCGGCAGCCAGGTGTTGAGGCCGTAGACCAGCAACATGCCGCAGAACAGCGCGATCCAGAAGCAGGCCGTCGCACGCAGGCGCCGCCGCGCGAAGATCGCCGTCACGACGTCGCGCAGGCTGGCCCGTTTGTGGGACCCGGAGCCCTGCGCCGCGGTGAGTTCGCCCGTCACACCGAGCCGGGCGGCGAGCGCCCTCGCCTCATCGACGCGCCCGCGCGCAACCAGATAGTCGAGCGACTCGGGCGATACGCGCGCCATCGGCACCAGCGCGAGGAGCGGCAGCGCGCCCACCGCCATCACGCCGCGCCAGCCCCATGCGGGCAACAGCGCCATGGCCACGAGCGCCGCGCACAGGATGCCGAGCGAGTAGCCCGAATACATCATCCCGTAGTTGAAGCTGCGCCGCGCCGGCGGCGAATACTCAATGGTGAGCGCGGCGGCCACCGGAATCACGCCGCCGAGTCCAAGGCCGCCGAGGAAGCGGCACAGGCCGAACCAGAACGGCGTGGGCGCGAGGGCGGCACCGGCCATCGTGAGCGAAAACAGCGCCACGCAGCCGAGCAGCATGCGCCGCCGCCCGAGCAAGTCGCCGAGCGTACCGATCGCCATGCCGCCGAAGAACATGCCCGCGAGCGCGTAGCTGCCGAGCGCGCCGAGCTGCATCGGCGTGAGGCTCCAGTGGCGGTCGGCGGCGAGCGCGGGCAGCACCGCGCCGAGGCTGCCGACGTCGTAGCCTTCGAAGAGGACGGACAAGCCGCAGACGAGCAGGACGGCGCGCGTCGTGCGCGCGGGGATGGAGCGGGCATCGGACATGGGCAGGCACGGCGCCTTCCCGCCCGGGCATCTCCAGACGCCTCGAGGCGTCTCAAGGCGTGGGCACGGGCTTTCGGGCGCAGTCGGTCAAGGGCGGTTGAACGGCTTTGCGGTCGAACGGCTCGCGCCAGATTACTTTAGATATAAATAGTTTCACAGTCATTGTTAACCCGTGCCCGCGGGTTGCTTGCCGCTTGACTGTCTATTCCCCGCCGCTCGACTGCGGGCCGGACAGACCGGCGCCGCTCAACGCTGCGCTGGCGTCCAGGACGCGAGAAAGCGCCGCAGAATGCCCGTCGAATAGGTCCCGGCAATCTCGGTGAGGAACGACGAGAACGACGTGCTCGCGTGCTCGTCGGCGGTATCGGAGATGGTGCGCACGACGGCGCACGGCACCTCGTACTCGTAGCAGACCTGGGCAAGCGCGGCGCCTTCCATCTCCACGGCGAGCGCGTCGGGCAAGGCCGCGCGCAGGTCGCCCACGGCCGCGGCGCTCGCCACGAACTGGTCGCCGCTGATCACGAGCCCGCGATGCACGCGCGGCAGTGCGGTTTCGAAGCGCGGCAGCGCGGCGCTGAAGCGCTCCGCCAGCGCCGTGCCCTCTTCCTCGATGAAGCGTTCGCACGCAACGGCCAGCGCGGCGGCCAGCGCACGGTCGGCGTCGAAGCGCGAGCGCGCGAGCAGCGGGATCTCGTGGCGCGGGAACAGCGGCTCGGCGTTCATGTCGTGCTGGAGCAGCGTCTCGCCCACCACCACGTCGCCGACATGCACGTCCGGTCCCACACCGCCCGCGACGCCCGTGAACACCACCGCTTGCACGTCGAATACGTGGATCAGCGCGCTGACCGTGGCCGCCGCAGCCACCTTGCCGACGCGCGCGAGCGTCACCACGCAGGGCACGCCGTGCACCGTGCCGATGTGATAGTCGCGCCGCCCGAGCGTGCGCGTCACCACACCCGATTCGGCCTGCATCGCGGCGATCAGGTCGCCGAGTTCCTGGGGAAGCGCGGCGAGCACGCCAAGCGGACGCGCCGCGGTTTGGCCGGCGGCGCCGGGCTGAGAGGATGATGGGTTCATGGCTTCGAAGTCTTGCCGAATTGCGTCGATGAATTACGTGGGAGGCGCCGATGAGTTACATCAACGCGTTGCGCCGTGGCCTGCGGGCCTGGCGGCGTTCACTCCACCGCCTGCAGCTTCGCCACGGCCAGTGCGAGCCACTTCTCGCCGTGGCGCTTGAAGCGCACCTGCGCCTTGGCGTCGGTGCCGCTGCCTTCGAGCGCCGTGATCGTGCCTTCGCCGAACTTCGTGTGGAACACGGCCTGGCCCACGCGGAAGCCCGTCTCGGCCGCGCGCTGCTCGTTGGCGAACGCGGGCGCGGGGCTCTTGTCCGCGATATAGGCGTCGCGCTCGCGGCGGCCACCGCCGCCGTTGCCCTCGCCCCCGCCCGGACGCGCGAACCAGTCGCGGCCCCAGCCGGCGTTGTCGGAGCGGCCGCCCCAGCGCGAGCCCGCCTCGACTTTGGGCGTGAGCCACTTGAGCGATTCCTGCGGCAGCTCGTCGAAGAAGCGCGAGCGCACGTTGTAGCGCGTCTGGCCGTGCAGCAAGCGGCTTTGCGCAAACGAGATATAGAGCCGCTCCTTCGCGCGCGTGATCGCCACGTACATCAGGCGGCGCTCTTCTTCGAGGCCATCGGCCTCCATCGCGCTGTTCTCGTGCGGGAACAGCCCCTCTTCGAGACCGGTGATGAACACCGCCGTGAATTCGAGGCCCTTCGCCGCGTGCACGGTCATCAGCTGCACGGCGTCCTGGCCCGCCTGCGCCTGGTTGTCGCCCGCCTCGAGCGACGCGTGCGAGAGGAAGCCTGCGAGCGGCGTCATGAGGTCGGGGTTCTGCGCGGGATCCGTGATCGCGGGCGCGTCCAGCACTTCGATCTCGCCGTCCTGCGCCACGATCTCCGGCGCCTTGCTCGCGCCCGGGCGCAGCGGAATCGAGCGCGCGGGCGTGTCCATGCCGTAGCCTTCCTCGCTCACGAACGCGGTGGCCGCGGTCACGAGTTCCTGCAAGTTCTCCAGACGGTCCTGGCCCTCGCGCTCGTTCTGATAGAACTCGGCCAGGCCGCTCATGCGCACCGTGTACTCGACGGTTTCGGGCAGGCTCATCTGCGCGGTTTCGGCGCGCATCTTCGCGATGAGGTTCGCGAACGAACCGAGGCTCGTACCGGCCTTGCCCGTGACGTAGGGAATGGCCGCCGCCATCGAGCAGTTGTAGAGGCGCGCCGCATCGGCGAGCTGCTCGATCGAGCGCGCCCCGATGCCGCGGGTCGGGAAGTTCACGACCCGCGCGAACGCGGTGTCATCGTTCGGATTGTCGATCAGGCGCAGATACGCGAGCGCGTGCTTCACTTCCTGGCGCTCGAAGAAGCGCAGGCCGCCATACACCTTGTACGGTACGCCCGCGTTCACGAGCGTGTGCTCGATCGTGCGCGACTGCGCGTTACTGCGGTAGAGCACCGCGATCTCGTTGCGCGCGAGGCCCTGATTGATCAGCGCGCGGACTTCCTCGACGATCCAGCCCGCCTCCTGCGAGTCCGTGGCGGCCTCGTAGACGCGCACCGGCTCGCCGTGACCCGCGTCGGTGCGCAGGTTCTTGCCGAGGCGGCGCGAGTTATGCGCGATCAGGTAGTTCGCGGCATCGAGAATATGGCCGTGCGAGCGGTAGTTCTGCTCGAGCTTGATCAGATGCTTGACGCGGAATTCCTCTTCGAAGTCGCGCATGTTGCCGACGTTCGCGCCGCGGAACGCGTAGATCGACTGGTCGTCGTCGCCCACGGCGAAGATCGCGTTGCCCGGACCCGCGAGCAGCTTGAGCCACGCGTACTGGAGCTTGTTGGTGTCCTGGAACTCGTCGACGAGGATGTCGCGAAAGCGCGCCTGATAGTGCGCGCGCAGCGGCGGGTTGTACGCGAGCAGCTCGTAGCAGCGCAGCAGCAGCTCGGCGAAGTCGACCACGCCTTCGCGCTGGCACTGCTGGTCGTAGGCTTCGTAGAGCTCGACGAACTTGCGGTTGAAGTTGTCCGTGACGTCGACGTCCTTCGGCCGCAGGCCCTGCTCCTTCGCGTTGTTGATGAAGTACTGCAGGTTCTTCGGCGGGTACTTCTCGTCGTCGATGTTCAGGCCCTTCATCAGGCGCTTGATGGCCGAGAGCTGGTCGGCCGTGTCGAGGATCTGGAAGGTCTGCGGCAGGCCGGCGTCGCGGTAATGCGCGCGCAGCATGCGGTTGCACAGGCCGTGGAAGGTGCCGATCCACATGCCGCGCGTGTCGATCGGCATCATCGCCTGAAGGCGGCTCATCATTTCGCGCGCGGCCTTGTTCGTGAAGGTCACGGCGAGGATCGTCATCGGCGAGGCGAGGCCCTGCTGGATGAGCCACGCAATGCGCGTGATCAGCACGCGCGTCTTGCCGCTGCCGGCCCCGGCCAGAATGAGCGCCGGTTCGTTCGGCAACGTGACGGCGGCGTGTTGTTCGGGGTTCAGGTTGGCGAGCAGTTCGGGCATGAAATGAGGGGCGCAAGAAGGCCGCAAGCAAGGACACAGCAAGGCCACAGGCGCGGCGGGCTTCGAAGTAGACCGTCATTATAAAGGCCATGCCGGCCATAGACGGCCGGGCGTCCTGACTTGACGGCGCTTCCCCTTATAATCGAAAGTTTTCAGCATCTTTTTTCGGCAGATTCCACCCATGAGCGACAGCACGCTAGCGAAAAGCTTCGAGCCGCAGACGATCGAAGCCCACTGGGGCCCCGAATGGGAGCGCCGCGGCTACGCCGCCGCGACCTTCACGCCCGGCCGCGCCAACTTCTCGATCCAGTTGCCGCCGCCGAACGTCACCGGCACGCTGCACATGGGCCACGCGTTCAACCAGACGATCATGGACGGCCTCGCGCGCTACCACCGCATGCTCGGCGAGAACACCCTGTGGGTGCCGGGCACGGACCACGCGGGCATCGCCACGCAGATCGTGGTCGAGCGCCAGCTCGACGCGCAAAAGATCTCGCGCCACGACCTCGGCCGCGAGAAGTTCGTCGAGCGCGTGTGGGAATGGAAGCAGCAGTCGGGCTCGACCATCACGGGCCAGGTGCGGCGTCTGGGCGCCTCGATCGACTGGTCGCGCGAGTACTTCACGATGGACGACAAGATGTCGGCCGCCGTGCGCGACGTGTTCGTGCGCCTCTACGAACAGGGCCTGATCTATCGCGGCAAGCGCCTCGTGAACTGGGATCCGGTGCTGCTCACCGCCGTTTCGGACCTCGAAGTGGCGAGCGAAGAGGAAAGCGGCAACCTGTGGCACCTGCGCTATCCGCTCGCGGACGGCTCGGCCACGCTGACCGTCGCCACGACGCGCCCGGAAACCATGCTCGGCGACACGGCCGTGATGGTGCACCCGGAAGACGAGCGCTATGCGCACCTGATCGGCAAGATGGTCAAGCTGCCGCTCACCGACCGCGAAATCCCGGTGATCGCCGACGAATACGTGGACCGCGAGTTTGGCACGGGCGTCGTGAAGGTCACGCCCGCGCACGACTTCAACGACTATCAGGTGGGCCTGCGCCACGGCCTGCCGATGATCGAGATCCTCACGCTCGACGCGAAGATCAACGACAACGCACCTGAAAAATACCGCGGCCTCGACCGCTTCGAGGCGCGCAAGCAGGTGGTCGCCGATTTCGAGGCGCTCGGCCTGCTCGACTCGGTGCAGCCGCACAAGCTGATGGTGCCGCGCGGCGACCGCACGGGCGTGGTGATTGAGCCGATGCTCACGGACCAATGGTTCGTGGCGATGACGAAGCCCGCACCCGAGGGCACTTTCAACCCCGGCAAGTCGATCACCGAAACCTCGCTCGACGTGGTGCGCAGCGGCCAGATCAAGTTCGTGCCGGAGAACTGGACCACGACCTACTATCAGTGGCTCGAGAACATCCAGGACTGGTGCATCTCGCGCCAGCTCTGGTGGGGCCACCAGATCCCGGCGTGGTACGGCGAAAACGGCGAGATCTTCGTTGCAAAGAACGAGGAAGAGGCGCGCGCCCAGGCCAATGCCAAGGGCTACACGGGCGCGCTCAAGCGCGACGAGGACGTGCTCGACACGTGGTTCTCGTCGGCGCTCGTGCCGTTCTCGTCGCTCGGCTGGCCCGAAGAGACGCCGGAGCTGAAGGCCTTCCTGCCCTCCTCGGTGCTGGTGACGGGCTTCGACATCATCTTCTTCTGGGTGGCGCGCATGGTCATGATGACCACGCACTTCACCGGCAAGGTGCCCTTCGACACGGTCTACGTGCACGGCCTCGTGCGCGACGCCGAAGGCCAGAAGATGTCCAAGAGCAAGGGCAATACGCTCGACCCGATCGACATCGTCGACGGCATCGACCTCGAGGCGCTCGTTGCCAAGCGCACCACGGGCCTCATGAATCCCAAGCAGGCCGCGACCATCGAGAAGAAGACGCGCAAGGAGTTCCCGAACGGCATTCCCGCCTTCGGCACCGACGCGCTGCGCTTCACGATGGCCTCGATGGCCACGCTCGGGCGCAACGTGAACTTCGACCTCGCGCGCTGCGAGGGCTATCGCAACTTCTGCAACAAGCTCTGGAACGCCACGCGCTTCGTGCTGATGAACTGCGAAGGCCACGACTGCGGCTTCTCGAAGCCAGGCGACTGCCAGCCGGGCGATTGCGGCCCGGGCGGCTACACCGACTTCTCGCAGGCCGACCGCTGGATCGTCTCGCTGTTGCAGCGCGTGGAAGCCGAGGTCGCGAAGGGCTTCGCCGACTATCGCTTCGACAACGTGGCCAACGCCATATACAAGTTCGTCTGGGACGAATACTGTGACTGGTATCTGGAACTGGCGAAGGTGCAGATCCAGACCGGTACGCCCGAGCAGCAGCGCGCCACGCGCCGCACGCTGCTGCGCGTGCTGGAGACGGTGCTGCGCCTCGCGCACCCGGTGATTCCGTTCATCACCGAAGCGCTGTGGCAGAAGGTGGCGCCGCTCACCGACGCGTACCCGCAAGGCGCGGCGGAAGGCGAGGCATCGATCATGATGCAGCCCTACCCGCTGGCCGAGCCGAAGAAGATTGACGAAGCCGCCGAGCAATGGGCCGCCGACCTGAAGGCCGTGATCGACGCCTGCCGCAACCTGCGTGGCGAGATGAGCCTCTCGCCCGCCACGAAGGTGCCGCTGCTGGCGACGGGCAACGCCGAACGGCTCGCCTCGTTCGCGCCCTATGCGCAGGCGCTGGCGAAGCTCTCGGAGGTCCAGATCATCGCCGACGAAGCGACGCTCGACGCCGCCTCGGCGGGCGCGCCGGTTGCTATCGTCGGGACAGACAAGCTCGTGCTGAAGGTGGAGATCGACGTGGCAGCCGAGCGCGAGCGTCTCTCGAAGGAAATCGCGCGACTGACGAATGAAGTGACGAAGTGCAATGCCAAGCTGGGAAATGACAGTTTTGTTGCAAAAGCCCCGCCGGCGGTAGTTGAGCAGGAGCAGAAGAGGCTGGCAGAATTCCAGGCAACACTGGGCAAGCTGACCGCGCAACTCGCGCGGCTGCCTGTCTGAATCGGCCAAGGTGGGCTGTGGCGGCGCGCGCGGCGCCTGAGCCCATCAGAACCAGGACCATAGACATGCTAAAAGTGACTAAAGCGGTATTCCCGGTGGCGGGCCTCGGCACGCGCTTCCTTCCGGCCACCAAGGCCAGCCCGAAGGAAATGCTGCCGGTCGTGGACAAGCCGCTGATCCAGTACGCGGTCGAGGAGGCCGTCGCGGCTGGCATTACCGAAATGATCTTCGTGACGGGCCGCAGCAAACGCGCGATCGAAGACCACTTCGACAAGTCCTATGAGATCGAGGCCGAGCTCGAGGCCCGCGGCAAGGCCAAGCTGCTCGAGCTGGTGCGCAGCATCAAGCCGAACAACGTCGACTGCTTCTATGTGCGCCAGCCCGAAGCGCTGGGCCTCGGTCACGCCGTGCTGTGCGCGGAAAAGCTCGTGGGCGACAACCCGTTCGCCGTGATCCTGGCGGACGACCTGCTCTACGGCACGCCGCCGGTCATGAAGCAGATGGTCGAGGTGTTCGACCACTACCACAGCTCGGTGCTCGGCGTGGAAGAGATTCCGCCCTCGGAGACGCGCTCGTACGGCATCGTCGACGGCAAGGAATGGGAAGACGCGATCGTCAAGCTCTCGGGCATCGTCGAGAAGCCGGCCCCCGAAGTCGCGCCGTCGAACCTTGGCGTGGTGGGCCGCTACGTGCTCAAGCCGCGCATTTTCGAGCATCTGAAGTCGATCAAGCCGGGCGCGGGCGGCGAGCTTCAGCTCACCGACGCGATCCAGTCGCTGCTCGCCGACGAGCAGGTCCTCGCGTACAAGTATCACGGCACGCGCTTCGACTGCGGCAGCAAGCTCGGCTACCTGAAGGCGACCGTGGAGTTCGCGCTGCGCCACCCGGAAGTGGCCGAGGACTTCGCGGAGTATCTGCGTACGCGCAAGCCGGAGCTGGAAGGCTAGGCGCCCCCGGCTAAGCGCCCCTTCGGCCACGCGCCCTCTCGCGGGGGCCACTGGCCGCATGCCGGTATCCCACACTGGCAATGAAAATGGCCCGCAATCTCACGATCGCGGGCCATTTTTTATGCGTTGCGCTAAAGCGCGGCGCGGGCCGTTTCAGCGGCGGCGCATCAGAAACACGAAGGTCTTGTCCTGCTGCGAGCTTTCGACGATCTCGTTGCCGGTCTGCTTGGCGAAGGCGGCGAAATCGCGCTGCGAGCCGGGATCGGTCGCGAGAACCTTGAGAATCTGGCCGCTTTCCATGTCGGCGAGCGCCTTCTTGGCGCGCAGGATCGGCAGCGGGCAGTTCAGCCCGCGCGCATCCACTTCCTTGTGAACCTGAATTTGCATCGGGTTGGATCCTTCGTTGGCGCGCCGCCGCTCTCGGGCAGCGCTGGGTACGTCACGGATAGCAGCGATTTTACCGCAGCCGCATACAAGGACGCTTGCGCCCTCTTTGCGGCCGCCTTGTAGCCGCTTCGTACCCGCTTTGTACCTGCCTCGTTCGCCCGCTGCGCTCCGGCGACGCGCCGCGCCTCAGAGCGTCACCGCCTGCCCCGTGCGCAACGACTCGCGCAGCGCGAAGCCGATTCGCGTGGCCTCCAGCGCATCCTCCAGCGTCGCGCCTTGCTGCGCGTGCTCCGCCGCGCACGCCTCGCCGCCACGGCGCGCCCGCACCGCCGCGACGAACGCCTGCGCCTCGATGAGGAAGGCCTCCTCGAAGCGGTCGAAGAAGGTCGGCGTGCAGACGCTGCGCACGCCGTGCGCGTCGTAGATCTCCACGCGGTTCGCGCGCGGCAGACGGCCGATCGCGAGCGCGCCGGCCGTGCCGATGACCTCGCTCGACGTATCGTTGCCATGCGCCATGGTGCGCGACGCATAGAACATCGCGAGCTTGCCGCCTTCGAACTCGCAGATCGCGACGCCGTTGTCGACGTCGCCATACTCGCGCAGGCCCTCGTGCAGCGCGACCGCGCCCGCCGCAAAGACGCGCGTGGCGCGCGGCTTGCCGAGGAGCCAGCGCGCGACGTCGATGTCGTGCACGGTGCAGTCGAGAAAGATGCCGCCCGAGCCCGGCGCGAAGCGCACGAAGAAGCCATCGGGGTCGTTGAGATCGCAGGTTTGCGAACGCACGAGAAACGGCCGGCCGATCGCGCCCGCGCGCACCTGCGCAAACGCGTCGTGATAGCTCGGGTCGAAACGGCGCATGAAGCCGATCGTCACCTGTTGGTCCGGAAAGCGGCGCGCCTCGTCGACCACGCGCTCGCATTCGGCCACGTCGAGCGAGAGCGGCTTCTCGCAGAACACGTGCTTGCCCGCGCGCAATGCATCGACGATCTGCTGCGCGTGCAGCGCCGAAGGCGTCACGAGCCAGACGGCGTCCACCGACGTGTCAGCGAGCAGTTCGGCGTAGTCGCGGTACAGCCGCGCCTCGGGCAGCGCACCGCGCGCCCATGCGAGGTCGTCTTCGAGCGGGCTGCATGCCGCCGCCAGCGTCGCTCCCGGCACGCGATACGCGAGATTGCCCGCATGCCGCCGGCCGAGCCGCCCAAGTCCCGCCACGCCCACGCGCAACGGCCGGGCACGTTCATTCGCCTGCATTGTCCGTCTCCTCAGTGCTTCCTTCGGTATCCTGCCTATTTGAAAAGCGCCGCTTCGGGCGCGACGCCACCACGATCTTCACCTGCGCGACCGGATCATCCCCCGAGCTTGACCACACGGCCTTCGCGCCACGAGAGCGCCGCCGCTTCCGCAAGTTCGAGCGCCTTGAGGCCGTCGGCCACGCTCGTGCGCACCGGCGTGCCCTGCGTCACAGCCTCATAAAAATGCGCCATCTCGCGCGCGTACGCCGCCCGGTAGCGCTCGAGGAAGAAGGCCTCGGGAACGTCCTGCGCCACCGCGTGCTTGGTCCACGCCACCACTTCCGTGGGCTTCATGTTGCCCGCCTGGAGCATGCCGTCGCTGCCGAGAATCTCGAAGCGCTGGTCGTAGCCATAGGCCGCGCGGCGCGCCGTGTTGATCTGGCAAAGGCGGCCGCGCTTCGTGCGAATCGTCACGGCAGTCGAGTCGATGTCGCCCGCATCGGCGATGGCCGGATCGGAGAGGCAGCTGCCCGTGGCGTGCACGGTCTCGGCTTCGTCGTCGAGAATCCAGCGGAAGATGTCGAAGTCGTGGATCAGCATGTCCTTGAAGATGCCGCCCGAGTGCTTGATGTATTCGACCGGCGGCGCCCCCGGATCGCGGCTCGTCACGATCAGCATCTCGGGCGTGCCGATCTCGCCCGCGTCGAGGCGCGCCTTGAGCGCGGCAAAGGTGGGATCGTAGCGGCGCTGAAAGCCGATCATGGCCACCACGCCCGCGCGCGCGACAGCTTGAGCGCACTCGCGCGCGCGTTCGATGGCGAGATCGACGGGCTTCTCGCAGAAGATAGGCTTGCCTGCTGCCGCCGATTTCAGGATCAGTTCGGAGTGCGTATCGGTGGACGAGCAGATCACCGTCGCATCGATCGAGGCGTCGCCGAACGCGCCGTCCACGTCGGCCACCTGCGCGCCGTGCTGCGCCGCGAGCGCGGCAGCGGCCTCGCGGTTCACGTCGATCACATACTTCAGACGCACGCCGGGCTGGCGCGCGAGGTTCGCCGCATGAATGCGGCCGATGCGGCCCGCGCCGAATACCGCCACGTTCAGCGTCCTTGCTTCAGTCATCGTATCCTCCAGGGTCGGTCGATTCTTCCACGTTGAGTTCGAGCCGGTACGCGAGCGCGACGAACAGCGCCTGGCACAGGCAAAACGTGCTGGTCAGCGAGCGGAACGCGAACGCGCTCCCCTCCTTCACATAGAGCTGCGCATCGGCGTGACGCGCGAGCGGCGAGAGCTGGCTGTCGGTGATGACGAGCGTCTTCGCCTGGTGTTGCTGCGCGACGCGCAGGCAGTACTGCGTCTCCTTGCCGTAAGGCGCGAAGCTGATGGCGATCACCACGTCGCCCTTCTTCACGCTGCGGATCTGCTCGTGGTACATGCCGCCGAGACCCGAGATCAGATGCACGCGCTTTCTCGTGTGCTGGAGCGCGTAGACGATATAGCTCGCCACCGCGAACGAGCGGCGCACGCCAATCACGTAGATGTTGTCCGCGTGCTCGAGCATCTTCACCGCGGCGTCGAACTGCGCGTCGTCGAGCCCGGCCTCGAGCTCGTCCAGACCGCTGCGGCACGCGCCGATGAATTCGCGCGCCACCGCGCCGCCGAGATCCGGGCTCGCGTTGCCGTCCTTCGCCTCGATCAGCTGGCGAATGCGCTGCTGATAGCTGGTGGCCGACGCCCCCTGCCCCGCGTAGGCCTGGCGGAACACCGCCTGCAGATCGGAGAAGCCCGAAAAGCCGAAGCGCTGCGCGAAGCGCACCACCGCCGACGGATGCACCCCGCAGCTCGCGGCGATGTCGCTGGTGCGATCCATCATCACGCTCGCACGGTTCTGCTCGATATAGGTCGCGACATTCTTCAACTGCCGCGGCAGCGCCTCGTACTCGTGTGCGATGCGCTGCATCAATTCGTCTACGCCTGCTACGGCGTCGCTGGTTTCATCCGCCATGATGGTTTTTCCCTGATGCTTGCCGCAGTGCCGCAAACCCTTGCCAGGCCTGCCGTCGACGGAATCGATTATAGGTAGCGCCGCACGCAATTGGAACAGATTTTCCATTTTTATTTGCAATGAAATTTTTGTTGCAACTCGCCAGACGATCGCCTACTCTTGTCGATGAGCGAGGCAGCAAAGCGGGCCGCAATGCGCACGCTGCAAATCGCAGGTCATAACGCGCGCCGCGCTCACCCCAAGAACGAACGACAGACCGAGAAAGGTGGAGACTATGACGCAACGCAAGGGCAAGACCATGCTCCGAAGGTTGGCCGCGGCGCTCGCGCTGGCAGCGGGACTGAGCGGCTTGAGCGTGCTGGGCGCGCAGACGGCGCAGGCCGCCGACGCGCACTTCGTGTTGATCAGCCACGCGCCGGATTCGGACTCGTGGTGGAACACCATCAAGAACGCCATCAAGCAAGCGGACGAGGACTTCAACGTCGAAACCGACTACCGCAATCCGCCCAACGGCGATATCGCCGACATGGCGCGCCTGATCGAGCAAGCCGCCGCGCGCAACTACGACGGCGTCATCGTCACCATCGCCGACTACGACGTGCTGAAGAACTCCATCGGCAAGGTCACGGAAAAGAAGATCCCGCTCGTCACGATCAATTCCGGCACCGAGGAACAGAGCGCGCAACTCGGCGCGATCATGCACGTGGGCCAGCCCGAGTACGTGGCGGGCCACGCGGCCGGCGAAAAGGCCAAGGCCGCCGGCGTGAAGTCGTTCCTCTGCGTGAATCACTTCGCGACCAACGCCGTCTCGTTCGAACGCTGCCGCGGCTTCGCGGACGCGCTGGGCGTGGACTACAAGACCTCGACGATCGACTCGGGCCAGGACCCGACCGAGATCCAGTCGAAGGTGAGCGCGTATCTGCGCAACCATCCGAATACCGGTGCGATCCTCACGCTCGGCCCGGTGCCGGCCGCGGCCACGCTCAAGGCGATCCAGCAGATGGGCCTCGCGGGCAAGATCTACTTCTGCACCTTCGACTTCTCCGACGAGATCGCCAAGGCAATCCGCGCGGGCACGATCCAGTTCGCCATCGACCAGCAGCCGTATCTGCAGGGCTATATCCCGGTGGCCGTGCTGGCGATCGTGAAGAAAGACCATACGACCGATCCGGCCAAGATCCGCCAGATCCTCGAAGCCAATCCGAAGTTCAAGCAGCGCCTCGAAACCTATGGGCTGCAGCCGTCCTACGGCCCGAAGAACATCCGCTCGGGTCCGGGCTTCATCACCAAGGAGAACCTCGACAAGGTTGTGAAGTACGCGGGTCAGTACCGCTGATCCCGCTCGTTTAAAGCGTCTTTTCGTCAGCCACGCGCGGCGACGGCTCGCTTCGAGCGACACCGACTCGCCTCACGCCTACCGCGCCGCGCATCAATTACCGGGCACGACACGCCGCTTGCGGCCCACGCGCACCGGTTATTCTGGAGACATCATGGGTGTAGCCGGCAAACACTTCCCCTCGCATGCAACGGACGGCGCGCAAGACCCACGCGAAGGCCAACCGTCGCCGGCGGGGCCACGCGCCAACGACGAGCGCGTGCGGCGCGAATCGTGGTTCGGGCATCTGCTCGGCCGCCCCGAATTTGCTGCGATTTCCGGCACCGTGCTCGTGTTCGCCGTGTTCGCGATCGGCGCGGGCGGCTCCGGCATGTTCGACCTCGACGGCGTGATGAACTGGTCGCAGGTCGCCGCTTACCTGGGCATCCTTGCCGTGGGTGCGTGCCTGCTCATGATCGCCGGCGAGTTCGACCTCTCGATCGGCTCGATGATCGGCTTCGCCGGCATGATGGTGGCCATCCCCACCATGTACTTCCACTGGCCCATCGCGCTGTCCATCCTGTTCGCGTTCGTGGGCTGCACGGCGCTCGGCGCCCTGAACGGCTACCTCGTGATGCGCACGCGGCTGCCCTCGTTCATTGTCACGCTCGCGTTCCTGTTCATCCTGCGCGGCCTCACGCTCGCGCTCTCGATCATGTTCGCCGACCGCACGATCGTCTCGGGCGTGGGCGACGTCGCGAAAGCCGACTACGTAACCAACCTGCTCTTTCACGGCACGGCGTTCAAGGACCTCTTCGTAGCGCTCGCGCACATCGGCATCGGCAAGATGCTCGACAACGGCCAGCCGCTCGTGCCGGGCGTGCCGAAGGTGATCCTCTGGTGGTTCGCGCTCGTGGCCATCGGCGCGTTCACGCTCGCCAAGACGCGCTACGGCAACTGGATCCTCGCCGTGGGCGGCGACGCCAACGCCGCGAAGAATGTGGGCGTGCCGGTCAAGCGCGTCAAGATCTCGCTCTTCATGCTGACCGCGTTCTGCTCGTGCCTCTTTGCCGTGCTGCAAGTGTGCGACATCGGCTCGGCCGCCGCGGACCGCGGCCTGCAAAAGGAATTCGAGGCGATCATCGCCGCGGTGATCGGCGGCACGCTGCTCACGGGCGGCTATGGCTCGGTGATCGGCGCGGCGTTCGGCGCGCTCATCTTCGGCGTCGTGCAGATCGGCATCACCTATACGAACATCGACTCGGACTGGTTCCGCGTCTTCCTCGGCGTGATGCTGCTGATCGCCGTGCTCTTCAATCACTATGTGCGCCGCCGCGTCGCGCAATCGTAAGCCGGAGGCCGACATGACCGAATCACTCAACAGTGCAGCAAACGGCGCCGTCGACCAGAACGAGAACGGCGACACGATCCTCGCCCTGGAAAACGTCAGCAAGTACTTCGGCAAGGTGATCGCGCTCAATGGCGTCACGCTGCGCCTGAAGCGTGGCGAAGTGCACTGCCTGCTCGGCGACAACGGCGCGGGCAAGTCCACGCTGATCAAGACGCTGGCCGGCGTGCATGCGCCCACCTCTGGCGAGTATTTCGTCGATGGCAAGCCCGTGCGCTTCGAATCGCCGCGAGACGCGCTCGACCTCGGCATCGCGACCGTCTACCAGGATCTCGCGCTGGTGCCGCTGCTCTCGGTGGCGCGCAACTTCTTCATGGGGCGCGAGCCGCAGAAGAAATTGTTCGGCTTTCTCAACGTCATGGATCTCGAGTCGAGCGCGCAAATCGCCCAGGAGCGTCTCGCGGAAATGGGCATCAACGTGCGCGACCCGCATCAGGCCATCGGCACGATGTCGGGTGGCGAGCGCCAGTGCCTCGCGATCGCGCGTGCGATTCACTTTGGCGCGCGCGTGCTGATTCTCGACGAGCCAACCGCCGCGCTCGGCGTGAAGCAGAGCTTCAACGTGCTCAGGTTGATCCATAGCGCCCGCGCGAAAGGCATCTCGGTGATCTTCATCACGCATAACGTGCACCATGCCTACCCGATTGGCGACTCGTTCACGCTGCTCAATCGCGGCCGCTCGCTCGGTACGTACACGAAGGACACCATCAGCAAGAACGAGGTGCTCGACATGATGGCCGGCGGCGCGGAAATGCAGAAGATGATTGCCGAGCTCGACGGCGCGACCATTTGAGGCGCGCGTCGACTCCGGATTGAGTCTGAATAGTGACCGAACTGAGACCGCATACGACAGGAATGCTCATGGCCCTCCCCCGCACCCACCCTTCACGCTTCGCGCCCGGGCGCAGCCGCGATATCGTCTGCCTCGGCCGGCTCGGCGTCGATCTCTACGCCCAGCAGGTCGGCGCGCGGCTCGAAGACGTCTCCACCTTCGCCAAGTATCTCGGCGGCTCGTCGGCGAACATCGCGTTTGGCTGCGCGCGACTCGGCCTGAGCTCGGCCATGCTCACGCGCGTCGGCGACGACCACATGGGGCGCTTTCTCACCGAAACGCTCACGAAAGAAGGCTGCGACACGAGTCACGTGCGCATCGACCCCGAGCGGCTCACGGCGCTCGTGCTGCTCGGCCTGAAAGACCGCGACACGTTCCCGCTCATTTTCTATCGCGAGAACTGCGCCGACATGGCTGTGGATGCGGGCGACTTCGACGAGGCGTTCATTGCTTCGTCCAAGGCGCTGCTCATCACCGGCACGCACTTCTCGACCGAACAGGTGAACCGCGCGAGCCTTCAGGCGCTCGACTACGCGCGCCGCAACAACGTGCGCACCGTGCTCGACATCGACTATCGCCCGGTGCTCTGGGGGCTGACCGGCAAGGCCGACGGCGAGACGCGCTTTATCGCGAGCGCTGGCGTGAGCGAGCATCTGCAGCGCATCCTGCCGCTGTTCGATCTCGTGATCGGCACCGAGGAAGAATTCCGCATCGCGGGCGGCAAAGAGACGCTCGTCGATGCGCTCAAGCGCGTGCGCGAGGTCACGCCCGCCACGCTGCTCGTGAAGCGCGGGCCGCTCGGCTGCCAGATCGTCGAAGGCGCGGTGCCCGACTCGCTCGACGACGTGCCGCTGCAACGCGGCGTGGAGGTCGAAGTGCTCAACGTGCTCGGCGCGGGCGATGCGTTCGCGTCGGGCTTTCTTTCGGGCTGGCTGCGCGATGCGCCGCTCGAAGACTGCGCGCGCGCGGCCAATGCGTGCGGCGCGCTCGTGGTCTCGCGCCACGGCTGCGCGCCCGCGATGCCCACGCCCGCGGAACTCGACTATTTCCTGCGCGAAGCCGCCGCGGACCCCGCGCGCATGCGCCGCCCCGACCGCGACGCCACGCTCGCCCGCCTGCACCGCGTGACACCCGCGCGCAAGCACTACGACGAGGTGCTGGGCTTCGCGTTCGACCATCGCAACCAGTTCTTCGATCTCGCCCAGCAGACCGGCGCCAGCGAAGCGCGCATCTCGTACCTGAAAAACCTGTTCGTCGATGCCGTGGCGCAGACGGAAAGCGCACTCGGCCTGCAAGGCTGCATCGGTGTGCTGATCGACGATCGCTATGGCCAGGACGCGCTCAACGCCGCGACCGGGCGCGACTGGTGGATCGGCCGCCCGGTCGAGCTGCCGGGCTCGGTGCCGCTCGTGTTCGACCATGGCCGCTCGATCGGCACGACGCTCGCCGCCTGGCCCATCGGGCACACGGTCAAGTGTCTCGTGCAGTTCCATCCCGACGAGCCAATCGAGCAGCGTCTCGAACAGGAAGCGCAGTTGCGCGCGCTCTACGACGCCGTGCAGGCAAGCGGCCACGAACTGCTGCTCGAAGTGATTCCGCCGAAGCTCGACGGCCGGCCGAACGCGCCCGACACCGTCTATCGCGCGCTCAAGCGGCTCTACAACATCGGCCTCTACCCCGAGTGGTGGAAGCTCGAGCCGATGGACGCGGCGCAGTGGCGCGACATCGACGCGCTGATCGCCGAGCGCGATCCGCACTGCCGCGGCGTGGTGCTGCTCGGCCTCTCCGCGCCCATCGAGCAGTTGACGAGCGGATTTCGCGCGGCGGCGGCTTCGCAGACGTGCCGCGGCTTCACGGTGGGCCGCACCATCTTCTACGAGCCGAGCCTCGCCTGGCTCGCCGGTGAAATCGACGACCAGGAATTGATCGCGCGCGTGCGCCGCGCCTTCGAGACGCTGATCGCGGCATGGCGTGCGGCGCGCGGCCAGGCGCCGAGCCAGGCACATCGCGATGGCCACGCCACACGCGAGGAGAAAGCAGCATGAATCAGCGCATCGCTCCCATTTCCGGCGCCTCGACCGAGGGACAGCCGAACGCCGTACCGAGCCCGCCCGCCGCCACGGTGCGCCTCACCGCGGCGCAGGCACTGGTGCGCTTTCTCGCCGCTCAGCGCGTGGCCTGCGAAGACGGCTCGGGCCGCACCGAGCCGCTCTTCGGCGGCGTGTTCGCGATCTTCGGGCACGGCAACGTGGCGGGCCTCGGCGAGGCGCTCTATCACTATCGCCACGAACTGCCCACGCTGCGCGCGCACAACGAGCAAGCGATGGCGCACAGCGCGATCGCCTACGCGAAGGCGCATTTCCGCCGCCGCATGATGGCCGTGACCACGTCGATCGGCCCTGGCGCCACCAACCTCGTGACGGCCGCCGCGCTCGCGCACGTGAACCGGTTGCCGCTGCTGCTCCTGCCCGGCGACATCTTCGTCTCGCGCGAGCCCGACCCGGTACTGCAGCAGATCGAAGATCCGCATGATGGCGGCCTCTCCGCCAACGACGCGCTCAAGCCCGTGTCGCGCTACTTCGACCGCATCGTGCATCCCGCGCAATTGCTCAGCGCGTTGCCGCGCGCGCTGCGCGTGCTCACCGACGCCGCGCTGTGCGGCCCGGTCACGCTCGCGCTGCCGCAGGACGTGCAGGCCATGGCGTGGGACTATCCCGCGAGTTTCTTCACGCCTCGCCTCGTGAGCTTTCACGCCGCCGCGCCCGTGCAGAGCGAGATCGACGCGGCGCTCGCGCAACTGCATCGCGCGAAACGTCCGCTCATCGTCGCGGGCGGCGGTGTGCTCTACTCGCGCGCCGCGCCTCAGTTGCAGGCGCTCGCCGCGGCGCGCGGCATTCCGGTGGCGGAGACCCAGGCCGGCAAAGGCGCCCTCGCGTGGGACGATCCGCTCAATGTGGGCGCGATCGGCGTGACGGGCTCGCCCGCCGCGAACGCACTGGCGCGTGACGCCGACTGCATTCTTGCGGTGGGCACGCGCCTGCAGGACTTCACGACCGGCTCGAATTCGCTGTTTGCGCACGCGCACGTGATCGGCGTGAACGCAAACGGCTTCGATGCGCTCAAGCACAACGGCCTCGCCGTGGAGGCCGACGCGAAGCTCGCGCTCGCGGCGCTGAGCGACGAGCTGATCAACTGGCGTGCCGACGCGAACTGGACCGCGCATGCACGTCACCTGGCCGACGAATGGCGCATGAGCGTCGAAGCGCTGACGCACGCGCCGCAGGAACGCCACAGCCTGCCCTATGACGCCGACGTGATCGGCGCCGTGCAGCGCTCGTCGAGCCGTTCGTACACCGAAGATATCGTCGTGTGCGCGGCCGGCACGCTGCCCGCCGAGTTGCACAAGCTCTGGCGCGCCGGCCAGCCGGGCGCCTATCACGTCGAATACGGCTACTCGTGCATGGGCTACGAGATCGCGGGCGGGCTCGGCGCGAAGCTCGCGCGGCCCGATCGCGAGGTCATCGTCATGGTCGGCGACGGCAGCTACCTGATGATGAACAGCGAGATCGCGACCTCGGTGATGCTCGGCGCGAAGCTCATCATCGTCGTGCTCGACAACCGCGGCTATGGCTGCATCAACCGGCTCCAGCAGGCCTGCGGCGGCGCACCGTTCAACAACCTGTTCGAGGACTGCGCGCAAGGGCCGCTTGGCGCGCCGCGCATCGACTTCGCCTCGCACGCGCGCTCGCTGGGCGCGCAGGCCGAGCACGTCGCCAGCGTCACTGAGCTCGAATCCGCGCTGCAACGCGCGCGCGCGGCGTCGCGCACCTACCTCATCAGCATCGACACCGATCCGGCGCGCACGACCGAGGACGGCGGCTGGTGGTGGGAGGTGGCCGTGCCCGAGGTTTCGACGCGCGCCACCGTGCGCGAGGCACGCGAGCGCTATGACGCGCATCTCGCGCAACGCGGGCGACGCGAGCGTCGTGCCGACGCGCCGCCAGCGACGAAGGCAGCGCCCGACGCTGAAAATGAAAGCGGCAACGAAGGCGGTGACGCGGCCGACCCAACCGAGGCATGACGAGACTCACGTTTGCAGAGATCGAGGAACGCACATGAGTGCATTTGAAGTACGCATCGGCATCAATCCGCTATCGTGGATGAACGACGACTTGCCCTCGCTCGGAGGCGAGACGCCGCTCTCCCAGGCGCTCACCGAGGGGCGCGAGATCGGCTATGAAGGCTTCGAGCTCGGCAACAAGTTTCCGCGCGAGCCGCAGGCGCTCAAGGCATTGCTCGCGCAATACGACCTGTCGCTCGTGTCCGGCTGGTACTCCGGCATGCTCGCGCGGCGCAGCGTGGCTGAAGAGATCGCGGCCGTGGACAAGCATCTCGACCTGCTCGCGCAGAACGGCGCCACCGTGATGGTGTACGGCGAAGTGGCCGATTCGATCCAGGGCGCGCCGCGCCCGCTCTATCAGCGGCCACGCTTTTTCAGCGAGCAGCAGTGGGACGAATACGCCGCGCGCGTGGACGCGTTCGCGCGCCATACGCTCTCGCGTGGCGTGCGGCTCGCCTATCACCATCACATGGGCGCCTATGTGGAAACGCCGGCCGACGTCGACAAGCTCATGGCGCGCACGGGCGACGCCGTGGGCCTGCTGTTCGACGCGGGCCATATCACGTTCGCGGGCGGCGACCCCGTCGTGGAGCTCGACAAGCACATCGCACGCGTATGCCACGTGCACTGCAAGGACGTGCGCCCCGCCGTGGTGAAGCTCGCGCGCAACCGCAACTGGAGCTTTCTCGACGCGGTGCTCGCGGGCGCGTTCACGGTGCCCGGCGACGGCGCCGTCGATTTTCCGGCGATCATCGCGCGTCTGAAGCGGCACGGCTACCGCGGCTGGCTAGTCGTAGAGGCCGAGCAGGACCCCGTGATCGCGCCATCGTACGCGTACGCGCAGAAGGGCTATCGCACGCTGCGCTCGCTCGTCGATTCGGATAGCGTATCAAGCAATGCCAGCAAGGAGGCAGCATGAGCCTGCTAGTCAAGGCCGCGCGCGAAGGCCAGACGATCGCGCGCGTCACGCCCGCCACGGCGGGCTGGCGCTATGTCGGCTTCGCCGCGTACCGCATGGACGCCGACGATGTCGTCTACGTACACGAAACGGACCGCGAGAGCTGCATCGTCGTGCTCTCGGGCGCCGTGGACATCGTGGCCGGCGGCAAGCGTTATTCGGGCCTCGGCTCGCGAGACAGCGTATTCGAGGACGCCGCGCCCTACGCGCTCTACGTGCCGCCCGGTGTGAAAGCGGTGGTGCGCGCCACGCGCGAAGCCGAATTGGGCGTGGCGAGCGCGCCAGCGCTTGGCACGCTGCCCGTGCGGCTCATCGAGCCCGCGCATATGAAACGCTCCACGCGCGGCAAAGGCGCGAATACACGCTACGTCTGCGATATTCTTCCGCAGACCGAGCCGGCGGAGTCGCTGCTCGTGGTGGAGGTGCGCACGCCTTCGGGCCATTCGTCGAGCTATCCGCCGCACAAGCACGATGCCGACCGCCTGCCGCATGAGAGCGCGCTGGAAGAGACCTATTACCACCGGCTCAATCCACAGCAGGGCTTCGCGTTCCAGCGCGTCTACACCGACCTGCGCGACCTCGACGAGACCATGGCCGTAGAGGATCACGACGTCGTGATGGTGCCGCGCGGCTATCATCCGGTGGTCGTGCCCTACGGCTACGACTCTTATTACCTGAACGTGATGGCGGGCCCCACGCGCGAGTGGCACTTCCACAACGACCCGGCGCACGAGTGGATCATCGAACGCGACGCGAAGTAGCGCTAAATAATTTGCACCACGTAAAACGCCGCGCTGCCCGATCAGGCAGCGCGGCGTTTTTGCATGCAGCGTGGTTGACCGTCAAGCGAGCTGGAACTTGCCCACGAGGCGCTTGAGCACCTTGGCCTGGTCGTCGAGCGATTGCGCCGCGGCCGTGGCCTCTTCCACCAGCGCCGCGTTCTGCTGCGTGCCCGCGTCCATCTGCGTGACCGCCCGGCTGATCTCCTCGATGCCGGCGCGCTGCTCGCTCGATGCCGCCGAAATCTCGCCGATGATGTCGTTCACGCGCTTCACGGCCTTCACGACCTCTTCCATGGTCTGACCCGCGTCGGTGGCGAGCGTGGAGCCGTTCGCCACGCGCGTGACCGAGGCAGAGATCAACGTCTTGATCTCCTTGGCCGCCGCGGCGCTGCGCTGCGCGAGATTGCGCACCTCGCCCGCAACCACCGAGAAGCCGCGCCCCTCTTCGCCCGCGCGCGCGGCCTCGACGGCCGCGTTCAGCGCCAGAATATTGGTCTGGAACGCGATCCCTTCGATCACGCCGATGATGTCGGCGATGCTCTTCGCGCTGTCGTTGATCTCGTTCATCGTGGCCACCACGCGGCCGACCACGGCGCCGCCCTTCTGCGCGATCTGCGAGGCGTTGCCGGCCAGCGTACTCGCCTGCTGCGCGTTCTCCGCGTTCAGGCGCACGGTGGACGTCAATTGCTCCATGCTGCTGGCGGTGCGCTCGAGCGCGACGGCCTGTTCTTCCGTGCGATGCGAGAGATCGAGATTGCCCGTCGAAATCTGGCCCGATGCAGCGGCAATCGCCTCGGCGCTCGCGGCGATCTCGGCCACCGTCGTCGACAGTCCGTTCTGCATGTCGCGCAGCGCACCGAGCATGCTGGCCCCGTCGCGCGCATGCACCTCGACCGGCTGCGCGAGATCGCCCGAGGCGATGCGCGCGGCAATGGCCTTCGCATGCGCGGGCTCGCCGCCGAGCTGGTGCGCGAGGCGCCGCACGACCCATTCGCTCACCACGAACGCCAGCACGAACAGCGCCAGCGTCGCCGCGGCGATCATCACAAACGACGACTTGTAGATGAACGCCGAAGCCGCGATCGTCGCCTTGGCGGCGGCCCCGCGCTGCGCGACGAGCTGATCGACGAGCTTCTCGAGCTTGCCCGTCTCCACGAGCAGCGACACGTCCTGCATGCTGACCTGCCAGCTCATCTGCGAAAGATCGAGCGGCTGCGCCTTCATGAGCGTGACGAAGTCGCGCAGATGGCCGCTCCATGTTTGCGCCAACGCCGCGAACTGTTTTTGCTGCGCGAGCGCGGCGGCGCCCGGCGCGTCGCCGGCCGACTGCGATGAATATTGGTCGAGCACTTTCATCTGGACCACGAGCGCGGCGAGGTCCTTCTCGATGTCCTCACCCAGCTCGTCGCGCTCCTTCGCCGTAGTCGCGGTGAGCAGCATTTTTTGCCCGCGGCTCGCGCGCAGCACGTGGCCACGCACTTCCTCCGCAGCGCGGCTGGCGATATGGCCCTGCTCGTAGATCGACTCGGTGGAATCGTTCAGGCGGCTGATCTGCGTGAGCGAGAAGGCGCCGATGGCCAGCGTGCCGACCAGCACCACCGCGAAAGCGACGCGCAGCATCGTCTTCACTGAGAGCGACCTGCCCTCTGCACCTGCCGAACCCCTTGCGCCTTTGCTGTGCTTCCCGCCGCCCACCACGCCGTTTACTCCGGCGACCGCCCCAAACTCCTCCTGCACGAAACTCGTGTGCCCGGCAGGCTCTTTCATTGCTCTCATCGTTATCGGTCTCCAGTGTCTGTGTGCATACACCCTCGATCCGCCCGCAATCGACTCGTATGCGCAACGCCTCAACCCCGGTCAACGGCACGGCGCCGCGCATTCTTTAACGGCGCGCGGGCGCTGGTTGTGGTCCTGCCCCGTAGCTTCGGCGCGCGCGACGGCACCCACTTGGCAGATTCTCGACAAAATATGTCCGGACTGTTCAGTCGAGACACATTACACTGCGCTTCATAACTCCTATACATGACCTTTTCATGCCATCGCCGCAACGGGTTCTTGATGCTTTCAAGGACCCAACATTCGTCGCGGCGCCCGCGTGAAGCCTTTTTGCTTATCGACAATATGGAAACCAGCTTCGACAAGCGCGCCGCGCCTGGCGCCCCGTCTGTGTCCGCCGCCTCCCCGGCCTCCACCGGTGTGCAGCGCACCGTGTACTCCGTGCTCGGCGCGATCAGCTTTTCGCATCTGCTCAACGACATGATCCAG
The DNA here is from genome assembly GCF_000685075.1 of Paraburkholderia oxyphila NBRC 105797. GTDB lineage: Bacteria > Pseudomonadota > Gammaproteobacteria > Burkholderiales > Burkholderiaceae > Paraburkholderia > Paraburkholderia oxyphila. Next base: position 47,795 of record NZ_BAYD01000049.1, read on the forward strand.
TCGTTGATCCTGGCCATCTATCCGATGCTCAAGGACAACTTCTCGCTGTCGTTCACGCAGATCGGCCTCATTACGCTCACCTACCAGATCACGGCTTCGATGCTGCAGCCGCTCGTCGGCGTCTATACCGACAAGCGTCCGTTGCCGTACTCGCTGCCCGTCGGCATGGGCTTCACGCTCTGCGGCCTGTTGCTGATGTCGGTGGCGCCGAGCTTCGCCGTGCTGCTCGTCGCGGCGGCGCTCGTCGGTTGCGGCTCCTCCGTGTTCCATCCGGAGTCCTCGCGCGTCGCGCGCATGGCCTCGGGCGGCCGCCACGGCCTCGCGCAATCGCTGTTCCAGGTGGGCGGCAACGCGGGCTCTTCGCTTGGGCCGCTGCTCGCCGCCGTGATCGTCATTCCGCACGGCCAGCGCAGCATCGCGTGGTTCTCGGTGGCGGCGCTCGTCGCGATGTTCGTGCTCACGCAGATCGGCCGCTGGTACAAGGCCCATCCGGCAATGAAGAAAAAGCGCGCCGAGGCCCCGCACGTCACGCTCTCGCGCGGCCGCGTGGCCACCGCCATCGGCATTCTCGTGCTGCTCGTGTTCTCGAAGTACTTCTACCTCGCGAGCATCAACAGCTACTTCACGTTCTATCTGATCGACCGCTTCCACCTGCCCGTGCAGGCCGCCCAGGTGCACCTGTTCGTGTTCCTCGCGGCCGTGGCGGCGGGCACGATCATCGGCGGCCCAGTGGGCGACCGCATCGGCCGCAAGTACGTGATCTGGGGATCGATTCTGGGCGTCGCGCCGTTCACGCTGCTGCTGCCCTATGCCAATCTGTTCTGGACCAGCGTGCTGACCGTGATCATCGGCGTGGTGCTCGCCTCGGCGTTCTCGGCCATCCTCGTCTACGCGCAGGAGCTGATCCCCGGCAAGGTAGGTATGGTGGCGGGCCTGTTCTTCGGCTTCGCGTTCGGCCTCGGTGGCATCGGCGCGGCGGTGCTCGGCCAACTGGCGGACGCTACCAGCATCGCCTTCGTCTACAAGGTCTGCTCGTTCCTGCCGCTGATCGGCATCCTCACCGTGCTCCTGCCCGACGTCGAGGGCAAGCGCGCGGCAAAGACAGCCTGAGCGGGTGAGGCACGCCTGACCTAGCGCGCAATAGTGCGCCTTGCATGAACAACGGCCGGTTGCCCAGCGTGGCGCCGGCCGTTTTCCATTGCGGCGGCCCGCGCGGCGGGCCTCGCCTTGGACGCGCCGCGACTTCGTACTAGTCTTCTTGAACCACGCCGCGCGCTCCTCGTCGTCGAGCGGCGGCCATCGAGACGCCCCGCGCGAGGTCCGCCATGCAACTGTCCACGGTAGAGATCGTCAAGCCCGAAGCCACCAACTTCATACTCGGGCAAACCCATTTCATCAAATCGGTCGAAGACCTGCACGAGGCGCTCTACGGCGCGGTGCCAGGCATCCAGTTCGGCCTCGCGTTCTGCGAGGCCTCGGGCAAGCGTCTCGTGCGCCGCTCGGGCACGAACGACGCACTCGTCGAAATGGCCACGAGCAACGCGCTGCGCATCGCGGCGGGCCACAGCTTCATCGTCTTTCTCGGCGATGGCTTCTTCCCCATCAACGTGCTCAACATCGTGAAGGCCGTGCCCGAGGTGTGCCGCATTTTTTGCGCGACCGCCAATCCAACCGAAGTGCTGATTGCCGAAACGGACAAGGGGCGCGGCATTATTGGCGTGGTGGATGGCGAGCCGCCGCTCGGCATCGAGACCGAAGACGACGTGCGCTGGCGCCACGACCTGCTGCGCGCGATCGGCTACAAGGCCTGAGCCGATGGCCGCGACCGTGCTCACGGCCCGCACGCTGCGCGACGCGATCGCGCAGCGCACGCGCGAGGCCTTGCAGTGCGGCGCGCTGCAGCCGATCGAAACCGCGCTCACGCACATCGACGATGGCGGTGTGCGCTTTGCCGTTCGCGAGGTATCGAGTCTCGTGCGCAAGGAGGCGGCGCGGCGCACGGATGCGCCAGCGCACAGCGGGTCGCAGACGCCGCGGCGCAATCCCTTCCTGCCTTACGACGACGAGCTGTGCGTGGGCGAACTCTCTTCGACGCATGTCGCGCTGCTCAACAAGTACAACGTGCTCGACGAGCACCTGCTGATCGTCACGCGCCGCTTCGTGCCGCAGGAGGCGCTGCTCGATCATGCCGACTTCGCGGCGCTGCTCGTCGTGCTGCACGGCTTCGACGCGCTGGGGTTTTACAACGGTGGGACAGAAGCGGGCGCGAGCCAGCCGCACAAGCATCTGCAGGCCGTGCCGCTGCCGCTCGATGCGGCGGGGGCGGCGGTGCCCGTCGAGACGCTGCTCGATGCGGCGCCAGCCGATGCCGTGAGGGCCGATGTCGCAGCTGCCGATGCAGCGCCGGCCGGTGCCGTGGGGGCCGATGTCGCGGGAGCCGATGGCGCAGCTACCGATACCATCGCGGCCGATACCGCGCCGGCCGATGCCGTGGCTGCCGATACCACGGCGCCCGCTGCCGCGGCGGTCGCTACCGTGCGCGTGCCGGGGCTGCCTTTCGCGCACGCCTTCGCGTGGCTCGATCTGGTTGGGACCGCGGATGGCGAAAGTGCAGACCGGGACGCACTGACCAACGCACAACCCGACGCCCAACGCGCACTCGACACCTACCGGGCACTGCTGCACGCGGCCGGCATCGGAACCGTCGAAGTCGAAGGCGTGCCGCATCAAGCAGCGCCCTACAACCTGCTCGTCACGCGCCGCTGGATGCTGGTGGTGCCGCGCGAGGCAGAGCGCGTCGAGGGCATCTCCGTGAACGCGCTCGGCTTCGCGGGCTCGCTCTTCGTGCGCGACGCTGCGCAACGGGAGACGCTCGCGCGCATCGGGCCGATGACAGCGCTCTCGCGCGCCGCCAAACCGCTCGCGCCGAAGGCCTCAGCCCACGCCTAGCCAGTCGCGCACGACGTCTTCGCGTTGCACGAGCGCCTGCGGCGTGCCCTCGAACACGATGCGCCCATGCCCCATCACCGCGACGCGGTCCGCCAGTCCCGGCGCCAGCTCGAGCCGCTGCTCGATGAGCAGCAGCGCGACACCACGCTCGCGCAGCGCGCGCAGGCACGCGCCCACGCGCGCGGCCATCTGCGCGGACAGCCCTTCAGCGGGCTCGTCGACGAAGAGCAGATCGGGATCGCCCACGAGCGCGCGGGCCAGCGCGAGCATCTGCTGCTCGCCGCCCGAGAGCACGCCCGCGCGTGCGCTGCGGCGCTCGAGCAGGATCGGGAAAAGCGCGTGGGCGTCGTCGATGGTGAAGCGCGGGGCGCGGCGCAGTGCACCTCGCAGCGAAGCCCGCAGCGCGCCCGCTCGTGCACTTGAACCGCGCTTTGTGAGACCGAGACGCAAATTCTCGTCGACGCTCAACGTCGGGAACACGTCGCGCTGCTCCGCCACGTAGCCCAAGCCCAGCCGCGCGATCTCGAAGGTGCGCAGCGGCGTGAGATCCGCACCCGCGAAACGGCGTACGCCGTCGGCTTCCACCATCGACATCAGCGCCTTCGCGAGCGTCGAGCGACCCGAGCCGTTGCGGCCCGCGAGCGCGACAACCTCCCCCGCACCGACACGCAGATCGACGCCATGCAGCACCTGGCTCGCGCCATACCAGGCGCGCAGATTTTCGATTTCGAGGAGCACGCTCATGGCGAGCGCCTCATATGCCCTGGGGCGTTGAAACGCGCATCGAAATGCGCGCCTAGATACGCGTCGCGCACGGCGGGATCGGTGCGTATCGCCTCTGGCGTGCCGGTGGCGATCACGCGCCCCTGCACCAGCACCGAGACGCGGTCGGCAAGGCCGAACACCGCATCCATGTCGTGCTCGATCAGCAGCACCGTCTTGCCCGAGGTGGTCGCGCGAATCAGATCGACGGCGCGCGCGGCTTCGGCGCGGTTCATGCCGGCCGTGGGCTCGTCGAGCAGCAGCGTTTGCGCGCCGCCCGCGAGCGCGAGGCCAAGGTCGAGCGCGCGCTGCTCGGCGTAGCTCAGCGCCGCCGCCTCGCGCGCTGCGGCGTGCGCGAGGCCGAGGGCATCGAGCAATTCGCCCACGCGTGCGTCGGCGCGCGCCGAGCCGAACCAGCGCGCCGCCAGCCCCGCGCCGCCGCTTAGCGAAGCCAGCACCGCGCAGCGCAAGTTCTCGCGCACCGTGAGGCGCGCGAACACGCTCGTGGTCTGGAAGCTGCGCGCGAGGCCGCGTCTTGCGAGCACGGGGCTCGCGAGACGCGTGACGTCCTCGCCGTGCAGCACGATGCGGCCCGCGCTCGCGCGGCGCTCGCCCGCGATCAGGCTGAACAGCGTGGACTTGCCCGCGCCGTTGGGGCCGATCAACGCATGGCGCTCACCGGGGCGCACGTCGAGATCGACGCCGCGCAGCACGGCCGTCGCGCCAAAGCGCTTCTCGACGCCGATGAGCCGCAGCGCGGACGTCATGCTGCCTCCTTGCGCGGGTCGAGGCGCTCCAGCCGATCCAGCCGCTCGAGCGCGCGCGCCGCTCGGCGCGCGCGCCGTCCTGTCCAGGCCGCCAGGGCCGACAACGCGATGATCGCCACGGCGAGCCCCGCCGCCGCACGAGTCGACAGCGTGCCAAGCCATGCGCCGGGATCGTCGTCGCCGAAGCGCAGCGCGTAGGCCCATTGGACCGCGAGCACGAGCGCGAACGCGCCACACGAGGCCGCCAGCGCCGCCATCGTCCAATACGTGCCGCAGCACCGCCAGCCGTGCCGCGCGAGCGCCGCGCGCTGACGCGCCATCAGGCCCGCGAGCCCATCGGGCGCCGCCAGCACCACGGCGATGAAAAAGAGCCCCACATAGAGCATCCAGGCACGCGAGACGCTCGCCACGCCCACGCTGAACGCCACCCACACCAGCGCGCCGAGCACCGGCCCGAAGAACGACGCAGTCCCGCCCGTGACGGTCGCGATGAGCACGGCGGCCGAGCGCATCATGCCGACGCTTTCGGCCGCGGCCAGCTCCACGTTGATGAGCGTGAGCGTGCCCGCGACGCCGGCAAAGCCCGCGGCAAGGACGATCATCGTGGCCCGCACGCGCGCAGGCGATGCGCCCAGCGCCGCGGCGCGCACCGGGTTGTCGCGCACGGCGTTGGCGAGGCGCACGAACGGCGCGCGCGCAAGCACGTAGATCGCGGCGCTCGCGACGAGACACCACGCGGCGATGACCCAGTACGCCTGACGATCCGGCCCGAAGGTCCAGGCGGCCCCAGGCACGATGGCCGGCCCGCTCGTGCGGTCGATGGCGACGCCCGCCTCGCCGCCGAACCAGTCGGGCAACGCCCACGCGGCCGCGGCGACGAGCTCGCCGAGCCCGAGCGTGATCATGGCGAACGCAGTGCCCGCGCGGCGCGCGGCGACGAGCGCAATGAGCCCGCCGACCGCCGCCCCCGCCATGCCGCCCACGAACGGCAGAAGCGGCAGCGGGATCGCGTAGTGATTGAAGAGCTGCGCGGCCGCGAGAGCTCCCAGCCCGGCCGGCGCCGCGTGGCCAAACGACAGCAGGCCGGTCTCGCCGAGCAGGAGGTTGTACGAGAGCGCGAAGACGATCATCGTGGCCGCCTGGGCCAGGCACGCAAGCAGCCAGCCCTGCGGCACGCCCGCGGGCGAGAGCCACGCCGAAACGAGCGGCGGCAGGCCGAGGAACGCCACCAGCCCGAGCCAGGGCGCCCAGCGCGATGCCGCCCAACGGCACCAACGCATCAGCTCGCGTGACTGAGGCGCATGAGGTTCAAGCTGACGGCCAGCCGCGTCGATCGGTGCGCGAGATTTATCGGCTTTCATGGCGCGTCAGGCGTCCTCGCCGCGTTGGCCGAAGAGCCCTTGCGGGCGCACCGCGAGCATCGCGACCAGCAGCAGATACGGCAGCAGCGGCGCAATCTGCGCGAGCGTGAGCGCACGCCACGCGGGCGCGAGCGTCACGCCAAGACTGGTGGCCAGGCCGCCCAGCGACACATCGCTCGACACCGCGAAGGTCTGCAGCAGGCCCACCGCGAGCGAGGCAACGAAGGCGCCCGAAAGCGACCCGAGGCCGCCCGTCACGACCACCACGAATACGATCGAACCGACCGATTCGGCCATCGCCGGCTCCACCACGAAGAGCGGCGCGGCGACCACGCCCGCCAGCACGGCGAGCGCGGTGCCGAGCGCAAACACCATCGTCTGCACGCGCGGCACGTCGTGGCCGAGCGCCTCCACCGCCCCTCGATGCGTGAGCGCCGCGCGCACCACGAGGCCCGTCTGCGAGACGCGCAGCGCCACGTGGATCGCACCGAGCATCGCCAACGCCACGAGCATCGCAAAGGCGCGATAGCGCGAGAACGCCGCGCCGCCGAACCGGAACAGCGCGCCGTCGAGCCACGCGGGCACGGGCGCCGCGAGCGGCTGGAGTCCCCATACGAGCTTGACCAGCTCGCCGATCGCCCAGGCCGCGCCGAACGTCAGCAGCAGCGCATTGAGCGGATTGCCCGAGCTGCCGAGCCGGCCTGCGAGAGCCGCATGCGTGCGACGCAAGAGCTTGGCTTCGAACGCCGCGCCCGCAAAGCCGGCGGCAAGCGGCGCGAGCACGAGCGCCCAGCCGAAGCCGAGCGTGCCGCCCAGCGTGACGCCCAGATACGCGCCGAGCATGTAGAAGCTCGCGTGCGCGAAGTTCAGCACGCCGAGCATGCTGAAGATCAGCGTGAGCCCGGCGGACAGCATGAACAGCAGCAGGCCGTAGCTTGCGCCGTTGAGCGTGTCGATCACGAAAGCCTGCACGGTGGGCGCCTAGGGGGTTGCAGCGGGTGAGCGCGCGAAAGCGGAACGCGCTCGTTCAGACCGGCGGCGCGCCGGCGCCCTCGACCACGAGCGGCGCGAGCGCGGCGCGCAAGGCCTCGGGCAGCGCGCTCACGGGGCGGCGCGTCGCGCGCTCGACGTAGACGTGCACGAAGTGCCCCTGCGCGGCGGGCGCGGACTCGCCTTCGCGAAAGAGGCCGACCTCGTAGCGCACGCTCGACGCACCGAGCCTTGCCACGCGCAGCCCCGCCTCGACGCGCTCGGGAAACACGAGCGGCGCGAAGTAGTTGCACTGCGTCTCGACCACGAGCCCGATGGTTGCGCCGTGCTCGATATCGAGGGCCTGGGCGCGAATCAGATACTCGTTCACGACGGTGTCGAAGTAGCTGTAGTAGACGACGTTGTTGACGTGGCCGTAGACGTCGTTGTCCATCCAGCGCGTGGTAATGGACAGGAAATGGCGATAGTCGGAGCGCGCAATGGCGACGGGTCGGTTCATCGGGCGGGTCGATTCATCGAATAGGCGAGCCTCGGGGCGAGACTCAGGGTGGCGGTCAGGAACCGACCGCATTCAGGATGCGCGAAGCGCCAGCGAGACGCTCACTGCCCGGGCCGCTCGACATATTCGAACGGCAGGCCGCGCCGGCGCATCCATTCGCCGAGCGCCGGCCCCGTGCCCGCGCGCCATGGACGCAGCTCCGCGGGCTCGACGAGCCGATATTCGAGCAGCTCCGGCGAGAGCGCAATCGTGCCCGCCGCCTTCACGTGATACGCGATGATGAGTTCGTTCTTGCGGATGAATTCGTAGACGCCCACGAGTTCGACGCTCTGCGAGTGCAACCCGGTCTCTTCGTGCACTTCGCGGGCGATGCCCTGCTCCGGCGTTTCGCCGTTTTCGAGGAAGCCGGTGATGAGCGCGAACATGCCTTCGGGCCAGGCCGCGTTGCGAGCGAGCAGGATGCGGCCCTCATACTCGACGATCGCCGCCACGACGGGCAACGGATTGTTCCAATGGACATAGCCGCAGGCGATGTCGGGACACGCGAGGCGCACGCGGCCACCCTCGTGCGCGGGATCGGCGCGTTCGGCGAGGCGCGAGGCGCAACGCGGACAAAACTGGTATTCGCTCATGAGTCGGTAGGAGTCGCAGGATGCGCGGCTTGCCGTTCGGCGGGTCGTCCGTCAAACGGCGTGCAATGGCAAAAAACAGCACGAAAGGGCTATTTTAGTGTGCCATCGCAAAAGGCGTGCAGAGCGTCCTGGGCACGCGCCGCCACGGCGAGAAACGGCTTGCTTAAGCGCGCGAGCGCACGGCGCGCCACACGAGCCCCGCCGCGCCCGCGAGCAAGGCCAGCGCGGCGAGCCAGAGCGAGGGCGAGAACGAGCCTGTCGAGGCCGCGAGCGGCGCGGCCACGAGCGGCCCGGCGATCTGGCCGATGCCATAGGCGCCGGTCGCATAGCCCATCAGCGCAGCGGCGTGCTCGCCTCGCAGCAGGCGCGCCTCGCGCATGGCGAAGAGCGTGATTGCCGTGAACGGCAGGCCGATCAGCACGCTGCCCAGCGAGAAGCCCGCGGCGTTCGGCCAGACGATGCCGAGCGCGATCCCGAGCGCCTGCAGCACGTAGCACGCGGCGAGCATGAGCCGGTTGTCCCAGTGCAGCGGCAGGCGTGCCGCCGAGAGCGCGCCCACGATCAGCGCGATGCCGAACATCGGCCAGAACAGGTCGGGCCACACGGAGCCCGGCAGCGCATGGCGCGCAATCACCGGCAAGAAGGTTGCCGTGATGATGTAGCCGAAGCCGGGCACGCCATAGAGCAGGACGAGCCAGAAGGCGTCGGCGCGCGCGCCATGGGATGGCGATGCTGGCGCGGTGATTTGAGCGGGCGGCGCAGATGGCGCATTGCGCGTATTCGGCGCGGACGGCGCTGCAGGTGACGACGCGGCCATCGTTGTGACCGCGGGTTGCGCCGCGGCTGCCGCCTGCCGTGCCGCCCCTTCCGTGCGAGACGCCGCTTCACGCGCATCGTCGCCGAATACCGGCCACACGAGCGCCGCGATGAACACGCAAATCAGCCCGAAGCCAATCCACCCCGCCTGCGCGCCAAGGCCGCCCGCCGCGCTCACCAGCAGCCCCGTCGCGACGATGCCCACTCCCGGCCCCGTGTAGATCACGCCGCCCCACTCGTTGGCGCCCAGTTGCGCGAGGCGCCGCAGGCCCCACTGCGACGCGAACACGAAGGTCGCCGCGCTCACCGCGCCCGCCACGAAGCGCACGACGGCCCAGATCCAGAACGCGTGCGTCAGCCCCATCGCCACGGTCAGCAGCGCGGTCGCCGCGAGCCCGGCGCGCACGATGCGCGCGGGCGCAAAACGCAGCGCCACGCACCCCACCGCGCCGACGAAATAGCCCGCGTAGTTGAGCGACGCCAGCCAGCCGCCATGACGCAAATCCAGGGCGCCGCCGTGCAGCATCAGCGGCAGGAGCGGCGTGAACGCGAAGCGCCCGATGCCGAGCGCCGCCGCCAGCACCGCCATGCAGGCGAGCGCGGCACGCCGCGCGGCGTGCGGAAGATGGGCCGGATGAGCGGGAAGCGCGCGGGGGGCGTCGGCGCGGGAAGCGATGTCGGTCATGGTCGGCGGCGGCCAAATGAGAAGCCAAGGAGAAACTACGTGGGCGATGAGCGGAAGCGCCCTGCACAACGCCACCCTTAGCATATTAGTCGCCGCAACCGTTCACAAAAAATGAATTATGATGAACGAATCCATCCCAAGGAGAGAATCATGGATCTCGCCGCGCTCGCGATCTTTCGCGCCGTGGTCCGCGAAAACGGCGTGACGCGGGCCGCCGCCAAGCTCAACCGGGTGCAGTCGAACGTGACCACGCGCATCAAGCAGCTCGAAGATCAGCTCGGCACGCCGCTCTTCACGCGCGACGGCCGCCGCCTCGTACTCACGCCCGCGGGCGAGACGCTGCTGCCCTACGCCGAGCGGCTCCTCGCCCTGGCCGACGAGGCGCGCCACGCGCTCAAAGCGGGCGCTCCATGCGGACGCCTGCGGCTCGGCGCGATGGAAAGCATGGCGGCCAGCCGCCTGCCGGGCGTCCTCGCGCGCTATCACCAGAACTGGCCGGAGGTCACGCTCGAGCTGGAGACCGGCACCACGGGCCACCTGATCGAGCGCCTGCGCGAATTCGAGGTGGACGCCGCGCTGATCGCGACGCCGCTCGCCGGCCCGCCCGACGCCGAAGTGTTCGACTACGTGCGCGTGTACCGCGAGGAGCTCGTGATGATCACGCCGCGCGGCCATCGGCCGATCCGGGCGCCAGGCGACGTCGCGCTCTCGACGCTCGTGGCGTTCGAGCGCGGCTGCGCCTACCGCAACTATGTGGAGGCGTGGTACCTGGAACACGGCATCCGGCCCACGCGCGTGCTGGAGCTCGGCTCGTATCACGCGATCGTCGCGTGCGTGGCGGCAGGCGCCGGCGTGGCCGTGGCGCCGCGCTCCGTGCTCGAATTGCAGCGCAACGCCGACGAGGTGGCGATCCACTCGCTCGGCAAGCTCGGTCAGATCGATACGCTGCTCGTGTGGCGGCGCGGGCATTTCTCGCCCGCGCTCGATGCCCTGAAAACGGCGCTGGTCGAGCATGCGCAAAGCGAATCGCGCGCTCGCGGCGATACGGCTCGGGCCGAAGGCTTGCCCACGACCGCATGACATGGGCTAACGCCGCCTGACGTACGCGCTGCGCCGGAGCGGCCTCGGCCCTGCGCGTGGAAATAAAAAAGGGCTGCCCTCACGGACAGCCCTTTTCGCATCAAAGCGGCCTCTCAGCCGCGTTGCTACGGCCGCGTTACAGCTTCGCTTCGACCCAGCCCTTCACGCCCGCAAGCGCGGCGCTCAGGTTGGCCGGCTCGGTGCCGCCCGCCTGCGCCATGTCCGGACGGCCGCCGCCCTTGCCGCCCACCTGCTGGGCGACGAAGTTCACGAGCTCGCCGGCCTTGACCTTCTTGCTGGCCTCGGCGGTCACGCCCGCGATCAGGCTGACCTTGCCGCCTTCCACGGCCGCCAGCACGATCGCCGCGCTCTTGAGCTTGTCCTTGAGCTTGTCGACGGTCTCGCGCAGCGTCTTCGAGTCCGCGCCTTCGAGCGTGGCGGCCAGCACGTGCACGCCGTTCACCTCGATGGCCTGGCCCGCGAGCTCGTCGCCCTGGCTCGAAGCGAGCTTCGACTTGAGCGCGCCCAGCTCCTTCTCGAGCGACTTGACCTGGTCCTGCACCTGCGCGATGCGCTGCGTGAGCTCCGAGGGCTGCGCCTTGAGCGCCGCGGCCGCCGCGTTCACACGCGCGTCGAGTTCCTGCACGAAGCGCACGGCGTTGTCGCCCGTAATCGCTTCCACGCGGCGGATGCCCGCCGCCACGCCGCCTTCCATCACGATCTTGAAGAGGCCGATGTCGCCGCTGCGGTTCACGTGCGTGCCGCCGCACAGCTCGCGCGAGAAACCGAGGTCGAGCACGCGCACTTCGTCGCCGTACTTCTCGCCGAAGAGCGCCATCGCGCCGCCCTTCACGGCTTCGTCGTAGGGCAGCACGCGCACGATGCCGGGCGCGTTCGCGAGCACTTCCGCGTTGACGATTTCTTCTACGCGGCGAATCTCGTCATCGGTCATCGGCGCGTTGTGGGCGAAGTCGAAGCGCGTCTTGTCAGCGTCGACGAGCGAGCCCTTCTGCTGCACGTGCTGGCCCAGCACCTCGCGCAGCGCCTTGTGCATCAAGTGCGTGGCCGAGTGGTTGCGCGCCGTGCGGGCGCGGCGGATGGCGTCGATTTCCGCCTTCACGACGTCGCCCACCTTCAGCGTGCCCTGCTCCAGCGTGCCGTGGTGACCGCTCACGTCGGCCTGGACCTTGAGGGTGTCGGCCACCGCGAAGCGCAGGCTCGCGTTCGAGATCACGCCCTGGTCGCCCACCTGGCCGCCCGACTCCGCGTAGAATGGCGTGTGGTCGAGCACGACCACGGCGTCCTGGCCGGTCTTCACTTCGTTGACCGAGGCGCCATCCACATAGAGCGCGACAATCTTGGCGTCGTCGAAGACGATTTCCTCGTAGCCGTGGAACGTGGTCTTCGCGCCCGAGTATTCGAGGCCCTGCGCCATCTTGAACTTGCCCGCGGCGCGCGCCTGCTCGCGCTGGCGCGCCATGGCGTCGTCGAAGGCCGGCTCGTCGACCGTGACGTTACGCTCGCGGCAGACGTCCGCAGTCAAGTCGAGCGGGAAGCCATAGGTGTCGTGCAGCTTGAATGCGAGCTCGCCGTCGAGCGTCTTGCCGCCCTTGGCGTCCAGATCCGCCAGCGCGGCTTCGAGGATCGACATGCCGTGCTCGATGGTCTCGAAGAAGCGCTCTTCTTCCTGGCGCAGCACGTCGGTCACGCGCGGTTGCGCTTCCTTCAGTTCCGGATACGCCGCGCCCATTTCCGCGACGAGATCGGCCACGAGCTTGTGGAAGAACCCTTGCTTGCGGCCAAGTTTGTAGCCATGACGGATCGCGCGGCGCACGATGCGGCGCAGCACATAGCCGCGGCCTTCGTTGCCCGGGATCACGCCGTCGACGATCAGGAACGAGCATGCGCGGATGTGATCGGCGATCACCTTCAGCGAGTTGTTCGTGAGGTCGGCGGTGCCCGTCTCGCGACCAGCGGCCTTGATCAGGTTCTGGAACAGGTCGATCTCATAGTTGCTGTGCACGTGCTGCAGCACGGCGGCGAGGCGCTCGAGACCCATGCCCGTGTCGACGCACTGCTTGGGCAGCGGCGTCATGTTGCCCTGGGCGTCGCGGTTGAACTGCATGAACACGAGATTCCAGATCTCGATGAAGCGGTCGCCATCTTCCTCAGGCGACCCCGGGGGGCCACCCCAGACTTCCGGGCCGTGGTCGTAGAACACTTCCGAGCACGGGCCGCAGGGGCCGGTGTCGGCCATCTGCCAGAAGTTGTCCGACGCATAGCGCGCGCCCTTGTTGTCGCCGATGCGGATGATGCGCTCCGTCGGCACGCCCACTTCCTTCGCCCAGATGTCGAAGGCCTCGTCGTCTTCCTTGTAGACGGTGACCGTGAGCTTGTCGGCCGGCAGGCCGTAGACCCTGGTCAGCAGCTCCCAGCAGTAGTGGATCGCATCACGCTTGAAGTAGTCGCCGAACGAGAAGTTGCCGAGCATCTCGAAGAACGTGTGGTGGCGCGCGGTGTAGCCGACGTTCTCGAGGTCGTTGTGCTTGCCGCCCGCGCGCACGCTGCGCTGCGCGGTCGTGGCGCGCGAGTACGGGCGCGATTCGGTGCCGAGGAACACGTCCTTGAACTGCACCATGCCCGAGTTGGTGAAGAGCAGCGTGGGGTCGTTGCCCGGCACGAGGCTCGACGAGCGCACGATCGTGTGGCCCTTCGACTCGAAGAACTTGAGGAATTTCTCGCGGATTTCGGCGGCTTTCATGGCGTGCTGTATGGTCCTTCGGGGCGTTCAGTGCTGAATCTTGTGAGGTCGTCCGGATCCGCGCATGCGCCCAGATGCACCCGGATGCGCGCGGAATCGTCGATGCTGAATCGACCGATTATACGGGATCGCCGCCCGCTCGCGGCGGCCCTGCCGGGCCATGTGCGCGCTCGCGACAGCGTGCCGTTTAGCTGGTCTGCGCGCCCGCTATGTTCCGCACTGCGGAACCTTGTACCGAAATTCACCATCTTCGGCGTGGATCGCTTAAGATGCGCGAATCGGTCGCCGCGCGTCCCGCGTGGACGAACCCCAAGCCTCAGAACGACATTGGAAGACACAGCATGGGCGCTCTCAGCCATATCCGCGTACTCGATCTCACCCGCGTCCTTGCTGGACCGTGGTGCGCACAGACCCTCGCCGACTTCGGCGCCGACGTGATCAAAGTGGAGCGCCCCGGCGCCGGCGACGACACGCGTCACTGGGGGCCTCCGTACCTGAAGACGCCGGACGGCGAGGACACCGGGGAAGCCGCCTACTATCTCGCGCCGAACCGCAACAAGCGCTCGGTGACGCTCGACATCGCGACGCCCGAGGGCCAGCGCATCGTGCGCGAGCTCGCCGCGCAGAGCGACGTCGTGCTGGAGAACTACAAGGTCGGACAGTTGAAGAAGTACGGCCTCGACTACGAGTCGCTGCGCGCGGTGAAGCCCGATCTCGTCTACTGCTCGGTGACGGGCTTCGGCCAGACCGGGCCGTACGCGCCGCGCGCGGGCTATGACTTCATCGTGCAAGGCATGGGCGGCTTCATGAGCATCACGGGCGAGCGCGACAGCCTGCCGGGTGGCGGCCCGCAAAAGGCGGGCGTCGCGATCGCCGACCTCATGACCGGCATGTACGCGACCATCGCCGTGCTCACGGCGCTCGCGCACCGCGACCGCACGGGCATCGGCCAGTACATCGACATGGCGCTGCTCGACGTGCAGGTGGCGATGCTCGCGAACATGAACACGAACTACCTCGCGAGCGGCACGCCGCCGGTGCGCTGGGGCAACGCGCATCCGAACATCGTGCCCTATCAGGCGTTCCAGACGAGCGACAGCTGGATCATTCTCGCGGTAGGCAACGACGGGCAGTTCCGCAAGTTCGTCGAGGTCGCGGGCCGCCCCGAGCTCGCCGACGACGAGCGCTTCGCGACCAATCCCGCGCGCGTGCGCCACCGCGAGACGCTGGTGCCGATCGTGGTCGAGCTGATCCGCACGCGCACCAAGGCCGACTGGATCGGTGCGCTCGAAGGCGCGGGCGTGCCGTGCGGGCCGATCAACAACCTCGCGGAGGTGTTCGAGAACGAGCAGGTGGTCGCGCGCGGCATGCAGGTGGACGTGCCGCACCCCTCGGGCGCGGCGGCGCGGCTCGTGCGCAACCCCATCCGCATGAGCGAGACGCCGCCCGTCGTGACCAGCCATCCGCCGACTTTGGGCGAGCACACCGCGCAGGTGCTGCGCGACGTGCTCGGCTACGGCGAGGAGCAGGTGGCGGCGCTGCGGAGCCAGGGCGTGGTCTAGAACACATATGCCCACGCCGCTGGCCGCCGCGTGGGCGTCAACCCTCCCCGCCCCTGCCCATCGACATCAGCCACTCGTACCCCTGAGGCCAGTCCCCAAGGCCGCTCTCGGCATTGATATGCCCGCGCAGGCCGATGTCGATCCACCGGCTGCCCCACGCCTGCGCGCAGCGCTCTGAAAACGCCAACCCGCCATAAGGATCGTCGCGGCTCGCGACCACGGTGCTCGCAAACGGCAGCACCGGCACAGGTTCGAGCGGCACCGGGTCGAAGCCGCGCGCATCGCGCGGGAATGCGGGGCCGTGCGGGTCGGGCACCGCCACCAGCAGCGCACCGGCGACCTTCGCGAGCGTCGCCGCGCTCGCGTGACGCGCGGCCCAATGCGCGACCGTGAGACAGCCGAGGCTGTGCGCCGCCAGCCGCACGCCGCCCTCGCCCGCCGGATCGGCGCGCAATGTGGCTTCGAGCGTGCGGCACCATGCGTCGCAATCGGGATGCATCCAGTCGGACATCGAAACGCGCGCAAACCCCGCGTGCGCCGCCTCCCAGCGCGTCTGCCAGTGCCCCGGCCCCGAGTTCATGTAGCCCGGCAACACCAGCACCGGTGGTTCGTTCATCGTCATTCTTTCCCTTGCACGCAATCGGGCAAATGAGCGGCCCGCGCCACGCCCGCGAGCCGGGACTGGCAGGCCTGGTTTCGTCAGGTAGAATGGAAGGCACTACCGGGCGCCGGGTAGCGACTTTCCTTATGTACCGCGCCCTCGAACGACTTCCCTTTTCGCATGAATACCGAACGTAAAGACGCCGACCGCACGGACGCGCCTGCGGCATCCAATTTCATCCGCAACATCATCGACGACGACAACCGCTCGGGCAAGTGGGCGCAGCGCGTGGAAACGCGCTTCCCGCCGGAGCCGAACGGCTATCTGCACATCGGCCACGCGAAGAGCATCTGCCTGAACTTCGGCGTCGCGCAAAGCTACGGCGGCGTGTGCCACCTGCGCTTCGACGACACCAATCCTGAAAAGGAAAGCGTCGAGTACGTCAATTCGATCATCGACGCCGTCACCTGGCTCGGCTTCGAGTGGAAGAAAGAGAACGACGATCGCGACTACCTGTTCTACGCGAGCGACTATTACGACAAGCTCTACGAATTCGCCGAGCTGCTGATCCAGCGCGGCAAGGCCTACGTGGACAGCCAGTCGCCGGAAGAGATGCGCGCGAACCGCGGCTCGGCCACGGAGGCGGGCAAGAACTCGCCGTTCCGCGAGCGTTCCGTCGACGAAAACCTCGACCTGTTCCGCCGCATGAAGGCCGGGGAGTTCGAGGAAGGCGCGCACGTGCTGCGCGCGAAGATCGACATGGCGTCGCCGAACTTCAACATGCGCGACCCCGTGATCTACCGCATCCGCTTCGCGCATCACTACCGTACCGGCGACAAATGGTGCGTGTATCCGATGTACGACTACACGCACTGCATCTCGGACGCGCTCGAGAACATCACGCACTCGCTGTGCACGCTCGAGTTCGAAGACCATCGCCCGCTCTACGACTGGGTGCTCAACGAACTCGCCGACGCCGGCGTCTTCACGCGCCCGCTGCCGCAGCAAATCGAATTTTCGCGCCTGAACCTGACCTACGCGATCACCAGCAAGCGCAAGCTGCTGCAGCTCGTGACCGAAGGCCACGTGGACGGCTGGGACGACCCGCGCATGCCCACCATCGTCGGCGTGCGCCGGCGCGGCTTCACGCCCGAAGGGATCCGCCTCTTCTGCGAGCGCATCGGCGTGACGAAGATCGATTCGTGGATCGACATGAGCGTGTTCGAAGGCGCGCTGCGCGACGACCTCGACGACAAGGCGCCGCGCACGGCCGCCGTGCTCGACCCGCTCAAGCTCATCATCGACAACTATCCGGAAGGCCAGAGCGAGGACTGCACGGCACCCGTGCATCCGCACCATCCGGAGCGCGGCCTGCGCACGTTCCCGATCTCGCGCGAGCTGTGGATCGAGCGCGAAGACTTCAACGAGACGCCGCCCAAGGGCTATTTCCGCCTGTTCCCGGGCAACAAGGTGCGTCTGCGCTACGGCTTCGTGATCGAATGCACGGGCGCGGACAAGGACGAGAACGGCAACGTGATCGCCGTGCACTGCAACTACTTCCCGGACAGCAAGTCGGGCACCGAAGGCGCGAACAACTACAAGGTCAAGGGCAACATCCACTGGGTGAGCGCGGCGCATGCGTGCCCGGCCGAAGTGCGCCTCTACGACCGCCTGTTCCGCGAAGAGCAGCCCGACGCGGGCGGCCGCGACTTCCTCGAGGCGCTCAACCCGAATTCCAAGCGCGTGGTGCAGGCGTATCTGGAGCCGGGCGCGCGCGACGCGGCGCCGGAAGACCGCTATCAGTTCGAGCGTCACGGCTACTTCGTCGCCGACCGCTACGACTCGAAGCCGGGCGCGCCGGTGTTCAACCGCATCGTGGGCCTGCGCGACAGCTGGGGCAAGTAAGTACGCCCAAGCGGCCACAGGCCGCGCCGCTTCGAACGCAAAAAGCAAAAAGCCCGCACGTGCCAATGCGGGCTTTTTCTATTTCTGCCGATGCAGGCGGCCTTGCGGCGCCGCGGCAATCAACGCGGCAATCGAATCCGCCAATCAAACGCGCTCATGCAGCGCGGCGAGCGAGAGCATCGTGCCGAAGAGCCGCGCGAGGCTGCGGCTCGCGTACTGGTCTACGTCGGCGGGCGCCACCCAAGCCCAAGCATCCATCTCGGGAATCATCACGCCGTCGTACCGGCGCGGGAAAAGCGACACGCAACGGCATTGCGAGAGATCGAGTTCCGCGGCTTGCGCGCGGGCGGCGAACAGATGCAAATCCTTGTCGCGCCGATACGCAAAGCGCCCGAGATCGACGAGCCGCGACGCGTCGATCGCAAAACCGGTCTCCTCGACCATTTCGCGCTGCGCGCTTTGCGCCTCGGTTTCGCCCGGCTCGCCCTGCCCCTTCGGAATGTCCCAGTGACCGGTGCCGGTCGCGTGCGCAAGGAGCACACGACCGTCTGGGTCAAGCAGCACGATGCCGCATGAGACGATCTTGCCGTTCACTGCGGGATCAGTGCTTCTTCTGGTAGACCCAGGCGCCGTCGCCCACGCGGCAGAACTGCGGACGCAAAGTCATCGTCTGGCCCTTGGCGCTCACGACCACGTCCGAGTCGCGGCAAGTCTTGTCGCCGTCCTGCGCCGTTTTGGTCGGCGTAATGGTGGCGTCGATCTTCACGGGGTTGCGCAGGCCTTCATTGCTCCAGTTGACGGTCTCGCCATCCTTCTTGGTGGCCACGGCGTCGCGCACGGCATGCGCGAGCGAGTCATAGTCGGCCTGCTTCATCCAGCTGGCCGGCGTGTCGTTGAGGAAGCCCAGATTGGCGGCGTGGGCGGCCGGGCCAGCCGCAAGCAGGAACAAGCCAGCGAGGCCTGACAGAATACGGGGCGATTTCAACATTGAACGTTCTCCCTGAAGGGCAATTGGGGGCAATTGGGCAATCGTTAATCGCGAAAAAGGATAACACGCACCCCATTTTTACCTTGCCCTGCATGGCGGCGTATTGCCGTGCAACGCCCGCGTGGGCAAGGAGTTTCGGCTTCCAATAGGATCGCGATTCGGATTGGTCTGATAGCGACTCGGGAAGGCGTCCCATAAGCTTTTGACAGTCAATCGCTTACACACAAATAGGCATTTTCTGTCATGACTTACGCCATTGCCCTACGGATCTTTGCCGTGGTGCTGTCACTACTGTGCATCGGCCTCATGGCCATGATCGCCCAGCATACGCAAAAACCTCAGCCCGACTCGTCCGCGTCGCCCTACGCCATTCGCCTCGACAACGCGCCGCGCTGGCCCGAGACCGTCGTGCGCGGCGGCTTCATCTGCCTGCTCGTCTCATTCGTCGTGCTCACCGTCACCTGCATTCTGATCGCGCGCATCTGACGGAGCACGCACAGACGCACGGCAAGCGCCCTCAATGCGCCGAAGGTTGCCAGCCGTCGGTGAGCGTGCCCAGAAACGCAATCACGTCCTTGATCTCGGCGTCGGAAAAGACCGGCGCGTCCCCTGGCTTGCGGTCGAACGGCGCATCGGTGTTGAGGTTCGCCCAGTATCGGCGCGGCAGGTCGTCGAACTTGCGCACCGTGCCCTTCACCACCGGATAGAACTCCTCCGGATTCGTATCGCGGCGCGCGTAGAAGCGCATCACATCCTCCAGCGAGTGGTAGATGCCGTTGTGGAAGAACGTCTTCTTGAGCGCGACGTTGCGCAGCGTCGGCGTGCGGAAGAGCCCGCAGAATTCGGCGCGGCCGCCCAGGTCGGTACGCTCCGGGCCGCACGCGCCCAGGTCGTAAAAACGCGGATCGCGATTCACCGCGAGCGCGCGATTGCGCGGCACACCGACCGCTATCAGGCCGAAGTCGCTGAACTGCGGCGGCGAGCCGTCTTTCGCACGCTGACTGATATGGCAGCTCGCGCAATTGCCCTTCTTCTCGTCGTTGAACAATTGCAGGCCGCGCAGTTCCGCCGCGGTGAGCGTCGTCCTGCCCGCGAGATACGCGTCGTACTTGCTCGTGTACGGGTAGAACACTTCCGGAGCCTGCTCGAAGGTCTCCAGCGACTTCAACACGGCCTTGAAAGTGGCGTCCTCGTCGTCGAAGATCTGCGCGCCGAACGCCTCGCGAAACGCGTCGGCATAAGGCGCCGCGCGCACCGCTTCGGCCACCTTGCGCGGCGTGCTGGCCATCTCGAAGGACGAGAGCAGCGGAATGCGCGCCTGGTCCGAGCCGCGATCGACGCGGCCATCCCAGGTGAGACCGCCGGTTGGACCCGCGTCGACGCTCTCGTCGCCTTCGTCGTCGGAATCGTGATAGTGTTCCGCGAACGACGGGACGGCCTGCAGATACTTGAGCGTCGGCACCGCGCGCATGCCCGGGCGACGCATGTCCACACCGCCGATCTGCACGTCGAGCGCGTTGGCCGGCGTGAAGGCGCGATCGGGATTGTGGCAGGTCGCGCACGACATCTTGCCCGAGCCCGAAAGCGACGGATCGAAGAACATCTGCTTGCCAAGCGCCGTCATGCGGCGCACCTGCGCGTAGACCTCGGCGCGCGACTGGCCATGCGGCTGGCCTTTCGACTCGCCATGCGGCACGCCCGCTGGGCCTGCCTGCGGGCCAGGCGAAGACACGGCGATCTTTATCGGCTTGATGCCGGTCCAGCTGCTCGGGCCGGCTGGGTCGCGGGCGTTCGCATCACGCGCGCTGCCCGCGCCACTCGCTCCTTGTATAGCGCTGCCGGCACGCTCCGTCTGGGACGTGCCGCCATCGCACGCCGCCAGCAACGCCAGCACGCCGGCCGCAACAAAGAGCCGGCCATAACGGCCTGGCCCCGCTGCGGGCATGGGCAAACGCTTCTGAGTGCGCGTCGGGCGACGCGCCAATCTATGCAACATGAACGGATCCCCGGAGCTTGCATGTGCGGCGTGCGTTCTGCTGAACGCCTGCGCGCCGCGGTTGTCGATGCGCGCCATCGCGCGTCGAAATCGCGAAAGCGTATGTCAATGACATGACGAATCGATGACTGCGCGTAAGCTAACAGTCATGCAATCACAGGGAGAACAAAAGCGAAACGTAATTATTTACATATAGCTGTCAAATTCTGTTGAGACACTGCGCGTCGCCCGATGGCCGGTGTCGTTCCCACGCTGGCCGCCAAGGGGACCCCAACGCGAGAGAGAACAGCATGATCAACAGAAAATGGTTCTACGCAACGCCGATCGCGGCGGCTGCGGCGGCGCTGGCCGTCGCGGCGTGCGGCGGCAGCGGCGACAACAAGGCCGACCTGTCGTCGGTCAAGAACATCGTCGTGATCTACGCGGAAAACCGCAGCTTCGACAACCTGTACGGCAGCTTCCCCGGTGCCAACGGCCTGCAGAACCTGAGCGCGCAAAGCGCCCAGCAGCTCGACCGCGACGGCTCGGTGCTCGCCACGCTGCCGACCGTCTGGAACGGCCTCACGCAAACGGGCGTCACGCCCGTGGTGACGGCGGCGATGACCGAAAACATGCCGAACGCCCCGTTCGCCATCGACGATCCGAAGGGCTACAACGCACCGCTCTCGGTGACGACGCGCGACCTCTATCACCGTTTTTACGAGAACCAGATGCAGATCCATGGCGGCAAGAACGACATGTTCGCCGCATGGGCCGACTCGGGCGGCCTCGTGATGGGCCACTACACGTCGAGCGCCGAAAAGCTGCCGCTCTGGAAGATCGCGCAGCAATACACGCTGGCCGACAACTTCTTCATGGGCGCGTTCGGTGGCTCGTTCCTGAACCACCAGTGGCTGGTGTGCGCATGCACGCCGTTCTATGCGAACGCGGACAAGAGCCCCGCCGCCGGCTCGATCTCGGCCGTCAACGCCGATGGCGTCTCGCTCACGCTCGCGTCAAACTCGCCGGCTTCGGCGCTCACCGGCATTCCGAAGTTCGTGAAGTCGGGCAATCTGACGCCCGACTTCTACGCGATCAACACGATGCAGCCGCCTTACCAGCCGAGCGGTAACGCGCCGGCTTCCGGCGGCGACGCGACGCTCGCCGACCCGAACGCGGCTTCGACGCTGCCGCCGCAAACGGCGCAGAACATTGGCGACCTGCTCTCGTACGCGGGTGTCTCGTGGGCGTGGTATGGCGGGGCATGGGGCGCAGCCGTGAGCGCGGCGCAGAACAGCACGTCGAATGTGATCTACGGCGCGAACATGACGGCGCCGAACTTTCAGCCGCATCATCAGCCGTTCAACTACTTCGCAAACTACGCGCCTGGCACCGACGCTCGCGCGAAGCATCTGCTCGACGGCGGCATGGACGGCAGCGAGTTCATCAAGGCAATCGATGCGGGTACGCTGCCGCAAGTGGCGTTCTATAAGCCCCAGGGCAACCTCAACGAGCACGCGGGCTATACCGACGTGGCGAGCGGCGACCAGCATATTGCCGACGTCATCGCGCATCTGCAGAAGAGCCCGCAGTGGAACAACATGGTCGTGGTGGTGACGTACGACGAAAACGGCGGGTTCTGGGATCACGTCGCGCCGCCCAAGGGCGACCGCTGGGGGCCGGGCTCGCGGATTCCGGCGCTTGTCATCTCGCCGTATGCGAAGAAGGGCTACGTCGATCATACGCAGTACGACACGACTTCGATCCTGCGGCTGATCACGCGGCGATTCTCGCTGCCGGCGCTGCCCGGGCTCACCGCGCGCGATGCGGCGCTCAAGAGCAACGGCGCGCCGGCTATGGGCGATTTGACGAATTCACTTGATTTGAAGCTTTAAACGATCACGTCATCCACGGCTGGATTTGAGGGCGTCCAGCTTTTTCTCGGGCAGCTTGGGCTGCCCGGTTTTTTATTGATGCGTGTACGCGAGCGCTAAAGGAAAACGGGCTACAAGCGCAAGCTTGTAGCCCGTTTCGTATCTGGCGCGACAGGAGGGGCTCGAACCCCCGACCCTCGGCTTAGAAGGCCGATGCTCTATCCAGCTGAGCTACTGTCGCGTGAATGATCTGCGAGGCCGGCGCGCGCGATGCGCACCTAAAACGCAGCCCGTCCGGGCTCGCCCCATGGGCACGGGCGCAGACGGGCGTGGATTATACCGCGTTCGGCTCTCGCCGGCCCTGCCCTATCGAGGCTCGGCACCGCCCGCAGCGCAAAGCGGCGCGCACACCATCAAACCTGCGGATGCATCACAAACCAGCCGAGGAACACCGCGCCCGCGATCACGCAATACAACCCAAACGAAGCCAGACGGCCGCGCCCTTCGAAATAGCGCATCAGGAACTTCACGCTCAGCCACGCGGCAACGCCGGTCAGCACGCCACCCACCAGGGCCGTCATCAGCTGATCGTGCGCATGAAAGAGCTTCGGCAGTTCGAGCACGCCCGCCGCGAAGATGATCGGCGTGCCGAGCAGGAACGAGAACTCGGCGGCCTTCTCGGTCGTAAGACCCGCGGCATTGCCGGCGATCATCGTCAGGCCGCTGCGCGAGAAGCCGGGAATCAGCGCGCCAATCTGTGCGAGGCCCACGAGAAACGCCTGGCGGAACGTGAGCTTCTCGGGCGGGCGATGTGCGCGCGCCCGTTGCAGACGATCGCCGAACCACAGCAGCACGCCGTTCACCATCAGCGCGGCGGCAACGATCCGCAGGTCGTGGAAGATTGCCTCGATGCGCTTTTCGAGCACGAGGCCGACGAGGCCTGCCGGAATCGTGCCGATGATGAGCGCCCACATCATGTGGCCGTCATCGTTCTTGCGGCCCGCGAGCGAAGCAAAGAAGCCGCTGATCAGCGCAACCCAGCGCGCGCGGAAATACCAGAGCAGCGCGACGGCCGTACCCAGATGCAGCGCGACGAGGAACGGCAGCAGTTGCGGGGCGTGCTTGTCGATGTGCATGCCGAACAGCGGCGGCACGAGCAGGGTATGGCCAAGACTGCTGACGGGGAAAAGCTCCGTGACACCTTGCAGCACGCTCAGGAAAAACAGGAACGAGAGACTCACGCGGGGGATCCTCGGGATGGTTGGACAGAGTGCCGGACCATCGCGGGGGACGGTGCGGCAAGGCGCACCGATTATGCCTGGCCCGAATTGCAGCGCCAAGCGTTGGGACTCATTTGTCTGAAAAGTTACCGCGCTGCAACAAAAAAATGCGGAGAAAAATGGGCTTCGTGGAGCAGAATGACGTGCGGGTCGAGCGCGAACACGCCCGCTGGGCGGCCTTTTCGCGAGAGGGAGGACGTGTGCGGAAAGCCGGCGCGAGGTCCGACGAAAGGAAATCGAAAAGCTGGGATGCCGATGCCCAGTTCGACTGGGCAATTAGCGGATCAGCGGGCAACCTTGTAGAAGAAGTACGCGCTACTCCCGATAAACAAACTGAATAGTCCCATCCCCATCGCCATAGCGAGATCCATTTTTTCGTCCTCCTTCTGTGTCGCTACGTGCGCAAACGCACGGTTGAGGCCGATTATGGGCGAGCCCAAGCTTGCGCAACACCCACGATTTCCCGACGAGGGTTTTCACGCATCTGAAAGCGGCGCACAATCCCCGGGCGCGCCTGACGCCAGCGCGGCCTCGGCTGTGGCGCGGTTTGACCCTTGCCCTCTCCACCCTTCTCGACTCGACGCCCGCCCATGGAATCACGCCCTCAGCAGGACATTCTCGAACTCACCAGCGGCGCCTCGACATTGCGCCTCGCGCCGTGGGCCGGCGCGCGGCTCGTCTCATGGCATGTCGGCGGCGAGCCGGTCATCCGCTGGCCCGACAACGCAAACTGGGATCAGCCGGCGCGCGTGCGTGGCGGTAATCCGCTGCTGTTCCCGTTTCTCGGACGCCATTTCGTCGATGGCCAGATCGGCCGCTGGCGCGACACCCAAGGCGTCGTGCGCGAACTGCCGACGCACGGCTTTGCCCGCGATCTCCCGTTCACCGCCCAGCTCGACGCCGATGGACGCGGCGTGAGCATGACGCTGGTGGATTCCGCGGCCACGCGCAGCGGCTACCCGTTTGCGTTTCGCTTCGAAGCCGCGTACCGGCTCGCCGATGAACGCACGCTCGACGTCGTGCTCACGGCGACGAACACCGGCGACGCGCCGCTGCCCTGGTACGCGGGCCATCACTTCTACTTCGCGCTGCCTCATGCGCAGCGCGCGCAAAGCACGCTCGACCTGCCCCCGACGCAGCGCCGTCATCAGTTGCCCGATGGCTCGATCAGCGCGCCGGAACCCGGCGAGCCGCAGTATCGTCTCGACGATGCGCATATCCAGGACCGCTTCCATGTGCTCGAGCCGTCACCGCCTGCTTCGCCGGTGCGATTCGTCGCGCCCGGTCTCAAGCATGCAGTCACGATCGACCTCGACCGCCCGGGCTCGCTTCCCTGGTACGCCGTGACGACCTGGACCGAAGCGGCCGACTCCGACTTTTATTGCATCGAGCCGTGGCTCGGCCTGCCCGATGCGATCCACAATGGTCTCGGACTGCGCTGGCTCGCGCCTGGCGCAACCGAAACCGCCGCCTTGCGCCTGCACGTCGAAGCGCTCCGATGAGCGGCGCGTTGACGCCACGCGTCCTGCGCCTGAAGCGATTCACTAGCCGATTCATCAGGTGAAACCGCAGGCGCGACGCCAAACCCGCTAGAATCAAACGTTTTGCTGGTACGGCTGCCCTCCCGGGAGGGGCCACCGGCAGCGTCTTGCGAGGTTCAACGTTGGCAAAGGGATTTAGACGTTTCGCGTGCGCGGCGCTCGTCGCGCTGCTCGCCGCGTGCGGATCGGCTCCGGTCGGCCCCGGTTTCTACCGTGTGGAGCGCGGCGACACGGTCAGCAAGATCGCACGCAGCAACCGTCAATCGGTTTCGAATATCGTGCGCTGGAACAATCTGCCGAACCCCGACGCAATCGAAGTCGGACAGGTGCTGCGCGTCGCGCCGCCGGCCGGCTCGTCGGCGGGTGCGCAGCGCACCGCACCGCGCGCGAGCACGCCTGCCGCATCGGCCGCTCCCGATACCGCGAGCACAGCGGCAGCACCCGCCTCGTCCATTTCGCTCGTCTGGCCGACCACCGGCCAGGTGATCCGCAACTTCGACGGCCGCGACTCGAAGGGCATCGACATCGTCAACAGCGCCGGCACGCCCATCGTCGCCGCAGCGCCCGGCACGGTCGTGTACGCGGGCAATGGTCTGCGCGGCTACGGCAATCTGCTGATCATCAAGCACGATGGCGAATACCTCACGGCCTACGCGCACAACCAGGCGCTGTTCGTGAAGGAAGGCGAGACCGTCACGCAAGGGCAGAAGGTTGCCGAAATGGGCAGCAGCGACAGCGATCGCGTAATGCTGCATTTCGAGCTGCGCTATCAGGGACGCTCGATCGATCCTGCTCGCGATTTGCCGCCGCGCTGATCAGCTCCATACGAGCGGTGTCTTCAAGGCCCGTTCGTGACTTTGCATCATGCAAAAAAATGCCCGGCATGGAGCCGGGCTAACGGGGGTTTGGCGCATATCGGCAAAGGACCGGTTTACCATGCGCCGAATGGCAATCTATCAACGCGCCTCTGACGGCGCAATCACTTAATTAGATCGAAAATGTGTCGCGGCGCACGGATTATGTGCCGTATCAATTTCCGATGACGAATCAGCATGCCGAAGCTACGGCATTCGCGCACGAAAATGCGCATTGCAGCGCGCTTTGCGCAATCGCCGGAAAAGCGGCGCAAAGGCTTGCGGGCTGGGCGCTTCGCCGTAGCGTCCGCGGCGCCGGGAGAGCCACGGCAGGCAGCATTTTCCCGCACTGCAATACTGCGCCTCGAAAGCGGTCGCGTGCTGTGCCATTTGGTGTGTAACCGCACAAATAAGCGCAATTATTCGCGGCCGTGGACTTTTTGAAACACCGAATTCGGGACGCGCGATTGACGTCTTTATTCAGACGTTTTGCTTATTTGCCGGCCTGCGCTTTTGTCCGATTAATCATCGTAAGTCGATTTGCATATCGGCTCTCTACTGCACATTGGCGTGCTCATTTCCCGCTCGCCTGCCACGCTCAGACGGATCGCGCGCGCGTGCAGCACGCTCTCGATCGATACCCGGCACCGATGCCAGTCGACAGGCCGCCTGCCTGCAACCTATCGTTTATAGTAACGGCCGCAACTCCCTACCCAAGACCATGACTACCGACGCCACGACTCCCCACGACGACGCCCCTGGCCCGCTCTATGCCAAGTTGCTTGGCGAGACGGCCAAGATCGACTGGCAGGACCTCGAACGATTCTTCGCACAGGGCAAGCTGCTCGCGGTCGCGCGCGACCTCGACCTCGTCAGCGTCGCCGAAGCCATCGCCAACGACGACAGCACGCAAGTGACGCAATGGCTCTCCGCCGGCCTCGTCGAGCGCATGCAGGCCTCGACCGCCGCCGACTACTCCGCGCGCAAGCCGGAACTCTGGGCCGTCGTGGTTTCACCGTGGGTCTGCGTGCAGGAACGTAGTTGAGCGAGAATCTGGCACTTCCGACACGCCGTGGCTGGCATCGGCGCGTGTTGACGCTCGCCTTTCCGATCGTCCTTGCGAATCTCACTCAGCCGATTCTCGGCGCCGTAGATACCGCCGTTGCCGGTCATCTGGGCAGCGCCGCCGATCTCGGCGGCGTGGCGCTCGGCGGCCTCTTTTTCAACTGCGTCTTCTGGGGCTTCGGCTTCCTGCGCATGGGCACCACCGGGCTCGTCGCACAAGCCTTCGGCGCCGACGATCAGCCAGCATTGCGCGCAAACGTCGTGCGCGCATTGCTGCTTGCCTTCGGCATCGGTGCGCTGATCTTGCTGTTGCAGTCGCCGCTGATCCGCCATGTCCTCGAGCTGATCGGCGGCAGCGATGAAGTGCAGCGCAACGCACGCCTCTATTGCCATGCACGCATCGGCTCGGCGCCGTTTGCGCTGGCGAACTATGTCGTGCTCGGCTACCTGCTTGGCACACAGCGCGTACGTATCGCTCTGATCTCGCAAGTGCTCGTCAACGTCGTCAACGTGATCGCCGTGCTTGCTTACGTCTATGGGTTAGGCTGGGGCATCGCGGGCATAGGCGCGGCGACGGCCACCGCCGACACAGTCGGCTTCGCGTTCGGCGCGGCGGTGCTTTGGCATCTACGGCCGCACGGCCTCGCGCCGCTCGTGTGGCGCACGATCGTCGAACCGGCGGCCCTCAAACGCCTCGTCGCAATCAATCGTGACATCTTTCTGCGCACGATGTGCCTGCTGGGATCGTTCGGCTGGTTCGCGCATGTGGGCGCGAGACAAGGCGATGCGATCCTTGCAGCCAATGCGCTGCTGCTCAACTTTCAGACATTCATGGCTTACGGCCTAGACGGCTTCGCTCACGCAGCTGAAGCGCTCGTGGGCGCAGCGATCGGCGCGCGCGACCGTGACGCCTTTCGGCAAGCGGTGAAGGTGAACCTGTTCTGGGCGGCGCTGGGCGCGCTCGGATTCTCGGCAGTCTACTGGGGCGCCGGCACGTGGATCATCGACAAATTGACCGATCAGCCCGCCGTGCGCGCCGCCGCGCAAACCTTTTTGCCGTGGGCGGCGCTTTCGCCGCTCGTTTCCGTGTGGGGTTTCCTGCTCGACGGAGTGTTCATCGGGGCCACGCGTACGCGTGAGTTGATGCAAGGAATGGCCGCCTCGCTGGTCGTCTTCCTCGCCGCTTCCTGGGCGCTCGTTGGCCCCTTTGGCAATCACGGGCTCTGGATCGCGCTGCTGATCTTCATGGCGGCACGCGGTTTGACCCTCTCCCCGCTACTGCCCCGGATCACCGGCGCCATGCAAGCAGCCAGAGTGCAGCAGGCGCCCTGAGGCGCCTGTTCTCTCCGCTGATACGCTTACTGTGCAGGCGGCGTTTCGATCATCATCGGAGGACGATCGTCGGTTGGAACGCCATGGTAGTCAGCAGGATCGTGGGGCGGCGGCCCGTGATGTTTGCTCGCTCCATCGTCGGCGCAAGCGGAAAGCAGTGCGGCCATTGCAATGGCCAGCCAGGCACGTGACATCAACGCAAACTCCCTCAAATAATGTTGCCATGCAGCAGTCTAACGTGTGCACCGCACATTCGACGGCTAGCGAACATTGCTATTTTTTTCCTGCCTGGCTCTGTTCTAAGATACGCACATGGCTGCAACCGAAGGAGGCTGCCATGGATGCTGAAACTATTGCGGGTCTGATCGGCCTTGCTGTCGGTCTGCTGGTTTTGCTCGGGCTATCGATTTTCGAATCGCGTGCCTACAAGCAGGAGCACAACGGCGAAGGCATGATGCACCACTGGCTGGCCGAGCATCACGTGCTCGATCGCATGCGTCGCAGGCACTGAGTGGCACATGGGGACCGTCGAACGGTCTCCATGCATCTCGGTAAGCTTTCTTCCGGCGCGGCTGGGTTGGCCAGCCGTGAGTGTGCTGTTGTCGCCCTGATCTGAGGCCTGAGCCTGAAAAGCTCAGCGCGCCTCTCGAATTCCCATGCGCGTAAACGCCAA